>JBDSSQ010000007.1:0-79717 GCA_039928695.1 Pseudolysinimonas sp. | reverse complement strand
CCTGGCGGCGGTAGCGGCGGCCGATGCTCTGGGTGTCGTCGTACTGGACCATCCAGTGCTGGCGGAGGCGGGCGTAGATGTCGCGGGCGGTGGGGGTGAGCTTCTCGTTGCGGCTGAGCGGCAGCACGGCCACCTTGATCGGGGCCAGGGCCGGATGCAGCCGCAGGACGACGCGCTTCTCGCCCTTGGCGTCGGTTTCCTCAGCGTAGGAGTCCGCCAGGAAGGCCAGTACGCAGCGATCGACGCCGAGCGAGGGCTCGATGACGTGGGGCACGAGGTGCTGCTTGGTCTGCTCGTCGAAGTAGGCCAGGGGCTTACCGCTGAACTTGGCGTGCTGGGTCAGGTCGAAGGCGCCGCGGTTGGCGACGCCCTCGAGTTCGGCCCAGCCGATCGGGAATAGATACTCGAAATCGGTGGTGCCGAGCGAGTAGTGCGACAGCTCGTCCTGTTCGTGCACGCGCAGGCGCAGGCGGTCGCTGCTCAGGCCAAAACGGGCGTACCAGGCGCGGCGATCCTGGATCCACTGCTCGTGGGCCTGGACCGAGGCCTCGGGGTGGCAGAAGTACTCGATCTCCATCTGCTCGAACTCGCGGGTGCGGAAGATGAAGTTGCCAGGGGTGATCTCGTTGCGGAAGCTCTTGCCCACCTGCGCGATGCCGAACGGCGGCTTCATGCGCGCGCTCGAGAGCACGTTGGCGAAGTTGACGAAGATGCCCTGAGCCGTCTCGGGGCGCAGGTATGCCATCCCCTCTTCGTCGTCGACCGGGCCGAGGAAGGTCTTCAGCAGGCCCGAGAAGTTGCGCGGCTCGGTCCACGAGCCCGGCTGCCCGGTATCGGGATCGCGGATGTCGGCCAGGCCGTTCTCGGGCGGGTGGCCGTGCTTCTCTTCGTAGGCCTCGAGCAGGTGATCGGCTCGGTAGCGCTTGTGGGTGTGCAGCGACTCGACGAGTGGATCGGAGAACACCTCGACGTGCCCGGATGCCTCCCAGACCTGACGGGGCAGGATCACCGAGGAGTCGATGCCGACGATGTCGTCGCGACCCTGGACCATGAACTTCCACCACTCGCGCTTGATGTTCTCTTTCAGCGCGGCGCCGAGAGGGCCGTAGTCCCATGCGGACCGTGAACCGCCGTAGATCTCTCCCGATTGGAAGACGAAGCCACGGCGCTTCGCGAGAGAGATGATCGATTCGAGCGGATTGGGCGTGGCCACGAGGTGTACTCCAGAGGTCAGCCGCGCCGGCTTGCGCGGTTGGGCGAGGAGCCCAGCCTATCGGCGCGGATTGGCGCTTCAGATCAGCGCTTCAGCGCCGTGATCACCGCCGTCACGTCTGTCGGGTCGTTCCACAGGTGGAACGAGGCGCGCAGTCGGCCCGCGCGGCCCGAGATGCGGATGCCGGCGTCGATGAGGGTGCGCAGGTCGTCACCGTCGGCATCTGCCCAGGTCACGATCGCCTGGTGCTGCTGCGGGATGGCGAGCTGGTCGCAGAGCCGGTCGCCCAGGCCGGAACAGTGCTGCCAGACCTCGGCGATGTCGAGTCCGGCGAACAAGCCGATGGACTGTTCGGCGCCGATCCAGGCCTGCCACGCTGGCGAGACGTCGAAGCGGCGCGCGTCGTGAGCGAGGTGCATGGTGGGGCCGTAGGTGCTGGTCCAGACGTCTTCGCCGGCGTACCAACCGGCTTGCAGCGGTGTCAGTAACGGGTCGAAGCGCTCGCTGAGCGTCATGAACGCGACCCCGCGCGGCGCGCACAACCACTTGTAGCTGTGGCAAACGGTGACGTCGAACAGGGATGCGTCGACCGGAAGCACCCCGGCCGCCTGCGTGAAGTCGCAGAACGTGAAGGTATTGGTGCGCGCCGCGGCCTCGAGCAGCGCCGGGATGTCGGCGATCACCCCGCTCCGCGACTGCACCATCGAGAACACCACGAGCCAGGTCTCGTCGGTGATCGAGTCCGCGAGCGCCTCAAGCGGCACGGACCGCACCCGGATGCCCTTGCGCTGCAGGTACGGAAACACGATTGACGAGAAGTCGCCGTCGGCTACCAGCACCTCGGCTGCCTCCGGGACGGCGGCCGCCACGATCGAGGTGAGCACCGAGGTCTGAGATCCGGTCGCAACCCGGCTGGGAGACACGCCGACCAAACCAGCATAGAGCTCGCGGGTGCGCGCGATCACGGGGTCGTAGCCCTGCGGATCGCGATTGGCCGCCGACCACTCGGCCAGGTCGAGGGTAAGCGCTTCGACCGCGCTCCGGGGCGGGATGCCGATGGATGCCACCGCAAGATACCCGCGCGGGTCCCCGAATTGCGAGATGGCGGCGGCAAGAGCGTCAGAGACCATCCTCCGAGCATGAGCGCGCTCGGCTCGCTCCACAAGAGACCACAGGAGGGGTCGTGGCTTGCGGGTGGCATGACGGTGGCACCTGGCCCGGGCTGGCTGCTAGCATCCGGGCACCCGATCTGCTCCCCGCCTCCCCTGCTCTGGAGGAATTCGTGACCCGCGTTGCCCGCTGCGCGGCTGCCATCTTCGTGCTGGCCTCCGCATTCACGCTGTTGGTTGGCGCAGCAGCGGCCGCCACGACTCCCCCACCGTCGCCAGGCCAGCCGCAGTCAAAAGTGGTCGTGTACGCGGGGACCGGCGTCACGACGAACCCCTCACATCCTGAGTACGCGACTCATGCCGAGACCCTGCCTGCGTCAGCCACCGTCGACTGCACCGGATCGCCGTGCACGATCGTCTCGATCGTCACCGACACCACAAGTGGGAACGTCATCTACGACCTCACGGACGGGCGGAAGGTACCTCTGCCGGGCGGAAAAACGTCGGTTGCGGTCGCCGGCCATGCCAACGCTGGGTGTGTCGACGGCGAGGTCCCCCCTGGTCAATTCGGCGCAACAGCCTCCGGAGATACGGTCACCGTGACCTTCGCGTTCGGCGGGCAGAGCGAGTACAACTGCCCGGACGGCTCCACCGTCGAGACCCCGCCCGGATACGTCTTTACGGCCGTCCTGACCGCAACAAGCGGGTCTCCGTGCGTGATCACTGGGACCTGCCCAACACCCACGCCCACCCCCACGGCGTCGGCGGCCCCGGCATCCGACTCTGCCCCGCTGCGGATCACGCCGCATCCGGTGAAGATCGACGAACCATCGACCCTGAGTGTGTTGCCGACCGTCGCCGTCGCGGTCAATCCAGCCAACGTCTTGTGGGCGGTGGCCGCCACCGTCGTGTTGGTTCTGCTCATCGCCCTGCCGTCGCACCTGCTCAACACGGCGACCGAGACGGGATCCGACCGGGTTTCCGAGTGGTGGAAAGGGGCACGGGCACGAGTCCGCGACGCCACGGGGAGGGATGCCGCAGCCGCCACGCCAGCCCGCCAAGTCGACGACCCCCCACCCCAGCCCGTGAACTTCGCGGGCTGGCCGATCGCCGCCGCCGGAGTGCTCGCCGCGAGCCTCATCTCGTCGTTCATCGACCCGAGCTTCGGGTTCAATGCGGCGAGCCTCCGAGTCTTTCTGTCGATCTTGCTGTCGTTCCTGTTGGATGCCGTGGCCGGTTGGTTCCTACTGATCCTGTTCGTCCGCCGCGCCAACCCGAGCGCGACGGCGCGGTTCCGCTTCGCCCCTGCCAGCCTGATCGTGGTCATCATCGCCGTGCTGTTCACCCGCCTCACCGGATTCCAACCGGGAATCGTCTTCGGTCTGGTCGCTGGCGTGGTGTTCGGCGCGGTCCTCGCCGCGAGCGAGAAGGCTCGGCTGGCGTTGATCACCCTGGGCTACTCGTTCGTGCTCGCGGTCATCGGCTGGATCGGGTACAGCGCGATCTCGTCGTCGGCGGGAGCGCATCCCGCTGCCGGCGTGGTGTTCGTGCAAGAGACCCTCTCGGCGGTGGCGATCGGTGGGATCGCCGCCCTCCCGATCGCGCTCGTCCCGCTGCGCGGACTGGCCGGCTATGAAATTTGGAGTTGGAACCGCGGAGCCTGGGCTGGCGCGTACGCAGTGGGACTCATCGGCTTCTTTGTGGTGCTCATGCCCAAGCCCTTCTCGTGGGCGACGGTCAACGCGAGTGTCTGGACCTGGGCGGCGATCTACGCGGCGTACGCGCTCGGAGCCGTGGTGCTGTGGTTGATCGCCGCGCGTCCGTGGCGCAATGCCGAGGCTTAGAGCGGAGGCCTAGAGCGTCGGCGCGTCCACCGCGCCACCGAACCGGCGGGCACGGCTGGCGTAGAGCTCGATCGCCTGCCAGAGGTCGACGCGAGAGAAGTCGGGCCACAGGGTGTCGAGAAAGACCATCTCGGCGTATGCGCTCTGCCAGAGCTGGAAGTTGCTGGTGCGCTGCTCGCCTGAGCTCCGCACGAAGAGGTCGACGTCGGGCAGGTCGGGGATGTACAGGTGCTTCTGGATCGTCTTCTCGCTGATGCCCGAGGGCTTCAGTCGGCCGGCCTTGACCTCTTCGGCGATGGCGCGCACGGCATCCGTCACCTCATTGCGCCCGCCGTAGTTGACGCACATCGTGAGGGTCAGGGTGTCGTTGTGGGCGGTCAGCCGCTCCGCGTACTGCAACTCGCCGATCACCGATCGCCACAGCCGGGGCGTGCGGCCTGACCAGCGCACGCGAACTCCCCAGTCGTTGAGCTGATCGCGGCGGCGGTGCAGCACGTCGCGGTTGAATCCCATCAAGAAGCGCACCTCCTCGGGGCTGCGCGACCAGTTCTCGGTCGAGAAGGCGTACACGCTCAGGTGCTTGACACCGATCTGGATTGCGCCGGCCACGACATCCAGCAACGCCGCCTCCCCAGCGCGGTGACCCTCGATGCGCGTGAGGCCCTGCCGGTTGGCCCAGCGGCCGTTGCCGTCCATGACGATGGCGACGTGGTCGGGCACGGCGGATGCCGCCAACGGGGGCGGGTAGAGACCTGTCCAGTCGACCGGCTTGAAGTCGACTGCGTCGCGGTGGGTTTTGCGGACTGGACTCATGCGATCGTGCGGTCCTGATGCTCGAGCGAGCGAAGCCCGCGCTCCAGGTGGAACTGGGTGTACGCAGCGACAACGCCGCTGGCCTGCGCCTTCGAGCGTTCGTCGGCGAGTTCGGCGGTCTCCCACTCCCCCGCGAGCAGCGCGGCCAGCAACTCGAGCGTCGCGGGATCGAGCCGCGGGGCGCCGTGCGGGGCGACCTCGTCGCTGACCACGCCGCCGAGTTGCACGACGAATGCCGTGTGCGGTCCGGGTGCACCGGTGACCGCGCAGTCGACGAAGCTCGGTGCCCAGCCGGCGATCGAGAGCGCCCGCAGCAGGTAGGAGTCGAGCGTGAGCCCCGGCGAGTGCTCCTGCTTGGCCAGCGAGCGCAGCGCCCCGACCAACAGCAGATAGTGCTGGATGCCGGCCTCGTGATCGCTCAGCCGGTCGGCCGCCTCGACCATCGCGTTCGCCGCCGTGAAGCTCGGATAGTCGGCAACGATGTCGGCGCCGTACGAGCCGAGGCTCTCGGCCTGCTGCACGATATCGAGCGACCGGCCGATGTAGAAGAGCCCGTCGACCACCATGAACGGTTCGAGGCGGGCACCGAACCGCGACCCGGTACGCCTCACCCCTTTGGCAACAGCGCGGATCTTGCCGTGCTGTTTGCTGAGCATCGTGACGATGCGGTCGGCTTCACCCAGCTTGTGGGTGCGCAGCACGACTGCTTCGTCACGGTAGGTGGGCACGCGAACATTCTCCCAGGCTCCTGTCCTCCACAACTGAATGCGAGTGTCAGACTGTGCGCGTGGCGGACTTGGCGTGGCGCGGGCTTGAGGTCGAATCGCTGGAACGGCTGCATATCGATGAGGGCGCCAGCATCCGGATCCAGTCGATCATCGACTCGGCTCGAGGCCGGTTCAGGTATGAGATCGTGTGCGAGCGGGACTGGACCTTCCGCACCCTGCACCTCGAGGCTGCGACGGGCGAGCGCGCGCTCGAGCTGGAATCCGACGGCAAAGGTCAGTGGACCGTCGATGGCGAATGGCGATCGGACCTCGACGAGTGCATCGATATCGATCTGTCTGCAACGCCGTTCACCAACTCGCTGCCGATCCGCCGTCTCGATCTGGCCATCGACGACGAGGCCGATCTCGTGATGGCATACGTCGACTTCGAAGAACTCACCGTGTTGCCCGACGCGCAGCGGTACACGCGACTCGACGAAGATCTGTACCGCTACGAGTCGCTCGACAGCGACTTCACTCGTGATCTCACGGTCGACCTGGCCGGATTCGTCGTCGAGTATCCCGGGCTGTTCGAGCGGGTGTGAGCGGGGTGCTCCAAAATGCCGCGCAGGCCGTCGGGCTTGTCGCTGGCGGCATCCCGCCAGTCACTATCCCGCTCTGGGCGAACCTGCTGGCGGTCGGGATCGGCAGTCTGCAGGGTGCGCTGTTCGCGGCGCAGTTCCGTGACCGACGGCTCGATCTGCTCGGTGTCGCCATCATCGGCATCGCGACCGGGTTCGGCGGCGGGGTGCTGCGCGATCTGCTTCTGAATGAGGTTCCACGGGCGCTGCTGAGCAACTGGTACCTGCCCGTGGCCACGGCGAGCGCGCTGATCGGGATGGCGCTGCAACGCATCTTTCATCGCATCCAGCCGCTGATTACCGCGCTCGACGCGTTGACGATCGGACTGTTCGGGGCGATCGGGACGACCGCGGCGTTGGCTGCTGGGCTCCCCGCGATACCTGCCGTGTTCGTCGGGGCGGTGTCGGCGGTTGGCGGATCGATTCTGCGCGACCTGCTGCTCAGCGTGCCCATCGCTTTGATGCAGGTGGGATCGCTGTATGCGGTCGCGGCGCTGGTCGGAGCCGTCAGTCTGGTCGTGCTGGTCGGCCTCGGAGTGCTGGCTCTGTGGGCAGCCGTGGTGTGCGTCGTGCTGACCTTCGTGGTGCGCGTGTTGGCGGTGCTGTTCCACTGGACGCTGCCCGAGCAGCGGCCGTTGCGGCGCGGGAGCCGCGAGACGCCTGGGGCTGCGGCCTGACGCGGTGCGGGTGCCGGTGTCGGGCGTCCTCTCCTTCACAGGCCCTGTTTTGAAAAGAACTGGCACTAGTACATATGTTCGATTTTTGGGAGAATGGGGCATGACCTCCCCCGCTCTCACCGCCATCGCGGTGCGCGAGTTGAGCGACCCTGAGTTGCTCGACGCGCAGCGCTCGCTGGCGGCACAGCGACGGGACATTGACGCGCGCGCGGCGGTCATCGCCGCCGAGATCGCCTACCGGTCGCGCCGTGAGTTGGGGCACGAGGGGCTTTCACAGCGGATGGGCGCTCGCACCCCCGAAAAGCTGATTCAGCAGGTGACCGGCGCCTCGGCCCACGACGCAGGGACGCTGGCGCGGGTCGGAGCGTTACCGCCCGAATCCCCTCTCGGTCTCGCCGTCGCGGCCGGCGGCCTCGGACTCGATGCGGCCGACGCGATTCACAGCGGGCTCGGCGAGTCAGCACCCGACGACGCTGTGCTCGCGCTGATTGCGAGCGCCTCAGAACTCAGCGTCGAGAAGCTTGCCGCGCGGGCTCGCGAAGTGCGGGCTGAACTCGACGAAGACGGCATCGAAGACCGGGAGGGTTACCTGCGGGAGCGACGTTTTCTGCGACTCTCGCCCGTCGGCGACGGGATGACTCGACTGTCTGGGCTGCTCGACCCCGAGTCGGCAGCTGTCGTGGTGGCCGCCTACGACGGAGCCACGTCGCCGCGCAGGGGCGGCCCGCGGTTTGTGGACCCCGAGGCCATCGAGGCGAGCGACGCCCTATCGCGCGACGAGCGCACCACCGAGCAGGTGGCGCTGGACGCCTTCGTGCAACTGATCAGTCTCGGCAGCGAGAGCGACACCACGGTCCTGCCCGGGCGCCGCCCGGCAGTTCGGGTGCTGGTTGCAGAGCGCGATCTGGCTCGACGCGCTGGCGCCGGCCAGTTCGAGGGTCAATCCGCCGCGATCAGCGTCGCAACGGTCGAGCGGCACGCCTGCGATACCGGAATCGTCCCGGTGATCTTCGACGCCAGTGGACGGGTCGTCGACATCGGCCGCGAACAACGGTTGTATACGGCCCGCCAGCGGATCGGGCTTGCGGCGCGAGATGGTGGATGCCTGTTCCCGGGCTGCGATCGACCACCCTCCTGGTGCGAGGCGCATCACATCGTGCCCTGGAGTCACGGCGGCCGCACCGACCTTGCCGACGGAGTGCTGTTGTGCCGACATCACCATCTGCTCGTGCACAACAACAGGTGGCGGGTTGAACGATCGGGGGCGAACTATGCCCTCATTCCGCCCCGAACGCTCGACCCTGCCCAGGTACCCATCCCGGCACCGTCGAAGAGTCCCGTCGCGCGACGGATGCGTAGGCTGATCGCATGACCGCGCTCGACACGCCTGACGAACCTGACACGCCTGACGAGCGGGCCGAGCGGGCCGAGCCTGACGAGCCAGACGCGCCTGACGACGCCGAGCTTCAGGGCGAGCCCGAGCCGCCGCCCGCCGGCGACGACTTCTTCTCGGGCATGTTCACCGACCCGCAGCCCTTCGCCACGCCGCCTGATGAGCCGGTCGAGGTCATCGGCGAAGTGCCATGGGAGTTGCGTGACGACGACGAGCGGCCGCCGGCCAGCTAAAGAGACGGATCGCCCGGCTATGCGTCGACCAGCTGCCGGTCGCCCGCCTCGGTACGCACCGCGCGGTTAACTGCCGAGACCACCGCCTTCAGGGATGCCGTCGAGATGTCGCCGTCGATCCCGACACCCCAGAGGCGCTTGTCACCAACCTGCAACTCGACGTAGGCCGCGGCGAGAGCGTCGCCGCCCTCCGAGAGGGTGTGCTCGACGTAGTCATAGAGCCTGATCTCGTGTCCCTGCTCGGCCATGACCGCGAGGAACGCGGCGATCGGGCCATTGCCCACGCCGCGTGCCTCCTCCTCGTCATCGCCCACGCGCAGCCGGACGTCGAGCGAGACCGTTCCCGACATGTCGCTGGCGGTGCGGGTCGAGAGCAACTCGTAGCGCCCCCACTTGTCTTCGGGGCGCGACGCGGGAGCCGGCAGATACTCGTCTTGGAAGATCTCCCAGATCTGCTCGCTGGTCACCTCGCCGCCCTCTGCATCGGTCTTGGCCTGCACGACACCCGAGAACTCGATCTGAAGACGGCGCGGCAGGTCGAGGGCGTGGTCCGCCTTGAGCAGGTAGGCGACTCCCCCTTTGCCCGATTGCGAGTTGACCCGCACGACCGCTTCGTAACCACGGCCCAGGTCTTTGGGGTCAACGGGCAGATACGGCACCGCCCATTCGAGCTGCGAGACGTCGACGCCCTGGCGGGCCGCTTCGGCATCCATCGCCTCGAAGCCCTTCTTGATGGCGTCCTGATGCGAGCCGCTGAAGGCCGTGTAGACCAGGTCTCCCGCCCACGGCGACCGCTCATGCACCCGCAGCTGGTTGCAGTACTCGGCCGTGCGGCGCACCTCGTCGAGGTCGCTGAAGTCGATCTGCGGGTCGATGCCCTGCGTGAACAGGTTGATGCCAAGTGCGACGAGGTCAACGTTGCCGGTGCGTTCTCCGTTGCCGAACAGGCAGCCCTCGATGCGGTCAGCGCCGGCCTGGTATCCGAGCTCGGCTGCCGCGACGGCGGTACCGCGATCATTGTGCGGATGCAGGCTGACGAGCACGTTCTCGCGATGGTTCAGGTGCCGCGACATCCACTCGATCGAGTCGGCGTACACATTCGGTGTCGCCATTTCGACCGTGGAGGGCAGGTTGACGATCACCTTGCGCTCGGGCGTCGGCTGGAACACCTCGAGCACCTGATTGCAGACGTCGACCGCGAACTCGAGTTCGGTGCCGGTGTAGCTCTCTGGCGAGTACTCGTAGAAGACGGTCGTTCCCGGCACGGTCGCCTCGTACTGCTTGCACCAGCGTGCGCCCTGCAAGGCGATGTCGACGATGCCCTGTTTGTCGGTGCGGAACACCACATCCCGTTGCAGGATGCTCGTCGAGTTGTACAGGTGCACGATCGCCTGCTTGGCGCCCTTGATCGACTCGAAAGTGCGCGCGATCAGCTCTTCGCGGGCCTGGGTGAGCACCTGGATGACCACGTCATCCGGGATCATCCCCTCGTCGATCAGCATGCGCACGAAGTCGAAATCCGTCTGGCTCGCCGACGGGAAGCCGACCTCGATCTGCTTGTAGCCCATCTTGACGAGCAGCTCGAACATGACGCGCTTGCGTTCGGGGCTCATCGGGTCGATGAGGGCCTGGTTTCCATCCCGGAGATCGACAGCGCACCACATGGGCGCACGCGTGATGACCTTCGAAGGCCAGGTACGGTCGGACAGATCGGTGGGAAAGGCATCCGAGTATGAGCGATAGCGATGGATCGGCATCCCGGAGGGTTGCTGCGTGTTCTTCATGGTCTTGGCTTCTCTTCTGCGTCTTGAGGAGTGTCAGGCAACGACGGGACTCCGCGACGAGAGGGCCTGAGTGAACTAGACCTCGTCGCGGCAGCTAAGAAGAAGCAGGCCGAACATGCGTTCAGGGTAGCACTGCAGCCCCGGGGGCGAGACGAGCAGGTGCGGCAAGGGTCGATGTTCGAGTTCGCCTGCGCTCCCCCAGCACCCGGGTCGCCTGCTTGAGCGTCAGGGTGGGCAAGTAGCAGCGAGCGATGGCGAGGCCGATCAGCGGTAGTTGAAGCGGATCGCGGTAGACCAGGTGCATTGGGTCGAGCGTCGGCGCGAACTTGCGCTTGAAGCGCAACAGGGACCGAAAGCCGTAGACGGGTTCCAGCGTTCGCGAGATCAGGGCGAGGACGGCGGCGAGGGAACGGGAACCCTGGAGCCCCTTGGCCGGTGTGGCCAACGGGGATCCGGACAAGCTGGCCAGTTCCAAGCCGTCGGCCCCGAGTCGCTGCAGGCCCGACGCGATGAGGAATTCCATGACTCCGTTCGCACCGGCCGGGCTGCGGCGCATGAAATCCAGGGTTCGACCGATCAGGGCTCCATCGCGTCGAATCGGCAACCAGCTGGTGACCGCCAGAACCGTGCCGGCCTGGTCCTGCGCGACGCCGATCAGCACGTCGTCGTCGAGCAATTCGTCGATGCCGCCCAGGGTGAATCCCAGCTCGGGCAGATCCTTCTCTGACATCCATTCGTCCGACAGTGCCGAGATTTGCAGCGTCGTGCGCCGGGGCAGCTCTCGCCAGTTGCCCCAGATCGCGGTGATGCCCTCGCGCGAGGCTCGACCCACCGAATACCGCACGTCGTGCATCACCTTGCCTTCGAGGGTGAATGCCCGGGGATCGATCGTGGTCTCTTCGGCGACCGGGAGCGACGTCCACCCTCGCTCCATCAGGTGCCGCCGCCACCGTTCGTGAACGCTGTAGAACACCGGCGTCCAGGCCGACTGGTCACAGAAGGTGACGAACTCGGTGATTGCCGCATCCGGATCGACGACCTGCCCGAAAGGATCAGACGTGGTCACGGCAAACCCGTCCACCACGCGGTAGGCAATCCCGAAGTCACCGGTCGAGGAGGTCCACAGGCGATTGCCGGGCCACGTGGCCATATACCCGAGGGTGCCGGAACCGATCGCGAGCAGTCGACGAATGCCGCCATCGTCGGGGATCTCGCGGGTGAACCGGCCGCGATGAGTGACCAGCAGCAAGGTCGAAATCACGACGATCAGCCAGAACATGGGCCCGATGCTGTTCCAGAGCAGGTGGGCGGCGGGCGTCACCGGAAGGAAGTCCCGAACCTCGCCCCTGACGAACTCGATGGGTACGAAACGTTCGGGCAGACCCTGAATGAACTCGGCGAAACTCGGCACGGGTCGAAAACCGTGCAACAGCATCGACCCGACCCCGAGGTATACCGCCGTCGGCACGAGGACGGCGAGTCCGAGCCCCGCCAAGTAGCGTCGGATCGCGATCGCCGGAGTCCGGATCGGAAAGACGCGGGCCCTGGCGAGCAGCACCACCGCGAAGGCGAGGGGCGCCAAGGTGCTCACCACGAGCCAGAGGGCGAGTTCCCCATAGCGCTGCGGCGCGAGGGGAAGCAGGTAGGGAGCTCCGGATGCCGGCAGCACCCCGAAGTACCAGGCCGACAGCAGGCTCTCCGCCGCCAGCAGAGCGACCAACACGACCAGGGCCGCCCGCCTGCCGGCGAGCAGGCCGCGGGCGCAGATCACCATCAGCACGAGCGGGAGAAGCGAGACGAGCGTGCCGCCAACGCTGTGCAGCCTCAGATCTCCGAGTTGATCGAAGCATCCTGCGGTGACGCGGCCCGCGACGCAGCCGATTGCATGGCCAACCCCCGACGGCGTCGCGTCGGTAACGGCGACGCCCAGAGGAGACAGCACGCCGTAGCGGGTCGCCGAAAGCAGCGTCAGGACGGGGCCGACCGCCAGGATCACGGTGGTGAGCGCCAGCAGGGTACGCGTCTCGTGCGCCGAACCGCCGAGAAAGGTGGTCGAAGCGGGGCGGTGCGTCAGGCGGCCGAACCCGATGCCGAGACCGACAGCGACCATCAGATACAGGTCAGCGGGTTGACCCGAGTAGAGCAGAAGCGCCACCGAGGCCGCGATCAGGATGGTGCGAATGCGCCGTCGCCACAGCGGGGTCGCCCAAGCGCTCGCCCAAGCCGAAGTTCCCGCGATGGCGGTCAGCGGGTCCAGAGTGACGACCCCGTGAACCGAGGTCGACCAGAATTCGTGCAGTTGCACGCCCAGAAGCACGAGGCCGACTCCCAGCGCCGAAGCGACAACCCCGGTCACGAGGAAGGCGATGATCGTCGACCAGGAGCCCATCAGACGTTCAGCCCACCCGACCGCCACCACGGCCGCGACGATCGAGATCACCAGTTGGACGATTGTGCCGGCATCCACCAGCGAACTGAGCAGCGACCACCAGTGCCGCTGGGCGAACATGCGCGGATCGACGCCGATGAGGGAGGGGGCGAAGAGCCCGCGCGGGCCGGCGAGGGCAACGATCCAGACGCCGATCAGGACGACCACGATCGAGATCGTCACCGGCCGCGACGCCGCGCGGCGAAGCAGGGATCTCACCGCTCAAGCCCCATGTGCCGATAGATCGGGGTGAGTTCGTTCTTCAGCACCCATTGAACGGTGTGCCAGTCATGCCCGGTACCTGGGGACACAACGCGAGTGGTCTGGATGCCCGCCCTGCCTGCAGAGGCGCTCATCACCACCGACACTGGCCCGTAGCGCGTGTCAAGCTGACCGACTCCGAACACCGCCACCGAGTCGAGGTACGGCGCCCGGCGGGCGAGAACAGTCTGCGGCAGCGATGCCCGATAGAGGTTCGCGTCTCCGCCAAATCCGAGAGCGATCGTCTGATGAAGGCCACCGTTTTTCGGGGCGAGCTGGCCTGAGACGTCGATGATGTCGGAGAACAGACCGGGATGCGCCGAACCCAGTTGGATGGCGCAGGTGCCCCCCTGCGAGAAACCCGCGATCGCCCAGTCCTTCGCCGCCGTTCGCACAGTGAGGTGGCTGCGGATCCAGTTCGGCACGTCGACGGTCAGGTACGACTCCGAGGCTCCCAGCGCGCCGTCGACGCACATCGGATTGTTTTGTGGAGCGGACAGCTGGTCCGCGACCACCACGATCGGAGCCACACCGCCGTGGGAGCGGGCGAAAGAGTCGAAGATGGCGGCGATGTTGCCGGATGAGATGACGGTCCCCGGCGATCCGGGTTGGCCCGAGAGCATGACGATCACCGGAAGCGGAACCGGATGTGCACGCAACGCAGCAGGCGGCAGGTAGATGTAGGCGGGCCGGGCAGCAAAATGCGAGACCGTTGCGGGGATGACGACGCTTCCGACGACGCCATGGGCGACGGATGAGCCGGAACCGTTCTGGGGGCGCGATGACGGGGTCGCCGAAGCAGCAGCGTGACCGAGGCGATCGGGTGCCGCGTGAGCCTGCAAGGCCAGGAGGGAGGCAGGCAAGGGAGGAGCCACTTGGTGATCGCTCAGGGAGCCGACCGTTGTGTATTGCCCGAAGTCAGCGTTGACTCCGATCGCACCCGCCATCAGCGAGGCGACGACAGCCGCCGTCGCGACAATGCGCGCTCGCCATCCACTCAACGCCGCTCCAGTCACCGCGACGCCGACGCCGGCGAACGCCACGGCGACCCAGGCACGTGACACCGGAGTCAACGACACATCGAAGAGATCCCATTGGTCAGACAGCAGCCAGCACGATGCCCATCCGACCAGGCTTCCTGCAAGGGCCGACGCCGCGATGATGAGTCCGCGCCCCAACCGTCCACGTACACGTCGATCGCGGGCGCCCAGACGACTGCGACGCCCGAAGAGGGCGAGCACTACCACGGCCGCAACGAGGAGCAGCTGTGCCAGGTCCACAATGACCGGCACAGCTCCGTCAACCAGGCTGAGGCTTGCCCACCACCCGTTCACAGTCCTCCTCCGTGCGCCTGCGCCGATCGCGAGCGGTACTCAGTCTCTGAGACGACGACGGGAATCAGCCCGAAGGCGCGTCTGGCAGGGGTGAGGGTTTTCACAGAGAGCCCTCACCCGCGGACGGATCGCCCGGGCACTTAAGTCGATGAATATGGTTAGATCAGCAAATGACCGACATAAGTACCTCCGAGGGCTACATCGACGCGCTCGGATCGTCGGTTTCCAGCGACCTGTTCCAGATATTGCGTGATGGTCGAGCGCGCACCCGAACCGAGTTGTCGGCCATGACAGGGTTGGCGCGGTCCACGGTCGCATTGCGCATCGACGCGCTCATGCGCCTCGGGCTCGTCGGAGCAGTCGGCGACGCGGTCTCCACGGGCGGAAGACCCTCCTCGCAGTTCGCCATCACTGCGAGCAATCGCGCGGTGCTGGCCGTAGACATCGGTGCATCGCACGTGCGTATCGCCATCTGCGATCTGACCGGCAAGGTCGAACTCCAGGAAGGCACGGCGATAGAGGTGTCGGAGGGGCCTGAAAAGGTTCTCGGTTGGGTGGTCGAAGCAGCAGAACGCCTGCTCGAAAAACTCGGCCGCACTGGTACCGACTTGCTCGCGATCGGCATCGGGTTGCCGGGGCCCGTCGAGTACTCCACCGGGCGCCCAACCAACCCGCCGATCATGCCGGGCTGGGACCGCTTCGACGTTCCAGGCTGGTTCAGTACGACTTTCGACGCGCCGGTACTCGTCGACAACGACGTCAACATCATGGCGCTCGGCGAGCACGAGTATGCCTGGCCCGACGTGGATCACCTGATGTTCGTCAAGGTCGCAACCGGCATCGGCGCAGGGGTTATCTCGGGAGGATTGCTGCAGCGTGGCGCGCAGGGAACCGCGGGCGACATCGGCCACGTCTACGTCGCTCGCGGAAGCGAAGTGCCCTGCACCTGTGGCAACCGGGGCTGCCTTGAGGCGCTGGCGTCAGGACCGGCTCTGGGGCGCGCGCTACAACTCACCGGCTTGCAGGCAGCTACTTCGCAAGATGTCGTCGAGCTCGTCAAACGCGGGAACATCGACGCGATTCAGGCGGTTCGGCAAGCAGGTCGCGACATCGGCGAGGTGCTCACGACCTGCGTCAGCCTCATCAACCCGTCGGTCATCGTCGTCGGCGGGGCGCTCGCGCAGGCGGGCGAGCACCTGATCGCGGGCGTCCGAGAGGTCGTCTATGCCCGCTCGATGCCCCTCGCCAGCGAGTACCTGCAGATCATCCAGTCGAAGGCGGGTCCGGATGCGGCCGTTCTCGGGGCAAGCAGGCTCGCGATCCACCACGCGCTGAAACCCGAAAACGTCGAGGCGATGGTCGTCGGTTTGACGCCGGTAACCGCGTAGTCGACTACAGCCCGACGGTCGCCTAATCCTGCGAGCTGAACGCGGCGTCGAACGCCGCGTCTGGCGCATCGAACGCGAGCTTCCGGACGAACTCGAGGGCCTCGGGAGCGCCGATCAGGCGATCCATGCCCGCGTCTTCCCATTCCACCGAAATCGGTCCGTCGTACCCGATCGAATTCAGTGCTCGAAAGGCGTCCTCCCACGGCACGTCACCATGGCCGGTCGAGACGAAGTCCCATCCCCGACGTGGGTCGGCCCACGCCAGGTGGGACCCGAGACGCCCATTGCGGCCATTGTGCATGCGCAGCTTGGTGTCTTTGCAGTCGACGTGATAGATGCGATCGGCGAAGTCCATGATGAAGCCGACCGGATCGAGGTCCTGCCAGACCATGTGCGACGGATCCCAGTTGAGGCCGAACGCCTCCCGGTGCCCGATCGCCTCGAGCGTCCGCACGGTTGACCAGTAGTCATAGGCGATCTCGCTCGGGTGCACCTCGTGGGCGAATCTGACTCCCACATCGTCGAACACATCGAGGATGGGATTCCAGCGCGCCGCGAAGTCGTCGTAGCCGGCGTCGATCGCGGCCTGCGAGACCGGCGGGAACATGGCGAGGTACTTCCAGATCGACGAACCGGTGAAGCCGATCACCGTTTTCACACCAAGCTTCGCGGCCAGCCGCGCGGTGTTCTTCATCTCCTCGGAAGCACGCTCGCGCACGCCCTCGGCCTCCCCGTCTCCCCAGACCTTGGCCGACACGATGTCGCGGTGCCGCTGGTCAATGGGATCGTCGCAGACGGCCTGACCCTTCAGGTGGTTCGAGATCGCCCAGACCTTCAGGTTGTACTTCTCCAACAGCGCGAGCTTGCCTTCGACGTATCCCGGCTCGTCCCAGCGCCAGGGGTCGAGATGGTCGCCCCAGCAGGCGAGTTCGAGGCCGTCATAGCCCCATCCCGACGCGAGCTTCGCGACTTCTTCGAGCGGGAGATCGGCCCATTGGCCAGTGAACAGAGTGATCGGGCGTGGCATGTCATGTCCTCCAGGGCGATATGTCTGTTCGTTAGTTGATCGGGGTCCAGGCGCTGCCGTTGGCCGAGCTGTCTTCGATGGCTCCGAGCACGCGCTGCACCTGAAGGCCGTCGGCGAATGATGGTGTCGGCTGGGTGCCGGTCGCCAGTGCCTCCACGAAGTCCTTCGCCTGGTGAGCGAATCCATGCTCGTAACCGAGCATGTGACCGGCGGGCCACCATGCGGGGATGTACGGATGCTCGGGCTCTGTCACCAAGATCTTGGTGAAGCCCTGCTCGGTAGTGGGAGCCTTGCGGTCGTAGAACTGCAGGGAGTTGAGATCTTCCAGGTCAAAAGCGATTGCCCCCTCGGATCCGGACACCTCGATGCGCAGCGCGTTCTTACGACCGGTCGCGAAGCGGGTGGCCTCGAAGATGCCCAGAACACCGGATTCGAACCTCCCGGTGAACAGAGCGACGTCATCGACGGTGACGGGGCCGAGTTCGCTGCCGCCGGTGCCTCCGAGGCCCACCGTGTTTTCCAGAATCGGGCGCTGCTTGATGATCGTGTCGAGGATTCCCGAGACGCTGGTCAGATTCATCCCGGTGATGAATTGGGCAAGGTCGATCGCGTGCGCCCCGATGTCGCCGAGCGCACCGGAACCCGCGTACTCCTTCTGCAAGCGCCAGGCCAGGGGCACCGTCGGATCGACGAGCCAGTCCTGGAGGTAGCTCGCTCGTACCTGCTGCACGGTGCCGATGCGGCCCGCCGCAACCAAGTCGCGGGCGAACGTCGCCGCCGGTACGCGGCGGTAGGTGAAGCCCGTCATCGCTAAGACGCCGTTGGCCAGCGCCTTCTCGGCGGCAGCCGCCATGGCCTCCGCTTCAGCGACCGTATTCGCAAGCGGTTTCTCACAGAGCACGTGCTTGCCTGCTTCGAGAGCGGCAATCGCGATCTCGGCGTGGCTGTCGCCCGGCGTGACGATATCGATCACATCGATGTCATCGCGGACGATCGCCGCGCGCCAGTCGACGGAGGTTTCCGCCCAGCCCCAACGCTCGCCATCGGCGGCGACCGTCGAGGCATTGCGCCCGACGAGCAGGGACATCTCGGGGAACGCCCCGAGTTCGAAGAATCTTGGGGCGACTCGCCACCCCTGCGAGTGGGCGGCTCCCATAAAGCCATGGCCAATCATCGCCACGCGCATCGAGGGCATGGGTTCTCTCTTTCAGTGAATCCAGACGCCCGCGCCGACGGAGCGACGCGGGCGTCTGAGTGCAGTGTTACCGGGTAACCGGCGGTCGGGTCAGGACTTGAACGAGGTCGGGAGGTACTTGTCCACGTTCTCTTTGGTCACGACCGGCGCGCTCAGCACGACGCGGTTCGGGATCTCGATCTCGACGATGTCCGACAGCGCCTTACCCTGCACCAGCAGACGGGCGAGGCTGATCGCGTCGGCCGCCTGCGTCGACGGGTAGATGATGGTCGCCTTCAGCACGCTGTTGCCTGCCTTGATGGCTTCCATCGCGTTCTTCGAGCCGGCGCCGCCGACCATGAAGAACTCGCTGCGTCCCGCGGCCTGAATGGCCGAGAGAACGCCGATCCCCTGGTCGTCATCGTGATTCCAGATGGCGTCGATGTGCGGTGCGGCCGCGAGCAGCTGCTCGGTCACAGCCTGTCCACCGGCGACGGTGAAGTCGGCGGCGACGCGGTTGTTGACCTTCAATCCGCAGTCCTTCAGCGCATCCTTGAACCCGCGTGAGCGGTCCTGGGTGAGCGGCAGGGAGTCGATGCCAGCGATTTCGGCGACGATGGCATTCGGCTTGTCCTTCAGCTTGGTGCAGATGTAGGTGCCGGCGCTGACGCCCATGCCGTAGTTGTCACCGAGGATCGTGACGCGTGCCGCGAAGGTGCTCGAGAACTCGCGGTCGACGTTGATGACCGGGATTCCAGCCTTCATCGCCTTGATGGCGACTTCGGTCAGTGCCGCGCCGTCCGTCGGCAGCAGCACGATCGCATCGACCTTGTCGTTGATGAACGTCTCGACCTGGCTGATCTGGAGGTTGGCATCGTTGGTGCCTTCCGCGACGACCAGCTTGACGTCTTTGTACTTCGCCGCCTCGGCGATGGCGCCGGCGTTGATGGCGCCGAGCCAGCCGTGGTCGGCCGCGGGACCGGAGAACCCGATCGTGATCTGTTTGCCGTTCGCGCCGTTGTCGCTGTTGTTGGTGGGCCCGGTGTTGCCACCCCCACCACCCGTCGTGCATCCGGCGACCAGTGCAGCGATGGCCAGTGACGTACCGACCATGACGAGCAGACGCTTGCGTCCTGCGAGCATGTGCATTCCTCCTTGGTGAATGTTCCGCGTAGTGCCTGCGAGGACGATCTCGGGCACGGCGGCCGGGGGGCTGCACGATGTCGTGTCTTCGCTGACTCCGGCTACCGTAGCAGAACCGACGATCGGAACGGCAACTTATTACTGTTCATCGTCGTAAGTGGGGATGCTATGGTTCCGCTCATGGTCAAAGGTGATTCTCCCGCGTCATTACTGTCCATGCAGGCGATCACCAAGTCGTTCGCTGGAGTCCCCGCTCTTCGTGGCGTAGACCTTGAGGTGGCGGCCGGCGAAGTGCACTGCATCCTCGGCCAGAACGGCGCGGGCAAGTCGACTCTGATCAAGATCCTTGCCGGTGCCTACCAGCCAGATGGCGGGGAAATCGTGTGGCAAGGCGAGCCCGTCGTCATGCCCAGCCCGGTCGCCGCCCTCGAGCTGGGGATCGCCACCATGTACCAAGAACTCGATGTCGTCGACGGGCTCACCATCGCCGAGAACATCTACCTCGGGCACGAGCGGTCGACTGCCGGGGTGCTCCACACCGGCAGCGCGAATCGCCATGCTCGCCAGCTGCTCGGCCGACTCGGCCACGGCGATCTCTCCCCCACGCGTGAGGTTGGCACCTTGTCAGCCGCCAACAAGCAAATCGTCAGCATGGCGCGCGCGCTCTCGCGCGATACGCGGCTCATCATCATGGACGAGCCGAGCGCGGTGCTCGACGCGCAAGAGGTGAAGAACCTGTTCCGCGTGGTCAAGGAACTCACCGCGCAGGGAATCGCCGTCGTCTACATCTCGCACCGCCTCGAGGAGATCCGCGAGATAGGCGACCGCATTTCCGTCATGAAAGACGGGCGAAGCATGGCCGGTGGCTTGTCGGTGGCCGATACGCCCACTCCCGATCTCATCCGTCTCATGACCGGCCGTGCGGTTGAGAACGTGTTCCCGCCGCGCGCTCCCGTCGCCGCCGACGCGCCGGTCTTGCTCGACGTGCAGCAACTCGCGTTCCGCGAGGTCTTTGCCGACGTGTCATTCACGGTGCGCGCGGGTGAGGTAGTCGGGCTAGCAGGGTTGGTCGGATCGGGCCGATCCGAGATTCTCGAGACGATCTACGGAGCCCGCAAGGCGACGAGCGGAACCGTCACGGTGAAAGGTCGGATGCTGAAACCCGGCTCGGTTCGCGCCGCGGTCTCGAGCGGCATGGGCTTGTCACCCGAAGAGCGCAAGAGCCAAGGTCTCCTGCTGGAGGAGCCGGTGTTCAAGAACGTCACCCTCGCAACCTTCGCCCGGATTGCCCGCTACGGGTTGCTCGACGAGAAACGCGAGAGGGCCGTCAGTCGCACACAGATCGAGGCTCTCGAGCTGCGGCCGCCCGATCCCGACTTGCTTGCCGGCACTCTGTCGGGCGGCAACCAACAGAAGATCCTCCTGGCTCGCTGGCTCGTGCAGGGCACCGACATTCTGCTGCTCGACGAGCCGACACGCGGGGTGGACGTTGGTGCGCGCGCCGAAATCTACGGTCTGATCCGGCGCCTTGCGGCTGCCGGTACCGCGATCGTCGTGGTGTCAAGCGAGATACCCGAGGTGATCGGACTCGCCGACCGAGTCCTTGTCGTGGCAGAGGGTCGTGTCGTGCAAACCTCGCCAGCAACCGAAATCGATGAGCACCGCGTGCTCGACCTCATCATGAAAGGAATGGCCGCGTGAGCGAGCAGAAGTCCGCCGAGAACTCGGCCGAGGCATCCCTCGGAACAGCGAAATCGCCGACACCGTCCGATCGCTCGAGAGGTGCGCTGCGCCGGTTCCTTGGCGGCTCTGCCGGCCGGAACCTTGGCCTCATCATCGCTCTCGGCCTGATCGTCGCGGTCGGCGCCATCACCGCCGGGGGGCGGTTTACCAACTTCGAGAACTTCGTCACGATCATCAAGTTCTCGTCGATCATCGGTGTGATCAGCGTCGGCGCGACGTTCGTCATCACGGCGGGCGGTATCGACCTGTCGGTCGGCTCGGTGATGGGCCTGGCGACGGTTGTCGCGTCGCTGTCCAGCGTTCAGGACGCCGCCAGCCAGACGACGTGGGTGTTGATGGCGGTGGTCGCCATCGCGGTTGGTGGTCTCGCAGGGCTCGTCAACGGCATCGTGATCGCATACGGCAGGGTCGTGCCATTCATGGCAACGCTGGCAATGCTGGTCGGAGCGCGCGGGCTAGCGGAACTGATCTCCAACAAGCAAACGCAGATCGTCACCGTTCCGGACTTCTTGAACCTCTTCCGCGGAGACCTATTCGGAATCCCCGTACTGATCTGGATGTTCGTGGTCGTCGCGATCATTGGCTGGTTCTTGCTCGCACGCACGACGTTCGGCCGCCGAACCGTGGCAATCGGCGGAAACTTCGAGGCCTCACGCCTGGCGGGTCTCAAGGTGAGACGCCACCTGGTAGCGCTGTATGTGCTGACCGGACTGGCGGCAGGCATCGCCGCGGTCATGATGCTCGGGCGCACCACCGCCGGCACCTCGACGCATGGCGAGCTGTATGAACTGGACGCGATCGCCGCCGTCGTGGTCGGCGGCACCCTTCTGGTGGGCGGACGCGGAACCATCGTCGGCACCGTGTTCGGCGTTCTGATCTTCTCGACACTGACCAATGTGTTCACCCAGAACAACCTGTCAACGTCTGTGCAGGCGGTCTCCAAGGGTGTGATCATCGTCATCGCCGTGCTACTGCAGCAGCGTTTCGCAGCGCGCGGCAGTCGCAGTTCTGGGTGAACTTCGCCATGCCGGCGCCGCAGCGTCGGCGGCGCGTCCCGATCATAAGAGATGGGGCCGTCATGGCCGTGCTCCCGTGGGAGTCACTCACGGAGCACGACCTGACGGCTACTCCACCGCTAGCGCCGCCACGGGTGACACCCTGGTGGCCCTTCGGCTGGGAGCCCACGAGGCGACGGCCGTCAGCGCAGCTCCCGAGACCACGACGATTCCGACCATCAGCCATGGCACAGCCGGGAAGACGATCCCGGGGCTCCCGTTGATCGACCCGAGCATCGATTGCGCGCCGACCCAGCCATAGAAGGCACCGAGCACGAGGCCGAGAAGCACTGCTGTGAACGTGAGCTGGGCGCTCTCGGTCAGAATCATTCTGCGCAGTTGCTGCACCGAGAAGCCGAGGGCGCGTAGCAGGCCGAGCTCGCGGATGCGCTGCAGCACACTGAGGGACAGATTGTTGACCAGGCCGACGGCGGCGATCAGACCGCTGAAGCCGATCAGCACGGAGAAGACGGCGGTGATGCCGTTCAGCACCTGCTCTGTGCCCCGATACTCGTCTGGTTGAGCGGCTTGCGCCGCGTGGATGATCAGGGTGAAGCTCGCAACAGCCACCCCGAACATCGTGATCAGCGTCACGCCGATGACCAGGCCGATGGTCGCCCGAGAGCTGCGCTGCGGGTGGCGCAGCGCGTTCTCGGAGGCCAGGCGCGCCGGGGCAGACCGACCGAACAGTCGCCCAACCAGACGCAGGGCCGGTGGCATGATCACGTCGGCGCCCAACACCAATCCCGTGAAGGACAGCACACCACCGACGACGCCGATCAAGACGGCAAGCGGCGTTGCGAGGCCCACGACGATGCTGAGCAGCAACGCGACCGTACCCAGGATGCCCAACACGAGCGCCGTGCGATTGCGACCGGGACGGTGAGCCGCCTCCTCCCGGCTCAACTCCTCTGAACCGCCCAGCGCCTGAAGCGGGGTCACGCTCAAGACGCGCCGAGACCCGATCCACGAGGCAAGCCAGGTGGTGAGCACCACGGCGACGATCGGCAGCACGAGAACAGGCGACCAGTACGAGTAGCTGAAGGGGCGGATGAACCCGGCGGCACGCCCGATCGCGGCGATCCCGGCCGCTGCGCCCGTGCCGACGATGGCGCCGACCAGCCCACCGAGCACGCCCGCCAGCAGCCCTTGCCGAGCCACTGCCGCCCGCTGCGTGCGCGCGCTGGAACCCAGCAGGCGCAACAGGGCAATGGTTCTCGCCCGGCCGGCGACGATCGTGGCGAAGGTGTTGGAGGTCACGATCGTGCCGACATAGATCGCGATGATGATGAAGACCCAGCCGACGATCGCCAAGAAGATGCCAACCGTGTGGCTCGCTCGCGCACGCGGGTCCGAGTCGATCACGGCCGTCAACACGCCGATCACCTGCAACAGCCCGACGCCGAAGGCCGAACTCAGGCCGGCAACCAGCACACTTGCGCCGTTCAGAGCGGGCCGGGTGGTGGCGGCGCTCACGCCGCTCCCTCCATCGAGAGCATGTACTGCGAGATGTTGGCGGCGCTGCTGCGCGGCTTGTCTTCGACCAGCTTGCCGTCCGCGAGAAATACCACGCGATCCGCATAGCTTGCCGCGATCGGGTCGTGGGTGACCATCGCGATGCTTTGGCCATAGTTCGTGGATGCCGACCGCAGCAACTCCAGCACCTCACGCCCCGTGCGCGAGTCGAGGTTGCCGGTTGGCTCGTCAGCGAATACCAGTTCGGGGCGCGTCGCGAGTGCCCGGGCGATGGCGACTCGTTGCTGCTGACCTCCCGACAACTCGTGGGGACGGTGCCGCAGCCGGTCATCAATCCCGAGTGCCTGCTCGAGTTCCTCGATCCAGTCGTGCTCGCGGTTGGTCGGGCGTCGGCCGTCGAGTTCGAAGGGAAGCAGCAGGTTGCCCTCCACATCGAGCGTCGGAACGAGATTGAAGCTCTGAAAGACGAAGCCAACCCGGCGACGGCGCAGCAACGTCAACTGCGCGTCATCCATCGATCCGATCTCGGCGTCGCCGAGCCAGACCTCCCCGCTCGTCGGCGTGTCGAGGCCGGCCATGATGTGCATCAGCGTGGACTTGCCCGAGCCGCTCGGGCCCATGATCGCGGTGAAGTCCCCGCGGCGGATGCCCAGGCTCACGCCGCGCAGCGCGTCGACCTTCGTGCGTTCTGTGCCGTAGCTCTTGGTGAGATTCTCGACGCGAGCGACGAGATCCGCAGCCGTCGTGGTGGTGGGTGGGGTTGCAGTCTCCATGTCGCCGACGTTACGCAGCTGGGGTCACCGTGGAATCGTCCGCGGGTCGTGGCGACGTCATCCATCGGGATGATTGCTAGTTCAGCCGGTGCTCGAAGGCGTAGACGACCAGCTGAACGCGGTCTCGCAGGCCAAGCTTCGACAGGATGCGGCTGATGTGGGTCTTCACGGTCGCCTCGCTGAGAAACTCCCCCGTGGCGATCTCGCTGTTGCTGAGGCCGCGTGCCGCGAGCAAGAAGACGTCGCGCTCGCGCGCGGTGAGCGTGGCGAAGGCCTCTGGCTCGACGCGGGATGCCGCTCGCGAGTCGAAGTGCTGGAAGAGCTCGCGAGTCGCGCTTGGAGCCAGCACTGCTGTCCCGGAGTGCACGGTGCGGATCGCGGCCAGCAGGAACTCCGGATCGGCATCTTTCAGCAGAAACCCGCTCGCCCCGCCGCGGATCGCTCGCGTTGCGGCCTCGTCGAGGTCGAAGGTGGTCAACACGATGATCCGTGGGCCGACGCCTCCGCGCGCCTCGGAGGCCGCCACGATCCGCTCGGTTGCTTCGATGCCGTCCATCACGGGCATCCGTATGTCCATCAGGATCACATCGGGCCGAGCGGATGCCGCCAGTTCGACCGCCTCACGCCCGTCGCCGGCCTCGCCAACGACCTCGAGGTCGGGCTGGGACGCGACCAGCATCCGGATCCCGGTGCGGAAGAGCGCCTGGTCGTCGACCAGCGCCACTCGGATGGGCCGATTCATGCCGGCACCGCGCTGCCGCCGACCACAACTCGCTCGGGAAGCCAGGCGTGCACGACGAACCGCGAAGCGCCGCCCGCTGTGTCGGCACCCGCCGTCAAGTGGCCGCCAACCAGGGCAGCGCGCTCGGTCATGCCGGCTAGCCCGTGCCCGGTGATCGGCGCTCCCACGACTGCTGTTCGACCGGTGCGGGTCGTCTTGGCCGGCGGAAGCGCGCTCGAGATTGTCAGGTCGAGTCCATGCGAGGTCCAGCCGAAGTGCACGGTGACCTCCCGTTCGCGGTCTGCGTGCCTCAAGGCGTTCGTCAGTGACTCCTGCACGATCCGATAGACGGCCAGTTGCTGGCCCGTGCCCAGGGCCAACGGAGTGCCGCTGACTTCCTGCGCGATGATCAGCCCAGACCCGCGCAGCTGCTCGAAGAGCCGGTCGAGATCGACGAGCGTTGGTTGCGGTCCGTCATCTTGCGAGTGCCGCAACTGGGCGAGCAGCACCCGAACGTCGGACAGCGCCTCGCGCGCGGTGGTCGCGATCGTGGCAAGTGCGGCATCCGTCGCTGCCGGGTCTTTTGTGCCCAGATAGCGCGCGCCGTCGGCCTGCGCGACCACCACCGCGAGCGAGTGAGCCACGACATCGTGCATATCGCGGGCGATGCGCACCCGCTCCTGCTCGGCCACCATCTCTTGGGTGACCACCGCGACGGCTCGCCTGGTCACCAGCGACTGACGCAAGTTGCGCATCAAAAGTCCGGCCGTCCACGAGAGCAGGAAAGCGGCAGACGATCCCACGAAGATCACCAGCGACGAGCGCGCCACCGAGACCGGGTCGGACCCCGAGATGATCGTGGCGCCCCTGCCGATGGTCACGCCGAAATAGGGCAGCAACAGCGACAGGGTGATGACACCAGCGCCCACGAACGTGGAGGCGAAACCCAGCCATCGCAGAGTTCGTGACCCGTACGCCGAGGTGACATAGAGCACGGGGAGGATGGCCAGGTTCGCGGGCAGCGGGCTGATCCCCACCGCGACCTGTGCAAGCGACGCCACCCACGCCACCGTGAGCGCCAGCGTGGGAGACGCCCGGCGGATCGCGAGGGCCGCGCTCATGCCGAGGGCGACCGCGAACTGGCTCGCGTCGAATCTAAAGGGGAATGCGTTGAGCACGAACCAGACGACCGCGACCACGATGTCGACGGTGAGCTGCGTCGCCCTCAACTTGCGGAACATGCCCCCACGCTACGGGCGGTGGCGGGCGCTGCGTGCGAATCCGCGACCGAATCCACCCGGGAGCCGAGAAATCATCCTCGCGATGTACGGTCGAGACGGGAGGCGATGGTGTCGAGGGTCGGTCATGAGGCAAACGCCACCGGCGTCGACCCACGTGCGGCGGCCACCGTGCTGCTCCTGCGCGACGATCCCTTTCAGGTGCTGATGGTTCGGCGTCGGCGAGGCGGCACGTTCTCTGACGCGTTGGTGTTTCCCGGCGGGATCATCGAGGCATCGGACGCGGATGAGGCATGGCTGCCGCAACTCGGGGGTGCATCAGATCTCGCCCCCGAGGCCCGCGCCGTGCGCATCGCCGGTCTGCGCGAGACCTTCGAGGAGGCCGGGATCCTGGTTGCCCGGCGCGCGGACGGCTCGCCTGTGCCGGCCGGCCCGCCCGACGACGGGACGCCTTTTCGCGAGTTGGTGGCTCGGCGAAGCGCCCAGCTCGCGCTCGACGAGCTGCATCCCTTCGGACGCTGGGTGACCCCGGTCATCGAGCCGCGACGCTTCGACGCGACGTTCTTCCTCTGCCGGGCGCCAGAGGGCCAACTCCCCCGCCATGACAACGGCGAGACCGTCGGATTCGAGTGGGCCAACCCCGCCGAGTTGCTCGATCGCGCTTCGGCAGGAGAGCGCTCGATTCTCTTCCCGACGCTGATGAACCTGCGCCGCCTCGCCGAAAGTTCGAATACCGCGCAGGCTCTCGCCGCCGCGGACGCTCGCCCCGTCGTGCCCGTAGCACCGACGGCACGCCGTGAACAGGGCCGGACGGTCATCACGATTCCCGAAGACGCTGGCTACGGCGTGACCGAACACGTCATCGACGGCCCGTAGCTGAGCCGCTAGAACCCCAGCCGCCCCAGCTGCTTCGGGTCGCGCTGCCACTCCTTGGCGACCTTGACCCGCATCGACAGAAACACCTGCTTGCCCACCAGCGGCTCGATCGCCGCACGTGCTCGCGCACCCACCTCCTGCAGCCGTTCACCCCTGTGCCCGATCACGATGCCCTTCTGGCTGTCCCGCTCGACCCAGAGGTTGGCGTAGATCGAGAGCAACTGGTTGTCGTCGCGCTCCACCATGTCATCGATGGTGACCGCCAAGGAGTGCGGCAACTCGTCGCTCACACCCTCGAGCGCTGCCTCGCGCACGAGTTCGGCGATGCGGTGTTCGAGGGTCTCGTCGGTGATCGCGTCATCGCCGTAGAGAGCAGGGCCGACCGGCAGCAGCGACACCAGTTCGGTCAGCAGTACGTCGAGTTGGATGCGATTATCCGGCCCGTTCAGGTACGCCGAGACCGGGATCACCGCGTCCCAGTCCCGCAATTCGTTGATCGCCAGCAGCTGCTGCGCGACCGCAGTGCGCGAGGTGGAGTCGATCTTGGTGACGATCGCGACCTTCTTGGCCCGTGGAAAGGCATCCAGCTGCTCGTTGATGTAGCGGTCGCCCGGCCCGATCTTCTCGTTCGCGGGCACGCAGAAGCCGATCACATCGACGTCGCCGAGGGTCGCCTGCACCACGCTGTTGAGTCGTTCGCCGAGCAGGGTGCGCGGGCGATGCATGCCGGGCGTGTCGACGATGATCAGCTGCCCGCCTGCGGTGTGCACGATGCCGCGGATGGCGTTACGGGTGGTCTGCGGCTTCGACGAGGTGATGGCGACTTTCTCGCCGACCAGCGCGTTGGTCAGCGTGGACTTGCCGACGTTGGGCCGACCAACGAACGAGACGAAGCCCGAGCGGAATGGTTCGCCGGGCCGGCCGGGCTGGCCGGGCTGGCCGGTCACGGGGTCTTCCGGTCGTCGGGTGCGGTCGCGTCGAAGGCGGTCTCGGCATCCCGAAAAGCCGCGTCGCGCTCCACCAGCACGGTGGTCAGGTGTTTGCGGCGACCCTCGGTGCGCTCGGCGGTAAGCACGAGGCCCGAGACGGTTGCCGCCGATCCGGTGACGGGCAGGCGGCCAAGCGCCTTGGCAAGCAGACCGCCCACTGAGTCGACGTCGTCGTCATCCAACTCGATACCGAACAGGTCGCCCAGTTCGTGGGTGGGTAGCTTTGCGCTGACCCGATACAGTCCATCGCCCAACTGGGTGACCTCGGTCTCTTCGCGGTCATACTCGTCCGAGATGTCACCGACCAGTTCTTCGATCAGGTCTTCGAGCGTGACCAGGCCGGCGATGCCGCCGTATTCGTCAACCACCATCGCGAGATGATTCGACTCCAGTTGCATCTGGCGCAGAGTTTCGTCTGCCTTCTTCGACTCGGGGACGAACAAGGCCGGCCGCGCAAGCTTCTTCACCGTTCCGGTCGCGGCCGACTGCGGGCGCTCGTGTGTCAGGCGCGCGACGTCGCGAAGGTACAGGATGCCCAACACCTCGTCGGCGTCCTTGCCGATCATCGGCATTCGCGACACCCCGGTCTTCAGGAATTGGCCCATCGCGGCACCCACCGTCGTGTCGTCGTCAACGGTGATCATGTCGGTGCGGGGCACCATCACCTCCCGGACGACCGTGTCGTTGAACTCGAAGATCGAGTGGATCAACTCACGGTCGTCTTCTTCGAGCACGTCGAGCTCTGTTGCCTCGTCGACCATGCTCAGTAGTTGCTCCTCGCTCGAGAACGAGACGGCAGCCGCCCGCCGACCGGGCGTGACGCGGTTGCCGAGCGCGATAAGCAGATCGGCGATCGGCCCCAGAAGCACCCGGATGAAGCGCAACACGGGCGCTGCGACGACGATGACCCCGCGGGCGTGGGCCCGGCCGACCGACCGAGGACTCGAGCCCACGAGCACGAACGAGGTCGCCGTCATCACGAGGGCACTGCACAGGAGCACCAGCCACCACTGATCCGCTCGGTGGAACACCGACGCGAAAGACAGCGTCACCAGCACCGCCGCTGTGGTCTCGGAGACGACGCGCATGAAGTTGAGCGCGTTGACGTAGCGGCCCAGATCCGACGAGATGTCGATCAGCGCCCTCTTCGCGCGACGGCGGGCGGCCAGGTCGACCAGGTCCGTGCGGCTGAGGACGCCGAGTGCGGCATCCGCCGCGGCCAGCAGACCACCGAACGCCACGAGCAGCGCGGCAACCGCGACGAACACGGCGATCATCGCGCGCGCTTCGCTCGGAGCGAAGGCCATTTCTGGCCTTGGCCGCGGCGCCAGCGCCGACGGCCGTCCCGGTCGTCGGTTGCCACGTCAGCGTTTCCGCTCGGCGAGCGTGAAACCGACCAGGATGTCGCGCTGGACCCCGAACATCTCCTTCTCATCGTCGGGCTCCGCGTGGTCGAACCCGAGAAGGTGCAGCATGCCGTGCGCGGTGAGAAGCAGCAGTTCGTCGAGCACCGAGTGGCCGGCCTCCTCGGCTTGGGCCACCGCCACCTGCGGGCAGAGCACGATGTCTCCGAGCAGGCCGGCCGGCGTGATCTCGTCATCGCTGCCGGGGCGCAGCTCATCCATGGGGAAGCTGAGCACATCGGTCGGACCGGGCTCATCCATCCACTGCACGTGCAGTTGTTCCATGGCGGCTTCGTCGACCAACAGGATCGCCAGTTCGGCGTCGGGGTGCACGCGCAGAAAGTCGAGCTCGTACGCGGCGAGACGTAGCAGGGCGCTCTCGTCGACCTCAATGCCGCTTTCGTTGTTGATCTCGATACTCATCCGCGCCATCCGCGCTTCGGGCGCTCGGCGCTCGGCGGGCGGTGGTCTTGCGGGTGATGTCCGCGCCGCTCCGAGCGGTTCGCGCCATCCTCTGCGGCTTGCGTGCGCTCATACTGCCGCAGTTGCCTCTCGGCGTCGTATTTCGTGTACGCATCGACGATGCGGCCAACCAGCGAGTGCCGCACCACGTCTTCGCTGGTCAGAATCGCGAAGTGGATGTCGGGAATCTGGTCGAGCACATGCCTCACCAACTGCAGGCCGCTGGCTCCACCCGGCAGGTCGATCTGGGTCACGTCGCCGGTGACAACCATCCGCGTGCCGAAGCCGAGGCGGGTGAGGAACATCTTCATCTGCTCTGGCGTCGTGTTCTGCGCCTCATCGAGCACCACGAAGGCGTTGTTGAGAGTGCGACCGCGCATGTAGGCAAGAGGGGCGACCTCGATGGTGCCTGCCGCGAGCAGCTTGGGCACGATCTCGGGATCCATCATCTCGTTGAGCGCATCGTAGAGCGGTCGCAGATAGGGATCGATCTTGTCGGTCAGGGTGCCGGGCAGGAACCCGAGCCGCTCGCCGGCCTCCACGGCCGGGCGGGTCAGGATGATCCGCTCGACCTCCTTGCGCTGCAGCGACTGCACGGCCTTGGCCATCGCGAGGTAGGTCTTGCCGGTTCCGGCCGGGCCGATCCCGAAGGTGATGGTGTTCAGGTCGATCGCGTCGACGTAGGCCTTCTGCCCCATCGTCTTCGGGCGGATGCTCTTGCCTTTGCTGGTGAGGATCGCCTGGCTCAGCACTTCGGCAGGGCTGCCCTCGCCGCGCTCGAGGATCCGCGCCGACGAGGTGACGTCGATCGGACCCAGGTCTGCCCCGTTGCGCACCAGCTGGATCAGCTCTTGCACCAGCCGCTCCGCGGCGGCGACCTGCTCGGCCGGACCTTCGAGGGTCACCTGATTGCCCCGGACGAGCACGGTCACGTCGGGGTACTGATGCTCGATCGTGGTCAGTAGCCGGTCTTGGGGACCAAGCAGCCGCACCATCGCGACGCCGTCCACCTGGAACTCGGCGTGCGCGTTCGACGAAAGAGGAGGCGTGTCGCTAGAAGCCAAGGGTGCCTTCCGTCAGGTTGCCGCCCATGCCGAGCACGTGAGCATGGACGTGGAACACGGTCTGACCAACGCGGTCGCCGGTATTGAAGATCAAACGGTACTGGCCACCGGTGTGCTCGTCGGCCAGCTTCTGGGCGACGCCGACCACGTCGGCGAGCAGTTGCGGATCGCCGGCAGCGAGCTCGGTGACGTTCGCGTACTCCGCGGTCTTGGGTACCACGAGCAGGTGGACGGGGGCCTTCGGCGCGATGTCCTCGAAGGCGATGATCCGGTCATCTTCGTACACGACGGCGGCCGGGATCTCGCGCGCGACAATGCGCTCGAAGATGGTCGGTTCTGCCGTGGACATGCCATCCATCTTAAGGTGCCTGGTCGCACAGCGCCCGGTACTGGACGATGCGCTGCTCGTCGCGCGCGACTCCGTAGGCCGCCAAGAACTCGTCTTGCCAGCCGGGTCCGTAGTTCCAGTCGAGGCTTCTGCTCGCGACCGCGAGGTCGGCCCAGCGGTCGGCGACGCCGAGCAGGCCGAGATCGACGTGCCCGACGAATCGAGCGTCCTCGCCGATGATCGTGTTCGGGGCGCAGGCATCGCCCTGCACGACGACCAGGTCCTGCGCCGGGACGCCGGATGCCGGTGCCCACCGGCACACCAACGCGCAGTCGGCGATCGGAAGTGCGTGCAGCACGCGGAGCCCCTCGGCGATCGCCCTCACGGCGTCTCGTGGACGCACGCGCCACGGGTCGGTGACGGCGCCGTCGCCAGGCAGCGCCCGGGTGACAAGCAACTGCCCGTGATCGTCGCGGCCGAAGTCGAGGACCTCGGCGACAGGATGCCGCGGCGCAAGCCACGCGAGCCGGGCGCGCTCCTCTTCCAGGTCGACCCCACTGCCCAGCGGGTTCCACTTCAGGTACCGCTGCCCCCCGCGGAAGGTGAGGCCGCCGAGTTCGTTCCGCCACACGGCCTCCAACTCGTTGCCCGAGGCGAACGCGCGAACGAGTTCGGGGACCTCGATGGGCCCTTCTGGCTTGTTTGCGAGAGTCGGGCGAGTCACCGGAGCGGGCCTACCAACGCCGGCCTACCAACGCCCCAGCCGCGCGTTCAACACCGCGAGCGCCGCCGGCCCTGCCGTCGAGGTGCGCAGCACCTCCGGGCCGAGACGAACCCGAAGTGCCCCCGCCGCGACCAGCGCCTCGAACTCGCGCGGCGCGATCCCGCCCTCCGGGCCGACCACGAGGGTGACGCGTTCGCCGTCGAGGGCCACCTCGGTCAGAGCAATATCGCCGAGCGGGTCGAGCACGAGCAGCTGTCCAGGCAGCGCGGCGAGGTCGGCCGTGGCCGCGAGAGCCGCAACATCCGGAACCCGCGAGCGGATCGCCTGCTTGCTCGCCTCGCGCACGATCGACGCCCAGCGCTCCCGGCCCTTCGCGGCCTTCGTGCCTTCCCAGCGCGACACCGAGCGCTCGGCCGCCCAGGGGATGACACCAGCGGCTCCCAGCTCGGTGGCGGCCTGGATCGCCAACTCGTCGCGGTCGCCCTTGGCAAGAGCCTGAGCCAACCAGAGTGGAGGCTCCGGCTCGGGATCATGCCGCACTTCGTCGACCTCGATGGCGAGCTCGGTGGCCGAGGCCGCGACCACGGGTCCCCAGACCACGAAGCCGGAGCCGTCGCCGATGGCGATCCGCTCCCCAAGCCGCACCCGCGCAACGGTCACGGCGTGCCGCGCCTCCTCGCCCCCGACCCTGACGCGTGCGCCGACTTCGGCGTCTGCGGGCTCCAACTCGGGGTTCAGGTAAAGCGAGGCCATGGGTTGAGGGCTAGACCCCGAGAAACCGGTCGCGCAGCTTGGCGAACAGCCCCTGCTGGAAGGTCGAGAACTCCGGCGGCACCGGTCGGCGACTGTCTGCGAACTCCCTGATCAGTTGCGACTCTTTGCTGTTCAAGCGCACGGGAGTCACCACTTGGATGCCGACCTTCAGGTCGCCGCGGCCCGCACCGCGCAGACGGCTGATTCCACGCTCTTTCACCGTGACGATGTCTGCGCTCTGGGCGCCGGGCTTGAGCTCGATCGCGATGTCGCCATCGAGGCCGACGAGGGTCGCGGTCGTGCCGAGGATGGCATCCGTCATCTGCACCTCGAGAGTGGCGAGCAGGTCGTCTCCGTTGCGGCTGAAGATGTCGTGGTGCTTGACCTTGACCTCGAGATAGAGGTCACCGTTCGGGCCGCCCGCTGGGCCGGTTTCGCCCTCACCGGGCAGGTGCAGGCGCATCCCCGTGTCGACACCGGACGGTACGTCGACGGTCACGGTGCGCTTGGCGCGGATGCGGCCTTGACCGGCGCAGGTCGGGCACGGATTCGGGATCACGGTGCCGTATCCGCGGCAGGTACCGCATGGCGACGAGGTCATCACGTTGCCGAGCAGGGAGCGCACCGAGCGCTGGATCGACCCGGTGCCGCGGCAAATGTCGCAGGTCACCGGCGAGGTGCCCTGCGCGCAGCACGAACCGTTGCAGGTTTCGCAGAGGATCGCCGTGTCGACCTCGACGTCGCGTTTGGTGCCGAAGATCACCTCATCGAGTTCGACTTCGATGCGCAGCAGGGCGTCCTGCCCGCGTTCGCGCCGGGAGCGCGGGCCGGCCGTTCGCCCCTGCGCCGCTCCGAAGAAGGTGTCGAAGATATCGCCGAAGCCGAACCCGCCAGCACCCGCGGCGCCGAATCCGGCCTGAGGCCCGAGGTCGTAACGTTCCCGCTGGTCGGGATCGCTGAGCACGTCGTACGCGTGCGTCACGAGCTTGAACCGCTCGGCGGCTTCTTCGCTGGGATTGACGTCAGGGTGAAGCTCGCGCGCAAGCTTCCGGTACGCCTTCTTGATCTCTTCGGGAGTCGCGGCGCGGTCGACGCCCAACACTTCGTAGTGGTCAGCCACTCTTACAGTTCCTCACGCATTGTCTTCGCCCAGCAGGCGGGTCAGGTATCGGGCCACCGCTCGCACGGCCGCCATGTTGGTCGAATAGTCCATCCGCGTCGGGCCGAGCACACCGAGCCGTGCAACGCTACCCCCGGATGCCGTGTACCCAGAGGCGAGCACGCTCGTCTCGTTGAGACCCTGGGCTCCTGGGCCGAAGCCCTGGTTCTCATGCCCGATGCTCACCGTGACACCATCCCCGTCGATCTCCATCTCGCCGAACAGCTTGATCAGGATCACCTGCTCTTCGATGGCCTCGAGCACCGGATAGATGCTGCCGCTGAAGTCGCTCGCGGTGCGCGCCAAGTTCGCGGCACCCGACATGACCAGCCTGTCTTGCCGGTTCGCCGCGATCTGCTCGGCCAGGCTCGCCGCTATGGCGTTGACCAGCTCGGCGCGGTCGGGCGAAAAGTTCGCGGCCAGATCGCGCAGTGAGTCGCCGACGTCTGCGAGAGCCTTTCCGCCCAACTCGGCGTTCAGGCGACCACGCAGCTCGCCGAAGAATTCGGACGCCGCCGGGGTGTCGGCTGCCGCTCCCGGCACCTCGAGCAGGTGCTGATCGACCCGGCCGGTGTCGGTGATGAGCACCGTCATGATCCGGGATGCTCCGAGGCCGACCACCTCGATGTGCCGCACGCGCGCACTGCCGAATGAGGGGTACTGCGCGAGGGCGACCTGATTGGTCAGCTGCGACAGGAGTCTCGTTGTGCGCGAGAGCACGTCATCCAGATCGACTGCCTGGCCCAAGAAGGTTTCGATGGCCTGCCGCTGGACGGTAGTGAGGGGCCGCACCTCGGTGAGCTGGTCGACGAACACCCGGTAACCCTTGTCTGTCGGAACCCGGCCCGACGAGGTGTGCGGGGCCGTGATGAGCTCTTCTTCTTCGAGCTGCGCCATGTCGTTGCGGATCGTGGCTGCCGAAACGCCGAAGGCGTGGCGCTCGACGATCGTCTTCGAACCGACCGGCTCTCGCGAGGCGACGTAGTCCTGCACGATGACGCGGAGCACTTCGAGACCGCGGTCCGAGACCATGGGTGCACCGCCTTCCGTCCGCCTGGCAGGCGCACGAGGTCTTAGCACTCAGGTCACCTGACTGCCAATAGTAGCGCGACACGCTGTTACCAACCCGTTGCACGTGACATTTGGGAGGCGCTACCTTGTGCATGTGCTTGCGCCACTCCCCACGGGGGCCCAGCGAAGGCGCCAGCCCCCGCTCTTACCCAGAACCCGGGGTCCACTCCGCACACCGAAAGGCATCACACCATGACCGAACCAGCTCCCGCCGCGCAGCCGGCTGCGCCGCTGACTGAAGCCGAAGACAAGCAGTGGGCCTCGTTCGCTCACTTCGGCAACATCATCCTGCTGATCCCGGCGCTGATCATCTACCTGATCTTCAAGGACCGCGGCCCCAAGGTCGCCGTTGAGGGCAAAGAGGCCCTGAACTGGACGATCAACGTGACCGGTGCCGTCATCATTCTCGAGATCCTGAGCTTCATCATCGGTGCCTTCACCTTCGGCATCGGAACGCTGCTTGTCGGGTTGCTCGTCTGGGCGGTCCTGATCGTGAACATCATCTTCGCGATCATGGGCGGCCTGAAGGTCAACAGCGGCGGCTCGTACCGCTACCCGGTCAACATCCGCTGGATCAAGTAGTCGCACTTCTCTGCAGAGAGCCGAGCCCCGAGGGGTTCGGCTCTCTGTCGTTTTCCGACAGAATGGCGGGATGACGCAGCCCCCGCCCCCGCCGCCCAATCCCTACGTCGCACAGCCGATGCTGAGCCCGGCCGACGAGAAGATGTGGTCGATCCTGACCCATGTGGGCGGCATCCTGTTCCATTGGCTTGCGCCTCTCATCGCCTACCTGGTGCTGAAAGATCGCGGCCCCTTCGTGAGGTGGCACACCGCTCAGGCGCTGAACTTCCAACTGACGCTACTTCTCGCCTACATTGCCGGGGCCGTGCTGAGCCTGGTTTTCGTGGGTTTCTTCGTGCTCATCGCCGCGTTCGTGCTCAACATCTTGTTCGGGATCCTCGCCGCCATGGCCGCCAATCGTGGCGAGTACTACCGAATCCCGGTGGCGATCGAGTTCGTTAAGTAAACGGTCAGTCGCCCAGCAGGCGCCGCACAACGGCATCCGCCAGGAGCCGCCCGCTCAGGGTGAGCACAACCGTGCCGGCGAGGGCGGCCCGCCCGTCGATGAGTCCGTCGGCGATCAGTCCGGCGACAGCGCCGCGACCCGGCAGGTCGAGTTCGTTGATCGCGAGGCCATCGCTCAGTCGGCTGGCCAGGAGAACCGTCTCGGTGCGCCGGGTCGCCGCGTCGAGCGTCTCTCGGCCCGCGGCGGGAGAGACACCGGCGGCGATCCGATCGGCATAGGCGGCGGGGTGCTTGACGTTCCACCACCGCACACCGCCGACGTGCGAGTGGGCTCCCGGGCCGACCCCCCACCAGTCTTGGCCGGTCCAATAGCTCACGTTGTGGCGCGAGCGGTGCACGGCATCCGTTGCCCAGTTGCTCAGTTCGTACCAGTGAAAGCCCGCCTCGCCGAGCACCGCGTTGGCCAGCTCGTACATGTCGGCTTGCAGATCGTCGTCGGGCTGGGCGACCTGGCCTCGTGCGATCTGGCGGGCGAGCTTGGTTCCTTGTTCGACGATCAGCGCGTACGCGCTCAGATGATCCGGATGCTGCGCCACCGCGAGTTCGAGCGACGCGCGCCAGTCGTCCAACGACTCCCCGGGCGTGCCGTAGATCAGGTCGAGGCTCACCTGGAGTCCGGCCGCCCGTGCCCACTCGACCACGAGCGGAATCCGCTCGGGGTCGTGCGTGCGCTCGAGCGTCGCGAGCACATGCGGCACCGCCGACTGCATCCCGAAGCTCACTCGGGTGAAGCCGGCCTCGGCCAGCGCCGCCAATGAGTCGGGTCCGACGGAGTCGGGATTTGCCTCTGTCGTGACCTCCGCGCCCGGGGCGAGCCCCCAGGAGTCGCGGATGCCGCCCAGCAACTGGGCGAGCTGGCTCACCGGAAGCAGGGTCGGGGTTCCGCCCCCGAAGAACACCGTCGATACCTCTCGCCGCCCGGCACCGGTCGCGACCAGCACGTCACGGGCCTGGCCGATCTCGGCCAGTGCCTGCGCCGCATAGTCGCTCTGCTTGACCCCTCGCACCTCATCGGCGGTGTACGTGTTGAAGTCGCAATATCCGCAGCGCACTCGGCAGAACGGCACGTGCACGTACACACCGAAGTCGCGATCGCCCCAGCCCGTGGTCACCGACTCGGGCAGCAACCCGTCTGCGGGAGCCGGGTCGGCGATCGGAAGGGCGGAGGGCATGGTGGTCTCATTCTCCCGCGCCGCGAGCCTTCCGGCAGGCGACGCCGCCCTGCGAAGCAGAAGACCCCGCCCGGCCGCACTCCGCAAGCTGCGTGGCAAACTGCGTCACCCCGCAGGCACGCGACTTCGCACGCAACTTGCGGAGCGTCCGAGAGAGAGCGTGTGCCCTTGCCGAGCTCGTCCGAGCTATTCCGAGCTACCGCGCGACCAGGTCGGCGAACTGGCCGGCGTCGAGCGCGAACAGGTCGCCGGCACCCGCGGTGGCGGCGCCCGCGAGGCCGCCGGCTGCTGGCAGCAACTGCTCCGCGAAGAAGCGCGCCATCACGAGCCGGGTTTCGGCCACGGCAGCGTCCAGCGGTACGGCCGCGAGCGCGCCCCTGGCCAGAAGCCAGGCGAGCACGACGAGTCCGAACTGGCGCAGGTACGGGCTCGAGCCCGAGAGGGCTGCGGCCGGGTCACCCGCTCCGGTGCGCAGCATCCAGGTCGTCGTCGCCTCGAGCTTGTCGAGCTGCTCGATGAAGTTCGACCGGATGCTCACGAACGAGTCACCCGCAGCGACCAACTCGGCATCCAGCTGGCGCATCGACGCGAGAAACTCGGTGACCGATGCCCCGCCACGGACGCCGAGCTTGCGCCCGATCAGATCCGCGGCCTGGATGCCGTTGGTGCCTTCGTAGATCGCGGTGATGCGCACGTCGCGGTAGTGCTGCGCGGCTCCGGTCTCTTCGATGAAGCCCATGCCGCCATGGATCTGCAGGGCGAGCGAAGTGAGTTCGTTGCCCAGGTCGGTCCCCATCGACTTGCAGATCGGGGTCAGCAGTGCGACCACCTCCGCTGCGCGGGCGCGTACCTCGGGGTCGGGGTGATGCAGGCTGCGGTCGGTCTCGCCCGCGTTGTACAGCATCAGGCTGCGCAGACCGGCGATGAAGGTCTTCTGGGTCATCAGCATCCGGCGAACATCGGGGTGGTCGATGATCGGCGCATCGGCCTCCTGGCCGGTGGGCAGGGTGGCGACGCCCTGGCGACGTACCTGCGCGTACTCGAGCGACTGCTGGTATGCCCGCTCGCTCACTGCGACGCCCTGGTTGCCGACCGACAGACGCGCGCTGTTCATCATCACGAACATGATGCGCATGCCCTTGTTCAGGTCGCCGATCAGGTAGCCGGTGGCGTCGTCGTACTCCATGACGCAGGTGGGCGAACCGTGGATGCCGAGCTTGTGCTCGAGCGACAGGACCTTGACCCCGTTGCGCTCCCCCAGCGATTCGTCGTCGTTGACCAGGAACTTCGGCACGATGAAGCACGAGATTCCCGCCGTGCCCGCAGGAGCCCCCGGCGTGCGCGCCAGCACCAGGTGCACGATCTGCTCGGCCATGTCGTGCTCACCGTAGGTGATGAAGATCTTCTGGCCGGTAATGCCGAAGGTGCCGTCGTCGCGGGGCACCGCCTTGGTGACGAGCGCCCCCACGTCCGAGCCGGCCTGCGGCTCCGTGAGGTTCATGGTGCCGCTCCACGTGCCCGAGATCATGTTCGGCAGGTAGCGCTTCTTCTGCTCATCGCTTCCATAGGCGAGCAGCGCATCGATCGCGCCCTGCGTCAGCAAAGGAGCGAGCGCGAAGGCCATGTTCGCACCGAGGAGCATCTCTTGGATGGCGAGGCCGACGACAGCCGGGAATCCGCCGCCCTCGAACTCCTCCGGGAACGGCAGCGATGCCCAGCCCGCCTCGACCAGCTTGGCGTACGCCTCCTTGAACCCGGGAGAGGTGGTGACGGTGGCATCCGGATTGCGAACCGCGCCCTGCACATCGCCGGCCCGGTTCGTGGGCGCGACGACCTCGGCAGCGAAGTCGCCGGCCTCGGCAAGCAACCCGGTCACGGTGTCGAGGTCCGCGTGCTCGAAGCCGGGGAACCCGGCGATCTCGTCGTACCCGACGATGTGCTCGAGGATGAAGGCCAGGTCGGATACAGGAGGTCGGTAGTCGCTCACGAAACGCGAGCCTACGCTCGCCTTCTGCCGATCACCGGAGTCTTTGGTCCTTGTCCACTACGCGCTGATCGGCCCGGCCAGAGCTCGTTTGTAGCGTTCCGTGAAAATGGCTTGCATCATGCGCAACGCGGGGTAGAACGCCCAGAAGAACCTGTTCGACGGGCGCGAGAACGAGCGGATGATCAACCACACCGATTCGTCGGGGCGGCGCTCGACCACGAAGCTCTCTTCGCCGCGTTCTGGATGCCCGGGCAGGGTGCCGTAGGCGAATCCCTTGCGGTCGGGTTCGTCGATCACGTAGACCACTCGGGCCGGGATCTTGGCTGGCCAGAGCATCCACTTCAGCAGGGCCGAATCGCCCGGGCGCACCAGGGCCGAGCCGTCGGGGGCGAAGGTGAGTTCGCCTGCTTCACCCGTGGTCGCCGGCTGCACGGGATTGCCCAGCTTGTCGAACGAGACGGGGAGGTAGGTGCCCTCGCTCACCTCCGAGGGGGAATCGACTAGCTCGACGTGGAATCCAGCTCTTCGCTGGATTCCCCAGCTGAGCGTCTGCACCCACGCGAAATCCCAGCGCTCCGGGCCGTGGCCGATGCGAGTCCGCGCCTCCATCGGCCGATATCCCTGCGGTGGATAGCGCAGCAGATCCTCCGCCTGAGTCGCGCCGACCGCCGCGTAGGTGACGGGCACCCGCCAGAGCTCCGCGGTTTCGGTCATGATGAGATTTTATGGGACCGGAGGGATCGCTACTTCTTCTTCGGGTCCTTGCCCTCGACGTCGCCCGACAGCGCGGCGATGAACGCCTCCTGCGGGACCTCGACCCGGCCGACCATCTTCATCCGCTTCTTGCCCTCTTTTTGCTTCTCGAGCAGTTTGCGCTTGCGGGTGATGTCGCCGCCGTAGCACTTGGCCAGCACGTCCTTGCGCATCGCCGAGATCGACTCGCGCGCGATGATGCGGGCGCCGATGGCGGCCTGGATCGGCACCTCGAACTGCTGGCGCGGGATGAGCTTCTTGAGTCGTTCGGTCATCAGCAGTCCATAGGCATACGCCTTGTCGCGGTGCACGATCGCGCTGAAGGCGTCGACCGCCTCGCCCTGCAGCAAGATGTCGACCTTGACTAGGTCGGCATCCTGTTCGCCGCTCGGTTCGTAGTCGAGCGATGCGTAGCCGGCGGTCTTGCTCTTGAGCTGGTCGAAGAAGTCGAAGACGATCTCGCCGAGCGGCATCGAATAGCGGATCTCGACCCGGTCTTCGCCGAGGTACTCCATGCCGAGCAGGTTGCCACGTTTGCTCTGGCAGAGTTCCATGATCGTGCCGACGTAGTCCTTCGGTGCGAGGATCGCGGCCTTCACCATCGGCTCGCTGACACTGGCGATCTTGGTGCCGGTCGGAAACTCGCTCGGGTTGGTGACCGTGTAGTGCTTCTTGTCTTCCGTCGTCACCTCGTAGGGCACCGACGGGGCGGTCGCGATCAGGTCGAGGCCGAACTCGCGCTCCAGGCGCTCCGTCACGATCTCGAGGTGCAGCAGTCCGAGAAATCCGCACCGGAACCCGAAACCGAGGGCGACGGATGTCTCGGGCTCGTAGTTGAGCGAGGCATCCGACAATTTCAACTTGTCGAGGGCCTCGCGCAGAACTGGGTAGTCGCTGCCATCGATCGGATACAGCCCCGAGAACACCATCGGCTTGGGGTCGGTGTAGCCCGGCAGCGCCTTCGTCGACGGCTTGGCCGCGTTGGTGACGGTGTCGCCGACCTTCGACTGGCGCACGTCTTTCACGCCGGTGATCAGGTAGCCCACCTCACCCACGCCGAGACCCTTGGTCGGGGTCGGCTCGGGCGAACTCACCCCGATCTCGAGAAGCTCGTGGATGGCCTTGGTCGACATCATCTGGATGCGCTCGCGCGGGCTCAGCTTGCCGTCGATCATGCGCACGTAGGTGATGACCCCGCGGTAAGTGTCGTAGACCGAGTCGAAGATCATGGCGCGGGCGGGCGCCTTCGGGTCGCCCTGCGGCGCCGGGATCAGCTCGACGACGCGATCGAGCAACTCGGTCACGCCCTGGCCGGTCTTGCCACTCACGCGCAGCACATCGGCGGGGTCGCCGCCGATCAGGCTGGCGAGCTCTTTCGCATACTTGTCGGGCTCCGCGGCGGGCAGGTCGATCTTGTTCAGCACGGGGATGATCGTGAGGTCGTTCTCGAGGGCCAGGTACAGGTTGGCGAGCGTCTGGGCTTCGATGCCTTGGGCGGCATCCACCAGCAGGATCGCGCCCTCGCAGGCTGCCAGAGATCGCGAGACCTCGTAGGTGAAGTCGACGTGCCCGGGGGTGTCGATCATGTTCAGGGCGAAGGTCTCGCCGTTGAGGGCCCATGGCATGCGCACTGCCTGGCTCTTGATCGTGATGCCGCGTTCGCGTTCGATGTCCATGCGGTCGAGATACTGAGCGCGCATGTCGCGATCGCTCACCACCCCGGTGATGCCGAGCATGCGGTCGGCGAGCGTCGATTTGCCGTGGTCGATGTGGGCGATGATGCAGAAATTGCGGATCTTGGCGGGGTCGGTCGACGCCGGCTGGAGAGAGTTCAGCGCGCGCGGAGACATGACGGGCCATTCTCCCATGAGCGCAGAGGCCCCGCCGACCCGGGACCCGTCCTGACAGATGCAGAGATTCGGGCTGACTTCCCCTATGTTTGAGGCGACGTCAGTTCGTTGTGCGGGCGTTCATCCCGATTCCGAAAAGGACCAGCCGTGAAGCTTTCTCGCCCGCTGGCGGCAGCCGCCGCTCTCGCTCTCGTGGCGGCTTCCTCGCTCGGTCTTGCCGGAGCCGCATCGGCCGCCACGCCTGGCGTGACCTACGTGACCGCGACCGATATCGCCGTGACTCCGACGCCTGGCACCCCCGGTTGGAGCATCGAGGCCGGCACGGCGACCAGCGGGCTGTCTGGGCTCGCGGTCACCGCCGGATCCCACCTGCAGTACGCCTTCAGCACGGCCAAGGACGCCACCACCGGTTCTGCCCTCGAGGACATTTCTTCGCCAGACCCGATCACGTTCGACACCAGCGTCGCGGGCGGTGAATATCCGGAGTTCGATCTGTTCAAGGACGGAGTCTCCGCCCTGGTCGTCATCTTCCGCACGTCGCCTGGTACCGACTTCGCCGACACCGGCGCCGTCTGGGAGTCGAACACGACCATCGGCTCGATTACCAACAACACGCCGGCGACCCTCGCCAACTTCGACGCTCAGCTCGCCGCGGACCTGACCTTCTCGGCCGCCACCTTCTTCGCGGTCGAGCTCTACACGCCGAACGCCGACACCTACCGCGACGCCGACATCCTGGGCACGCAGTACATCTTCACGCCGCAGCCGGTCTTCACGGCGCCGACCACGATCCCGGTGGCCAGCTATCAGACGTCTCCGGGCGTGACGATCACGACCAATGGATTCCTCCCCAACTCGGGCGTGGATGTCGGTTACAGCAAGCTGGGCGGACCGTTCAGCCTCCTGACGACGCTCACTGCCGACTCGATCGGATCGATCACGTTCAGCCACTGGGATCCCACTGCGGTTCCTGGGGCATACACCTTGGAGTTCGCGGGATCTGTACCGAATCCGCAGAGCTTCGACTTCACCGCGACGGCGCCGACGCTCGCTGCTACCGGCGTGGCCCCGGTCACGCCGTTGCTGATCGCCACGGGCTGCCTCGTCGGGGGCTTCTTGCTGGCAGTGATCGCGACGCGCAGACGCTCGCGCACCAGCTGATCCGGTCGTCCTAACCGCGGACGCCCGGTCCATCAGGCAGCTTGGCGACCCCGGCAAGCAGGTCAGATTCCGTCGCGGCAAGGCACAACCGGATCCAGCCCTCGCCGGAGCGCCCGAAGGCGCTGCCGGGTGCCACCGCCACTCGCTCGTGCAGCAGCAGGTGCTCGGCCCAGGCCGCCACGTCGCCGTCGCTTGCGTGCGAGACATCCACCCACAGGTAGAAGGCGCCGGTCGGTTCGAGATACCGGATGCCGCGTGCCGTCAGCGCGGCGGCGGCGGTCAGGTAGTTCGCGCGGTAGTGGGCCGCAGCGTCGGCCACGTGCGACTGCTCCCCCTGGAGCGCGGCCAGAGCCGCGAACTGGTTCGGCATCGCGACGCAACTGATCGACGCCTCCTGCAACGTGCGCATCGTCGCCGCGAGACCGGGTGGCGTCACTAGGTATCCGACCCGTATGCCGGTCATCGCATAGGTCTTCGAGAACGAGAACACGCTGAACACCCGCTCGATGCCGCCACCGGCATCCGACGTGTTCGACTCGGCCTCGAGCGCCGCGAGGCTGATGTGGGGTTGCCCCCAGACGAAGCGTTCGTAGACCTCGTCGCTGAGGATCCAAAGGTCGTGGCGCCTGGCGAAGGCGAGCAGGTCTTCGAGCACCTCTCGGGGAAAGACCGCGCCCAGCGGATTCGACGGCGAGTTGACGATCAGCATCCTGGTTCGCGGCGTGACAAGCGCCTCGAGTTCGTCGATGCTGGGCCGGAAGTTGCGCTCGGGCGTGAGCGAATACGCAACGGGATGCGCGTCGAGCATTCGCGCGTTCATGGGGAAGATCGTGTAGCCCGGGTCGGGCACCAACACCTCATCGCCGGCGGCGAGCAGTAGTTGCATCGCCAGGTGCACCGCCTGCGTGCCGCCGCTTGTCACCCAGACCTGCTCTACCTCGACGGCGATGCCGTTCTCGGCGGCCAGTTTGTCGACGATCGCGCGTCGCAACGTCAGGATGCCGCCGTTGGGGTTGTAGTTCGTGTCATCCCTGTCCCACGCCGCCTTCGCCGCCGCGGCGATGTGCGGTGCGATCGGCACGTCGGGCTCGCCGACGCCCAGCGAGATCACCCCATCGAGCTCTGCCGCGATCTCGTAGATGCGACGGATGCCCGAGCCGGGCACCGACGGAATGTGTGCGGCAATCGAGGGCATGGCTCAGGCTAACGTCGGGCAGGCTGTGATTGCCCGGGTATCCAGGACCTGGTAACGTTGCCCGTTGGTTTGCGTGTGGTTTCCCACCACGCGATTGGCCGGAGGCGCCCCTCTATCGCCCACCCGGCAACATCCACCTTCCACGCAACGAAAGACAGACGATTCATGGCGAATATCAAGTCGCAGATCAAGCGCATCGGCACCAATAAGAAGGCGCAGGAGCGCAACAAGGCCGTCAAGAGCGAGCTCAAGACCGCCATTCGCGCAACCCACACCGCGATCGCGGCCGGCGACAAGAAGCAGGCCGACGCGGCCCTGCGCCTCGCGACCAAGAAGCTCGACAAGGCCACCTCGAAGGGCGTCATCCACGCCAACCAGGCCGCCAACAAGAAGAGCGCGATCGCCAAGAAGGTCGCAGCGCTGTAGCCCCACCGACATCGAAGGCTCCCTCCGTTCGGAGGGGGCCTTCGTCGTTTCTAGCGCTCGCCCCGGGACGCGATCGACTCGACCATCTTCTCGAGCGCGTAAACGGGATCGCGACCGCCGCCCTTGACCTGCGCATCGGTCGCGGCCAGGGCCTCGATCGCGCGGCCGAGGCCGGCATCCGTCCAGCCCTGCAAGTCACCACGTGCGCGGTCGACCTGCCAGGGAGCTAAACCGAAGCGAGAGGCAAGCTCGCCCGAACTGCCACGCTGGCCCGAGAGCTTGGCCATGGTGCGCACCTTGCTGGCGAAGGCGGCGACCATCGGCACCGGATCGGCTCCGGATGCGAGCGCGTGTCGCAGCAGACCGAGCGCTTCTCCGTGGCGGCCGGCGATGGCGGCATCCGCGACGGCGAAGGCGGTCGTCTCGACCCGGCCCGCGTAGTAGCGATCGACGATCGCCTCGGTGATCTCGTCGCTTGCGTCGGCGAGCAATTGCTGACACGCGGCGGCGAGCTCGGCCAGATCGTCGCTGAAGGCCGCGACCAGTGCGCGCTGCGCTCCCCCAGAGATGCGTCGACGTGCGGCGGCGAACTCGGCGGCCACGAAGTCGAACTTGTCGCTGTCGCGCTTCAGCTCTGCGCAGACGATCTCGATGCCGCCGCCCGCTCCGGCGCGGACCGCGTCGAGCAGCTTCTTGCCCCGCACTCCACCGGCGTGCCGCAGCACCAGGTAGGTGTCATCGGCTGGCGACTCGAGGTAGGCGAGCGCCTCCTCAAGAAAGGCATCACTGCTCTTCTCGACGTTCTCGACGCGGAGCAATCGGGGTTCACCGAACAGGCTCGGGCTCGCGAGTGTGATCAGCTCGCCCGGAGGGTAGCTGCCTGCGTCGATGTCGGAGACCTCGAGAGAGGGATCTTCGGCCTTGAGAATGTCGCGCAATTGCCGGATCGCGCGGTCGGCCAGCACCGTCTCGGTGCCGCTGACGAGCACGACGGGCGCGGGGCGCACCGCATCCCAGGCGAGCTGCGGGATCGTCGCCTTCGCGGCGGCCGTCGGCCTGCCGGTGGGTCGCGCCATCCCTGTCCCTTCGTCGCACCGTTCGACGGAGCCGTCGACGTCACCGTCAGACTATCCGGGCCCGCCGACCGGCGCGGGCGTGCGAGCGGACGTCGGCGTCGGCGTCGGCGTCGCGAGCGTCCCTGCCCCGGTGAGTTCGCCATCGCGCACCACGTCTTCGGGCTTCTCGGTCCAGACCCGGATGTCGCCCGGCCGGGCTCCCGGAGCGACAAGCGTGAGCCCGTCGAGATCGGTGCGCAACGGCCGAGTTCCAACTGCCGCCAGAATGCCGAGCAACTTCGAAGTCGGGTGCCCGTAGTCGTTTCCAGCACCGACGCCGATCAGCCCCACAGTGGCGTGCAGCGCCTCGTAGAGCCGCGGCGACTGGTCGGCGGAGCCGTGGTGAGCGACCTTGACGACATCGACGTGACTGACCAGCCCGGTGCCGAGCAGGCGCGCCTGGGAGTCTTCGCCCAGGTCTCCGAGCAGGATGCCGCTGAGACATCCCTTCGCGCACGCACCAGCGCCCGTGACCTGAATCGCGACGCTCGCCGGATTGCCGGGCTCGACGCCGCGCGGCGGCGGCCACAGCACGTCCCAGCGCAGTTCGCCGAGCATCCCCGATTCGCCCCTGCTCACTTGGTCGACCTCGGCACCGTTCGCGCGCAGGTCGGAGGCGATCCGGGCGTCACCGGGATCGCTCGGAGGGCCGATCAGCGCCCGGTCGACCTTTCCGTAGACCGCCGAGACGCCGCCGACGTGGTCCAGGTCGTAGTGGGTGAGAACGAGCAAGTCGATGTGGGTGATCCCCAGCTCGTCGAGGCAGTGCTGCAGAAGGGCGGGCTCGCGCCCGGTGTCGTCGAGAGCGATGATCCCCTGACTTCGAATGACCGTCGCGTCGCCCTGTCCGACGTCGCAGAGCGCGAACTGCCAGTCGGCAGGCCGGGTGGCGTTCTCGACCAGTTGCGATCCCCCGAGTGTCGCGAGATAGCCGACGAATGCGACCACGAGTGCCGCCCTGGCGGCTCGTGTCACTCGCGGCGGCACTCCGCCCAGCGCGGCGATCAGCCCCGCGACCGTGAGCGCGGTCAGCAACAGGATGCCGACCACGCCAGTCGGCCAGGGCGCCCGCGCGCCGGGCAGGCCGGCGAAGAAGGTCGCGACCGCTGCGATCCAACTCGCGGGGAGCCAGGCCACCGCCGAAACCACTGTCGCCAGGGGCGGGAACACCGGTGCCGCAACACAGGCGACCAGCCCGAGCACCGTGACCGGTGCCGCCGCTGGTTCGGCCAGCAGGTTGGCGGCGACACCGTAGAGAGGCAGCGAGGGGTTCAACATCAGCAACACGGGCTGGCAGGCGAGTTGAGCCGCCAACGGGACGGCGAGCACGAGGGCGAGCCCCCGTGGCAGCCACCGGGACATCACGTCGGCTAGCGGCCGCGCCAGCAGCAGCAGACCGGCGGTGGCGAGCACAGACAGCGCGAACCCGTAGCTTCGCGCCAGCCAAGGGTTCAGCGTCAGCAGAACCACAACGGCGACGCAGAGCAGCGGGAGCCCGCGTGCTGCACGCCCGGTCGCCAGGGCGATGAGGGCGACCACTGCCATCACCGCGGCGCGGATCACGCTGGGCTCGGGGGTCACGACAACCACGAAGCCCGCGAGCACAAGGGCCGCGATCCCGAGCCGGACCAGCCGCGGCAGACCGGCGGCGGCGCCGAGCGCAAGCGCCAGGCCGACCACGATGGCGCAGTTCGCCCCCGAGACGGCGGTGAGATGGCTCAGGCTGGCCGTCTTCATGGCGTCGCCGAGCGTCGCGCTCACCGAACTCGTGTCGCCGATCGCCAGGCCGGGCAACAGCGCTCCCCCGTCGCCAGGCAATCCGGATGCTGCCTTGCGAAAGTCGCGTCGCACGGCATCGGCCGCGGCCAGGAGCGGTGGCGGGGCACCAGCCCGCTCGGCGTCGCCGCGAACGAAGAACAGGTACGCGACATCCTCGCCGGGATCTGCCGCCTGCAAGGTGCCGGTCACTCGCAGCAGGCTGCCGATCTGGGCGCCGCGGATGGCGTCATCACCCGGCTGCCCGAACAGCAGAACAGGGGCGGCGAGGCTGACGGTCGTGCCGGCGATCCGTGCCGACTCGGCCGTTCCCGGAATGCGTGCAGCGGCCGAACGACCCGACACGGCGACGACGAGCTCGACCGTGCGGCCTGCATGCGCGGCCTCGTTCAGCACCGGCGGCGATCGAACGCCGGCTTGCCCGGCGACCGTGGTGACTGCCAAGGCTCCCCCGGCCAGCGCGAGCACGACCAGGCCGCGCCACGATCCGGGCAACCGCGCGACAGCGAGCACCGCGGTGAGAACCCAGAGCCCGACGCCAACCCCGAGCGCCCAGCCCGGCCCTGGGGCCGCGACGGCGATTCCGGCCCCGAGCCATGCCGTAGCCGCAACCGGCAGCAGCCGCAGGTCGGCGACAGCCGGACCAGCCGCGGTCACGTTGTCACGAGGTCTTTGAGCCCCTCGAAGGTCTTCTCGCCGATGCCCGAGACGCTCATCAGGTCTTCGACGGCGGTGAAGCGCCCATTCGCGGCCCGCCAGGCCAGGATGCGCGCCGCCATCGCCGGGCCAACGCGCGGCAGTGTCTCAAGTGTCGGTTCGTCTGCCGTGTTGATGTTCACCTTTCCAGGGATCGCCGTGCCGCCTGCGGCGCCGCCCGCAGAGGGCACGGTCTGCCCGACCGCCGGCACGATAATCTGCTCGCCGTCGCTCAAGAAGCGCGCAAGATTGAGGGCCGCAGGGTCGGCCGACGGGGTGAGGCCGCCCGCCGCGGCCACGACATCCACCGCTCGGTCACCGTCGTGCAGAGCGTAGAGACCGGGATCGTTGACCTGGCCGAGAATGTGCACGTAGATCACGGCGCCGGTCGAGCCGGGCGACGCGCCCGACGACGCTGATGCCGACGGCAACGCGGACGGCGCCACCACCGACGACGCCCCGTGCGGCGTGATTGCGGTGATGAACACCGCGCAGGCGAGCCCGACCAGAACCAGGATGAGCGCGGCCCCGACTCCCACCCGCACGCGGGCGCGGCGCGCGTCGGGAGTCGGAGCCGAACTCATGCCCGAAGGCTAGGCAGCAACCTCCACCGCGCGGGGCGGCAGCTCGCCGGCTGTGAGCAGCTAGCCCTTCGTCGCGATGTTGACGACGCGCGGAGCCTTCACGATCACGTTGACGATCTCGCGGTCGCCGATCGAGCGCACGACGGCATCCGACGCCCGTGCCAGCTTCTCGAGAGCGTCAGCCGAAATCGTCGGAGCCACCTCGAGCCGATCGCGCACCTTGCCGTCGACCTGCACGATGGCGGTGATCGAGTCCTCGACCAGCAGGGTCGGATCGGGCTTGCGCAGCCCGGCGAACGCCACGCTCGGCGGGTAGCCGAGCCGCTCCCACATGTCTTCGGCGGTATACGGCGCGAACAACGACAGCAGCACCGCGACGACCTCGATCGCCTCGCGCACCGCGGGATCGCCGTCACCCGGCCCCGAGTCGATGGTCTTGCGGATCAGGTTGACCAGCTCCATCAACCGGGCAACGACGACGTTGAACTTGAACGCCTCGAGCAGGCCGGGGGCGTCGGCCAGCAGTCGGTGGGTCTGGCGGCGTAGCGCGGCGTCTCCGCCCTTCCAGTCGACCTCGGGCGCCGAGGTGACCTCACCCGAGATTCGCCAGGCGCGGGCCAGGAATTTCGCTGAACCGGTGGGCGAGACGTCCGCCCAGTCGATGTCGTCTTCCGGGGGCCCGGCGAACGCCATCGTCAGGCGCAGCGCGTCGGCTCCGTGTGCAGCGAGCTCCGACGCGAACTCGACCAGGTTGCCCTTCGACTTCGACATCTTGGAGCCGTCCATCAGCACCATGCCCTGGTTCAGCACCGCGCTGAACGGCTCGGTGAAGCTCAGGTAGCCCAGGTCGAACAGCACCTTGGTGATGAAGCGCGCGTACAGCAGGTGCAGGATCGCGTGCTCGACACCGCCCACGTACTGGTCGACGGGAACCCACTTCTCGGCCATCTTCGGGTCGAACGCCCGCGTGTCATCGTTCGGCGCGAGGAAGCGCAAGAAGTACCACGAGCTGTCGACGAAGGTGTCCATCGTGTCGGGGTCGCGCCTGGCCGGCGTCCCGTCGGCCAAATGGGCAGAGACCCAGTCGGATGCCGCCCCCAGCGGGCTTTGCCCCTTGGGCTTGAGGTCCAGCCCGGCTGAGCTCGGCAGGCGCACCGGCAACTCGCTCTCGGGCACCGGATGCAGCGAGCCGTCTTCGGCGTGCAGGATCGGAATGGGCGTGCCCCAGTAGCGCTGGCGAGAGATCAGCCAGTCACGCAGCCGGTAGGTCTTCGCGGCGCGACCGGTTCCCGCCGCCTCGAGCAGCTCGATGACCCGGGTGATCGCGTTCTGCTTGCTGAGTCCGTCGAGTGGCCCTGAGTTGATCATGCGGCCAGCGCCGGTCAGCGCCACTCCGGTCTCAGCCGGATCCAGCTCTGGCGCGTCGTGCGCGTCGAGCATCTCGGGCGTGATCACCGGGATGGCCCCGGTCACCGGCGCGTTGGTGTCGACGACTACCTTCACCGGGAGGCCGAAGGTGATGGCGAAGTCCAGGTCGCGCTGGTCGTGCGCCGGCACCGCCATCACGGCGCCGTGGCCGTAATCGGCGAGCACGTAGTCGGCGGTCCAGACCGGCATCCGCTCGCCGTTGACGGGGTTGATCGCCGTTCGTTCGAGCGGAATGCCCGTCTTCACACGGCCGGCATCCTGACGCTCGACCTCCGTCGACTTCTGCACCTGCTCGAGGTAGTCGGCGAACGCCTTCTGCACCTCAGGCGTGGAGGCCGCGGCCAGCTCGGCTGCCAGCTCGGAATCGGGCGCGACCACCATGAAGGTCGCTCCGAACAGCGTGTCAGGACGGGTCGTGAAGACCGTCACCTTGTCGGGATGCCCCTCGATCACGAAGTCGACATCTGCACCGATCGAGCGGCCGATCCAGTTGCGCTGCATGGCGATCACCTTGGAGGGCCAGGTGCCCTCGAGCTGGTTCAGGTCGTCAAGCAGCCGGTCGGCGTAGTCGGTGATCTTGAAGTACCACTGGGTCAGCTTCTTCTTGACGACCACCCCGCCTGAGCGCTCGCTCGTGCCATCGGGCAGCACCTGCTCGTTGGCCAGAACGGTCTGATCGATCGGGTCCCAGTTGACCCAGCTGTCTTTGCGGTACGCCAAGCCCTTCTCGTACAGCTTCAGGAACAGCCACTGGTTCCACTTGTAATACTCGGGGTCGCTGGTGTGCAGCTCACGGCTCCAGTCGAAGCTGTTTCCATAGAGCTTGAAGCTGCTCTTCTGCTGCGCGATGTTGGCGTATGTCCACTCGCGGGGGTCCGTTCCGCGCTTGATGGCGGCGTTCTCGGCGGGCAGGCCGAACGAGTCCCAGCCAATCGGATGCAGCACGTTGAAGCCCTGCTGACGCCAGTAGCGCGCGACGATGTCGCCGTATGCGAACGCCTCGGCGTGCCCCATGTGCAGGTCGCCAGACGGGTACGGGAACATGTCGAGGATGTACTTGCGCGGCTTGGTCGAGGCCACAGCGTCAACCTCGAACGGTTTCTCGGCCTCCCACCGCGCCAGCCACTTCTGCTGGATGCGGTCGATGTCGTAGCGCTCGCCATCGCCGTCGCCATCGCCGGCGGCGGTATCGGGCACAGAATTGCCTTGCGAAGTCACGGAGCTCTCATTCGATACACGTTGGGTTGTGGATGCCGTCGCGGCCGAGTGGACAGGCGCGGCAACCAAGCATCCACAGTATCGAACCGGCGCGAGCGCCCGGGTGTTCCCGGTCAGGCGCCGAGTGCCGCCAGCGGCGCCCTGGCCTTCACCTTCACCTCGAACAGCTCTTCGCCGGGGACCGACAGCGCGGTGATCCCACCCCCGGCACCGACCGTCGCGCCGTCGGCGTCGAGCACGATCGTGCGGATCGTCATGGCGAAGTCGGCCCGGCCGTCTGCGGCCAGGTAGCCGAAGCATCCGGAGTACAGCCCCCGCGCCCGCCGCTCCAAGGAATCGAGCAGCTGCGTGGCCCGCAGCTTGGGCGTGCCCGTCATCGAGCCGGCAGGAAACGCCGCCTCGAGGGCGTCGACCGCCGTCAACCCTGGCCGCAGGTGGCCGACGACGGTGCTGACCAACTGATGCACCTGCGGGTAGCTCTCCACCTCAAGCAGTTCGGTCACGGTCACCGTGCCCAGTTCGCACACGCGCGAGAGGTCGTTGCGCATCAGGTCGACGATCATCAGGTTCTCGGCGCGCTCCTTCTCGCTCTCGCGCAAGGCATGGATCTGGTCGGCGTCCTCTGAGGGGTTCTTGCCCCGCATCCGCGTTCCCTTGATCGGCCTGGTTGCCACGTCGCCGTCCGGCGAGACCACCAAGAACTGCTCGGGAGACGAACTCAGCATGCTGATGCCGCCGATCCGAATCAGCGCTCCGTGGTGGCTCGGGCTTGCCGACCGCAGTCTCAGACGCACCTGGAATGGGTCGAACGTTCCCGCCACCTCGGCCTCGTTCGTTAGGCACAGCAGGTACGCCTCGCCCTCACGGATCGCGTCCTGACAGGCGGCGATCGCGTCCAGGTACTCGTCGTCGGTGTCGTGCCACACCGCACGAGCCGGCTCAGGTGCCACCGGGGCCGGACCTGCGATCCCGTCCAGAGCGCGCAGGCTGTCTGACCAGGTGCTGGGCTCGCCGATGATCTCGGCGGCCCCCGTCGCCGTGTCGATGGCGATCACGCGGTCGACGGCGAGGAACGCGGCATCCGGATATCGCGAGGCGCTGCCGACGGTCGCGCCCGTCGTGGCGGCTCGCAACTCGTATCCGAGCCAGCCCACCACCCCCAGGTGACCGCTCGCGGGGACGGCGCGCAGGGTGTCCCAGACCGTGTCGGCCGACACATCGAGGCGACTGCCCTCGCCGAGATAGCTGATGCCATCCGGACCACTATCGAGCCAGAACACATCGTCGCGGCCATCGAACAGCGCCTCGAACACCGCGGCGGGGTCGAATGCACCGACGATCGTGCGCCGCGGAACCGTGTCTTGCATAGCCTTAGCGTATGAGCGTGGCGACGACGTACCGCTGGCAGGGCGGCATGCTCGGCGTCCGAGACGATTGCGATGTGGCCCCCGCGGCGATCCTCGCCGCCGATTCGTGGCTGGTGAGCGAGGGCACGGCGCTCGCCCTCGGGCTGCACCGCACGCGGTTCTTCGACGCGGTCGCTGAGATTGCCGAGCGTCATGGACGCGCCGCAGAGGCCGAGGCGCTGGATCTCGACTCATTCTGGGATGCCGCGATCTCGAGCATTCCGCGAACAGACGTGTGGTTTCCACGGGTCGAGTTGCGGGTGCAGCACGACGCCGCCGAACTACTTCTGCGGATGCGCCCCGCCCCGCCCCGACACCGCGCCCTCACCCTCGCGACCTTCCGCGGCCGTGACCCGAGAACCGAGCCGTGGATCAAGGGTCCAGACCTCGAGGCGATGACCCGACTGCGCACCGAGGCACAGCAGCTCGGCGCAGACGAGGCAGTGCTCGTGGATGCTGGCGGCCTCGTCGCCGAGGGTTCCACAACGGCCATCGCCTGGTGGACCGGCGATGCGCTCTGCATTCCGTCGATCGAAATACCCCGCATCGACTCGGTGACGCTGCGCAGCGTGCTGGCGCTGGCGACCGCGACCGGAGTCGACGTGCTCCACGACGCCGTCACTCCCGAGGCGCTCGAGGGCTGCGAGGTGTGGGCGCTCAATGCGCTGCACGGCATCCGGATCGTCACCGGGTGGGTCGACGGTCCCGTCACGGCGGAGCTTCCCGGGCGGCTCGACAGCTGGCGCGCCCGACTTGACGCGTTGCGCAAACCGCTGCCCGCCGCATCCCACGCGCGACCGACATCGGCCCCGGAATCGGCACCAGCCCCGGGGCCCGCGTGATCGACCCACTCGGCTGGATTCTGGACGCGGTCCAGCACGTCGACCCAATCACCCGTTCGCTGCTCGCCGCGCTCGGCATGTTCTGCGAGACCACTGTGCTGATCGGGTTGATCATCCCGGGCGACACGATCGTGCTCGTGGCCAGTACGGGCGTGAGCGACCCGGTTCAGTACGTGGGGATGCTCGCGGCGGTCATCATCGGATCGCTGGCCGGCGAGAGCGTCGGCTTCACTCTCGGACGTTGGTTCGGCCACCGGATCCGCCGCTCGAAGCTGGGGCAGCGGCTCGGCGAGGGCAACTGGGTGCGGGCGGAGCGCTATCTGGAGCGCCGAGGCGGGCTGGCCGTGTTCGCCTCACGGTTCCTGCCCGTGCTGCACGCGCTGGTGCCGCTCACCGTCGGAATGACGCAGTGGCGCTACCGGCGGTTCATCGCCTGGACGGCTCCCGCCTGCATCCTCTGGGCGCTGGCATACGTCACCGTTGGCACCCTGGCGGCCGGTGGCTACCGCGACCTGTCAGCGCAGCTGCATTGGGCTGGCTACCTCTTCGGCGCCGTGGTGATCGTGTTCTTCGTGGCCGTGCTGCTGATCCGGCGCGCGATCGAGCGCCGTGAGGCGCGCCACTGGGCAGACGAGCACCCCGACGAGCCGCCGCCCCCCGGCCCCTGAGGTGTCCCAATTGGGACACCTCGACGTGTGAGGTGTCCCAATTGGGACACCTCGAAGGGAGCTGGGCGCGGGCGACGAAAAAGGGGTGGATGCCGCGGCATCCACCCCTTCGTTCGTTGCGACTACTTGGTGAAGCCGTTCGCCTTCAGCCAGTCGGACGCGACCGTCTTCGGGTCGGCCTTCTCGTCGCCGCCTGTGCGCTTGTTGAATGCGAGCAGATCCTTGGTGGTGAGCTTGGCCGAGATCTTGTTCAGCAGCGCGCTGATCTTCGACGCCTTGCTCGCGGTGACGATCGGCACGACCTGCTGCGACGCGAAGAGGTTCTTCGGGTCGGTGAGGGTCACGAACTTGTCGTCGGTGATCGAGGGCGTCGTCGAGTAGATGTCCGCCACCTGCACGGTGTTGTCTTGCAGCGCCTTCGCCGTCGCCGGGCCACCGCTGTCGTTGATCGCCTGGAACGTCAGGTTCGTGAGTCCGTAGACGCTCTGCAGGCCCGGAAGGCCATCGGGGCGAGTCTGGAACTCCGGGTTGGCCGCCACGATGACGTTGCCCGAGACGTTCGCCAAGTCGGCGATCGACGACAGGTTGTTGGTTTTCGCGAAGTCCGACGTCACGTTGAGCGAGTCGGAGTCTGCTGCCTTCGAGAACTCCAGCGCCGTCAGGGTCTTCGGCAGAGCCGCATCGAGCGCGGTCTTCACGTCGTCACCCGACTTGGCGTTTGCGGTCTTGTCGAGATACGACAGGATGCTGCCCGCGTATTCCGGGATCACATCGATTTCGCCGTTCTGCAGGGCCGCGAAGTACGCGGCGCGCTGCCCGATGTTCACCTTGTACGAAACGGTGATGCCGTCGGCCGCGAGCGCCTGTCCGAAGACGTAGGCGAGGGTCTCGTTCTCGGGGAACGCGGCCGAACCGACGATGACCGACGTCTTGCTCGCACTGCTGCCGCCTCCTCCAAGCGACGAGGGGCTCGAGCATCCGGTGAGAGCAAGAGCGGCGGCGGCCGCGACTGCGACGCCCGCGATGATGCCTCTGTAGTGCCTCTTCATGACTGCATACCTTCCTGGAGAGCATGCGAGCGCCGTGCCCGCGTGCGGATCTGGGGACCGTTCGGATCCGTGCGGCCGCGCGCGACTCCGTGCGGCACTACGAACCGTTGCGCGATGGCGAGGACGCCATCGACGATAAGGGCGAGCGCGGTGATCAGGATCGCGCCCGCAAGCAGTTGGGTGTAGTCGGCCGTGTTCACGCCGTTGATCAGATAGATGCCGAGGCCGCCGAACGCGAATGCGCTGGCGATGCCGAGCGTCGCGATCACCTGCAGCGCCGTCGCCCGAAGGCCGCCGATCAGCAGCGGGAGGGCCAGAGGGATCTCAACGCGCGTGATGATCTGCCACTCCGTCATGCCCAGGGCGCGCGCCGCATCGATGGTCTGACGGTCGACCGACTCGATCCCCGCATACGCCCCCGCGAGCATCGGGGGAATGGCCAGAATGACCAGCACCACCACGATGGGAAGCAGTCCGACGCCGGTTAGAAGAATGAGGATCGACAGCAAGCCGAGCGTCGGAAGCGCGCGAGCACCGTTGCTGATCAGAATCGCCGCGCTCCGGCCTCGACCGGTGTGCCCGATGCCCACCCCGATGGGCAGAGCGATCGCGACCGCGATCAGCACGCAGACCGCGCTGACGACCAGATGCTCAAGCACATGGCCGGTGACGTTCGAGCCGCTCGTCCAGTTGGCGAAGATCCAGGCGAACGCGTCGCCGAAGAGGTTCATAGTTGGCCACCCGCCGGGGCGGCGCCGGCGACGCCGTAGACACCTGCAGAAGCCATCCGCGCGCCCTGCTGGCGGTTCCACGGCGTCAACGCGTGGCCGACGCGGGTGAGGATGACGTCGTAGACGGCGGCAATCAGCAAGATCGAGGCGATGCCCACGATCGCTTCGGTCAGGAACGATCGCTGAAACGCATCCAGGAAGAAGGAGCCCAGCTGCTCGATCCCAGTGATCGCGCCGACGCTGGCGATGCTCACCGTGCTCACCGAGACGACCCGGACCCCAGCAAGCAGCACCGGGACGGCCAGCGGCAACTCGACGACGAAGAACCGCTGCCACCGTGAGAACCCGATGGCCGTCGCCGAGGCGAGCACATCTTTCGGCACAGAGGCGAAGGCGTCAGCCGCCGAGCGCACCATGATCGCGACCGCGTAGATCGTCAACGCGCCCACCAGGTTGAGGGGATTCAAGATCGTCAGGCCGAACACCACGGGCACCAACACCAACAGCGCGATCGACGGGATCGTGTAGAGGATGCCGCTCACCGACAGCAGGATCGACCGAGCCACCTTCGAGCGGCTGGCCGCGTAGCCGAGGGGTATGGAGAGCAACAGCCCGATCACGATCGGTGGGGCGGTCAGAGCCAGATGCTCCAGAATGCGCCCCCCGATCAGTACGAGGTTGCTGCCGATCCATACCCAGTTCATCAGGCGTCGCCCGCCTGGTCCGTCTTGTTCGAGACGCTGCGCGACTTCGGGCTTGCGCTGCCGATCGTCAGGCGCCCGTCTGGCGCCGCGATGACGCCGACCGGGTAGCCACCGGCATCCACCAGCACGCGGTCGTTGCCGCGCGCGGGGGTTGACGACACGGTGAGTCGTCGCTTGCCGCGGTCTGCGCCGATGAAGGTCGAGACGAAGTCGCTTGCCGGCTTCGCGAGGATCTGCTCTGGCGTGCCCTGCTGCACGATGTGGCCACCCTGCTCGAGCACGATCACCTGATCGCCGAGCAGGAACGCCTCGTCGATGTCGTGAGAGACGAAGACGATGGTCTTGGCCAGTTCGGCCTGCAGCCGCAGCACCTCTTGTTGCAGCTCGTCGCGCACGATCGGGTCAACGGCGCTGAACGGCTCGTCCATGAGCAGGATGTTGGGATCCACCGCCAGCCCACGTGCGACCCCGACCCGCTGCTGTTGCCCGCCCGAAAGCTGGCTCGGGTAGCGGTCTGCGAGGTTGCGCGCGAGCCCAACCGTATCCATCAACTCAAGGGCGCGCGCGCGGGCTGCCGCTTTCGGCACTCCCGTCAAGCGCGGCACGGTGGCGATGTTCTGAGCGACGGTGTGGTGCGGAAGCAGACCGGAGTTCTGCATGACGTACCCGATGCCGCGGCGCAATTGCACCGGTTCGATCTGGGAGATGTCTTGGCCGTCGATCTCGACGGTGCCCGATGTCGGGTCGACCATGCGGTTGATCATTCGCATCAGGGTCGTCTTGCCTGACCCCGACGAGCCGACTAGCACAGTGATCTGTCTGGCCGGGATGACCAGGCTGAACTCGCGGACCGCGTGCGTTCCGTCTGGGTAGGTCTTCGTGACATCGCGGAACTCGATCATCGACGCGTTCCCCTCGGTGAGCGCACGCCGTTCCGGGCGCGCGGATACTTCAGAACAATATTCGGGGCCACCGTCATTGTGGAGGTGTCCCAGGTCCCACTCAGTCGAGTGCGCTGAGAGGCTTTGGGGAGGTCAGCGCACTCAGGCGGGGAAGTATTCCTTCAGAAGCGAATTCGCGGCAGACATCGCGTGTCGCAGGATCACGGCGTCGCCATGCGGGTCACGAAGGAAGGCGTCGGCCGCGACCGCGTCGGCGATCGTGAGCACGGATTCCAAGGTGAGCCTGGCATCGTCGCCCCCTGACATCCTGAAGCGCTCCGCCAACGTGACAGCGACACGGTTCGAGAACGCCCGCAACGCGGGCACGCCCGTGATCGGGCGCAGGTCGAGCACGTCGCCGAAGCGGAGTGCCGCAAAACCCGGCTCGCTTCGGAATGCGGTAGTGAAAACGTCGAATCCGGCCTCGAGTGCGGACCGCCAGGTGTCGTGGCGACGGTCATTGATTTCAGAGAGCGCCTGCTCGCCGATGCGCTCGGCGTTGCGCGCGGCCAGGCTCTGCAGCACGGCGATGCGGTCGGGGAAGTAGCGGTAGACGGTCCCGATCGAGGCGCCGGCTCTCTCGGCCACCATCGCGGTGGTGAGGCGCTCGTAGCCGATCTGGTCGATCACGTGGGCCGCGGCATCCAGCAACGCCGCAAGGCGCGCCGTGCTTCGAGCCTGAACCGGCTCGTTGCGGATCGGCGCCAGGCTATCTGTGCGAGTCGGGGCCACGACGGTGTCAATCACGGGTTCTCCTCACATGGACTCCAACGGCACGCACGGAGGCGGGTCGCAGCGATTCTATCGCCTACCCCCTGGGTGCCGCCCTGTCGTCGTGCCGTGACACACTGAGAAAATGGTCAGGAGAGTCGACTCCACGGCTGCGGCGCATTGGCTCTCGCGGCTCGAAGACCGACTGCATGGCATGCGTCAGCGGCGCGGGCTCCGTCGTGGCCTGGTCCCCACCGTGATCCCGTTCACCGGATACGGCACCACGGGCTGGATTCGCGTGCTCGGCCGTGTGGTGCTTCGCAAACCGAAAATCTCGGAGACCGATCGTGTTGCGAGTTTCCGCGGATGGCGCAGCTTCGTGAGCATCCCGGTGAGCGGCGCACCCGTTGAAGTGGTGATCGACGGCACGAGCACCACCATTCAGTCCGATCGCGGCGGGGTTCTGGATGCCGCGATTCCGGCCCAGCTCGCTCCGGGTTGGACGGTCGTCTCGCTGGGCATCGCGAGCGAGGAGGTCGCGGCGCCGGTGTTCGTGGTCGACGACAAGGTCACCTTCGGGGTCGTGTCTGACGTGGACGACACGGTGATGGTCACGACACTCCCCCGCCCGTTCCTGGCCGCGTGGAACACCTTCGTGCTCGATGAGCACGCTCGACGGCCGGTGGCCGGCATGGCGGTGCTCTACACCCTGTTGCGGCAGCAGCATCCCGGATCCCCGGTCATCTACTTGTCCACCGGCGCCTGGAACGTCGTTCCCACGCTGACTCGGTTTCTCGGGCGCAATGTCTATCCCCGGGGCGCGCTGCTGCTCACCGACTGGGGGCCGACTCACGATCGCTGGTTCCGCAATGGGCAGGAGCATAAGGCGAGCAGCCTGGAGCGCTTGGCCCGCGAGTTTCCCACCGTCAGCTGGCTGCTGATCGGCGATGACGGGCAGCACGACGAGCGCATCTACCGGGATTTCGCGGCCGCTCACCCGCAGAACGTCACGGCGGTCGCCATCCGGCGCCTCACCCCCGGCGAGGCGGTCCTGGCCGGCGGACGCAGTGAAGCCGTCGAGCACCGACCCGATGACGTGCCGTGGCTGTACGCAGACGACGGCGCCGGGCTGATCGAGCAACTCCGAGCGCTCGGCCTGCTCGCGGTCGGTGACGCCTGACGGCCCCGGATGTTGACCCCCTGAGAGGGGGATGCTAGGTTTTCGGTGTTGTCAGTGTGTCCTCCTTATGGCGGACAAGCGACGAGAATCCCCCGATTTTCCGCATCACATTCCCGCACAGCATTTCCACGCCGCATTCCCGCACAGCATTCCCTCATCGCCGCGTTCCTCCATGCGGTTCCCCCCACCTTGAAGGCATCCCCCCAATGTCTGCACCCGACTCCGGTCTGATCGCTGCGGTCATCCTCGCTGGCGGCGTCACCGCGCTCGTCGCGATCGGGATGATGGTGGTGCGTCAGTACCGCGCCGCGCAACTGACTCCGGGCCGCGGCGTGCTGAGCGTGTCGTTGGGCGTCGGCATCATGGTGCTTTCCGGGCTGGGCATCGTCGCCCTCTCACCGATCGCGGCACAGGCGTCTGTGACGCCCAGCGTCGGAACAAGCGTGGTCGACGTGCAGCTGCCGACGCTTCCGCTCGACAACTGAGACCGCTGCGCGGTTCGGCGTCGGTGCCGTTCACGTCGGTCGCCAGCGCGATACTGGCTGAGTGCCAGATCGTGACTTCTCTCCGGCGCGCCGTCGACTGACCGCGCTGCGCCTCGCGGCGCAAGGCATCGTGCGGGCGGCCGGCGATCCAGCGCCAGACGATCCGACGCACGTGGTGCGCGGAATGCTTGCGATGCAAGCCCAGGACTATCCAGGTGGACTGTGGGCGATCGGGCTCCGCACGGCATCCTCAACCCGCAGCAGCATCGAGGCGGTGCACGAGACCGGCGCCTTCGTGCGCTCCTGGCCGATGCGCGGCACGCTGCACTTCGTCGCGGCAGACGACCTGCCCTGGATGCTGTCGCTGACCGGCGAGCGGATGGTGCGATCCGCCGAGGGGCGGCGCCGTCAACTCGAGCTCGATCAGGCGCAGTTCGACCGGGCCGAGTCGATCGCGCGCGAGAGGATGGCGGGCGGCGCGACGATCTCGAGGCCCGAGCTGTTCGCCGCCTGGCAGGAGGGCGGACTGTCGACCGCTGGCCAGCGCGGCGTGCATCTGCTGGGTCAACTGGCGCAGTTGTCGATCATCGTGCTGGTCGGGCAACACGAGTGGGCTCTGCTGGAGCATCGGGTGCCCAACCCGCGGATGCCGGAGCGGGCCGAAGCTCTTCGCGAGTTCGCCCTGCGGTATTTCCTGTCTCACGGGCCGGCCACCGAGCGGGACTTCGCCTGGTGGTCATCCCTCACTCTCACCGATGCGCGCGCAGGAATCGCCGCCGCGCGCGACCAGCTCGACGAGCTCGAGGTGGAGGGCACGCGCTACTACCTCAGCCCCGGTCTCGAGCCGGCGGCTCGGGCCGTGCGCCTGCTCCCCGGCTTCGACGAGTACCTGCTGGGCTACTCGGACCGGAGCGCGCCACTCTCGGGCGCCGACACGGCGGTGATCGTGCCCGGCGGTAACGGCATGTTCCTCTCCACAGTGGTGATCAATGGCGAGGTGGTGGGGTCGTGGCGACGCACCCAGCGTGCGAAGAAGGCGCACATCGGCCTGGAGCCGCTGCACGACATCCCGGCCTCGGCGGGCAGCGGGATCGCCGCCGCGGCCAAGCGCTACGGCGCGTTCCTGGAGCAACCGGTCGAGCTCACGCGCTAGCCCCGATCTGAGATCAGCCCGGCGGCAGGCCGTAATTCGCGCGGAAACTCGTGTGCTCGTAGTCGGTGTGGTACCGCCCCCGGTTCTGAAGCTCGGTGATCACCCGCTTGAAGCGCTCCAGTCCGTCTGGCTGCACATCGACATTGATGTTGAACCCGTCGGCGACGTCGGTGTCGATCCAATCGATGATGCTGTCGGCGATCTGCTCCGGTGTCCCGAAGATCGCGCGCTGACCACGGTTGACGTTGTGGTGGACCAGCTGCTTGACCGTGAAGCCGTTCGCCTTCGCCACGCTCCCGATGTCACCTCGGCGGTAGTTGATGACCTCGTCGTCGGTCGGGATGGATTCGAACAGTTCGAACGGAAGATCCTTGTTCGGGTCCAACTCCTCGACGGGCAGCCCCAGCTGCTTGGCGAGGTTGTTCACCAGAAAGTTGAGATCGAGCATCTCGTCGAACTGAGCCTTGCGTTCGCGGGCGTCCGCCTCAGTGTCGCCGACGACCGCGTAGAGACCCGGACACACCACAAGATGGTCGGGATTGCGGCCGAACTTCTCCGCATGCGCCTTCGCTTCCGCGTAGAAGATCCGATCGTGGTCGATATCCGGCTGCGAGGTGAAGAGCACATCGGCGTACTTGGCACCGAACTCACGGCTCTGCTTCGAGACGCCGGCCTGGAACATCACCGGGCGATCGCCTTCGTACCTGCCTGGTAGTTGCAGGATGCCAGACGAACTGAAGTGCTGGCCGTGGTAGTCGACTCCCCGGGTGAGAGAGGTGTCGATGTAGACGTCGTTCTCCTTGTCGGCCGTGATGGCCTCCCTCGGGAAGGAGTCCCAGAAGGCCGTCACGATCTCGACGAACTCCGCCGCCCGCTCGTACCGGGTCGCGCGGTCCAGCTTCTGGTCGATCGGCAGACCCAGGGCCTGCAGAGCCTGATCCTCCTGGCTCGTCACGATGTTCCAGCCCGCTCGGCCCTTGCTGATCTGCTGCAGCGTGGCCATGTCCCGAGCCACCACGTAGGGATGACCCGTCAGTGCCGACCGGGTGCCGATCAAGCCGAGATGCTTCGTCTCGCGCGCGATTGCCGACAGCAGGATGATGGGATCCAAGCCGCGTCTTGGTTTGCGCAGAAAGCTGGTGCCCAGCACAGCGTGGGTGTCGGGCAGGAAGATCGCGTCGAACTTCGCGTCCTCGGCGAGCCGAGCGAGCATGATCTGATGGTCGATGTCATCGACGAGGGTGGTCGCGTCGTCGAATGCCTTCCAGCCCGCGTCGTGCCGTCCCGACGTGTGGAAGATCAAATTCAGACGAATTTGCTTGACCAAATGGAGAACCCTCTCAAAAAAACGACCCCCCATACGTTAACGGATGCCGACCGGCTCGAGCCTGCACGCGAATACGCTGAGCCCATGACCGCCAGCACGCGCGCATCGGGCCGGGTCGCGGCGCTCCTGCGGTCCACCCATCCCGGGCCGGGCCTCGCCGTCACCGTGGTCGCGGTGCTGCTGGGTGTCGCGGTCGGCCTCGAGCCCTGGCGGGTGGTCGTGCTCGGCGCGGCGCTGCTGTTTGATCAGGCATCGGTCGGGCTGTCCAACGACTGGATCGACGCCGAGCGCGATCGGGCCGTCGGTCGCACAGACAAGCCGGTGGCACTGGGGCAGATCGGCGTCGGAACGGTGCGAGCGGCGGCATGCATCACCGCGGCGGCCGCGATACTGCTCACGCTCCCCCTCGGCCTCGTCGCCACGGCGGTGCATGCGGTCAGCCTCGCCTCAGCCTGGTCGTACAACGCGCTGCTCAAGAACTCGCCGCTCTCGCTGCTGCCTTATGTGGTCAGCTTCGGGCTGCTGCCGTCGATCGCGAGTCTCGCCCGGCCCCTTCCCGTGCTTCCAGCCTGGTGGGTGTTTGCCGCGGGCGCGCTGCTCGGCATTGCCGCGCACTTCGCCAACGTGCTGCCAGATCTCGACGATGACCGGCGTACCGGCATCCGGGGCTTGCCGCATCGGCTTGGCCTGCGCCCATCGATCGTGATCACCTGGGTCGCCCTGCTGCTCGGGGCCGTCGCGGTGGCGGTCGGCGTCGCGGACGGACATGGCGGCATCCCGATCTTCGCGATCGTCGGGCTGCTGATCTCACTGCTCATCGCGGTCACGGGGCTCGTGCTCGCCATGAGACGCGGGGTGGGCCGCTGGCTGTTCCGTCTCGTGATTGTCGCGGCCCTCGTCGACGTCGCCATGCTCGTGCTCGCGGGCACCCGGATGCTGGCCTGACGTGAACCTCTCGGGCCTGCGTGCCGTTGTACCCGGTGAGGGAGGTGCGCGCGATGGCAGCAGATGAAGCGAAGGCGGACGAGGCCGCAGCCCTGCGCGCACTCGCCGACGCGCATTCCGCCGTGCTCTGGCGGTATGTCGTGCACCTCACGGGGGATCACGCGGGGGCCGACGACGTGGTGCAGGAGACGCTGCTGCGCGCGTGGCGGTCCCCCGCGATCCTCGCCCAGCCACCGGAGAGCACCCGCGCCTGGATGTTCACGGTCGCCCGGCATCTGGTGATCGACGAGGTACGAAGCGCGCGCAAGCGTCACGAGTTCACGACGGAAGAGTTGCCCGAGCGAGCGGAACGTGACAAGACCGACGCGCTGTTCGAGTCGCTGCTCGTCGAAGAGGCTCTCGGTTCGCTGAGCTTCGACCACCGGGCCGTCATCGTGCACGCATACTACGGCGGGCGCAGCATCGCCGAGGTCGCCCGCGAACTGGCCATTCCGGAAGGCACCGTCAAGTCGCGGATGCACTACGGACTGCGCGCGCTACGGCTCGCGCTGCAAGAGAAGGGAGTGACGCGATGACGAACGGTCACGCCCACTACGCCGACTGGGACGCGGCATACGTTCTGGGGTCGCTCTCGCCGGCCGAACGCCGCGAGTTTGAAACCCATCTCGAGACCTGCGAGCGCTGCCAGGTGTCTGTCGCCGAGTTGTCCGGCCTTCCCGGCCTGCTCGCCCGCGTGGATGCCGACAGGGCATTCGAGGTGCTGCAGCAGCCTGACGACCCGCTGGCCGAGCAGGGCGCGCCGATCGCGCCGCTGCCCGCGGACCTGGTCGCCAGGATCCAGCGTCGTGACGCGACACGTCGGTCGCGCCGCCGAACGCGCATGCTGCTCGGTCTCGCCGCCGCTGCGGTCGTCGCGGCCGCCATCGTGATCCCGGTTTCGATCGCGGCAACGCCGCATCCGACCCTGAGCATCGCCCTGTCGCACGTGGTCAGCAGCCCGATCAGCGCGGACGTCAAGCTCACCTCTGTCGGCTGGGGAACCAAGGTCGAGATGAGTTGCCACTACCGCGATGTCGACTCGGGGGCACCGGATGGAACGCGCTGGGACTACGCGCTGTGGGTCGTGCAGAAAGACGGGAAGGCGAGTGAGCTGTCGAGTTGGTCGGCCGCCAACAACAGCACGGTGAACCTCAGCGCCGGCACCTCAATGCCGGTGTCCGACATTGCCTCGGTGCAGGTGCGCTCCCTGCGAGACGGCACCGTGCTGCTCGAATCGGATCTGCACTCCTAAGCCGCGCCGACAACCTCCGCGTCAGCCTCAGGCGCATCCTTCTCGTGCACCGGATTGCGGATGCCGAGGAACGACACAACGCCGCCCAGGATCAGCAGCCCGGCCGTCACGATCATCGCGCGATGCACGCCGTTCAGGTCGAGGCTGCCGCCGATGATCACCGCGAGCATCGCGATGATGATCAGGCCCGCGACGCGTGAGACGGCGTTGTTCACCGCTGACGCGATGCCCGAGCGTGACATCTCGATCGACCCGAGGATCGCGGATGTGAGGGGCGACACCGTCAGCGTCACGCCGAGCCCGAACACCAGGATGCCCGGCAGCACCTGCCACCAGTAGTTGAACGGAGTGTTGATGAGCAACATCAACAGGGCGCCCACCCCCGCGATGATCGGCCCGATCGTCATGAACAGGCGAGGGCCGTACTTGCCCGAGAGAGCGCCGACCCGCGAGCTGAACAGGATCATCATGAACGTCACCGGGATGGATGCCAGAGCTGCCCAGGTCGCCTTCAGCCCCGCACCCTGCTGCAGGTAGACGCCGAGCGCGAATCCGTTCAGCGAGAGCGCACCGTAGATCAGCGCCGTGGCGATGTTGCCCGTCCAGAAGTTGCGCACCCGGAAGAGGCTGAGCGGCAGCATCGGGTTCGGGTGGACTCGCTGGCGGATCAGGAATCCGGCGAACGCCAGGAGGCCGCCCGCGAGCGGCAGGTAGATGGCCGGACTGCTCCAGCCGAGGCTGGACTGCTGGATGAGCGCGAACACCACCCCGCCGAGTCCGAGACCGCAGAGAACGGCGCCGAGGTAGTCGATCGAGACGCCCGCCTCGCGCACATCCTTCTGGCCGAGAAGCTTGAGCAAGACCAGCGTGACGCCGATGGGGATCACGTTGATGACGAAGGCGTACCGCCATGACAGGTTGTCGGCGAACAGACCGCCGATCACGGGCCCGGCGATCATCGCGATCGTGGTCATCCCCGTCCAGGTGCCGATCGCCTTGGCCTGGGCCGGGCCACGGAAGTTGGAGGTGATCAGGGCGAGCGAACTCGGTACCAGCAGCGCGCCCGCAATCCCCTGCACGGCACGCGCCGCAATCAGGAATTCGACGTTCGGCGACAGGGCGATCGCGAGCGACGCAACGCCGAAGGCGACCAGTCCGACGCGAATGACCGTGATCCGGCCGTAGACGTCGCTCACCGAACCCGCGACCAGGATCAGCGAACCGAGGGTGATCAGGTAGGCATCCACGATCCACTGCTGGGCCTCGAGACCGCCGTGCAGCTCGCGCCGGATCGCAGGCAGCACGACATTGACGATCGTGCCGTCGAGGAACGACACGAGTGAGGCGAGAATTGCGATGGCGAGGACGAGCCGCTGTTCCTTGGTCACGGAATCACGCTAGCCCCGACCATCGACCTCGTGCTCGTTCAGGCCTCGACGGCCTCGATCACGGCCTCGATCACGGCCGGCTGCAGCAGAATGCGGAAATGTCCCACCACCGGCAGTTCGATGTTGCGCGCCCCCTCGAGCGCACTGCCCTCGGGAATGTGCGGATCGAAGCTGGGGTAGATCGAGGTGATGCGCGCGTTCACTGCGCGTTCGGCCGCGAGACTCGCGATGACTGGATTGCTGGGCAGAAAGGCGCGCAGTGCGGGGTTCGGCGCGATCCTCGCCATCGCCGAACCGCCGAACGGCGACGCGATCGCGATCAGCCGGTCGACCCGCCCCTCACGGTCGTCGAGCGCCATCACATGCTTGCCAACGATGCCGCCCTTGCTGTGTGCCACGATCGCCACCCCAGCAAGGCCGCGCTGCACCAATTGCACCTGCACGAGCGCCGCCGTCGCCGGGATCGGGGCGCGATTCAGGCCGAGGGTCGAAATGACGTGCACGGGATGACCGCCCGCGTTGAGCTGCTCGGCGATCGGTCGCAAGTAATGCCAGCTCTCGTAGATTCCGGGAAGGATCACGACCGGGCGCAATCGGCCGGCTGCGAACGAGGCGGGCACCGCCCAGTCGCGAGCGGCACGCATCCGGATCCGGAGCGCGTTCGGATAGTCGCCCAGCAGGCGCACCGCGTGCTGCCGGCGGGTGAGGCCCCGGCCGTCGGCGTCGCTCACGTCCGCACCGAGTCGGTGAAGGCCACCACGTGCCGAGCGATCATCGCGGGATCGGTGTGCATGATCACGTGCGGCCCGCGCACGATCCGGAACTCGGCGTCTGGCGCTTCGGCCGCGAGGGTCTCGGCCCACCCCACCCGGGCGACCGGGTCGCGGTCACCGGTGATGACCAAGACCGGCGCGCTCAGGTCGCGCATCCGGTCTTCGAGACGGTCGGCGAGCATGTGTCTCAATTGCGCGAACAGATAGGGCGGCCAACTCCTGATGAGGTAGTCGGTCGCGGCGATTCCGACGACGACGGGCGTCTCGCGCAACGAGTCGCGCAGCAAGCGGCCGATCGCCGCAGCCCTGGTGCGGGCTTGCGGCTCGAGCGTGGGATCCATCAGGACGATTCGGTCGGTGACATCCGGATCCCGCTGCGCCACGATCGCCACGATCTCGCAGCCCATCGAATGTCCGACCAGCACAGGCCGTTCGATTCCCGACTCGCGCAGGAACGCGGCGAGCACGCTCGCGTGGTCATCGAGCGTCACGTCGCGTCTCGGGTTCGGTGCAGCGCCGTAGCCGGGCATGTCGACCAGGAACACGCGCCCGCGCCATGCCAGTTCGGCCGCCAACGGCTGGAAGTACCGCGACGACACACCCAGCCCCGGGACCATCACGAAGGTGCGTGGCTCGGCGGCGGGGTCGATCTCGGGGCGACCGGGAAAGCGCTTCACCACGATGGTCAGGCCGCCGTGCTGCCAGCGACTGGTGAAGAATTGAGCGCCGGCCCATGCTCGCTGGCGGTATGCGCTCTCGTCTGCGGCGCCACGCCAGCCGCGCGACAGCACCGCGCGCAGAGCCACCATGGCCCGATTCTACGAAAGCAGCTCGCGAACGCGCGGGATGACCTCTCGGCCGTAGAGCTCGATCGACGTCATCAACTGCTCGTGCGGAACGGTGCCGCTGGTGTATTTGAGATCGAAACGCTGGATGCCGAGGGTGCGAACCGTATCGGCGATCTTCTGTGCGACCGTCTCGGGCGAGCCCACGTGCAGGGCACCTTCGTGGATCTCGCCCTCGAACCGTTCACGATTGGTGGGCGGCCAGCCGCGCTCCTTGCCGATCCTGTTCATCATGGTCTCTTGGTGCGGCCACAGGATGTCGGCCGCCTCTTGGTCGGTCGCCGCGACGAACCCCGGCGAGTGCACAGCGACCGGAAGGGTCGGCTTGTCCAGTTGGGCAAGGGCGCGGTGATACAGGTCGACATAGGGGGCGAACCGGGCGGGCTGGCCGCCGATGATCGCGAGCACCAAGGGCAGACCGTGCCGGGCGGCGCGCACCACCGACTCGGGGCTGCCGCCGACTCCGACCCAGGCCTTCAGGCGGTTTGCCGTCTTGGGATAGACCTCCTGCTCGGTCAACGGCGGTCGAATCGTGCCCGACCAGGTGACCGGTCCTTCGTCGAGCAGCTTCACCAGCAGGTCAAGCTTCTCTTCGAACAGCACCTCGTAGTCCTGCAGGTTGAACCCGAACAGCGGGAACGACTCGGTGAACGAGCCGCGGCCCAGGATGATCTCGGCGCGACCGTTGCTGACGGCATCCAGGGTGGCGAACTTCTCGTACACCCGCACCGGGTCGTCAGAACTCAGCACGGTTACCGCGGTGCCCAGTTGGATGCGCTCGGTGCGGCTGGCGATCGCCGCGAGCACGACCTCGGGAGATGAGATCGCGAAGTCGTCGCGGTGGTGCTCTCCGATCCCGAAGAAGTCGACGCCGACCTGGTCGGCAAGCACTGCCTGCTCGACCACGTTGCGGATGACCTGCGGGTACGGGACGCGGGCGCCCGCGGCATCCACCTCGACGTCACCGAAGGTATCTAGACCCAGTTCGACAAGTTTCGTGTCAGTCTTCGTCGCCATCACCGCTCCTCATTCATGCAGACGTATCGACTTGAACACGGCCACTCCCCCGAGTATTCCGGGAAGGATGGAGGCATGGCCACGCACAGCGCAGGCATCCTGCTGTACCGCATGACGGCATCCGGTCTCGAGGTCTGGCTCGGCCACATGGGCGGCCCGTTCTGGGCGCGCAAACAGGAGCATGCCTGGTCGATCCCGAAGGGCGAGGCCGAGCCGGGCGAAGACGATCTCGCCGTTGCGCTGCGCGAGTTCGCCGAAGAGCTCGGCGTGCCCGCGCCCGACCTGCCGTACGCCGAGTTGGGCACCTACCGGTATTCGAGCGGCAAGACGGTCACGGTCTTCATTGCCGAGGCGGCCGACTTCGAGCTCGCCGAGCTGCGCAGCAACACCTTCGAACTGGAGTGGCCGCCGCGATCGGGTGTCATGCAAGCCTTTCCTGAGTTCGACGAGGCTCGCTGGGTGCCTGTCGCGCAAGCCCGCTCACTACTGGTCGCCGGCCAGCTGCCAGCCCTGGATGCGTTGAACGCTACTTCTCGGTAATCGTCCAGGTCCAGTTCTGGGCGACCTCGTCGTTATCGGTCGCCTTCACCTTGATAGAGCCGCCCGGCGGAATGGCGGTGATGTCGAACGGGATGTGAATCTTGAGAGACCTGGTCGCGCCATCACTGATGATCTGGGCTCCAAAGGAGCACACGCCGATCGTCGTCTCGCCGCTCAGGATCACCGTCACCGTGTCAGAACCCGTCTTGGTTTGGACGACTCCGGCGAGAACGTCGAAGATTTCGGGCGGCGATGTCACCGTGCCGACGCCGACAAAAGGCACGACCACTGGCGTGTACGCGGTGTCGGCATTCGCGTCCTCGACCACGACGAAACCCTCGTCGCTGGCATCGGCCACGATATCTGCGGCGTATGAGTCACTTACCTGCGAGAAACCTCCCGCGCAGACCAGATTCGAGTGCGTCTCGGAGAAGTGCCCATCGAGGTAGTACCCGCTGAGCAGAGTGATATCGCTCGAAATCAGGAAGTTCTTGCCCTTGTCGGGGTTGACCGTCACACTGACGACGACGTGCGAACCTACCGACGGCTTGGACTTCGGCGCCTTGTAGGTCGCGCCGAACGCGCCGCCGGTGACCAACCCGATCCCGGTGGTGCCGCCCGGAGCCCCGTTGACAGCCCACGTATCGAGGGCGAGACCACTGACGCCAGCGCCCTCGTACGCGTCATCGCACGCGTACAACACGTAGACCTTCGTGCCGAAGCCCAGAGTGCAGTCGACGAGCTTGAGCTCGAGCGCGCGGCCTAACTTGAGGCGCTTGCTTGCCGGGGACAGCTGGATGCCGCCCAGCGCTGAGAAGTCGGTGAAGTGCGTCGAGGTGATCGTCAGGGTCTTCGTTGCCTTGTCGACTCTCGTTTTCTGCACCTCCCACAGCCCCGCCTTGTCTTGGAACGCGATCCGCATGGAATCGGCATAGGTGCTGTCGAGGTCATCCTTGCTGTAGGTGAAGGCCACGGTCACGGGCTTGGCGAACTTCTGCCCGTCGGGCGTCAGGCGATAAGCCATGCCGAAGCCGGCCGCGTCGGTGTTCTCGATCGGCTGCACGCCGATTGCGGTATCAGCTGCGAGAGCCCCAGCAGGAATCGTGACGGTGATGCGCTTGTCGGCGGATGTGATCGATCCACCCGCGGCGCCGATCGTTGCGCTGACCGGGTCGCCCACAATCGCGCCGACGGGCGACGGCTTCGGCGGCTTGCTGGGGTGGAAGTTTCCGGGCGCACAGCCGGAAAGAACCAGGATCAGCAACATTGCGACAACGATCGCTCGGCGCATGGGCATCACTATAGGCCCAGCCCGCTTTCAGCAAACATCAACCCTATTCATCGCAATAGCGATCGGATGGGATTCGAACCCCGAGACGCATCGCGTCTCGCGTCAGCAGAGGTGAGTGGCTCGACGTGAGCGGTGGGTGGATCTGAGGGGATTCGAACCCCTGACCCCCTGCATGCCATGCAGGTGCGCTACCAACTGCGCCACAGACCCGTGACCCCTCGCGGGGCAACTGGACTAGATTACTACATCCCCGGAGGGGCTCAGCCTTCGGCCTGAACCGGCGCCGGCAGATCGAGCGGCACGGTCGGGCAGTCTTTCCAGAGTCGCTCGAGCGAGTAGTACATCCGGTCTTCCTCGTGGAAAACGTGCACGACCAGGTCGCCGAAATCGAGCAGCACCCAACGGCCTTCGGCTCGGCCCTCTCGGCGCAGCGTCTTGACGCCGGCTTCGTTGAGCTTGTCTTCTATCTCGGCGGCGATCGAGAGCACATTGCGCTCGTTTCGACCACTGGCCAGCAGAAAGATGTCGGTCAACGGCAGCGGCTGCGAGACGTCGAGCGCCACCAGATCTTCTGCCTGCTTGGAGTCGGCGGCCAGGGCCGCGATGCGCACGAGTTCGCGCGCGTGATCAGATGCCGTCACAATGTCCTTCGAGGAGTTTCGCCACGGGTCTCAGAGTGTGCCCGAAACGAATCCGGCGACCAGCAGACCGACGACCACAACGGCCATCACCGACGCGGCAATGATCAGTATGGTGAATCCGCGCGCGCCCGCCTGCTTGGTCGGGGCGATGATGGATCCGCTTGCGGTGTTGGTGCTGACGGCTCTGATCGCCCGCACCGGCATGGAGCCGGTGTTAGTGACCTGAAGGTCGCCAGGGTCGAGCAGGTGATCCATGTCGGACTCGTCGAGCTGAGAAGGATGAGCCCCGGTAGCCGACAGGCTGTGCGGAAGTGAGATCGATCCGGTCAGCAGGATCTCGCCGTTGCCGCTCATCGGGCCCGAGATGCTGCCGGTGGGAACCGATGGCAAGACGAGGGCGCTCGTGGTGATCGCGCCGCTGCCGGCACCCACGCTGCGCGAGATCGTAGTTTCGATGACCTGTTCGGCATCGTCGATATCCGACTGCGTCGACCAGTGCCCGACGGAGGTCGGTCCAGACGCCGGTCCGGAAGGCGTCGAGGTCAACGAGGGTGCCGGTGCCGGCGAGTTCGCCGGCGGCGGCGCTAGAGCTGGGGCGCCCTGGGGAGCTGGCGCTGACAGCAGCGGGTCGAGCGTCCAGGTCGGAGCGAGATCGGATTCCGAAGCCGCGGGGACCACCGGCGGAGTCACCGGCGGAGCGAGCAACTGAGCAGCAGCAGAGGCAGCGGGCTCTTCAGCAGCGACCGGCTCGGCTACCGGTTGAGCAACCGACTGGTCGGCGAAGAGAGCCTCAAAGGTCGAGAGAGAGTCTTGCGGCTGCTGGGCGACGGGAGCCGGCGCGAGCGGAACCTGCGGCTGCTGCACGACCGGAACCTCTGCGACTGGCTCCTGCGCGAGCGGCTCCTGCGCGAGCGGCGCCTGTACGAGGGGCGCCTGCGCGAGCGGCTCCTGCGGCTGCTGGGCGGCGCGACGTCCGGGCAGCGGGGCCGGGGAATCCGGAGCCGGCAAAACCGGCTCGCGCCCTGCGGCGAGCGCATCGAACTCGGCGAGCGCCGAGTCGAGACGGGTTGAGGCCTGAGGGGCCGGCGGCACGAGCGGCGGCGGCGCAATGAGGTTGACCGGTTCGGGACTCGGCGCGATGAAGGCGGGAGCTACGGGGGCGACCGATGCGGGCGCGACGGTGGGATACGGCTCCACGAGGGGTGCCTGATCCGTGGGATCCGCGGTGGTCCCTTCCGCCTCACGCAGCGCGCGCAACTCGCGGCGGGTCATGGTGTGCTCGCCCTCCGCAACCGGAACCTCGGGCACGTAAGTGTGCGACGAGGCACCCGCGAGCACCTCATCGCGGTTCTGCGTCTGGAAGTCGACGGTGCCGTCATACGACGGAGCCCAGTTCGGCGTCACCGAACGACGGCCCTCTGGGCTGTAATCCTTGGGGCGATACGAGGGGATGTCCTGGCTAGGAAGCGCCTCGGTCGGCGGCAGATCGGCAAGCCCCGGCGCTTCAGCGGTGCGCCGGGGGCGGAGGTTCTGCCCGTCGTACTGCGGAAGCGGCGGACGACTGGTCGTCGTGTAGTTGAGAGGCTCGGCGTTGAGAGGCTCTGCGTTGAGAGGCTCTGCGTTGCGAGGCTCGGCGTTGCGAGGCTCTGCAGCCGGAGGCGCCGACGGGGCGGGTGACGATGCTGAGGCTGACGATGCGGGGGCCTGGGTCACGGAATTCGGGTCCGTGTTGCCGCCGGGTGGGGCGTCGGCTCGTTCGTTCTGCCGTGCCGCGCGTCGCGACTGCAACGGCGGTTCCTGATATGTTGTCATGTCCTACTCCGGTAGAGGCGATGCTTGGAGATGTACTGAACAACACCGTCGGGGACCAAGTACCACACCGGGAAGCCCCGGTCGACTCGCTCTCTGCAATCCGTTGACGAGATCGCAAGAGCGGGTACCTCGAGAGAGCTTACGCCTTGCTCTGGCAAACCGCGAATGCTCAACGAGTGGCCAGGGCGCGAAACGGCGACGAAATGGGCGAGTTCCCAGAGCTCTTCCACGTCTTTCCACTCGACAATCTGGGCCACAGCATCGGCTCCGGTGATGAAGAAAAGATCGGCATCCGGATGCTGCGAACGCAGGTCTCGCAGCGTGTCGATCGTGTAGGTGATTCCGCCTCTGTCGATGTCGACCCGGCTCGTGGTGAACCGGGGATTCGACGCGGTGGCGATCACCGTCATCAAGTAGCGGTGCTCGGCCAGGCTCACGCCCTTCTTCATCCAGGGCTCACCCGTGGGGACGAAGATGACCTCGTCGAGATCGAAGCTCTGCTGCACCTCGCTGGCGGCAACCAGGTGGCCGTGGTGGATGGGATCGAAGGTTCCGCCCATGACACCGACTCGACGTCGGCGCTCGGCCCCAACCACTGCGGCGTCGCTCACGCGCACTGCGATCTAGTGGTGGCCGTGTCCGGCGTCGGAGTGGCCAGCAGTGCCACCGGTCTTGTCGCTGTGACGGTTGGCCACATCGCGGTAGCTCCACGTGATCAGCGCGGCCACCAGGAAGAAGGCCCCTGCAATGGCCGGGAACGCCCAGTTGGGCATGACGAGCTGTGCGGGAGCAGCTTCGGTCAGAAGCGAATACAGGTGCGACATGGATTCGAGCCTAGTCGGCTACTCAGCCGCGAATCTGCCCCGACCCGCGCACCAGCCACTTCGTGCTAGTCAGCTCGGGCAGACCCATCGGACCGCGTGCGTGCAACTTCTGCGTCGAGATTCCCACCTCGGCCCCGAAACCGAACTCGCCGCCATCGGTGAATCGGGTCGAGGCGTTGACCATGACCACCGCGGAATCCACTTCGGCCAGAAAACGCTCGGCCCGACCCAGGTCGTTGGTCACGATCGTCTCGGTGTGGTGCGTCGAGAAGCGGCGGATGTGCGCGAGTGCCGCATCCAGGTCGTCGACGACTGCAACTGAGAGCTCGAGGCTCATGTGCTCGGTCGCCCAGTCTTCGTCGACGGCGGCGATTGAGTCGGGAAAGATTGCGCGAGCCCGCTCATCGGCGTGCAGGGTGACGCCCTGCTCGCGCAGCGCCCTGAGAACAGGGGGCAGCAGACGTTGTGCGGCTCGGGCATCGACCAGCAGCGTTTCGAGCGCATTGCAGACGCTGGGGCGCTGAACTTTCGCGTTGACGGCGATGTCGACCGCCATCCGCTCGTCGGCACTCTCGTCGAGCAAGAGGTGCACAACGCCGGCGCCGGTCTCGATCACCGGGACCTTGGAGTCGCGCACGACGCTGTCGATCAGCTCGGCGCTGCCGCGGGGTATCAGGACGTCGACCTTGCCGCGCGCCTGCATCAGGGCGGTGCCGCCCTCGCGCCCGAACTCGTCGATGGTCTGCACGGATTCGGCCGGCAGCCCGACGCTCTCGAGTGCCTCCTGCAACAGCTCGACCAGCACGCGATTGGTGTTGGCGGCCGCTCGGCCACCGCGCAGCACCACGGCGTTGCCGCTCTTGAGCGCGAGGGCCGCGATGTCGATCGTGACATTGGGTCGGGCTTCGTAGATCGCACCGATCACCCCGAATGGCACACGCACCTGGCTGAGCAGCAGGCCGTTCGGCAGCGTCGATCCGCGAACCACCTCGCCGACCGGGTCTGGCAGAACGGCGATCGCGCGCACGGCGTCGGCTAGCGACTGCAGACGGGCGACATCCAGCCGCAGGCGATCCTGCAGACCGGCGCTCAAACCGTTCTCGCGGCCGTTCGCGATGTCGAGTTCATTGGCAGGGAGGATCCGCGCGGCACCGCTCTCGACAGCTACGGCGATCGCCTCGAGACCCGCGTCTTTGGGCCCGGATGCCGTGGTGGCCAGCACGATGGATGCGCGTCTGGCAGCATCCAGCTTGTCGTCGAGCGAGGCGAGCAGGGTTTCGGCCATGGCCAGATTCTAGGGCGCGCTCGCCCGCCTAGGCTTGCTGGGGTGTCGACAGCACTCGTCTCCGCCCCGCGCGGAGTTCGAGCGCCACGGCCGTGGCTCATGCTCGCCATCGCCGTGTTCGCGCAGGCGTCGGTCACCGTGGTGCTGAGCACGCCGGCGTTCCTCATCCCGCTTCTGCACACCGTCCGACACGTCTCGCTTGCGCAGGCCGGGCTGCTCGCGGCGGCACCGAGCCTCGGTATGGTTCTGGCATCCGTGGCATGGGGAGCTGCAGCCGACCGCTGGGGTGAACGCAAGGTGCTCGTGGTGGGTCTGGCGATGACGGCCGTCGCGGTCTGCATCGCGATGACCGTCAGCGGGTATCTGGCCCTTGGGTTCGCGTTCGTCGGGACGGGGCTGGGAGCCGCCTCGGTGAGCGCTGCGAGCGGTCGTCTCGTCGTCGGCTGGTTCCCGCGAGAGCGGCGTGGCCTCGCGATGGGCATTCGGCAGACCTGCCAGCCCCTGGGTGTCGCGGTTGCCGCTCTCGTTGTGCCTGCCCTGGTCGCCGCGGGATCCGTCCGGCCGGCACTGGTGTTCGACCTCGTGCTTGTTCTGCTCAGCGCTGTGGCATGCGCCATCCTCATCGTCGACCCACCTCGTCCGGAACGGGTCCGCATCGATGGCGTCAGCGACAACCCGTACCGAGCGAGCGTGCTGTGGCGCATCCACGCGGTCTCGGTCCTCCTGGTCGTGCCGCAATTCGCTCTCTCGACCTTCGGACTGGTGTGGTTCGTCGTGGGGTTCGGCTGGTCGACCCTGGCCGCTGGCATCCTGGTGGCGGTGTCGCAGTTTCTCGGGGCGCTTGGGCGGATGGCGGTGGGGGTGCTCAGCGACCGGGTCGGCAGCAGGCTGCAGCCGCTGCGCTGGGTGGCCGTCGCGGGCATTGCTGCGCTGCTGGCGATGGCCGGGGCCGGCGCTCTGAACTGGAGCGCCGCGGCGGCCGTGTGCTTCGTGCTGGCGAGCTGCATCAGCGTGGCCGACAACGGCCTCGCCTTCACCTCGGTCGCCGAGTTTGCCGGACCGCATTGGTCGGGCCGAGCCCTCGGAGCGCAGAACACCGGGCAGTTCCTCGGCGCGGCGATCGTCGCGCCGACGGTGGGGGCGCTCATCGGGCTGGTGGGATATCCACTGGCCTTCGCCCTCGTGGCTCTCGCTCCGGCGATCGCGACGCCACTCGTGCCATCGGCGCAGCGCGAGGTCGAACGCGAGGCACAGCGCACGTGACCCGATGCCGGGGACGGGCATCGGCGCTGGCGCCGCGCGACAGCCAGAAATGGCTGTCGCTTAAAGCGGAGCGCGCGCGGCCTCGAACCAGGTACCGGTCACGTTGCCGGCCAGGGCAGCGGCCACGTTGCCGGTCGACGCCAGCAGCACGGGAGTTCCGGATGCTGCCGCCAGCTTCGCCGCGGCGATCTTCGTCCCTGCTCCCCCGGTGCCAACCCCCGCGGCCCCGACCTCGCCGAGCTCGACGCCCGACAGGTCGTCGCTGAACGGCACGGTCGCGATCGGCCGCGCGCCCGGCTCATGCGGCGGGCGCGTGTACAGCGCGTCGACGTCGCTGAGCAGCACCAGCAGATCGGCGCCGATGAGTTCACTGACCAGGGCGGCCAGGCGGTCGTTGTCGCCGAAACGGATCTCGTGGGTGGCGACGGTGTCGTTCTCGTTGACGATCGGCAGGATGCGCAGACCGAGCAGCCGCTCCATGGCACGTTGCGCGTTGCTGCGGTGGGTCGGGTTCTCGAGGTCCCCCGCGGTGAGCAGCACCTGCCCCGCGACGATGTTGAAGCGGTCAAGGCTGTCTTGGTAGCGGTAGATCAGCACGTTCTGACCGACGGCCGCTGCTGCCTGCTGTGTCGCGAGATCGGTGGGCCGGGAGTCGAGCTTGAGGTATGGCATCCCGGTGGCGATCGCGCCCGATGACACCAGGATGACCTCTGCGCCCCGCGCGTGCGTTGCGGCGAGTGCGTCGACGAGCGGCTCGATCTGGTTGACGTTGACTCCGCTGATCGACGACGAGCCGACCTTCACCACGATCCGCTTGGCGCCGACTACCGCTGCCCGTCGGGTCTCGGCTGGTGCGTCGGTCATGCCTCGTCCGTTTTGTCGTCAGCCGTGGCCTGCACTTCGGTGCTGTCCACCCCGGTGCTGTCCCAGGTGCCGGCATCTTCGCGCCAGATGCCCGCCTCGCGCTCGGCGGCGAGTTCCGCGCGGGCGGCGGCCTTGGCATCCATCCGCTCGAAGTATTCCTCGCGACGCTGGCCGCGGGTCGCGCGCCGGTTGTCGTCGAAACGTGCGTCGGTGCCGCGCGGGCTGGTGATCAGCTCGGCGGCGGAGGTGAGCGTGGGCTCCCAGTCGAAGACGACGCCAGCGCCAGGCCCGATCATGACGGTCGAGCCTGGCACGGCTCCCGCCTTGAACAGGCCGTCTTCAACGCCCAACTTGGCCAGTCGGTCTGCGAAGAAGCCGACGGCCTCGTCATTGGTGAAGTCGGTCTGCTGAAGCCAGCGCTCGGGCTTGGCTCCGATCACCCGGTACAGCGGTTCGGTGCCGCCCTCGACCTTGATCACGAAGTCGGGCTCGTTGACCGCGCGGGGGCGGATGACGATGCGCTGCTGCACGGGGATCGCCGCCTTGACGGCGCGGTCGGCCACCACCAGTTCGGCGAGCGCGAACGACAGGTCGCGCAGCCCTTCGCGGCTCACCGCGGAGATCTCGAACACCCGGTAGCCGCGCTCCTCGAGGGCGGGCTTCACGAAGTCGGCGAGTTCGCGGCCATCTGGCACGTCGATCTTGTTGAGCGCGATCAACTGCGGCCGTTCGAGCAGCGGGGTCTGGCCCTCTGGCACCGGATAGGCGGCGAGTTCGCCCAGGATCACGTCGAGATCACTGATCGGATCACGCCCGGGATCGAGCGTGCCGCAATCGAGCACGTGCAGCAGGGCGCTGCACCGCTCAACGTGACGCAAGAACTCCAGCCCGAGGCCCTTGCCCTCGCTCGCGCCCTCGATCAGACCCGGCACGTCTGCGATGGTGTAACGGACTTCCCCCGACTCGACGACCCCGAGGTTGGGGTGCAGTGTCGTGAACGGGTAGTCGGCGATCTTGGGTTTTGCCGAACTCATGGCGGCGACCAGGCTCGACTTGCCGGCGCTCGGGTATCCGACCAGTGCGACATCCGCCACCGTCTTCAGCTCGAGCCGCACATCGCCAGACCAGCCTTCGGTGCCGAGCAGCGCGAATCCGGGCGCCTTGCGTTTGGTGGTCGCCATGGCGGCGTTACCCAGCCCGCCCTGGCCGCCGGGCGCCACGACGAGTTCGAGGCCCGGCTGATCGAAATCGATGAGCACCTCGCCGTCGGCAGACGACACCACGGTGCCGACGGGCACCGGCAGCACCAGTGGCTCGCCGGCGTATCCACTTCGGTGGTCGCCCATGCCAGGGCCGCCGTTGCCGCTCGAGCGATGCGGTGCACGGTGGTAGCCGAGCAGGGTCGTCACCTGCGGGTCGGCCACCAGGATGATGTCGCCGCCATGTCCGCCGTTGCCACCGTCGGGGCCGGCGAGCGGTTTGAACTTCTCGCGCTTGACCGAGACGCAGCCGTTGCCGCCGTTGCCGGCCCGTAGATGGAGCGTCACCTGGTCGACGAATGTCGCCATGAGATCTCCTGTTCTGCTGTTCGGGGTGCTGGTACTGCCGAGAGTGCTGCTGATATGCGAAAAGGGCGAGCCGAAGCTCGCCCTTCAACGCAGGTGATCGCGCCGGGGCTAGGCCGCCGGGACGATGTTGACGACCTTGCGGCCGCCCTTGGCACCGAACTGCACAGCGCCCGCCGCGAGAGCGAACAGGGTGTCGTCACCGCCGCGGCCGACGTTGTCGCCCGGGTGGAAGTGCGTGCCGCGCTGGCGGACGATGATCTCGCCGGCCTTGACGACCTGGCCGCCGAAGCGCTTGACGCCGAGGTACTGCGCGTTCGAGTCGCGACCGTTGCGGGTCGAGGACGCGCCCTTTTTGTGTGCCATGAGTGTCAGCCCCTACTTGATGCCGGTGATCTTAACGCGGGTCAGGTCAGCGCGGAAACCCTGGCGCTTCTTGTACCCGGTCTTGTTCTTGAACTTCTGGATGATGATCTTGGGGCCGCGCAGATCGGCAACGACTTCGGCCGTGACGGTCACCTTCGCGAGCGCCTTGGCGTCGTGCGTGATGGTGTCACCGTCGACGAGCAGCACCGGCGCGAGCTGGATGTTGCCGTCTTTGTCGGCCTTGATGCGGTCGAGGACGACGATCGTGCCGACCTCGACCTTCTCCTGCCGCCCACCGGCGCGCACGATTGCGTAAACCACGAGTGTTCCTAACTGAAATGTGAGAAGTCTTGGTGCTC
>JBDSSQ010000006.1:0-115677 GCA_039928695.1 Pseudolysinimonas sp. | reverse complement strand
TGGCCGTCGTCACCATCCGCCAGCTGCTCGACAGCGGCGTCCACTTCGGACACCAGACCCGCCGCTGGAACCCGAAGATGAAGCGCTTCATTCTGACCGAGCGTTCGGGCAGCCACATCATCGACCTGCAGCAGTCGCTGAAGCACATCGACACCACGTACGACTACGTCAAAGAGACGGTCGCCCACGGCGGCACCATCCTCTTCGTCGGCACCAAGAAGCAGGCGCAGGAAGCAATCCAGGAGCAGGCGACCCGCGTCGGCCAGCCCTACGTGAATCAGCGCTGGCTCGGTGGACTGCTCACCAACTTCCAGACGGTGTCCAAGCGCCTGGCGCGCATGAAAGAGCTCGAAGACATCGACTTCGACGACACCACGAAGGGCTTCACCAAGAAGGAGCTCCTCATCCAGAAGCGCGAGCTCGTCAAGCTCCACAAGACGCTGGGTGGTATCCGCAACCTCACCAAGACGCCGTCGGCCGTCTGGGTCGTCGACGCCAAGCGGGAGCACCTCGCGGTGAACGAGGCGACCAAGCTCGGCATCCCGGTCATCGGCATCCTCGACACCAACGCAGACCCCGACGAGCTCCAGTACCCGATCCCGGGCAACGACGACGCGATCCGTTCGGTGGGCCTGCTCACCCGCATCATCGCGGATGCCGTGGCCGAGGGCCTCATCCAGCGTCACCAGAAGTCCGAAGAGGCCGGCAACGTCAGCGCCGTCGAGCCGCTCGCCGACTGGGAGCGCGAGTTGCTCGAGGCCTCGGAGACCCCGCAGAGCACGGCCGAGCGCATCGAGGCGGTCGACCAGACTGACGCGACTGCCGAGGTCAAGGCCGAAGAGATCGCCGAGATCGTCGCCGCCGAGACGCCGACCGAGGAGAACGACGCGGATGCTGCGGCGCTCGCCGAGGCAACCGCGCTGGCCGACCCGACTGTCGTGATCCACCACCACCCCGAGACCGACGAAGAGACCGAGGCTCGGATCGAGGCCGAAGAGGCCGTTCCGACGCCGCCGACCGAGGAAGCGCCCAAGGCCCCGAAAGCTGCCGCCAAGAAGCCGGCAGCCGAGAAGCCGGCAGCCGAGAAGGCCGCAGCAGAGAAGCCAGCGGCCGAGAAGGCCGCAGCAGAGAAGCCAGCGGCCGAGAAGCCAGCAGCGGCCAAGAAGCCCGCGGCGGCCAAGAAGCCCGCCGCCGAGTAATCACCCGCACTTCACTACGAGCCAGTAAGGAACAGATCCATGGCCACTTTCAGCCTGGAAGACGTCAAGACCCTGCGCGAGCGCCTGGGCACCGGCATGGTCGACACGAAGAACGCCCTGGTCGAGGCCGAGGGCGACATCGAGAAGGCCGTCGAGATCCTGCGCCTCAAGGGAGCGAAGGGCAACGCGAAGCGTGCAGACCGCTCCACCAGCGAGGGCCTCGTTGCCGTCGTCGAGAGCGCAACCGCCGTCACGATGTTCGAGCTCGCCTGCGAGACCGACTTCGTCGCGAAGAACGAAAAGTTCGTCGCGCTTGCCGACAGCATCTCGCAGGCCCTCGCCGACTCGGGAGCCGAGACGGTGGATGCCGCACTCGCCACCAAGGCGGGCACCGGCACTGTCGCTTCCCTCATCGAAGACCAGGCGGCCACGCTCGGCGAGAAGGTGGAACTGCGCAGGATCGTGCGGCTCAGCGCCGACCACTACGCCATCTACCTGCACCGCACGAGCAAAGACTTGCCGCCGCAGATCGGCGTGGTGCTCGCGTACTCGGGCGACGACGCAGAGACCGCGCGCAGCATCGCCCAGCACATCTCGTTCGCCGACCCCGTTTACCTGTCCCGCGACGACGTTCCGCCGGCCGAGGTCGAGAACGAGCGCCGCATCGTCGAGCAGATCAGCCGCGAAGAGGGCAAGCCCGAGGCGGCTCTGCCCAAGATCGTCGAGGGCCGCGTTGGTGCGTTCTTCAAGCAGGTTGCCCTGCTCGAGCAGGACTACGCCCGCGACAACAAGGTCACCGTCAACAAGGTCGTCAACGAGGCCAAGCTCGTCATCGACGGGTTCGCACGGTTCAAGGTCGGCGCCTAGCGCCGAAAGGCGCCCGCGCTGGAGCTGGGAGCGAAGGCCATTTCTGGCCTTCGCCGCAGGCTCGCGGCCTCGCCCGCGGCCGTGCCAGCGCCGGAGGCCGTCTCGGCCTCCGGGTCACGTCGGTAGTGTGAGATTGTGCGCGAACAGCCCGTCATCCTGCTGACCGGCGCCACCGACGGCCTCGGACGGGCGCTGGCGGATCGCCTGGCGTCCTCTGGCGCCCGGCTCATCTTGCACGGGCGGGACGCCGAACGCCTCGCCACGGTGGCGGATGAGATCGCAGCATCCGGAGCCGAACGCCCGCGCGCGGTGTGCGCCGACCTTGCCGATTTGGCTGAGGTTGCGCGTCTCGCCGAGGATGTCGCGGGCATGACCGACCGCCTCGACGTGCTTATCAACAACGCGGGTATCGGCAGCGGAGAGCCTGAGGGTCGCGAGCGCCGCGTCAGTGCAGACGGCTACGAGCTGCGGTTCGCCGTGAACTATCTGGCGGGCTTCCGGTTGACGATGGGGCTGATCCCGCGGATGCGTTCGTTCCGGGCCGCGGACGGGCCGGCGCGCATCGTGCTGGTGGCGTCGCTTGGCCAGCAGGCCCTCGATTTTGGCGACCTGATGCTCACCCACGGGTACACGGGCCAGCGCGCGTACAACCAGTCGAAGCTGGCGCAGATCATGTTCGGGATCGAGTTGGCACACAAGCTGCCGGCCAGCGAGATCACGGTGAACAGCCTGCATCCTTCGACGTACATGCCCACGAAGATGGTCGTGAGCAACGGGGTGGATCCGATCGACACGATCGAGGCAGGCGTGGATGCGACCGCGCGACTCGCGCTCGACTCCGATCTGGACGGCAAGACCGGCCGCTTCTACGACCGGCAGCGCGAGGCGCAGCCGCACGAGCAGGCGTTCGACCCGGTCGCGCGGCGCGAGCTCTGGCAGCACAGCATCGAGCTGACGCGCATCCCCGATCCGTTCGCGTGACTTCGGCGAGAGGGGGCGTGTCTCAGACAGCTGCGTCGATTCGCGCGAAATCGTCCTTCTGTCGCGGGATTCCGACGACTTCGCACGAATGATTCCGCATTGACCTGGCTTTTTCGTGGAGATCCTATTGGCCGGGGGCGGCCGTCTGGATCAACGCCGACGTCTGCTCACCGTAGAGCGCAGGAAACAAGTGCCCGGCGTCGATCTCGACGACCGTGGACTGCAATCGGGTCGCGAGCCGGCGTCTTGCCGCCAGGGCATCAGCCGGGCAGGACGATCCAGAGTCCGGTCGATGTCATGCCTCCCGACCCTACCGATAGGGCTGTCCCAGGCGAGGAGACCCATCCCTCCGCCGGACCGGTTAGCCTGGATCGAGCCACCGCCCGCCCCCCGCCGCAGGAGGACCGTCATGACCGATCGCCGACGCAGAGTCCTTCTGAAATTGTCGGGGGAGGCGTTCGGGGGCGGAGCTCTCGGCGTGAACCCCGACATCGTCAGCGGCATCGCCAACGAGATCGCCGAGGCGGCACCCAAGGAGCCGAACGATCCGGACGGCGTCGAGATCGCGGTCGTGGTCGGCGGCGGCAACTTCTTTCGCGGGGCGGAACTCAGCCAACGCGGCATGAACCGCGGTCGCGCTGACTACATGGGCATGCTCGGCACCGTCATGAACGCGCTCGCCCTGCAGGACTTCCTCGAGCAGGCTGGAGCGCAGCCCCGGGTGCAATCGGCGATCGCCATGACGCAGGTGGCCGAGCCGTACATCCCGCTGCGCGCAGAGCGCCACCTCGAGAAGGGCCGCATCGTGATCTTCGGGGCAGGCGCGGGCCTGCCGTACTTCTCGACAGACACGGTGAGCGCCCAGCGCGCCCTCGAGATCGGCGCCGATGCGGTGCTGGTCGCCAAGAACGGCGTCGACGGGGTCTACACGGCCGATCCGCGCACCGACCCCACCGCGAAGAAGCTCGACAGACTCAGCTATCAGGACGCCCTGGTGCAGGGCCTCAAGGTGGTCGACTCGACCGCATTCAGCCTGTGCATGGACAACCGGATGCCGATGGTCGTCTTCGGCATGGAGCCGGCGGGCAACATCACCAAGGCTCTGCGCGGCGAGAAGATCGGAACGCTGGTGACCGCATGAGCACGGGATCGGGTGGCCAAACCTCGAGCGCCCAGACCTCGAGCGCCCAGACGACGCAGAGCCACACGCCGCAGACGGTTGCCAAGCAACTCGGGCGCCACGAGCCGATGAACATCCTGTCGTCGATCGTGCTGCTCGTGCTCTCACTCGGCGCGTATCTGATCGGAGCCGTATTCGACCTCATCGCAGCCTTTGCGGGCAGCCAATGGGTCAATCCGGCCGCGCTGATCGGCGGTGGCGCGATTCTCGCCCTGCTCGGCGTCGTCGGTGCCGCGGTGACCGTCCTGTTGCTCGCCCGGCGAGTGCGAGCCTGGCCGATCGCCCTCGCGACCCTGCTCGTGGTGCTGGTCGGCTGGATCGCGGTGTTCGTCTTCTTCGCGTTCGCCCTTGTCTGAGCCGGCCGACCGGTACGGATCCGATGTGCTGGCATCGGCGCGAGCCGCGGCTGCGGCGCGCGTCATCCCGACGATGGATGCAGAACCCGGCCTGGTCGTCGAACTGACAGACGGCGGGTGGGTCGGGGCGGTCACGCGCGTCGAAAAGCAGACCGTTGAGCTCGAGGACCGCGTCGGCCGCCGCCGCGTCTTCCCGCTGGACGCGGGGTTTCTGGTCGACGGGGCTCCCGTGCGGCTGCGGGTGCCGACGGCGCCACCGGTACGGCCGGGACAACTGCGTACGGCATCCGGTTCGATCGCTCCCGCGCCAGCGGGCTCGACGCGCGCCCGGGTGGCACGCGCCCATCGCATCTTCGTCGAAGGTCGCCACGACGCCGAGTTGGTCGAGAAGGTCTGGGGAGCAGACTTGAGGGTCGAGGGAGTCGTCGTCGAATACCTGGAAGGCATCGATCATCTGACCGACGTGCTGCGTTCGGTGCAACCCGGCCCGGATCGGCGCATCGGGGTACTCGTCGACCACCTGGTTCCCGGCTCCAAGGAGAGCCGCATCGCTGCGCAGGTGACGGGCCAGCATGTGTTGGTGGTTGGGCATCCCTTCGTCGACGTCTGGCAGGGCGTGAAGCCGGCGCGCCTCGGTCGTGAGGCGTGGCCCGTGATCCCCCGAGGCATCGAGTGGAAGCACGGCATCTGCTCGGCGCTGGGCTGGCCGCACGCGAATCAGGCGGACATCGCGGCGGCCTGGCAGCGCATCCTCGGTTCGGTGCGCGACTACCACGATCTCGAGCCGGCGCTGCTGGGCAGGGTCGAGCAACTGATCGACTTCGTTTCGTGAGTCCGTCGCTCGCAGACGCGCGCTCTAAGCTTGCAGCTACGGGTTTCAAAGGAGTGTGCCGTGATCAGTGACGTTCTCGCCGAGGCGACGGAGAAGATGAACCGCGCCGTCGAGGTCGCCAAAGACGACTTCGCGACCGTGCGCACCGGCCGGGCGAACCCGGCGCTGTTCCTCAAGATCATGGTCGACTACTACGGCAGCCCGACGCCGCTGGCGCAGCTGGCCAGCCTGCAGAACCCCGAAGCGCGCACCCTGATCGTCACGCCGTACGACAAGACCGCGCTGAAAGAGATCGAGAAGGCCATCGTGGCTTTTCCGAACTTGGGCGCGACGCCCAGCAATGACGGCAACATCATCCGCGTGACCATGCCGGAGCTCACCGAAGAGCGCCGCAAGGAATACGTGAAGATCGTTCGCGCCAAGGGCGAAGAAGCGAAGGTCGCGATCCGCAACGTTCGGCGCAAAGCCAAAGACGACCTCGATGCGTTGAGCAAAGAGGTCGGCGAAGACGACATCTCGCGCGCCGAAAAAGAACTCGACGCGGTGACGAAGGCGCATGTCGACGGCATTGACGACGCGCTCAAGCGCAAAGAAGCCGAACTGCTCGAGGTCTGATGTCTACGTCGCCCGAGCCGCACGCGAAGAAGCGTCCCGCGACCCGCGCGGAGTTCGAGGCCCGAGCCCACGAGGCTCGCGTCGACCTCGAAGCCAGGGCGCTCGAAGCCCGCGCGCAGTTCGACGCGACGCAAGTGAAGATCCGCGAGCGCACCGGCCGCAACCTGCTCGCCGCGATCGGAATCGGCGTCGGGCTGGGGGCGGTGTTCTTGGCCAGCCTCATCATCCCGAACCTGAAGTGGCTGTTCATCATCTTCGGGGCCGGCCTGATCGGCTTCACGGCGTTCGAGCTGTCGAGCGCTCTGCGGCAGGCGGGGCGCGACATTCCGCGGGTGGCATCGACTGTCGTCGCGGTTGCGGTCGTTCCGCTGGCGTTCTTCTTTCACGTGCAAGGGCTCTGGCTCGCCACGATCGGCGCGGTCATCCTGGTCTCGCTCTATCGCCTGGTCGAACTCGCTATGCGACCGAGCCACCGAACAGGCGCACGCGAGGTCTGGTTGGATCTCGGAGCCGGCGCCTTCATCCAGGTCTACGTCACCTTCATGGCCGGCTTCTACCTCGTGCTGGCCGGGTCTGCGGGCGGCGAATGGTGGACCCTTGCGTCCATCGTGATCGTGGTGGTGACCGACGTCGGTGCCTACGCGACCGGGCTGCGGTTCGGCCGCCACAAACTCGCGCCCAACATCAGTCCTGGCAAGACCTGGGAGGGCTTCGCGGGCTCGATCGTGTTCGCGATCGTTGCCAGCATCCTGCTCGCGCTGCTGATGCTTCACCAGCCGTGGTGGGTGGGGCTCGTGATGGGGGTTCTGCTCGCGTTGGTGGGCACCGCAGGCGACCTCACCGAGTCGCTGATCAAGCGCGACATTGGAATCAAAGACATCTCGACCTGGCTGCCGGGCCACGGCGGGTTCTTCGACCGCCTGGACTCGATCCTGCCGAGCGCCGCTGTCGCGTACATCATCTTCCTGGTCGTGAGATAACGCGCCGCCGCCGCTGCGGCGCGTCGTTCAGCAACGCTCGGGTACCATTGCCCGCGTGAGTTCGACCTTTCCGCACACCCGCAGATCGCGACTGGGCTACGACGCCGACGAGGTCGAGGACTTCCTCGAAGACGCACGACGTGCCTACGCCGCCGAGGGCGCAGGGGCCTCGCTCGTCACGGCAGACACGATTCGCGACACCGGGTTCACCATGCGCAGGGGTGGATACTCTCCCGATCACGTGGATGCCGCCCTCGAACGTCTCGAAGATGCCTTCGCCACGCGCGAGCGCGAGCGCGCATTCGCTCAGGCCGGCGACCAGGCCTGGTATGCACAGGCCCGCACCGGCGCCCAGGCGATCTTGGATCGCATCGTGCGCCAGCGGGGCAAACGGTTCCGTCGCCTGTCGATCTTCACTCTCGGGTACTCGGTGCGCGAAGTGGATGCCCTCACCGACCGTGTCGCCAAGTACTTTCAGAACGGCAAGGCTTTGAGCATCGACGAGGTGCGCACCTCGGCTTTTCACGGGCAGCGCGGCGGCTATGACGAGGCCCAGGTCGACGTGCTGCTCGACGCCGTCACCCGCGTCATGCTCGCGGTGCGCTGAGGGCACTCTTCGTCAGGGTGGTTCTCACCCGATCGGGGGCGCGTCCGTTCCGGGGCGGTGACGGGGCCTCGGCGTAGACTCAGACCACTGTGATCGGCTACCAGCGTCGGGGGGCGCACTATCGACCTGTGGTCGAAGTGCCTCAGGAGGAGCGGCATGTCCGCACCCCCTGGTCGCTCTCGGTGTTCTCGTTGTTCGCCTGCACCGCCCTGGTGGGAGTGACCCTGGCATCACCGCTCGTGCCGAGCCAGGCCGACGTGCTGGCAAGCAGCACGCACGTCGCGGGCCAGAGCTATGCGATCAACGTCGATGCCATCGACGCGGTCACCCGCGATGGATTCAAGGTCATCAAGATCGTGACGGCCAAGCCGCCGCCGGCCGCCGGCATCCCCGATCCGGGAACCGCGCAGGCAATCGCACTCGAAATGGTCACCGCCCGCGGCTGGAACAGCGCCGAGTTCGATTGCCTCGTCGCGCTGTGGAACCGCGAGTCGCACTGGAACGTGTACTCGCTCAACACGAGTTCTGGTGCATACGGGATTCCGCAAGCGCTGCCCGGCGACAAGATGGCGAGCGTCGGCGCCGACTGGGCGACCAACCCCGCGACGCAGATCACCTGGGGGCTCGGCTACATCACCGCCCGCTATGGCACCCCATGCGGCGCGTGGAACCACAGCCAAGCCAAAGGCTGGTACTGAGCGAGCCGCTGCGCGAACCGGCTGTTTAGACTTGCCGTATGCCCCGCTCGAATCGTCCGCGTTCTGCGCGCGGGCACGAGCCAGAGCCAGAGCCGCTTGACCTGGAACGGGCGCTGATGGGCAGGCTGCGCACCGAGGTGAAGCGGGACGGCGCCTGGAACGTGCAACCGCAGGCCGCGAGTTCTGCCGTCAAGAGCTACCTGTGCCCGGGCTGCGGCCTCGAGATCTCCCCCGGCACTGCGCACCTGGTCGCCTGGCGGGCAGACGGAATCATGGGCGAGGCTGAGGATCTGGCCGCGCGCCGGCACTGGCACACGCACTGCTGGAAGATCCGCGTGTGAGCGCCGTCGAGATCGCTGGCAGCGTCGAGTTGCCCGCTCGGCGCCAGGACATCGAGCTGCGCACTTCTGACGGGCTGACTCTTGTTGGCGAGTTGGCGCTCCCTCTCGACGCGCCGCCGGTTGCCACCCTGGTGTGCTTGCATCCGCTGCCAACTCACGGCGGATACATGGATTCGCACATCCTGCGCAAGGCGGCAGCGCGTCTGCCGGCTCTTGCCGATCTCGCGGTGCTTCGCTTCAACTTCCGCGGTGTCACGTCGCCTCGGGGAACGTCGCAGGGTGAGTTCGGCGACGGCCTCGAGGAACGGTACGACCTGGCCGCCGCGATGGAGTTCGTGGCGCAGCTCTCGCTGCCCAGCCCGTGGCTGCTCGGCTGGTCGTTCGGCACCGAAGTCGTGCTGAAGTGGGGGCTCGAACATCCCATCGTGGGCGCGATTCTGCTGTCGCCGCCGCTGCACCGCGCGACAGAGGGCGAGTTGGCGGCATGGGCCGGCAGCGGCATCCGGCTGGCCGCGATCATCCCCGAGTTCGACGACTACCTGCGCCCGGCCGAGGCCCGCGAGAAATTCGCGGTGATTCCGGAGGCCGAGCTTGTCGAGGTCGAGGGCGGCAAGCACCTCTGGGTCGGCGAGAAGCAGACTCGGCGTGTGCTGAGCGAGATCGTCGAACGCGTCAACCCCGCAGCGCTCCCGCTGCCCACCGAATGGAACGGATCCCCGGCATGAAAGCTGTCACTCCCACCGAATTCGCCGCGCTCGGCGGCGACCCCGTGCTGATCGACGTGCGCGAGCCCGACGAGGTCGCGGCGGCCAGCATTCCGGGCGCTCTGGCCATGCCGATGAGCACACTGACCGAGCACCTGGACGAGCTGCCGGACGGCACGCTCTATATCATCTGCCACTCCGGCGGGCGGAGTGCCCGCGTCGTCGGTGCGCTCGAGCAGCGAGGCCTCGACGTCGTCAACGTGCTCGGCGGCATTACGCAATGGGAGCAGGAAGGGCTACCTGTGCTCCGCTAGCTTGGCGCGCCGCCGCTCCTGCGGCGCGCAGTGCGGCCTTCAATCACGAGCGCGGTCGCGCTCGAAGGCCGGTGTTCGCCCTAGAGCTCGTTCTGCCTCGGCACCACGACCTGCTTGATGATCAGCAGCACGGCGGCCGCCACCGGGATCGCGACCAGCGCGCCGAGCACGCCGAGCAGGGTGCCGCCGGCCAGGGCGGCGACCACAACGACGGCGCCGGGCACCTTGACCGCTCGGTTCATGATGTTCGGGCTGATCAAGTACGCCTCGACCTGCATGTAGACCAGGTAGTAGGCGATCGGCCAGATCACGGTCGGCCAGCCGTTGAACAGCAGCACGAACAGGCAGATGATCGTCGACCCGGTGATCGTCCCCACGAGCGGGATGAGCGAGAACAGGAAGGCGATGAAGGCGTACAAGGCGTAGTACTTGATGTTGACACCGCAGAGCAACAGGACAGTGAAGAAGAGGAAGCTCAGGATGCCATTGGCGAGTCCGAGCGCGCCTTGCCCGAGCACGAAGCGACCGACGGCCTTGCTGATCTGCTCGGCGATGTCGATGAACTTCTCGCGCTTGGTTGCGGGGACCAACTGGTACAGGCCGCGCTTGATGCTCGCCAGCGAGGCAACGAAGTACAAGGTCAGGATCAGCACAATGATGACGCCGAACGCGCCGGAGGCGATCGTGAAGACGGTCGAGAACACTCCGCCGGTGATCGTGCCGATGTTCTTGGTGAAGTAGTCCTGCACATTGGTGACCACGTCGTCGAACGGCAACCAGGGAAGGGTGTGATTCCACCACTTCTGCACCGCGTTGTCTTTGGTTACAGCAGAGACGATGTCGGGGATGCTCGCGATCAGGTTGTTGACCTGGTCGATGATCACCGGGACGACCGCGAGCACTAGTCCGGCAAACACCCCGAGAATGATCACGACCACCGTCAGGATCGCGGCCCACCGCGGGAAGCGATGCCGCTGAAGGAACGACACGGCCGGGTCGATGCCCAACGCGAGGAACAGCGCGGCGCCGACATAGGTGAGGATCGTCGCGAGCGTCGCCAGCCCGCTGCCGATCACGAGGGCGACCAGCACCCCCAGACCGCCGAAGAGACCGAGGCGGAACGCGTTCTGGATCTTCACCGGCTGAAGCCTTTCGTCTGGGCCCATCAACGGGGTGTTTCGAGGCTAGCGGAGCCCTCGGCCCTGCGGCATCGCGTCAGTTGGCGTGTTCGCGCTCGCGGGTCTGCTCGTCGATGTCATCGTCGCCGGAGGCGTCGCCAGACTCATCGCCGGACCCATCGCCGGACCCATCGCTCGACTCGACGTCAGAGCCCTGCTCCTCCGCAGGGTCGGCGGCGGGTGCTTCAACGACCGGAGTGGCCGCGGTCACCGGCTCGGGTGCGACCGCGGGGAAGCCGTGGTCGGTGGCGGCGCGATCCGCCGAGTCGAGCACTCCGCGCAGGTTCGCGATGTAGCCGGCGACCGATTCGCGCTCGACGCGGATCTGCTCGAGGCGCTGCTCGGCATCCTTCAGAAGGGCGGCCGACTTCTTCTCCGCATCTTTCAGCATGGCCTTGGCGCGGCTCTCGGCGTTGCCCAGAACCTCCTTGGCGTGCGCCTTGGCCTCCTCGGTGACCGTCTTGGCCTGGGCCTTCGACTCGGTCTCGAGCTTCTCGGCCTCAGCGCGCTTCTCTGCGGAGCGCGCCGTCGCCTCCGCGAGTTGCGCGTTGGCCTCATCGAGATATTTCTGAGTGGATGCCGCGGCCTCCTGCTGTTTGGCGACGTACTCCTTCTCGGCCTCGTCTCGTCGGGCCGTGAGCTCGACTTCGAGGTCTGCGCGGGCCTGGGCAGCCGCGGCTGCCAGCGCGGTGGACTGGCCGTCGCTCTCGTGCGCGATCCGGGCACGGTGATTCTCGAGCTCGTGCGCGACCTCTTCGCGCTGTCGCGCGAGTTCGCGGTCGTGATCGGCACGCGCCTTGTCGAGCTCGGAGTCGTGCGCGGCCTTGGCCTTCGCGAACTGGGTGTCGTGGGCTGCGCGCTGGCCGCCCAGTTCGGCCGCGAGCGACTCGCGGGCTCCGGTCTGCTCGGCCTCCCATGATGCACGGGCTCCGGTGAGCTCGGCGTCATGCTCGTTGCGCGCGTGAGCCAATTCGGCTTCGAGAGCCGACCGCTTCGATTCGACCTCGGCGTCGATGGCCGTTCGCTTGGCCCCGACCTCTTGATCGACCTCAGTGCGCTTCGTGGTCACCTCGGCTTCAAGCGCTGCGCGTTGCTGCGCCAGCTCAGCAGCGAGTTCCGCCTTCGCGGTCGCCGTTGTGGCCTCCCGCTCGGACTTCCACTTGGCGACCTTCGCGGCGTGATCGGCGGCGGCCCGCTTGGTGCTGGCATCCAGTTCTGCACGGGCCTTGTCGGTGTCGGCAGCGAGTTCCGCGTTCGCTGCGACCGTATCGTTCTCGAGTTGGCTGCGAGCGTCTGCGGCTTCACGAGCCAGGTTGGTGCGGCCCTCTTCGAGGTCGTGCTCCAACTCGGCGCGCTTGCGCGCGTTCTCGGCGTCGAACTCGGCGCGGCCGCGCTCGGTGTCGCGGGCCAGCTCGGCTGCCGCCTCGCGAGCTTCTGCGACCTCGCGCTGGGCGACGACCTTGAGTTCGGCGATCTCGCGCTCGGCCTCGGCGCGCAGGGCGGCGATCTCGCGCTTGCCAGCAGCACGCCCTTCTGCGATCTCGGTGGCGACCGAGCCACGGATGGCGGCAGCCTCTCGGAGGGCCTCGTTGGTGAGCGTTTCGGCCTCGGCGCGGGCACGGGAGACAACCGACTCGGCCTCGTCACGCGCGCCGTTGGTGATCTGGTCGACGTGAGACTGGGCGTCTCCGACAAGTTTGTCCGCGTGTTCGGCGGCGTCTTGCCGGTGCTGCTGCACCTCGGCGGCCACACTGGCACGCAGCTTCTCGGCATCGATGTCTGCCTGGCTGATCAACCGGGTCGACTGTTCTTCGGCCACACGAAGCGTGTTCTCGAGGCGCGTGCCCAGGCCCGAATATGTGGGGCTGCCCACTTCGTCCAGCTCGGCCTGCAGGTCTTCGGCAACCGCCTGAACGCGTTTGAGTTCTTTGGCCTGATCGGCCTTGTCGGCGTTCGCTTTGATCAGTTCGCGTCGGAGTTCGTTGACTGCCTGGTCGACTTCGTCTTTGCGGTATCCGCGTAATTCGGTGCCGAAGCCCGTGTCGTCTGTCGCCACAGTTGCCGCTCCTTGGCTGGATTCTCATCGTGATTCGGCCCGGAATCGGACCGGGTGAACCCTCCGAGTGTAGCCGCAGGAGGTAGACCGGCCACCCCGGGAAACCGCCCTCGATTCAGCCCACTCCCAGCATTCTCCCAGCGCTTGACCGCGGTCGGGAGAGACCCATCCGATAGCCTGGTGTGTCTTTGTCTGCTGCGTCGGCGTCCTAGTCAGCCGGGGTGGCACCAAATGAGGAGTTCATTCTTTTGCGATTCGTGATGGCGATCGTGCTGTTCCTGTTGGCATTCGTGTCGATCGGCTACGGCATCGCCCAGCGCACCATTCTGGTCGGCCCGTCTTCGTATACGGCGGCGGTGAACACCGACTCGAGCGCGCCGATCACCGTGATCGACGGCACAGCGCTGCGCGCGTTCGAGGGCAGTCAGTCTCTGACCGTGTCCGGCAGCTCGACCGTGTTCATCGCCGACGGCCGCACCGACGACGTGCGGGCGTGGGTGGGCAAGACCAGCTACAACAGCATCCACTTCACGGCGAAGACGCAGAAGCTCACGACCAAGCTCGTGACGGGTAAAGAATCCACAGCGCCGTCAGCCGTCGGGTCTGACCTCTGGGTAGATGAGTTCAGCGGCAAGACGCAACTGGTCCGCACGATCAACGTTCCAGGCAGCGCGTCGGTCATCATCATGGCCGACGGCAAGAAGGCTGCTCCCAGTCACATCGCGATCACCTGGCCGCTCGACAACTCTGCTCCCTGGTCCGGCCCCTTGATCCTTGCCGGGATCGCCGCCCTGCTCGCGGGGCTCATCACCTTCTTGTGGGCGCTCGTGCACGCGCGCCGCCGCAGCGGACCACGCCGCAAGCAGGGGCGCAATCCCAAGCCGCCACAACTCAAGCGCGGCCGGTCGGGCAACCAGCGGGCCATCGAAGCCCCCACCCGCCGCGGCCGCCGCCGCAATTTCCTGGCGACCGGAGTCATTCTCGCGGGCACCATGCTGTTGTCGGGATGCTCGCTGCTCGGTCAGATCGGCGGCGGCGCCGTCAGTCCCACGCCGAGTTCGACGGTGCCGGGAGCCGCCGGATTGCAGCAGGTCGCGGTGACGGAACCGCAGTTGAAGCACATCGTCAGCAACATCGTCCAGACCGTCGGCGCTGCCGACGCCAAGGGTGACGCGAAGCTGGCCGCGACCCGTCTCGCCGGACCGGCTCTTCAGCTGCGCACGGCGAGCTACAAGATCCACGCCGCAGACAGCAGCATCGCGCTCGTCGCCCCGATTCCGAACTGGGACGTGAGGGTCGCGTTGCCGCAGCAAAGCGACACCTGGCCGCGCACGGTCTTCGTTGCACTCGAGCCGCCCACCACCAAGAGCGCACCGATCGGCATGATGCTGGTGCAGCAATCACCGCGTGAGAACTACAAGGTCAACTACTTGATGACGCTCGAGCTCGACGTGCCCAAGGTGGCTCCCGCGACGGTGGGGGCAGCGCGACTGCCGAACGACAACAAGCTGGGCATTCTTGCACCGAGCGAGCTCGCGGCAGCCTATGGCGACATCCTGATCAAGGGCGATGCCAGCAAGAAGAACGAGCTGTTCTCGGCCACGGGCGACAAGCTGCGCACGGCTGTCGGTCATGACTACAAGCAGAAAGCCGCATCCCAGTTGCCGCCCACGGCCTCTATCGCGTTTTCGAACGGGCCGGGCAAGAGCGATTCGATCGCATTCGGCACCAACGACTCGGGCCAGATCGTCGCGGTCGACCTGGACGACGTCGAGAGGGTGACCCCGTCGGAAGCGGGAGCCGCAGTCAATCCGCTCGGCGCATCCAAGGCGCTGTCCGGCTTGACTTCCAGCATCAAGGGCATCGTGGTCACCTACGGCCTGCAGCTGCTGTTCTACGTGCCTCCGGTGTCGGAGTCCGGCAAGAAGGTCGAACTTATCGGCTTCACTCAGGGCTTGATCAGCGCGATCGAGGTGCCCTGATCGTGAGCAACGTACCTCCCGGCCCGAGCCTGCGCGGCGCTGTCGATCTCTCGGCGCTGGTGCGGCGAGCCAATGCCCCACAGCCCGCAGCAGGGTCGACGGATGGCTCCGCAGCCGAGGCCGGCGGCGTCGTCATCGCTGTCACAGACGCGAGCTTCGAGAGCGTCGTCGACCTCTCGTCGCGGGTGCCGGTCGTCATCGAGTTCTACGCGCCGGGGCTTCAGCCGGCGCTCGGCGCGATCATCGCCTCCTACGGCGGGCGGCTCGTGCTCGCCACCGTCGATGGGGCGGCCAATCCGCAACTGGCGCAGGCCTTCCAGGTGCGCGAGGTGCCGGCCGTTGCGGCGATCATCGCGGGGCGTCCGGTGAATCTGTTTCTCGATATCCCGCCAGAGGCCCAAGTGCGGCAGGTGCTCGACGAGTTGCTGGTGCTCGCCGCAGAGAACGGGGTGACCGGAACGATTCCGGGGAATCCGGATGCTGACGCAGCTGCCGATGGCGATCCGCTTCCCGGCGAGCCCGCCGAACCGGTCGAGGAGCCGTTGCCCCCGCACCACCAAGAGGCCTACGACGCGATCGCCGCTGGCGACTACGCCGGTGCCGTCGCAGAGTACAAGCTCGCGATCACCCAGAACCCGCGCGATGCCCTTGCGGTAGCCGGGCTCGCCCAGGCGTCGCTGCTACTGCGACTGGATGGCGCAGACGCGGGCGCGCTGCGCGCCGCGGCGGCTGCATCCCCGACCGACGCCAACGCCGCCCTCGCCGTCGCCGACCTCGACGTCAGCGGCGGTCACGTGGATGACGCGTTCGAGCGCCTTCTCGAGCTGTTCCCCTCGTTGGACCAGGCGGCCAAAGACGCCGTGCGCGCGCGCCTGCTCGAGTACTTCGAGATCGCCGGAGCGGACGACCCGCGGGTGCTGGTCGCGCGGCGCACGCTGACCAGCCTGTTGTACTGAGCGGGGCGTCGCCATTCCGGGCGACTTACGCCGAATCGGGCGGTTTCCGTCGCCCAGTTTGTCGGGACTCGCCCGGATGTCGACGCACCTAGCCAGCGAACTTCAGCCACACCGCCGCCAACGGCGGCAACGTCAGCTCCACCGAGGCGGGCTGATCGCCCCATGGCTTGGGTTCGGCGGTGACCCCGCCGAAGTTGCCGACGCCCGAACCGCCGAAGTCAGCGGCATCCGAGTTCAAGATCTCGTCCCAGCGGCCCGCGAAGGGCAAGCCGACGCGGTACGGCCCGACCGGGTTGCCGCCGAAGTTGACCAGGCAGGCCAGCGCCTCGCCCGACGCCGACCAGCGCACGAACGCCACGACGTTGCGCGCCGGATCGTTGGCCAGCCAGCCGAAACCGGCTGGCACGTTGTCCTGCTCCCAAAGCGCTGGCTGCTCGCGGTAGACGCGGTTCAGCTGACCGACAAGGCGCTGAAGACCCTGGTGCTCTGGATGGTCGAGAATCCACCAGTCGAGTCCGCGCTGTTCGCTCCACTCGCTGGGCTGCCCGAACTCGCTGCCCATGAAGAGCAGCTGCTTGCCAGGATGCGCCCACATGAACGACAGGAACGCCCGGACATTCGCCAGCTTCTGCCACTGATCGCCGGGCATCTTGGCCAGCAGCGATCCCTTGCCGTGCACGACCTCGTCGTGACTGATCGGCAGCAGAAAGCTCTCGCTGAACGCGTACAAGAACGAGAAGGTGATGTCGTTGTGGTGCTCTGCCCGCCACATCGGGTTCTCGTGCATGTACTGCAGCGAGTCGTGCATCCAGCCCATGTTCCATTTGATGCCGAAGCCGAGCCCGCTCGCGGAGGTGGGATGTGTCACGCCGCTCCATGAGGTGGACTCCTCGGCGATCATCACGATGCCTGGGTTGCGCTTGTAGGCGGTGGCGTTCGCCTCCTGCAGGAACGAGATGGCCTCGAGGTTCTCGCGTCCACCGTTCTTGTTCGGCACCCACTCGCCCTCTTTGCGCGAGTAGTCCAGGTAGAGCATCGAGGCAACGGCATCCACCCGCAGCCCGTCGATGTGGAACACCTCGAGCCAGTAGACGGCGTTCGCGACCAAGAAGTTGCGCACCTGCGAGTCGCCGAAGTTGAAGACCAGCGTGCCCCAGTCCGGCTGCTCGCCGAGCCGCGGGTCGCTGTGCTCGTACAGGGCCTGGCCGTCGAACTTGGCCAGTGCCCACTCGTCTTTGGGAAAGTGCGCGGGCACCCAGTCGACGAGCACGCCGATGCCGGCCTGGTGCAGCCGATCGACCAGGTAACGGAAGTCATCGGGATGCCCGAACCGGCTGGTCGGCGCGTAATACCCGGTCACCTGGTAGCCCCACGAGCCGCCGAATGGATGCTCGGCCACCGGCAGGAACTCCACGTGCGTGTACGCCAACTCCTGCAGGTAGCCGATCAGCTGGTCGGCCAGCTCGCGGTAGCTCAGGCCAGGACGCCACGAGCCGATGTGCATCTCGTACACGCTCATCGGCGAGTTGTGCGGGTCGGTCTGGGCGCGGGTGGTCATCCACTCGGCGTCGCCCCACTCGTACTGCGTCTGGCCGACCACGGAGGCGGTGGCGGGCGGCACCTCGGTGTACCGCGCCATCGGGTCGGCCCGCTTGACCCACTCGCCGCCCCCGGTCAGCAGTTCGAACTTGTAGGTGGTGCCCGGCTTCAGCCCCGGGATGAACAGCTCCCACACCCCGTTGTCGTCGAGTCGGCGCATGGCGTGCTGCGTGCCGTCCCAGCCGTTGAAGTCGCCGATCACGCGAGCGGCCTGAGCGTGCGGAGCCCAGACCGAGAAGCTCGTGCCCACCACATCCTCGTGTGGGCGGAAGTGCGCGCCGAGCACGTCCCAGAGCTGTTCGTGACGGCCCTCGCCCCAGAGGTAGAGGTCCACCTCGCCGACCGTCGGCACGAAACGGTACGGGTCGTCGGCGGTCCAGGTCGGCGCGTCGGCGTATCCAGTCTCGAGCGCGTACGCCTGGCCGGCGCCCGGGGCGAACCCGTGCCAGAGCCCGCTCGCCACATGCTCGAGGGGGATGCGGGTGCCATCCTTCTGCACGGCGGTCACGCCCTGCGCCAACGGTCGCAGCGCGCGGATCACGAATCCATCGACTCCGCCGACGCTGGCCGCATGCTGGCCGAGCGCATCATGGGGCCGCGGATGTCGTCCCTCGGCAAGAGCGCTCACGTGGTCGGGATGCAGCGCCGGGATCGCATTGTCGGTCGCAGCCGCTTTTTTCGCCGGCATCATGCCCTCCCGTGCTCAATCGACCGGTGCTCGATCGACCTGTGCTCAATCGACAGAATGTGCACAGGCTCGGTGAACGCGTCGAGCCGAACGAAGTTGTCGCGGCCCCATGTCCACTCGGCACCGGTGATCAGCTCGGTCACCGTCGGTTTGGCGTCGGGCTCGAGCCCGAACCGGGTCAGGTCGAGGTGCACCAGCGTCTCGCGCACCGAGTGCGGGTCGACGTTCGCGACCACGATCAGGCTGTCGGCGACGCCCGAGTCGGTGAACCGGCCGTCGAGGTGCTTGCCGTAGACCAGCACAGAGTCGTCGTCGCTCCAGTGGATCGACAGGTTGCGCAATTGCCGCAGCGCCGGGTGGGCGGCGCGGATCTCGTTGAGCCGCGTGAGGTACGGCGCGAGGGTGCGACCGGATTTTGCCGCCCCCGCCCAGTCGCGCTGCTTGTACTCGTACTTCTCGTTGTCGACGTTCTCTTCGCTGCCGGGCCGCGCGACATTCTCGAAGAGCTCGTAACCGGCGTAGACACCCCAACTCGGCGAGGCGGTGGCGGCCAGCGCCGCGCGGATCTTGTAAGCGGGCGGGCCGCCGAACTGTAGAAACTCGGTCAGGATGTCTGGCGTGTTCACGAACAGATTCGGGTGCAGATAGTCGGCGGCCGGCCCCGAGATCTCGGTGAAGAACTCCTCGAGCTCCGCCTTGGTGTTGCGCCAGGTGAAGTAGCTGTACGACTGCTGGAACCCCGTCTGCGCGAGGGAGTGCATCATCGGTGGGCGGGTGAAGGCTTCGGCCAGGAACACCACATCAGGATGCCGTCGGTTGACCTCGCCGAGCAGCCACTCCCAGAAAATCAGCGGCTTGGTGTGCGGGTTGTCGACCCGGAACATCGAGATGCCCTTGTCGATCCAGAACTCGACGATGCGCAGCACCTCGGCCCGGATCCCCTCCGGATCGTTGTCGAAGTTGACGGGGTAGATGTCCTGATACTTCTTGGGCGGGTTCTCGGCGTAGGCGATCGTGCCGTCTGGCCGATGGCTGAACCACTCGGGATGTTCGGTCACCCATGGGTGGTCCGGCGAGCACTGCAGGGCGAGATCGATCGCGACCTCGAGGCCGGCCTTGGACGCCTGGCCCAGGAAGTAGCGGAAGTCGACGAAGTTGCCCAGGTCGGGATGCAGCGCATCGTGACCGCCCTCCGCCGCGCCGATCGCCCACGGGCTGCCGGGATCCGCCAGACCGGCGCCCGTCGAGTTGTTGGGACCTTTGCGAAAGGCCCTGCCGATGGGATGGATCGGTGGCAGGTACACCACGTCGAACCCCATCGCCGCGACGCCGGGAAGGCGACGCGACGCGGTGCGGAATGTTCCGCTGGTCCAGGTGCCGTCTTTGGCCAGCTTCGCGCCCTCTGAGCGGGGAAAGAGTTCGTACCAGGCTCCGACCGCCGCTCGTTCCCGCTCGACCCGCATGGTCACGATCTCGGACTCGGTCAGCAGGGAGCGCACCGGATGCGCGGCGATCGCCGCCGTCAGACGCGGGTCGTGCGCGACCCGGAGGCGCGCGTCGGGCGTGAGCCGTTGATCCACAAGAGCCGCACGGGCCTCGTCGAACACCCGACCCGCGGAGTGGGCGAGCAACTGAGCCGCCGACGCGAAGACCAGCTCGACATCCTGTCGCGCCGGAATCTTGATCTCGGCGTCGTGCAGCCAACTCGCCCAGTCGTCCGATGCCGCACGCACCTGCCAGCGCAGTTCGCCCTGCTCGGTCAGCCGCACCTCGGCTCGCCAGCGGTCAGTGCCGGCGGCGATCAACTCCATCGGATGCACCGTGATGCCCTCATCCGGGTGAATGAGCACCAGCTCCACCCGAAGCAGACCGTGCCCTTCGCGGAACACGGTCGCTTCGAAGGGAACGACCTCGCCGACGTACCCGGCCGCTGGCCAGAGATTCTCGGGCTGCCGGGGCGAAAGGGCGCGGATCGGGATGCGGCCGAGAGGCTCGGAACCCGCCGCGGACACAGAAGTGGGCATCGCTTGACGGTACCGCGTTTCGGATGCCGGGAGGCCGAGAGCCCGCCGCGAGAGTGGCGGCAATGTTGCCGTCGGGGACAAATTCGTGTACCCCGGGGTACAGGGTTGTCCCCCACCCTACGCAACAAGAAAAATGCTGATCAAACGGGATATTGGGGCCAAAATCGTAGGGGTAGACCGTGCCCTCTAGTGGGGGTGTTGGACGCCTTGTCCACTCTATGGAGGACACGTAATGTCTTCGGCGGGGGGAAATTCCCTGTGCAGTAGGTCGTCACCATCGGTCGGCTGCGCATCACACCGCACCACCCGACAACCGTCGCCGGGGCCCACAACTCGTGAGGCAGCATCCCGCACACGACGCCCGCACCTCGACATCAGCTCGATGCCGTGAAAGGAACTCACATGAACAAGCTCACCAAGGGTGCCATCGCCGCAGCGGCTGCTGTCATCCTTCTCATGGGCGGCGCGGGAACCCTCGCCTCCTGGAACAGCAGCGCCAACGCCGGTTCGTCGCAGACGATCACCGCTGGTTCGCTCTCCGTGACTGCTGGCGGTGCCGGCGTCTGGAAGAGCGGCGCGACCACCATCACGCCGTCGACCTTCCGGATCGTTCCGGGCGACAGCATCACCTACACGCAGACCTTCAACCTGGTCGCGTCTGGCGACAACCTGCTGTTCACGCTGGCCGCAACGCCTGGTGCGATCGGCGCAGCGTCGGCTTCCGCCGCGGACACCGCCCTGGCTGCCGCCGTGACCGGGAGCGGCACCTTCACGGTCGCCGGCTCCAACATCGCTCCGAGCACCACCCCGGGCACGTACAAGGTCACGACGGCCGGCACCACGGTGGTCACCGTCACGATGACCGTCTCGTTCCCGTACGCCTCAAGCAACGCCTCGCAGACCGGTGCCGTCACCTTCGGCAACGGCGCGGTCACCGTCACGCAGACCCTGACCCCGTAATCGATTTCACCGGGGGTGCGCGCCGTCCCACGCGGCACGCGCCCCCGGTGAGATTCACCACAACACCGCAGTACATCCATCAGCAGAAATGACAGAGACCATGACTGGATCGCCAGCAGCGCGTCCCGGGAAGCGTCGCAACTTCGCGGCCCGCCCCTGGATCCGCCGTCTGCTCGCGGTCCTTCGGCCGTCACCCCGCGGAGCCCTCGGCGCCGCAGCAGCGCTCACCGCCGGCATCCTCGTCGCGGCGGGTCTCGCCGCAGGCACCTACGCCTTCCTCAACTCGCAGGCCACCGTCACCTCCGCCGTGACGATCAGGAGCGGCAATCTTGCCCTCACCGTCCAGTACGGTGCAGGCGCGGCCGGTCCAACCGCCGCCATCCCCACCACCGCGTGGGCGACCATGCTTCCTGGCGACATCGTCGGCCAGCAGTTCACGTTGGCGAGCACCGGCACGGCCGGCTCCACGCTCACCGCCCGCCTCTCGGCCACGTCTGCCTGGCAGATCCGGATGGCTTTCGGCACGTGCCCGGTCACTCAACTTCCCGGTGCACCGCTCACCACCGTCGCCGCCTCGGCCGGGAGCATGGCCGGCACCTCAAGCTCAACGGTCTGCGTGCAGGCGACGCTGCCGGCCGGTGCGGCCGCAAGTGTCTCGGGCACCTCAGCCGCATTCACGATCATCATCGACTCGACGCAGGTGCCCTCATGAGCGCCCGTTTCATCAAGCTGGCGATCGCCACCGCCCTGACGGGATTCTTCGTTCTGGCCGGCACGACAGCGGGCTTCGCCTTCTGGTCGGCAAGCAACTCCGTCAGCTCCACGGTGACAGCCGCGACGCTGACCCTGAGCACCACGAACTTCACGTCGGTTGGCTACACCTTCGGCAACGACACCTTGGTCACGACTGGCAGCGTCACCGTGACCAACACGACCGCTACCACCAGCACGAAGATCGGCGCGGTGAGCGTGGCCTTCGGGCCTGTCGCATCCGCGACTCTGGCCGGCAAGGTCACAGCCAGCATCTGGTCGACCGCTTTGGCGGCGAACTGCACCGCCGGCGCAGCGGTGCCCCCTGGCGCGACCATCGCGTTCTGGTCGGCATCTCCGGTGCTCAGCTCGTCGTTGGCAACGGGGGCCAGCGTGACCTACTGCGTGCGCAGCTCGATCGCCTCACGCGACGTCGTGGCGTCGGCCGGCGGATCGATGACCTTCCAGCCCATGATCAGCGCGACGATCACCGTCGGCAACTTCACCGGGAGCGCGAGCGCGACCACGACGCAGTCGACCCAGTACATCTACCCCGTATCGACTCCCGATGTGACGCACTGGAACTGGATCCGGCCGAACTGGATCACGGCGTCGTACAACTACTGCCTCGACGTCTCGGGCGGCGGCGGCACCAATGGCACCCTCGTGATCTCGTACGGCTGCAAGAACGCCGGTGCCTCGAACCAGAACTGGAAGTTCACGGCAAGCGGTGCGACCGGGTACTCCACGATCCAGCCGCGCAGTGCAACCGGGCTCCGCATCGATGACAACAGCTCGCTGACGTCCGGTGGCAGCATCACGGTGAACACCGCCTCGGGGTCTCCCGCGACCGCGACCAACCAGCAATGGCAGATCCAGCAGGTCTCGGCGGGCATCTACGAGTTCGTGAACGGCTACTCCGGAATGTGCCTCAGCTCGCCCGGCGGCACCAATCAGAATCTGGGAAATCTGACCCAGGCACCGTGCTCCGGGACGGTCTACCAGCAGTTCAAGGTCTCGCAGGCCTTCGAGAACTTCACCTGCGCGGTATCGGGCAACAACTGGGTGTGGTCGTGGAACTCGGTCACCACCGGCCCGTACCACGTGCTCGTCACCCACGGCGCGACCGTCACCGAGTTGGCCACCACCGCGGCGACGGCGACGGGCGCAACCATCGCCTTCAGCGCGGCGAACTATGGCAACGGAACGTACAACGTCTCGTTCGTGGACTCGCTCGGCACCGAGGTCGGCGGCGGCACGATCAGGATTGCGTTGTTCGGCAACTCCTGTACGGCGGACGACTTCCAATGAACGCCATGATCGGCAGCACCCGCAGCTACCGTCTCGTGGCGGCGGCGGTCGTTGCTGTCGGCGCGATGGCTTCCGCGGCGCTGTCGTCCGCTTCGGCTGCTGAGGCTGCGACCCACCCCGTGCAGTTCAGCACCGACGGGGTGACCTGGTCAGACACCTACGACGGCGCGCTGTTCGGCGGGGTGTTGCTGGTGCCCGGCGGCTCGGCCGACCGTGCCTTCTACGTGCGCAACGGTGCGGCAGATCCCGCGATCCTGCGCGTCACCTTGTACGACGTCACGACCACGGATACGGTTCTCGCCGGCGCGACGAGCATCGCGACGTCGATGCCCGGTCGTCCAGGCGAATCCGTTCTCATGACAGACGCGCAGCCGTGCGCAACGCTCAGCGAGGGCGAGGTGCTCGCACCGGGCGGCAGCGTCCGCCTCGACAATGTGGCCGCGCTCGCCGATCTGAACGGAACGACCGGCCAGGCGCACAGCGTCTCGTTCAAGCTCGCGATCAGCCTGAGCAGCACGGACTCCGGGGCACCGGTGCCCGACAGCTGCCCGACCGACTTCGGCACGGTAGTCGGCAACCCGGGCCCCGGCTCCGGCACCTCGTCGCACCCGGTCTACCACCTGGGTACTGGCGGGTGGGTCCCCACCCCGACCACGCCGACCCCGACCGCTACTCCGACCCCGACCGCTACTCCGGTACCCGGCCCTGACCTGCAGGCTCTTGTCGCCAACACTGAGCGGCTTTACCAGGAGGACTTCGTCGCCCTCTGGCTTGCCATGGCGGCCCTCGGCGGCCTCATTCTCTTCATTGCGCGTCGGCGTCGCAGGCACGCAGACGCCACCATCGAGCACCCAACCGCACACCACCAGATCGGAATAGGACGATGACCTCCATCGCGACCCGCCCTCTCAGCCAAGACACCCGCGTCCGCACCTCCGGGTCGAAGCCCGCCCACAAGAAGAAGGGCGTGCTGCACTACATCGGCGTCGGCCTGAGCTTCGGGATTCTGGCGCTGGTCGCACTGGTCGCCGTTCTGGTGATCGCGCTGCCCATGCTCACGAAGTCGACGCCGTACACGGTGCTCACCAGCTCGATGACGCCGAGCTACCCGGCCGGCACGCTGGTCATCGTCAAGCCGACCGATGTGCAGCAGATCCACATCGGCGACGTCATCACTTACCAGATCGAGTCGAACCAGCCTGCCGTGGTCACTCACCGCGTCATCCAGATCGTCGAGCCAACCACCTCCACTGGACACGAGAGCTTCATCACCAAGGGCGATGCCAACTCGCTGCCCGACGCCAAGCCGGTCATGCCCGTGCAGGTGCGCGGCGTGGTCTGGTACGCGGTCCCGTTCATCGGGTGGGTCAATAACGTCGTCAACGGCGACGCGCGCAGCGTGATCGTGCCGATCGTCGCGGGCCTGCTGTTCCTCTACGCCGGCTTCATGGCCGCATCGGCGGTCGTCGACCGTCGCCGTAAGACCGCGGCTGAAGCGCAGGCCGAGGTCGACCAGAACCACGAGCAGAGCCGGGAGCGCGACGAGATGGACGACGCGTACCGCGAGCTGGTCGTCGCCGGGCGTCACTGAGCAGTTCGACTCCGGCACAGCGACCGGGGGCGGGTGGGCCGCCCCCGGTCGTAACATCGTGCTCTCACCGGTCGCCTAGTGTGGTCGGGTGAAGGCCATCCGACGGTTCACCGTCCGCACAGTGATCCCCGAGCGGCTCGCCGCCCTCGATGAACTTGCCGCAAACCTCCGCTGGTCGTGGCACCAGCCGACCCTCGACCTGTTCCGCGACATCGCGCCGCAGATGTGGGATGAGCAGGGCAAAGATCCGATCGGATTGCTGGGCGAGATCGCGGCATCCCGGTTGGCGGAGCTCGCCGACGACGAGGCATTCGTCGGGCGCGCGAACGCGCTGCGTGATGACCTTCGCTCGTACCTGAGCGAGCCGCGCTGGTATCAGTCGATGTCTACGGAGAGCGGTGCCCCCACACCCGGCACCATCGCCTACTTCTCGCCCGAGTTCGGGATCGCCGCCGCGCTGCCGCAGTATTCCGGCGGCCTTGGCATTTTGGCGGGCGACCACCTGAAGAGCGCGTCCGACCTGGGCGTACCGATCGTCGGAGTCGGGCTGTTCTACCGCGCCGGCTACTTCCGGCAAACCCTCTCTCGGGACGGCTGGCAGGAAGAGAGCTATCCGGTGCTCGACCCGGACGGTCTGCCGATGCGGGTGCTCCGCAATCCAGACGGCTCGGCAGCCGAGGTCGTGCTGGCGCTGCCAGACGGCAAGGCGCTGCACGCGCGCATCTGGCAGTTGGCCGTAGGCCGTGTCACCTTGCTGCTGCTCGACACCGACGTGCAGGAGAACTCCGAAGAGTTGCGCGGTGTCACCGATCGGCTCTACGGCGGGGGCGGAGAGCACCGTCTGCTGCAGGAACTGCTGCTCGGCATTGGCGGAGCGCGCGCCGTGAAGGCGTACACGGCTCTGGCCGGAATCCCTGCGCCACAGGTCTTCCACACCAACGAGGGCCACGCGGGCTTCCTGGGGCTCGAGCGGGTCAGCGACCTGATCGGCAACGGGCTCACCTTCGCAGAGGCACTCACCGCGGTTCGCGCTGGCACCGTCTTCACGACGCACACGCCAGTGCCGGCCGGCATCGACCGCTTCGAGGCACCCCTCGTCGAGCGCTACTTCTCGACCGACCTGCTGCCGGGGGTCGACGTCGACGATGTGCTGGCGCTCGGTGCCGAGCCGCTCGGCATGGTGGGCGAGCCCGTCAACGGCAGCGCGGCCACCTTCAACATGGCAGTGATGGGCCTGCGCCTCGCCCAACGCGCCAACGGGGTCTCGCAGCTGCATGGAGCCGTCAGCCGCCACATGTTCGGCGCGCTCTGGCCGGGTTTCGACGCGGATGACGTGCCGATCACCTCGATCACCAACGGTGTCCACGCGCCGACCTGGACCGATCCGCAGGTCTCGGCCGTTGCCGAGTCGTTCCTCGGAACCGCAGACACCACGCTCGCCGATTGGGCTTCCGGTTACGACGGGCAGGGCGGCGTCAGCGACGGCGAGCTCTGGGCGCTCCGCGGCCGACTGCGCGAGCAACTGGTCACCGATGCCCGCGCCCGCACCTCCGCCGCGTGGGCGGAGCAGAATCCCGGCGTCGGCGATCCTGCCTGGTTCGCGCGTCTGCTCGATCCGGCGGTCCTGACCATCGGCTTCGCCCGACGGGTGCCCAGCTACAAACGGCTCACCCTGATGCTGCACGACCCGGAGCGGCTTCGGGCGCTGCTGACGCATCCCACGCATCCCGTGCAGATCGTGATCGCCGGCAAGTCGCATCCGGCAGACGACGAGGGCAAACGGCTGATCCAACAGCTTGTCGAGTTCTCGCAGGGCGCGGACGTGCGCGAGCGCATCCATTTCTTGCCGAATTACGACATCGGGATGGCGCAGCTGCTCTATCCAGGAACCGATGTCTGGCTGAACAACCCGCTCCGCCCGCTTGAGGCGTGCGGCACCTCAGGCATGAAGGCGGCGCTCAATGGATCGCTCAACCTGTCGATCCTCGACGGCTGGTGGAACGAGTACTACGACGAGGAGAACGGCTGGGCAATTCCCTCGGCCGACAGCGCGGGCGACGGTGCCGAGCGCGACGCCCTGGAAGCGGCATCGCTCTACGACCTGATCGAGCATCAGATCGCGCCCCGCTTCTACGAGCGTGGCGCCGACGGCGTGCCGACCCGATGGGTAGCGAACATCCGGCACACCTTGGCCACGCTCTCGCCAGAACTCTCGGCCGGGCGCATGGTGCGCGAGTACGTGGAACGGCTCTATCTGCCCGCCGCCGCTGCCGACCGGGCCATCAGTTCCAAGTCGTACCAGCCGGCCCGAGACCTCGCAGCGTGGAAGGCAAAGGTCATCGCCGCCTGGCCGAGTGTGCATGTGACGCATGTCGAATCCGGGGGAGTGGATGCCTCGCCGCAGGTGGGCGAGCAGCTCCAGGTGCGCGCCTTCGTGCAATTGGGCGCGCTGAGCCCCGACGACGTCGCCGTGGAGCTGGTGCATGGCCGCGCGCACGAGAGCGACCTGCTCGTCGACACCGGAACGGTGACGCTCGAGCTCGACAGCATCGACGCCTCAGGCGTCGGCAACTACGCGGGAACGGTACCGCTGGATCGCTCGGGAAGCTTCGGCTACACCGTGCGGGTGGTGCCGACGCATCCATTGCTCGCCTCGGAAGCCGAACTCGGCCTCATCGCGGTCGCCTAGGTCGTCGTGCACCTTTCGGTTTCGCAGGAATGCGCAGCCCCGACATTTCGTTGACTCATCAACGAAGGGCGGGTGCATGACCAAGATCGCGATCCTCGGTGCTGGCAAAGTCGGCACCTCCTTGGCGCGCGTCGCGCAGGAGGCGGGCTATCAGGTAGACATCGCCGGGTCAGCAGGCGCCGACCGCATCCGCCTGATCGTCGACGTGCTCGCCCCGGGGGCGCACGCTGTCACCGCAGCCGAGGCGGTGATCGGGGCCGATCTCGTGGTGCTCGCGCTGCCGCTGCACAAGTTCGGGGGGCTCGACCCCGCCCTGCTCGCGGGGCACCTGGTGCTCGACATCATGAATTACTGGACGCCGATCGACGGCGAGATCAGCGAATTCGATGACGCGCCAGAGGGGACGAGCGTGCTGGTGCAAGACGCGATCCCCGGTGCACGCGTCGTCAAGACGCTCAACCACATCGGCTACCACGAACTCGACGAGCAACGCCGCCCAGCAGGGTCGCTTCACCGGGTCGCTCTGGGCGCGGTTGGCGACGACCGTTTGGCCGTTGCCCAGGTGCTCGCCTTTCTCGACCGGATCGGTTTCGACGGCGTCGACGGCGGACCGCTGGCGAACGGGGTGGCGTTTCAGCCAGGGTCGCCGTTGTTCGGGGCGCCGTATTCCGCCAGCCGGTTTCGCGAACTGCTCGCGGCGGAGCTTGATCGCGCCCAGATCGCGGCCTGATCTGGCCGGCCGCCAGCGCTATCCGTTGCTATCCCACGCCGATCGCGGCGACCGCGGCAGCGGTGACGTGCACCAAGTCTCCCGGCGCGAGCTCGAGGTCGAGGCCGCGGCGTCCGCCGCTCACGAAGACGGTGTCCCACAACTCGGCGGTCTCGTCGAGCACGGTCGGGTGCGCGGTTTTCTGGCCGATCGGGCTGATTCCGCCGACCAGGTAGCCAGTGCGGCGCTCGGCCAACGCCGCATCCGCCATCGTCGCCTTCTTGCCCCCGACCGCCGCGGCCAGCGCCTTCAGGTCGAGCTTGCCCGTGACGGGCACGATAGCGACCACCAGGCGCCCGTCGACCTCGGCGAGCAGGGTCTTGAAGATGCGCTCAGGCTCGACGCCCAGCGAGATGCCGAGCGCCTCGGCGGCTTCGAGTCCGAAGTTGGCTGCCGCGGGATCGTGGTGATACGCGTGCTCGGTGAAGGCAATCCCGGCAGCGACCAGCGCCACGGTTGCCGGGGTGCCGCTCACATGACCGGCGAGTCTGGGTACTGAAAGTTGCTTGTGACGCCGAAGATCCAGACCTCGAACAGGATGAGCCCGGCAATGAAGAGCAAGCACACCCCGCCCCAGATGAAGCCGATCAGAATGCCGGCGATCGACATGCCGCGGCCGTTGGACAGGATTCCGGTGCCCGCCAGGTTCTTCGACCGGCGCAGACCGATGATCGAGACGATGCCGCCCGCGAACGAGTTGACCACGACCGGCAGGATGAACCCGCTCAGCGACAGGATGAAGCCGATCAGCGCGAGATTGTTGCGCACAACGGGCGCAGGAGCATAGGCGGGCGCGGGCGCGGCTTGCAGCGCGGTCTCGCCGGGAATGTACAAGCCGGGGCCGCGCGTCCGGCTCGGACCGGTGGCCGCTGCAGCGACCGATACGGGCGGCTGAGCTGCGGCATCGCCGGTGACTCTGCGGTTGTCCGTCCACCCCGCGCCGTCCCACCAGCGATCGTGTCCGCTGATTTCGGGATCGGGGTACCAGCCGGCAATGGGCAGGGGCTTGGCCATGACGGGAGCCTAATGGGCGCGGAACAGCCGCATCGACGTGGGTCCGAGTTCGAGTGACTCACCCGGAGCGTGCTGCAGCGCGTCGCCACTCGGCAGCACATCGTGCGACGAGTCCCACAGCAGGGTGTATCCCCTCACACCCTCGTGGGCCGGAAGCCTCACGGTCACCGTCGTCTCGAGCCCGTGCACGACGAGCAGGATCCGGTTGAACTCCTCGAACTCCGGCGTCGAAGCGGCGAGAAACTGCAGGGTGCGCTCGGCGGGCGAGTCCCAGTCGTCCGGCGACATCGACAGCCCCTGCTTGTTGTACCAGTCCATCTGGCTCGCACTGGGCGTGGTCTCGCCGAACCGGCCGTACCGCACCGGGCGCAGCGCCGGGTTCTCGCGACGCAGGCGAGTGAGCTGCCGCACGACATCCAGCAGTTCTTGCTGCCACGGTTCGCGCTCCCAACTCAGCCAGGTCAACTCGTCGTCGTGGCAGTATGCGTTGTTGTTGCCGTGCTGGGTGCGACCGAACTCGTCACCCGCCGTCAGCATCGGGATGCCGGCACTCAGCAGAAGCGTCCCCAGCAGGTTGCGCACGGCTTTGCGTCGGGTCGCGAGCACGCCGGAGTCTGAGGTCTCACCTTCTGCGCCGTGATTGAACGACTTGTTGTCGTTCGACCCATCGCGGTTGTTCTCGCCGTTGCCGACGTTGTGCTTGGTGTCGTAGGCGACCAGATCTGCGGCCGTGAACCCGTCGTGCGCCGTGATGAAGTTGACGCTGGCCAGCGGACCGCGCTCCACCGAGAACACGTGGTTCGAGCCGGCCAGGCGCCGGGCCAACGATCCGATGCCCTCCGAGGGGAGGCCGCCGTGCTCGTCGCCGCTGCCGCGCGCCGCCGCGATGTCACGCAACCAGAAGTTGCGCATCCGGTCGCGGTAGCCGTCGTTCCACTCCGACCACGGCGCGGGAAAGTTGCCGACCTGCCAGCCGCCGGCGCCGACATCCCACGGCTCGGCGATCAGCTTGACGTCCTCGAGTGCCGGGTCGGTTGCGATGGCGGCGATCAGCGGGTGATCGGGCGTGAAGGTCGCGTCGGCATCGCGTGCGAGCGTTGCGGCCAGGTCGAACCGGAATCCGTCGATCTGCACCTCGTTCGCCCAGTAGCGCAGCGAGTCGAGAACGAGCCGCTGCGCGGAGGGCGTCGAATAGTCGACGGTGTTGCCGCATCCGGTGGTATCGAGGTAGCTGCCGTCGGGCAGGTGGCGATAGTAGTTCGCGTCGTCGAGTCCGCGCAGCGAACTGGTGGGACCGCCGCGACCCTCTTCGGCCGTGTGGTTGTAGACCACATCGAGCACGACCTCGAGGCCGGCCTCGTGCAGCAGGCGCACCATTCCCTTGAACTCGCGCAGCACTGCGCCCGTGCCGCCGAACTGGGCAGCGCGGCTGGCGTATGCGGCGTGCGGCGTGAAGAAGTTGAGCGTGTTGTAGCCCCAGTAGTTGGTCAGCCCCATCTTCTGCAAACGCTGTTCGCTGACCGCCTGGTGAACGGGCAGCAGTTCGATCGTGGTGACGCCGAGATCCTTCAGGTAGGAGATCGTCGACTCGTGCGCGAGCCCCGCGTACGTGCCGCGCAACTCGGGCGGAACGGCGGTGTTGAGCCGGGTGAGTCCCTTGACGTGCGCCTCGTAGACCACGGTGTGATCCAGTGGGATGCGCGGCTTTCCGACCCCGCCCCAGTCGAACCAGCCGTCTTGCACGTAACTCCGCCACTCGCCGTCTGGCGTGCGCGCAAGGCCACGCGCATAGGGGTCGAGCAGGGAGCGGGTCGGATCGAAAGAATGCAGTGGTCCGGTGGGTCCGCTTGCCCGGAGCGCGTAGTAGGTGCCCGGTGACAGCGAGCGGGTGGTAGCGCTCCACACGTCGTGGGCATCTCGGCTCAGGGGGATCGTCTTCGAGATCCAGGTCGGGTCTTTGCCGTCGAAGATGCACAGCTCGATGGCAGTGGCGCTGGCGCTCCAGACTCGCAGCTCGCCGCCGCGCTGCCCCAGTTGCACCCCGAGATTTCTCAACGGGTCAGCGGCAGCCATGCGGTCTAGGTTATGACGCGCCCATTGCGATCACATTTCGCGGCGAGAATGGATGCCATGCCCATCTACCTGGACCACGCGGCCACCTCGCCGCTGCGGCCCGAGGTGCTCGCGGCGTACACCGCAGCGCTGCCTCTTGTGGGCAACCCGTCTTCTATCCACGGGCAGGGCCAAGCCGCGCGCGAACTGTTGGAGCAGGGGCGCGACCGGGTCGCCGCCTCCCTCGGCGCCGACCCGGTCGAGGTCGTGCTGACCGGCGGTGGCACTGAGGCCGTGAACCTGGGGATCAAGGGGCTGTGGTGGGCCAGAAAGCGCGCGCGCATCATCGTCCCCCTCGCCGAGCACCATGCGACCATCGACTCTGTCGAGTGGCTGGCCGCACACGAGGGCGCCGTGCTCGACTGGATCGAGGTCGACGAGCTCGGCCGCATTCGGCTCGACGCACTCGAAGCCGCGCTCGCCGTCGGAGGCGATGAGGTCGCGCTGGTCACCGCACTGTGGGCCAACAACGAGGTCGGCACTCTGCAGCCGGTGACTGAGATCGTCGCCGCAGCCGCGCGCTACGGAGTCCCGGTGCATCTGGACGCGATCGCCGCCTACGGTTCGGTACCGATCGACTTTCACGCTTCGGGTGCCGCGGCGCTGAGCGTCTCGGCGCACAAGATCGGCGGACCGGTCGGCGTCGGCGCGCTGCTGCTCGCGCGGTCGGCGTCGGTCGAGCCGCTGCTGCACGGAGGCAACCAGCAGCGGGCGCGCTCAGGTACGCAAGACGCGGCGGGAGCTTCCGCGTTCGGTGTCGCAGCGGAGCTCGCCACGACGAACCTGGCCGAGCACGGCGCGCGGCTCGCGGCGCTGCGCGATCGGCTGGTGCGCGGCATCCAGCGTCCCGTCTCGGTGGGCGGTGTGCCGGGTGCGGTGTTGCGCGGCGATCCCGACCCCACCGGGCGGCTGCCGGGCAACGCGCACTTCACCTTCGCGGGCTGCGAGGGCGACTCCCTTCTTTTTTTGCTGGATGTGGCGGGCTTCTCGGTGTCGACCGGCTCGGCCTGCCAGGCGGGAGTGCCAGAGGCGTCCCATGTGCTGCTCGCGATGGGACTCAGCGAGGCGGATGCCCGCGGCGCCCTGCGTTTCACCCTCGGCCCCGACACCACGGCCGACGAAATCGATGCGCTGCTCGTAGCGCTGCCGGATGTCGTTTCGCAAGCTCGGTCTGCCGGGCTCGCCGAAACGCCGCCGCGCCTTGGCCGGAACTGAGTTCGCATCGCGCGCACTCCCGTTCTCACGGACTGTCCGTGAGAACTGGAATGCGCGCGAAGCCATGGCTCATGAGCATGCTGACGGTTGCTTAACGCCATGCACCGCCTTGTGGCCGCGTACCCTGAAACCATGCGAGTACTTGCGGCGATGAGCGGCGGCGTCGACAGCGCCGTCGCCGCCGCGCGCGCGGTCGACGCCGGTCACGACGTCGTCGGCGTGCACCTCGCGCTGAGCCGCAATCCCGGCACGCTGCGCACCGGCGCCCGCGGTTGCTGCACGATCGAAGACTCGATGGACGCACGCCGCGCGGCCACGCTGCTCGGCATCCCGTTCTACGTCTGGGACTTCAGCGAACGCTTCAAGGCCGACGTCATGGATGACTTCGTCGCCGAGTACGCCGCTGGTCGCACCCCCAACCCATGCATGCGCTGCAACGAGAAGATCAAGTTCGCTGCCCTGCTCGAGAAAGCGCTTGCGCTCGGCTTCGACGCGGTCGCGACCGGCCACTACGCCAACGTCCTCACGGTTGCCGGCTCCGGAGGTGAGACGCGCCGCGAACTCCATCGCGCGGCCGACTGGGCCAAAGACCAGAGCTATGTGCTCGGCGTGCTCACCGCCGAGCAGTTGGCGCACGCGATGTTCCCGCTCGGTAAGACGCCGTCGAAGGCCGAGGTGCGCGCCGAGGCCGCAGCGCGTGGGCTGACAGTTGCGCAGAAGCCAGACAGCCACGACATCTGCTTCATTCCGGATGGCGACACTCGCGGCTTTCTTGCCGACAAGGTAGGCGCCGCAGTCGGCCCGATCCTCGACCGTGACGGACACCGCCTCGGCACTCACGCCGGAGCGGCCGCCTTCACGGTCGGCCAGCGCAAGGGCCTCGACATCGGCTTTCCGACCGACGACGGCAAGCCGCGATTCGTGCTCGAAGTGCGTCCGGTGAGCAACGAGGTGATCGTCGGTCCCCGCGAGGCGCTCGCCGTCACCGAGCTGGCCGGATCGCGTTTCAGCTGGGTCGGCGAGCCGCCGGCAGAAGCGGGAGCCAAGGCGGGCAAGCCCTTCGCCTGCGATGTTCAGGTGCGGGCGCACTCCGACCCGGTAGCGGCGACCGCCGTGGTGCGCGGCGGCGAACTGGTGATCTCCGTCGACCAGCCCATCATGGGCGTCGCACCTGGCCAGACGGCCGTGGTCTACGTCGGCACCCGGGTGCTGGGCCAGTGCACGATCGATCGCACCGTGAGCGCTGTGCCTGTGCGTCCGTAGGGGCCGCGCGGATCCCTAGACTGCTCGCATGAATCGCGTGGTGGCCCGAGCCGCGCTGGTCGTGGCGATCGCCGCAACCGCTCACCGCAGCTTCGTCGTCACCGCCTGGTACGGCGGCTAGTCCGCCCCGTCGGCCGCGGCGTCGATGGCTTCGAGGCACTCCTCGATCGCCTCGCGCGCCCAGCCCTGCTGTTCCTCGGTGCCGTATCGCTCGGCATCCCGCAGCGCCTGTTCGAACTCCTGCAGCGCTGCGGTCAGCTCGCCGGCGTCGAACAGCGCCCAGCCCCGGTTATTGTGCAGCGCTACGCGCCAGCGTTGAGTGCGGCGGTCGGCGGTCGGATTCCCGTTGAGCACCGTGAGCGCCGCCGCGGTGTGCACGTCACCCCGCTCGGGTTGGGCGATGCCGAGCATGTGCAGGGCATCCACTAGCAGGAAGGGCTCGTTGGCGGCCTCGGCAATGGTGGCCGCGTTCTCGAAGAAGCCGACGGCATCCTCGGGATGCCCGCCCGAGTTGCGCAGACGCCCGCGCTCGAGCGCGACCCGAGCACGGATCGCCGGCACCGGTGCGTCGATCCCCTCGAGCACGCGGTCGGCTTCGTCGTAACGCCCCTGCAGCCCGAGCGCCCTGGCGAGCTGCGTGCCGAGCACGGCGCGCGCGACCTGGTCGTCTTCTGATCCATCGAGCGACGAGATCGCGCCGCGGAATGCGGCCTCGCTCGCGAGGGGATCGCCGAAATCCCAGAGGGCGTCGAGGTCTTCTTGGCTGATGCTCATGGCACGATCCTGCCGGTTCTCAGGTCAGTGGTCGACCGTAAGCTCGACTCATGGCGCGCGGCTCGAAGGCATCGGAACCGATCGATCAGGTCCCCACGACGACGGGAGCCGACCTCGCAGCCGCGAAGGTCGAAGCCGATGCACTGACCATGCGGATCCTCGAACTGCGTAACGCGTACTACGAGCGGGATGCCCTGCTCGCCAGCGACGACGAGTACGACCGACTCATGCTCCGGCTCGAAGAGCTCGAGCGGCTGTTCCCCGAACTGCAGAGTCAAGACAGTCCGACGCAGACCGTCGGGGGCCGTGCAGACTCGAGCCTGTTCACCCCGGTGCGGCACGCCGAGCCGATGCTGAGCCTCGACAACGTGTTCAGCCGCGACGAGTTCTTGGCCTGGGCGGCGAAGGTCGAGCGGGATTCCGGGCGGCGCGTCGACTACCTCTGCGAGCTCAAGATCGACGGACTCGCGATGAACCTGCGCTACGAGAACGGCGTGCTGGTCAGCGCGGCCACCCGCGGCGACGGGGTGGTGGGCGAAGACGTCACCGAGAATGTCCGGCTGATTGCGGCGATCCCGGCACGGCTGGCGACCAGTAGCCCGCCCGCTCTGGTCGAGGTGCGGGGAGAGGTGTTCTTCCCGGTCTCGGCTTTCGACGAACTCAACGCTGCGCAGGCTGCGGCCGGTGACCGCATCTTCGCGAACGCGCGGAACGCGGCATCCGGATCACTGCGTCAGAAAGAAGAGGGCAAGAACGCCGAGGCGCTTGCCCGAATGCGCAACCGGATCAGCAAACTGCAGCTGCTGGTGCACGGGATCGGCGCGTGGCCCAACCCGCGGGACGATTCGGGCAACCCGGTCGCGACCCAGTCGACCACCTACGAGTTGTTGAAGAGTTGGGGGCTGCCGACCAGCCCGTACTACCAGGTGGTGAAGACGGCCGAGGAGGCCGCCGAGTTCATCGAGCACTACGGCGCACACCGCTCCGCCGAACAGGGCGGGCCGAGCCACGAGATCGACGGCATCGTGGTCAAGGTCGACGAACTCGCTCTGCACGACGAGCTCGGCGCGACCAGCCGCGCGCCGCGCTGGGCGATCGCCTACAAGTACCCGCCTGAACAGGTCAATACCAAGCTGCTCGACATCGTCGTCTCGATCGGCCGCACCGGCCGGGCGACCCCGTTCGCCGTGATGCAGAAGGTGCGCGTCGCCGGCAGCGAGGTGCGGCAAGCGACGCTGCACAACCAGGACGTGGTCAAAGCCAAGGGCGTACTGATCGGCGACACGGTCGTGCTGCGCAAGGCGGGCGACGTGATCCCCGAGGTGCTCGGCCCGGTGGTCGAGCTGCGCGACGGCACCGAACGCGAGTTCGTGATGCCGACGCACTGTCCGGAATGCGGCACGCGCCTCGCGCCCGCCAAAGAGGGCGACGTCGATCTGCGCTGCCCGAACGCTCGGGCCTGCCCTGCACAGGTGCGCGGCCGGGTCGAACACATCGCCGGTCGCGGTGCGCTCGACATCGAGGCGATCGGCGAGGTGGCGGCCGCGGCGCTCACTCAGCCGCTGCATCCCTCGACGCCGCCGCTGATCACCGAGGCGGGGCTGTTCGACCTGACCCTGCGCGATCTCTTTCCGATCGAGGTGGTCGTGCGCGATCAAGAGACCGGGCTGGTCAAGGTGGTCGACGAGACGGACGCCAGCTGGCCCGGCCGCCCGTACACCACACGTGACGGGGTCGAACTGCGCGTGAAGGTGGATGCCCCGTTCCGGCGTCAGCGCAAGAAGAGCGGCAAAGACGCCGACCCTGCCTTCGACCCCGCCACAGCCACCACCGCCGGCGCACCCACCGCCTCCGGCACCCCGGCCCACCCCGCCTGGGATGGCGACGCCGACTACATCCTGTCCAAGGTCGCTCACGACGTCATCGCCAACATCGACGCAGCCAAGAAGCAAGAGCTGTGGCGCTTTCTGGTCGCGCTCAGCATTCGGCATGTCGGCCCAGTGGCCGCCCGCGCGCTGGCGAACTATTTCGGTTCGCTGGACGCGATTCGGGCGGCGACTCCGGCGGAGTTGGCAGCCGTCGACGGCGTCGGCAGCATCATCGCGGACGCCGTGACCGAGTGGTTCGCGGTCGACTGGCACGTCGAGATCGTCGACCGCTGGCGCACGGCCGGAGTGCCGTGGACCGTGCCCGGCCACCCGGGCCCCGGCAACGCAGCGGCGGCCGACGGTCCGCTCGCGGGGTTGACAGTGGTGGCGACCGGGTCGCTCGAGGGCTTCACCCGCGAGGGGGCGCTCGAGGCGATCATCCGCGCGGGGGGCAAAGCCGCATCCAGTGTGTCGAAGAAGACCGACTTCGTGGCGGCGGGTCCGGGGGCCGGATCCAAGCTCGGCAGGGCAGAAGAGTTGGGTGTTCGCATCATCGACGCTGCCCAGTTCGCCCGGCTGCTCGAAGCTGGTCCGGCGGCGCTCGACGGGTAGCAATCGGGCTGCGCCGCTCCTGTGGTCGGGGGCCCCGTGCACTGACATCGGCCTGATCAGGGCTGTCGAGGCACGCTCGTTCTACCCTCGAACGCGTGTCGCCGTCCCCCTTTCGGGGGACATTTTGCTCGAAAACCCCCTTTTTTTGGCGTCAGCAGCTTTTCGTCCCCCGTTCGGGGTTCATTCCCCACTTAGAATGCAAATGTGCGGCACTGACTCCCAACTGGGTGGGATCGGGTCGCGCGCTGGGCAGGAGACAACCGCTTGCTGGTGGACGTCACGGCAATTCTCTCCACCTCGTCGATTCTGGGATCCGTCGATGAGGCATTTGGTCTGCCCGAAAACATCCGAATCACCGCATCAGCACCCTCGTGGATGACCTCGGAGCAACTGGCGTGGCTCCACGTGCTTGACGCGAGCAACCCAGGCACGAGCAACCCAGGCACGAGCAACCCAGATCCGAACGTCGGCCCCCAGCCCGGCTCGGTCAATATCGCGGCCGCACGCGTGCCAGCCGTGAAGCTCCCGACGCTGCACGGCGTCGAGTTGCTCGACCAGCTCGCGTTGCTCAGTCGCACCCAGCTCGGCAGCTTTGTGACGCATCATGCCCAGTCGGTCGATGCGCTGCTCGCCAGCCCGCCAGCCGCGTCCGAGGTCGCCACGTTCTGGTCGCAGACCACCAACGCTCAGCACCTGAACCTGATGGCATCGGCTCCGCGACTGGTGGGGGGCCTTGAGGGCTTCCCCTACGAGGTTCGGGATGCCGCCAACCGCACGAACCTCAACGAGCTCGAAAAGGGCATCCGGGGTCAGCTGACTGCGGGGGTAGGGCGGGCGGCTGCCGACCAGCTGACCAAGCAATTGCACATGCTCGAACAGGTGCGCACGGCGCTCAACGTCGGCCCGTCTCACAACCCGCGCTCGTTGGTGAGCCTCGACGTGAGTGGCGAGGGGCGTGCGGTGATCATCATCGGCGACGCGTCGACCGCCGACTACGTCGACTACTTGATCCCCGGAATGTTCTCGGACGTCGACACCCAGATCGTCGCCTTCGCGAACAGCTCTGACAACATCGCAACCCAGCAGCAGGCCTGGATCAAGAAGCTGAACCCCGGGGTGCCGGCATCCCAGTTGCCGACGGTCGCCACGTTCGCGTGGATCGGGTACCAGACTCCCAACGTCGTCAACGTGACGTCGATGCAGCTGGCGCGCGAGGGGCAAGTGTCGTTCACCTCGTCGCTCGAAGGGCTGCGTGCCGAACGAGCCGCTCGGGTGACGAAGACGGCCGATGGCACAGTGACGGCGGGATCCCAGCCATTCGTCGCGGTGCTCGCCCACTCCTACGGCAGCACGGCGGTGATGCTCTCACTGCAAGACGACCTGGTCAGTGTCGACGCGCTCGCGATCGTCGGCTCGCCGGGAAGTCCCGCTCGCTCGGCGAGCGAGTTGAGGGTGACCAACGGAAACGTCTGGGTGGGAGCGGCCGAGACCGACCCGGTGCCGCAGACCGGCATCTTCGGCAGCCAGCCATTGTCGGCGTCGTACGGTGCTCACCGGTTCGGAGTGGATGGCGTGACCGACCCGATGTCGCAAGCGGCGCTCCGCGGGGCCGTCGGACACAACGACTACTTCGTGAGTGGCACCGAATCGCTGCGCAACATGGTGCTGATCGGGATCAACCGGGGCGATCTTGTGCTCGGCCAGGACGGTGGCGCCGCCCTCGCGATCGGCAAGGCGCGCGCGGTCGTGCCGTCCGGTCCGTCGCTGTAGCGGTCGCCGCCCACCTCGTAGACTGGGCGCATCCCGCCGACCTCTCGCGATTCCATCGCGGTCTGAATACGGAGTGTCCTGTCATGTCCGAGATCACGCCCGAGGTCGTGACCCATCTGGCGAACCTCGCCCGCATCGCGCTGACCGACGAGGAGGTCGCCCGCCTCACCGGTGAGCTCGCGACCATCGTCGACTCGGTGGCCAAGGTGAGCGAGGTCGCGACGCCGGATGTCGTGGCAACCAGCCACCCGATCCCGCTCGGCACGGTGATGCGCCCCGATGTTCCCGGCGAGACGCTCACTGCCGACCAGGCGCTGTCTGGCGCCCCGGAGCGTCACGGCGACCGCTTCAAGGTCTCGGCGATTCTGGGGGAGGAGCAGTGAGCGGCACCCCCACCGCCACGCCCGCTGCCGAGCTCATCAGGCTCGACGCCTCAGAGCTGGCATTGAAGCTCGCCGCCGGTGAGGTCTCGAGTGTCGAAGTCACCCAAGCGCACCTGGACAGGATCGCGGCCGTCGACGGCGACATCCACGCGTTCCTGCATCTGAATGCCGCAGCGCTCGACACGGCCGCCGCCATCGACAAGCGGCGTGCAGCGGGGGGAAAGGCAGCCGAAACCCTGTCGCCCCTGGCCGGGGTGCCGATCGCGATCAAAGACGTGCTCTGCACCCTCGACATGCCCTCGACCGCCGGGTCGCGCATTCTCGAGGGATGGATCCCGCCCTACGACGCGACCGTCGTCGCGCGGCTTCGCGCGGCCGGGCTGGTCCCGCTTGGCAAGACCAACATGGACGAGTTCGCGATGGGCTCGTCGACCGAGCACTCCGCCTATGGCAACACGCACAACCCGTGGGATCTGACGCGAATCCCCGGTGGGTCCGGCGGCGGGTCGGCCGCGGCCGTGTCGTCGTTCGAAGCGCCGCTCGCGCTGGGCTCTGACACCGGTGGCAGCATCCGCCAGCCGGCCGCCGTCACCGGCTCGGTCGGCATGAAGCCGACCTACGGCGGGGTGTCGCGGTATGGGGCGATCGCGCTGGCGTCGTCGCTCGACCAGGTGGGCCCGGTGACGCGGACCGTGCTCGACGCGGGTCTGCTGCACGACATCGTCGGCGGACACGATCCGCGGGATTCGACCAGCATCCCGGATGCCTGGCCATCGTTCGCCGAAGCCGCCCGCGCCGGAACGCGCGAGGGCTCGGTTCGCGGGCTGCGGATCGGCGTCGTGCGCGAGTTGTCGCAGGAGGGCCAGGGTTTCGACGCCGGAGTGCTGCAGCGTTTTCACGAGTCGCTCGCGCTGCTCGAGTCGCAGGGAGCCGAGCTGGTCGAGGTGAGCGCTCCGGCGTTCGACTATGCGATCGCCGCGTATTACCTGATCCTTCCGGCCGAGGCGTCGAGCAACTTGGCCAAGTTCGACTCTGTGCGGTTCGGGTTGCGGGTGACGCCGCCCGGTGGCGGAACGGTCGAGCAGGTGATGGCGGCGACTCGCGAGGCCGGGTTCGGTGACGAGGTGAAGCGCCGGATCATCCTGGGCACCTATGCGCTGTCGGCCGGCTACTACGACGCGTACTACGGCTCGGCGCAGAAGGTGCGGACGCTGATTCAGGATGATTTCGCGCGCGCCTTCTCGGTCTGTGATGTGTTGGCGACGCCGTCGGCTCCGACCACTGCGTTCAAACTCGGGTCGAAGCTGGATGACCCGCTCGCCATGTACGTGAACGACCTGACCACGATCCCGGCGAACCTGGCGGGGGTGCCTGGCATCTCGTTGCCTGCCGGACTAGCGCCGGAAGACGGCCTGCCGGTCGGCATCCAGTTCATGGCTCCGGCCCGAGAGGATGCGCGCCTGTACACGGTCGGTGCCGCGTTGGAGCAGCTACTGGTCGCTCAGTGGGGCGGGCCGCTGCTGGCGCAAGCGCCGACGCTGGGCTAGCTGGCCGGTCAGCGCGCTGCGACCAGGTCACTTTCTGCCGCCTCGAGCATCCGCTTCACCATCTGCGTCTTCGGTGGGGCCGCGATCGGCAGCTGGGCCGGGTCGAGAGATGGTGGCGGCACGAGGCAGTAGCTGGCTCCCGTACGGGTAGCTCGCCATCCCTGGTCGTGCAGCAGCAAGTGGTGATGTCGGCAGAGCAGGATTCCGTCGGCGATGTCGGTGCGCCCGTCATCCCGAAACCACTCGTTGATGTGATGCACCTCGCACCAGGACGGAGGTCTGTCGCAGGTGGGGAAGCGGCATCCGCCGTCTCGCACTCCGATGCCGACGCGCTGTCGCGTGGTGAACAGCCGTTGTTCGCGCCCGACATTCACGATCTGGCCGTCGGTGTCGAAGTGGATCGGCACCGTGCCGCGGTCGCAGATCTCGCGCTCGACGGCCGTGATGCTGATCGGCGCGGTCTGCCCTTCCACACGTGCGGACCCGGCGCGGCGGGCGAGATCGCGGTCGGTGACGAGCACCCGAACCGCTGCGCGCCGAACGCCCACGATCTCGGGCGCGGCGTCAGCTCCGACTCGGATGAGCTCGACGAACGAGTCGACGGCGATCTGCTCGGTGGTGCGCTGGTCGCGGGTGAGTCGCTCTGCCCGATCGATCGACGCGGGGTCGACGAATCGCGGACCACCCCGACGCGGTGAGGTCGCGCCGTCGTATGCGGCAACCACAATGGCGGCCGATTCGGGGTCGAGCAGGCCAGAGAGGCGGGTCATCCCGTCGGATTGAGGCGTGATGCGCAGGTAGCGAGCATCGCGCAGCGCGAGCTCCCGGTCGAGCACGTGCTGCTCGTCGAGCTCTGCACCCCACTCGCGCGCGCGGGCCGCGAGCTTCTCGACCGTGAGGGATGCAGCATCCAGAACCAGTGATTCGGCGGCCGCGGTTACAGACACGGCAGGCACCGAGGCATCGACTGCGCTCAGGCCCGAGCGGATCGCGTCGGCGGCATCCAGAGAGAGCTGGCCGTCGGCGACAGCAGCACCCACCGCATCGAGCGGAGACGGCGACACGATCAGCGCGCCCACCCGCACCATGGTGTGCGCCTCGCGCACGCTCGTGCCCGCCAGGTGCTGCACCAGCAACTCGGGAGTGCGCGCGCCATGCCGCTGGGCGAGGCCCTCGCCGCCGAGTTCGTGCCGGGAACGGTGTGCGATCTCGGCCGCGACCGAGGCCGACCATGCATCCACCCGGCGCCGGAACTCGGCCAACGAACGCTGCGTCTGCATCAACTCTGCGTCGCTCAGACCCTCGCTCGCGGGCGCGGCGAACCCGGTCGACGGGTCGACCAGGGCGGCGAATGCGGAGCGGGTGGGCATGACCTCATTCTCCCACGTTCGAACGTATGTTCGAAAGGGGATTTGACAACTCGTGGAGAAGTCGGGCTGTGGAGGAGAGGAGGCGGGGGCGGCCGGTGCCCGATCGAACGACGGTGGGGATACCCCGCCCGCCAGAACCCCCAACACACCCCCGGTAGAATCGCCCCATGCCCAAGCCCGCCCTCATGGACTACGCCAAAGCGCTCGAACTCTTCGAGCCGGTGCTCGGTTTCGAGGTGCACGTCGAGCTGAGCACGCAGACCAAGATGTTCAGCGATGCGCCGAACCCGGCCCGCAAGAACGCGCCCCAGGATGTCGGCCCGAACACCCAGATCACCCCGGTCGACCTCGGTCTGCCGGGCTCGCTCCCGGTCGTCAACGAGAAGGCCGTCGAATACGCGATCTCACTCGGCCTGGCCCTCGGCTGTGAGATCCGCGCGACCAGTCGCTTCGCCCGCAAGAACTACTTCTACCCCGACCTGGCCAAGGACTACCAGATCAGCCAGTTCGACGAGCCCATCGCGGGCGTGGGCAGCGTCGACGTCGAGCTCGACGATGGCACCGTCTTCACCGTGCCGATCGAGCGCGCTCACATGGAAGAGGATGCCGGCAAGCTCACGCACGTCGGAGGCAGCACCGGTCGCATCCAGGGCGCCGAGTATTCGCTGGTGGACTACAACCGTGCCGGCGTCCCGCTCGTGGAGATCGTCACCCAGATGATCATCGGCGCCGAAGAGCGCGCCCCCGAGGTCGCGAAGGCGTACGTCGCCACGATCCGCGACATCGTGCGCGCGCTCGGAATCAGCGAGGCGCGCATGGAGCGCGGCAACCTGCGCTGCGACGCCAACGTGAGCCTCAGGCCACGCACCAAGCCAGGCGAAGCAGCCAGCAAGCTCGGCACCCGCACCGAGACGAAAAACGTGAACTCGCTCAGATCAGTCGAGCGCGCGGTGCGCTACGAGATCCAGCGCCAGGCCGCGATCCTCGCCGACGGCGGAACCATCACCCAAGAGACCCGCCACTGGCACGAAGACACCGGTCAGACCAGCGCCGGCCGCCCAAAGAGCGACGCAGACGACTATCGATACTTTCCCGAGCCTGACCTCCTTCCGATCGAACCTGATCCCGCTCTGATCGAAAAGCTCAGAGCAGCCCTGCCCGAAGCCCCGAGCATCAGGCGCAATCGTCTCAAGGCAGCGTGGGGCTTCACCGACCTCGAGTTCCAAGACGTGCAGAACTCGGGACTCCTGGTCGAGGTGGAGGACACGATCGCGGCCGGCGCGAGCGCACAAGCAGCCCGCAAGTGGTGGACGGGCGAGATCGCCCGTCTCGCCAACGAACAACAGGCTGACCCGGCATCCCTCATCACGCCGACGGCCGTCGCCGACATCGCCCAACGAGTCGAAAACGGCGAACTCACCGACCGCCTGGCCCGTCAAGTGATCGAGCACGTGATCGCCGGGGAGGGCACCCCCGCCGAGGTGATCGAGAAGCGAAACCTCAAGGTCGTGAGCGACGACACCGCTCTGATCGCCGCGATCGACGCGGCCCTGGCGCAGCAGCCCGATGTGCTCGAGAAGATCCGGGATGGCAAGGTGCAGGCCGCCGGCGCCGTCATCGGCGCAGTCATGAAGGCGATGCAAGGTCAGGCCGACGCCGCGCGCGTGCGCGAGCTCGTGTTGGAGCGGGCGACCGCGACGCAGGGGTAGCCAACTCGCTACGGCGCACTACTCACCGCGGGCCGCGGCACCACCACATCCCTCTGCGCCGCGTAGTGCAGCGGTGACGCGATGAAGATCGCCACCGCGAGCACCGCCACGATCCCCGCGATCAGGCACACCCTGGTTACGATGGCGACAGCCCGGCCCCCCAACCACCGCCGCGCCAGCGCCAGCACTCCGAGCCCGACCACGCCCCCCAGCGTGTTGTCGATCACGTCGGTGGTGTCGAAGCTCCCGGTCGAAATCAGGTGCTGCACGGTCTCGAGCAACAGGCTCGCCCCGACGAAAACCCCCGTTAGTTGCCACCAGCGCCGCCGTGAGGCGAGCATCCGCAGATAGATGCCGAATGGCACGAACAGGATGACATTGGCCACCACCTCGAGAGGCACACTGGCCTCATAGTCGCCACTCGCCGCATAGGGCACCAGCTTGATCGGCCGCGGCAGCAGCGCCGCCCTGCCGACGTAGGGAATCTCGAGCTTCCACAGGATGATCCAGACCAGGAGCACCAGGTAGACCACGAAGAGCACAACCAGCAGTCGGCGCGGGGCCGAATCCAGGGAGGGACGCTCGGGTGCGGTCATCCGAGAATCATCACCCGAACCGCAGCCGCTCGTCGTCACCCTTACGGCTGATCTCGGATGAACTCGCCCGGCGAACTTGCCAATATGGAAAGTGCAATGCATACTTTCCACTATGGAAACCTCAAACCACCGTCCGACGCCCGACGAAGCCGCGGCAGCCCTGCTCGACGCAGGGTCCGCCCGCGATCAGCTCTCGAACCGGCTGACGCTTCCGTCGTGGTTCTACGCATCGATCGGGGTGGCGATCGCGATTCAAACGGCCACCCTCGCGCTGGGCGTCGCGGCGCAGAGCGTCGCCGGGATCGGCCTGGCCGTTGCCGGCCTGATCCCGTTCGCGCTGGTGGCCTGGGTGCAGTTGACGCGCTTTCGACGGCTCAACGGCGCCTGGGTGAGCGGCATCGCGAGCCGGGTGGTCTTCGGGGGCGGCGCGTGGTCAAGCACCCTGCACTTTCTCGCGCTCGGGATCGCCCTCTGGGCTGCCTTCGACCAGCGCTGGTGGCTCGTGGCTGTCTGCTCGGTGGCCGGCGGGACGGCATACGCGCTCTCGGGCGTCCGCTGGATGCAGGTCTATCGCCGAGACCCCGCGGCCAACAGCCGGGGCGAGTCCGTCCTGCTGCTGATCGCTCTGATCGTGCTGCTGGCAGCGGCGGTCATCCTCCTCGTTCTGCAGAGCACACGTTGATGGCGGAGCTGGATCGTCACCTGCAAGCGCCCGCGCGGCTCAAGCTGATGACGATGCTCACAGCCGTGACGGAGGTGGAGTTCGCGGTGCTGCGTGACGGCCTGGAGGTCAGCGACTCCGTGCTCTCGAAGCACATCGCCACGCTGGCCGATGCCGGGTACGTGCGCAGCCGCAAGGGCAGCTATGAAGGCCGGCGCACCACCTGGCTGGCGCTGTCCCCGGCCGGCCGAAAGGCGCTGCACAACCACGTTGCCGCCCTGCGGGCGATCATCGATGGCGTCGATTGAGCTGCACCAGCACCAGGGGGTTTTCGACCGCGACAACCGCCTTCGGCCACCGGGCCAGATAGGTGCTGCGCGCCCCGTCACGCCGCTGATCGCCATCGCCGAGCACGGTCGCAGACGCCTGTCGCCACTCGCCCCGCAGCAGCAGTTCGACATACGCCGGGTGGCGCAGATTGTGCCACCACGTCTTGCGCGAGGGATTTCCCGGGACCACCACGACGTCATCGCCCGCTTGCGCGCATTGCACGGGAAACTCCAGAACCTTTCCCGAGAGGATGCCCCGCACCCTCAGTACGGCGAGCGAGCGATCCAACAGCCGGTGCGCGGGCGACTTGAGCACGAACATCACGACCTCGTTGGCGAGCGTCGACCCATCCAGCAGCGGGAACAGGGCACCCGTGACAGCCCCGAGCACCGCCCCGGCCACGAGGCCGGTCGCGGCTCCCAGGATCACCACCACCCACAGCGGCCAGCTTCCGTCTGGCGCGGTCGCGCCGACGAAGATCACCAGCATCGCGGGAGCCCAGCCGATCGAGCTGACCCCGATCCATCTCCAGGGATGCGGCAGCAGCTTTCGCAGAACCAGTGCCTGACCGAGGCCGAGCACCGCTCCCATCACGGCACCCAGCGCCAGCGCTCCGGCGATGATGATCAGCAGTGGCGGACCATCGCCTCCGGATGCGGAACCGGAACCGGAGGCAGAGGTCGCCGAGAGCGCCGACGGCGCAGATGCTGCCGCCCACCCCAGCCCGGCGACCAGCACCGTCACGATCGCCCAGCGAGCGCGGCTGAGACCGGGAGCCCACGCCGCCATCACGGATGCCTGCAGCAGTCCCAGCGCGAGCCCCTCCACGAGACCCCCGCCAACAACCAGCAGCAGCGCGAGCAAGCCCGGCTCGAGGCGGGAGGCCGTGACCGCCGCGAACGAGGAGGCCGTCATCCCGACCGCCTCAGCGGCAGCGCACGCCGCCACCCACCGCAGAATCCGACGACGCGGCAGCGGGAGCGGGTCGTCGAGAGCCCTAGATGTTGGCATCCAGCAACGACCTGACTACTGGTGGATGAGAACCTTGAGCGCGTCGTGTTCGGCGGCGTTGCCGAAGACCTCGTAGGCATCGAGCACCTGGTCGAAGGTGAACCGGTGCGTGACGAACTTGTCGGCAGGAAGCCGGTGCTCGGCCACGAGCTTCAGCAGCATCCCGAGGGTGTTGGTATTCACCAGCCCGGTCGTGATGGTGATGTTGCGGATCCACAGCTCGTTGAGAGCGAGCTCGGCCGGCTTGCCGTGCACGCCCACGTTGGCGACGTGACCGCCCGGTCGCACCAGGTCGACGGCCATCGTGAAGGTCTGCGGGGTGCCCACCGCCTCGATGGCGACATCCACCCCTGCTCCGTCGGTGAGGGCGAGCACCTGCTGTTTCCAATCCGCCTGACCGGAGTTGACGGTGTCGGTTGCGCCGAAGTCTTTGGCGCGCGCGAGCCGCGCATCGTCGAGATCGATCGCGATGACCTTCGACGGCCCATAGAGCTGCGCCGTCATCACCGCGGCGAGGCCAACCGGGCCGGATCCGACGACGGCGACGACGTCTCCGGGCTTGACCTGCCCGTATTGCACGCCGATCTCGAATCCGGTCGGCAGGATGTCGGAGAGCAGGATGCCCTCGGCGTCACTGACCCCCTCTGGCACCTTGTAGACGGAGTTCTCGGCGAACGGGACGCGCACGTATTCGGCCTGCGTTCCGTCGATCATGTAGCCGAAGATCCAGCCGATGCCGGCCATGCCCTCCGGATTCAGGCAGTGACTGTAGAGGCCCTGGTGGCAGTTCGCGCATGACCCGCATGCGCTCACGCAGGCGAGGATGACCCGGTCGCCGACCTTCAACTGGGTGACCCCCGAGCCGATCTCGGTGATCACGCCGATGCCTTCGTGGCCGAGCACGCGTCCCTTGGCGACCTCCGGCACATCTCCTTTGAGAATGTGCAGGTCGGTGCCGCAGATCGTCGTGGCTTGCATCTTCACGATCACGTCGGTCGGATGCTGGATGACCGGGTCGGGCACGTCCGTCCAACTCTTCTTGCCGGGGCCGTCGTACACGAGTGCCTTCATGGTGGAATCCGATCTGTGGGAGGCCGGGGCGGCTTCTCGCCCGGGGTCGGGGCCAGTCAAGACCTTGGGGTGGAACGGATGCAGGGCCGAAGGTCCCGTGCGCTTGGCCTCACACCGAGGCGGAGACGCCCCCACCCGTGCGGATCCGTACCTCGCGCTCCATCCGCGCCTCGTGACGAGCCCGCCCCTTGACCGCCTCGGCTTCGCGCGTCTTGGGCGGAGCGTGCGTGACCAGCTCATCGAGCATCCGCCGCGTGGCCAGCGCGATCTCGTCGATCGCCAGCTCGAACGCCGCCGCATTCGCCCGCGAGGGATGCGTCGACCCACTGACCTTGCGGACGAACTGCAGCGCGGCCTCCCGCACCTCGTCGTCGTTGGTCGCCGGCTCGAAGTTGTGAAGGCATCTGATGTTGCGGCACATGCGGGTGAGGGTACCAAACGGCCCCGGCATCCTGACTCGGATGCCGGGGCCGCCTCGCACGGTGACTAGCTGTTCACCGCCCACAGGTGGTCCTGTCCGTCCTGCATGATCAGGCCGAAGACGTCGTTCGCCGAACCGCTGGTCGACACCAGCGTCCAGCCGCCCCGTGCCGGCATGACGGCCTGGTCGTACGAGGTTCCGTCAGCGAAGTACTGGTAGCCGTGGATCGGCCCCGGGTCGGTGAAGCCGAGCGCGTGCAGCCGGGCTGCGACGGCGCCGTCATCGATGCCGATGGCATCGGTCAGGTTCACGATCCCGCCCGTGCGGTTGACCCATTGGCAGGTGATCGTGCGGCTGGCGTGCGAGAGCAGGGCGAGCAACTGCGGGTCCGACGTGGCGTGCACGGTGGTGTCGCCGGTGGGAATGTAGCCCTGCATCGCGAACAAGGTCACAAGCTCGCGGCTGACCGTGGCCGGGCAGTTCGCCGGCAGCACCGAGAACGGCGTCGGCGCGCTTGGCTTCACCTGGAACCACGGGTACTTGGTCCACAGCTGGGACGGCGCGTGGAATCCGGGATAGTTCGGCTGCGTGTAGATCGGCTTGTTGACAGACCCCGGCCCGATCGGTGTCGGCGTGGGAAAGATCTGCGCCTGGGCGCCGACGGCGCCTCCGAGCACGAGGGCTGACGTGACGGCGACGGTGACGACCGCGCCGGCGATGAGGTGCTTGATGGTCATCATCCTGGCTTTCATGAGAGTGGATGCCGCGGGGTTGCGGTGTCTCGCTCGCACAACGTGTGCGGGCTCCTGTCGGGTTGACGCGGCAGGCAAATGCCGACTTGCCATGACCTCGATCTTCGCCAGCGCGTTCGTCACGAACCCGTCGAAGGCGCACCTTGCGAGACGAAACGTAGCGCCGCCTCTCGCGACTGGCTCTGGGCACTATCGTGTTGATTCAAGCCGTACCCGATCGGCTGTTTCGCATGGTGGGAGCAATATTGGATGTTCCGACCTTCGAAGGCCCGGGTGGCTTCCCTTGTTAGGGGCTGCGGGCCGCTTCACTAGTTGGCTCGTTCTATTGCTGCGAGGCCACACGGCGCATGTCTTCCGTCGGCTGTGGGTCAGGCTCGCGACCGCGCTACTTGCATTCGGCGCTGCGCTTCTCGGGATCGGGGTGCTGGTATACCGCGAGTTTGTGACGCCCAATCACACGGGAACCCTTCCACTAGTTCTCGAGGCCGCCTCGGGCATCCTCTTTGTCATCTATTTCGCTGGCGTGCTCGAGACCAAGACCTGGTCGCGACGGCATTTGACTGCTACTGATGTCATCCCGGGGCAATACAAAGCACTCCGTCGGGAGGTCGGGGAGGTGTTCGGTCGCCTCGTCGCTCGTTCTTCGCGAGAGGTGGAGGGAGCCCTTCTGTTCTACGAGTTGCTTGTAACACCACAAAAGCGCATCGAGCGCATCACTGAGAATGTCCAGCCCATGTCACGTTCCATGTTGGTGCGGACCTCGACAACATATGCCGTTCCGACCACCGTTCCGTCTGGTCCGCTCATCTTCCCGGTAATGATGCAGAGAAAGGGAGTCCTGGAGCACGGGCTGCGGCTGTACCGGCACGATGGAAGCCGAGTGCCCACGCTGTCAGAGCGATCGTCGATCGTCTACTCCGCTGCTTACATCCGGTTCTACATATGGAGTGCGGGGAGCGACGCGTACCTCGCCTATTTGGGCAATCTTGAAAAGGAGGTCCTCGCGCTCATCACAGAGATTGCGGTTGAGGAGCGCGCCGCGAAGTTGGATAGGGTCGAAAAGCGGATCTTGAAGCTCCCGTCGGACCCAGGCAACAAGCCGTTGCTGAGCATGGCCATCAGGGCAATTCGACGGTTAGCCAGCCGATTCCTGATCGCGGTCATCGTCAACTATGTGCGTCCGGAGCCAGGTATTCCGCGGTCATCACAAATCCGGCTGACCGCTGAGCGCAGGGTCATCGCGCAGATCGTCAGGCATCGACCAAAACCTAGAGGTTCTGGCATGCGCCGCGAGCAGCTCCTGAGATGGGCTCGCGGGGTATTCGGTCGACTGATGGATCGGATTCGATTGAGCTTTGGAGTGACGCCGACAGTCATCCAGTTTGTACTTGAGAACGCCGATCGTGCAGCGACATATCACCTTGAGATCACGGGCCCGCCCGGCACCTACTTGGCTGAGCAATCGTTGATTGACGATGACGGCGATCCGACGGATCTTCCTCCCAACACGGCGCTGCAGGCCCGGCTTGGACAAAGGCATTCGCACCTCTATGTTCGGCAAGGCACCGATTTTGTCAGCCGCTTCCTCGTCAACAACTTCTATGAGAGAACGCCGGGGTCCATGGCCCGCGCAAGCCTGGTGGCCTTATCTGCCGCGACGATCGTATGGATTTGCGCTGTGATCAAGCTTCAATGGATCCCGACACATGTGCAAAGCACGGACCTCGTCGCTGTCCTCCTTGCATTTCCGGCGGTTGCTGCCGCATGGTCGGGTATCGATCAGGCTGCCGCACTACGGGGTGGCGTTCTTGTGGCCAAGGTCTCTAGTTTTGTCACCCTGATCCTTGCTCTCGCGGCATCGGCACTGTACATAGTTGACCCGTCTGGCACACCGGCTGAACAGCACCTAAAGACAGTTCTATGGACGTTGATTCTCGCGGGCGTAAGCCTCAATCTGGTGGCCACCATTGGATCCTGGCGACTTCGCGCGGGCATTCAACGTCGGCTAATCTCACGAGTTGAATTGGGAGACCGTTGGTGATGCCGGGCCCAGCCGAGAACCCAAAGCCTCGAGTCTCTGGACCTCGATATTGGAACGGACCGACCGGCTGGCTTATTGGTGACCCCCTGGAGCAGAACGAGATCATCGTCGATGCCGAGGGTGTCGACTGGCCCCGCGACGGCGTTTCGTTGCGCGAACGGCTCACCACGGGCAGCCGAGCCTCATTTGAGAGTCTTCATTCCAAGCTGACCGAAGCCATCGAAGTGACGATGGTCGAGAACCCGGAAGCTGTCGAAAAGGTCCGTGCCGGTGATCTCGGCGCGGTCGATCCTCTTGTTGCAAAGGTGAGCAGACTCATGCGTGGCGTTGCTGACGTCACGTGGGTACGGGAGCTAGTAATGGAGCAAGTAGCACCCAAGCTCTAGTGGCGCATGAATCAGTGTGGGGATTCAGTGGGGCCACGCTCCCGCAGAATGGATGCATGTTCGCGGCGCAGCTCACTCCCGAGGCCACCCTCCGCCCGCTTGAACCGTGGATGGCGCCCGAGTTCTCTGCCCACATGGATCGCGCGCGCGAGCACATCCGCCCCTGGGTCGGCCCGAGCTTCGTGACGGATGACGTGGACAGCGCCCGCGCCACCCTCCAGCGCTACGCCGACGGCACCGCCCAAGACGGCCGCCGCATCTACGGCATCTGGCTCGACGGCCCCGTCGGCCCGACGCTCGTCGGCGGCGTGATGTTCGTCGAGTTCACTCCCGCCGCCGGCACCTGCGAGATCGGATGCTGGCTCGAGCCGTCAGCCGAAGGCCGCGGCCTGATCACCGCAGCATGCCGGATGCTGCTCACCTACGCCTTCGAAGAACGCAACCTGCACCGCGCCGAGTGGCGGTGTCGCGCCGACAACGTCCGCAGCTCAGCGGTCGCCGAGCGCCTCGGGATGACGCTCGAGGGTGTGCTGCGCGAGGCGTGGAAGGTGGGCGACACCTTCTACGACAAGCAGGTGTGGAGCGTGCTGGCGAATTGATGCCGTGACCTAACACTGCCTCGGTTGTACTGGCAGACTGTGCGCCATGTCGCACGCCCGTGACCGCCGAGGCCGGATGCGGTCGCTCGCGATCAGCGCGGCACTGGCGCTGGTCGCTGCGCTAGTCGCCTGCACGGCCGCCCCCGTCATCAACGTGAAGGCCTTCGCGCCGTACCTCCCGGCGCTGGTCACGACGGCGTCCGGTGACACCAGCTACGACATCCACCTCTGGTCCAAGCCCTACGCGAAATGGAACGCGGGCTCAACGTGGAACGGCAAGCTCAAGTTCACACCGCTCGACCCGGTGGCCACGCCGGTGATCGATGCGGCCCTCAAGTCAACGGGATCGCTCCCGTTCGGAAACTTCGGCGTGCTCGACCTCGGCAATCACGCTCAGGCGAAGGTGATCGTCGACTCGAAGGGCCGGGCGCTCGGCTACCACCTGGTCTCGCCGCTCCACTACGGGGTCGTGCTCGATATCAATGGCGACGGGGTCGCCGACATCGTCGACGCCGTGACGCTCGCGCCGTTCCACCGGGTCTACGCCGAAAACTCCACGGGGAAGACCTTTCGCACGAGCCTCAGCACCGCGAACTGCGTCGGCCACGGGCCCAAAGGCTGGGACCCGACGGTGACGAGCCTCGCGGTGTGCACGAGCAAGGCACCGAAGGCCGCAGGGGATGCGGCGGCGGGCCACTTCTCACTCGCAAGCGCCGTTCTCCCGACTGATGCAGACCCGTTGGATATCCCCGACATCACCACCGGCATCATCGATTCCGGGCAGTCCGCGATTGGCCCCTCGGCCGAAGACGGGGCGCAACTCGCCTCCGACCTCGAGAACTACGGGGCCGGCGTGCTGGTCGGCGCGTACACCAACGACGCGGTCGGCGACCGGCTCGGCAACACCGGCGCGATGGGCGCGGGATGGATCGGCCAAGGGATCGAGGCGACCGGCGGCGCGGCCGGCAACGTCGCGCGCCAGTTCGGCCGCAGCTCCAACGATCTCGTGAGGCAGGCGACCGCGCTGCTGAACACCTTGACTCCCGGCGAAACGCCTGACGGCACGCACGCAACCGACTGGGCCGCAGCGGGTGGCTGCGATCTGCCGGCGGCGTGCCGATCCGGCGGCTCACGGGGCGATCCGCACGTGACGACGTTCAGCGGATTCGACTACGACGTGCAGCGCAAGGGCGAGTTCGTGCTCGCGGCGTGGCCGGGGGCGGGGGTCGCCGTGCAGGCCCGGTACGCTCCGCTCGGAGGATCGCACACGGTCTCGTTCACCACGGCAGTCGCCATCGTCTCGCCCGACGTCAAGATCGCGATCCAGGCCAACGGCACCGGACTCACGGTGACGGCGAACGGCGCGCCAGTCACGGCATCCACCAGCTTCGGATCAACCACGCTCGACATGTCCATCGGCGCTGTCGTCGTCACGGTCGGCACGATGCTCGAGGTCCAGGCGGCCGGGAGCACGAGCGTCGAGACGATCGTGTCGACGAACGCCGACTCCGCCCAGGGTCTGCTCAGCGCACCCGACGTGGCGACCACCGCAGCCGCCGGATGGGTCGACAAATGGAAGCTCACGGACGCCGAGTCGGCACTGCCGTACCGCGCCGGCGAGACGACCGCAACCTACACCGACTCCTCGTTCCCCTCGTCGTCGGTGTCGCTCGACAGCCTCGACCCGGCCGCCTCCGCCGCTGCGCTCGCCGCCTGTCGCGACGCAGGGGTCGGGCCGGCCGAGCTCGCCGGCTGCGTCTTCGACGTCGCGGCGACCGGCAACTTCGACCTGATCAAATGGTGGGGCGCCGCGACCGACCCGACGGCGCCTGGCCCCACCTTCACTCCGTATCAGGGCGGCGCCCCCATCCCGGTGATCGGCTCCGTCGACCGTGTGCTGGGCGGTCAGAGCCCCAATCTGGATCACGTGATCGGCCTACCGGATGAGGTCGACGTCCGGATCGGCGACAGCCCCGACGTCTGCGGCGCCTTCGTCGATGTGCACCTCTCCGTGCCGCTCACCGATGGTCCGGGTCCCGACCTCGGCGTGGAGCTGGCAGTGCTCGGCGGCGAGTACTACCAGGTGTACTTGCCGAACGGAAAGGGCTGGAAGAAGGCGTTCGACGGCTACTGGAACCAGGCCTTCGACCTCCACGGCATCCTCGCACCGGGCAAGAGCGTTGACACGGTCCGAATCTGCACCCCGCCCCTCGGCAACATCGGCACCGGAATCGGAGGGCCGGATCTCGACTCGATCCTCGTTCTCGGCGTTCGCTAGCAGAACGGGCTCGGACGCTGGTTCGAGCCCTCAGCCGAAGGTCACGGACCGATCACCGCAGCATGCCGGATGCTGCTGACCTACGCCTTCGATGAACGCGGCCTGCACCGCGCCGAGTGGCGGTGTCGCGCCGACAACGTCCGCAGCTCGGCGGTCGCCGAACGCCTCGGGATGACGCTCGAAGGAGTGCTGCGCGGGGCGTGGTTGGGCGGGGGAATGTTCCACGACAAGCAGGTGTGGAGCGTGCTGGCGGGGAAATGGAGCTCGGCCAAGGGCTGATGGGTGCGGGCTCGTTGCACGAGGTTGGCTCCGTAATCGTAGGAACACGGCCGTGCCGGGCCAATATAGAACCCATGCTTTCCGGAATCTGCGCCTTCTGTGGCAACCAGACCCATTTCACCGCGCGCACTGGCCGCAGAGCCGACGGCGACGGCACAAAAGACCAGCGCAACCTTTACCAATACCGACTCGAAATCGCCGCAACCTGCGATGCGTGCCACCGCTTCAACACCGCGATTGGCGTGAGCCAGTTCGCCGGCCGCACCTTCAAGGTCAACCAGATCCTCACTAGTGCGGAGGCGGTCGCAGAGGGAGAGGCAATGGAAATCGAGTCGTGGTCGCCTCCTCCGATGCGGCCAGTGGACACCTCGTTTATCCCGGATGGCGTGGCCGGCTACATCAAGGAAGCGCACGATGCATTCAGCGTCGCGGCCTACCGTGCCGTCCTGTTACTGGTTCGTAGCGTGGTCGAAGCAACGGCCAAAGATCGGGGCATCGCCTCCGGAACTCTCGTCCAGAAGATCAACAAGCTCGACGAGCAGGGCCACATCCGCAGCGGAACGCGCGACATGGCACATGCCCTACGCATCCTTGGCAATGACGCGGCCCACGGAGACATAGATGATATCCCCACGAAAGAGGATGCCGATGACGCGCTCACTATCGCACGTTTCGTCCTGGACGACGTGTACGTAGCGGACGCCAGGCGGGCCGACATGCTCCAACGCCGGGCGACCGGCGACTAGACGGGCTTTCCGAAGCGCGGGCGGTGGCGTCCTCTGCGCCCGGCTGCAAGACGTTCGCGCCTTTCGGCAGACAAGAACTCCAGCGAGACGCCAAATGGCCCTGTGTCGGGGGTATGTGACATGGTGTCGGCATGATTCTTCGCGAGTTCCTCTATCTCGATGAGCCGAAGCTCGATCAGTACCTTTCCCAGGTCGAGGGAGGTCTACGCAGTGGGTCATCGACCGCAGTACGCAGCGGCACTTCGAAGGGTGGAAAAGTAGATGCCAAGGTCGTTTCGGCCGAGCTTGGCGACACCAAAGGCATCGAGGAGACGACCTCCCGAGTAGACACGGGTGGCTCCCGCTTTGATCGACTCATCTCACTCGTAGCCAGTCACCACGACGAGATCGGCTGGGTCGAGGTCGTTTCCAATGCAGACATCGCACAAGCCGGACCACGACAGATCTTGGAGCTAGACGTCGAACTTTCTGGGGGTTCGGATCTGGACATGCTGAAGCCCGGCGGAATGCTGAGCCAGTTCTCCGCTCTGGCGGGTCTCGCCGCGGCGCTGGGGGCGCCTGAGGCGGAGGGCATGCCATCCGCGAATCAGCTCGAGGCTCTCGCAGGCTTGGGTAAGCAGATGAGCGGACGATTGATGCGCGGAATCGCCCTTGCCGACGAACGAACGACCGTCTTTGGCATGTTGAAGGAGATTGATGAACCGCGACCCCTCGAGGGCGATGTGCGTCTCGTCGGGAAGGTACTGAGTTTGACCCCATCGGGCGGTTGGGCGATGCCGCCAAACATGCCAATGTATTCAGGGTTGCCGCGGGATCAGCGCCGTGAAATGGCCCGGAAAGGTCCAGCCAATGAGGCGGCCGAAAAGCTATGGATTCGTGGCCCGGCCATTGAGCTCGATGTTCTGGCGATCTGGAACTGAACCTCCCACTGTTTGAGCGCCGGCCAACCGATCGACCAGAAGCCAGCAGGCAGCCGCACTGCGATTGCTTGTGGAACGCCGTTTCAAGACGAAAAGCCGGACCGTCCAGGGTGCCGCAAAGACCGAGTCGGACTGGTCGCCAAACAACTCGTATCGCTATTCGCGATTTTGGAGACGTTTCCATTCTCGAAGGCGCGAGCGATCACCGCTTGGTATCGGCAGTTCCGCTGGATCGATGTCCAGTAGACGTTGCTTGGCGACCGACCATCGCGAATCTACTGCACCAATTAGGTTCGCTGTTTGACGCCCGACTCGAGCTTCCTCCGAGATTGCTGCAGCAGTTTCAGTCGAAACGCCGTAGTCGATGCATTGTCGAATGAACGCCGGCAACTGAGGGCCAAGGTTCGGAGCGAGATGCCGCAGGCTCGACCAGACCCAAGCCGCCGGGTACCGAACCTTTGCCAAGTATTCGCAGGCGTCGCTTGCCCTTTTCTGTGACGTACCCTTCCCGAACAAGGACTTGGCAGTCCCTCGCTCCGGGACGTCTCGGGCAATGTCAACAAAGGACACTCCCTGAATCCAGGCTGCCAGTATCCCGGTATCGATCTTGATATGGCCCGATTCCCAGACTTCTGTGATGTTCCCGAGTTGGTCTGCCTTGGATCCGTCGGGGATGAGGCGGAGCCAGAGGCTGTTTTGGGACACTTCCTCTGCCATGAACAGGAGCTCCGCCAGATTGCGCGCGTTCTCGGCTGAGATTGCTGATGTATCTATCAGATCCCCTAGCCAGCTGCCCTCGGCGGCTCGGACCCAGGGCTCAAACTGATGGACGGACGATCCGCTTAGGCCAGTCAACCTCGCCCGCTTCCCCGCGTCAGTCAGTTGATAGGGGCTTCCTTGCTGTACCAGACCGAGTGAGTTGAGTGCGGTCAGCGTGCCATCAAACAGTTGGGCCACTCGGCGTTGATCGTCTCTGCCGAATCTCCAGGCGAAAGTGCGTTGCGCCAAATCGATGGCCTGATTGTCTACATAGGACCGGGGCTCGCCGAGCCAAGCCAACACTTGACTTTGAACCTCACCAACTTCGGCCCGCTGCTCTGCGCTGCCGTTTCCGAGGACAATTCGACCTAGTTCACTTGCGACCAAATTGGCCTTGTCGCTCCAAAGGACCCGTCTCGGATAGGCCGCCAGCGTTGGCGCGTCTGACTCAAGAACGAACACCATGCCCTCCATCGAGACATTTGCTCGCCCGGCGCGGCCGACAATGTTTCCGTACAACCCACGATCCAAGGGTCCACGATTGAAATTCAGGTGGGGCAAGACAACCACTCGAAATGGAAGGTCCGCGCCTTCCGCGACAGTCGTAGTCGCGCACACGAATCTCAATGCGCGAGAGCGGGCGAGGTTCTCGATTCCCTCTAGCACTATCGTCGGCAGACCCGCGTGGTGGTATGCAACACCACGGGGCAGGTATTCAGTAAGAGGGTGGTCATCGCCCAAGGCTGAGCGAACGTCCTCTACTACCTGTTGCAGTAGGTCGAGAGTTGATTGAGGTTGATTTGTTGCCCACGCGTCGCCAGCCTGATTTGCCGACAGCCGCCTCGCGAGTGATTCTGAGTACGAGCGAACAGGTTCGATTGCAAGCGCCGGCAGGTGCTCGGGACCTAGCCGGAGCATGAGCGAAGCGGCGTCGTCAGCGGCATTTTTGGTTCGCCCGAGTTGCCCGACGAGAGTGCTTCGGCTCCCAACCCGCTGAGCCAGGCGCCCATCCGTTAGCCAAACAATCTCTAGGGTGCCTGTAGGGCGTCGGCCTCCAGTGATAGTGGGCCGACCCGTTAGCCAATCTGCCAGGGCCTCGACGTCCGACGTTGCTGCGGCCAGCGCTAAAATCTCCCAGTCTGGGTAGCTTTGAAGTAGTCGCGCGAGGATCAACTCGAACATTGGGCCTCTACCGGCTCTGCCGAGCAACTGAACCTCGTCAAATACCAAGAGTTGTATTCCGCCGAGAAGGGTGCGGGCCCAATCGCTCTCATCCGACACGTCGGAGGCCACGCGCATGATTGCGTCCAGACGCTCGGGTGTGCACACCATTACGTCGGGCAAGTCGGCGCTGCCAGTCGTGTCGTAGCCGCCTTCAAACTCTTCGACCGTCAGGCCGAGGGGACGGAAATGCCCTCGAAAGCTTCGAACTACCTGTCGGGCAAGCAACCGATAGGGGGCGACATAGATTGCGCGCTGCCCGGGATGTCTGGCCAGCGTGGCCACAATCCGCAGTTCGGCCAAGAGAGTTTTTCCGCTGGAAGTCGGAAGTGACACCAGGGAATCCGCGGGTTGGGTTGCTCCGTTCTCTATGGCTCTCATTTGCGCCGGGTACAGCACGAACGTATCGAGATCGCTCAGGTACGCGGTGAGACCGTCGGTCCGGAACGTCTGGTCCAGAGACGGAACGACAATTGCTGGCTGGGATTTGCGCATCGCCCCAATGAGGGCTGACATTGCGGAGGCGACTACGAAGGCGAGACCGTCCCCGGTGGCCACAAAGTGTCGTATCGGAATGTCAAGTTCTGCTGGGTTCCAGCGCGCCAACCCGCGCCCGATGCCGACCGCGAGAATGAACTCCTCAATAGTTGCATCTGCATCCGTTGGAATAGCAGAACCGTTGCGTGTTCGTCTTCCAATCTCGCCCTGCAACCGTTCAACCGCGCGTGTAGGTTGGCCGAGCATAAGGTCCGCGACGCTCCTTAGGACCTCGGCGACCAAGCCGTTTCCAAGTTCTTCTGCGAGTTGGCGCACGCGCGACGCTAGTACCCAGATTCTGGCAAACTGCCCGTCACGAGCAAGAACCTCGATGCAAGTTGCGACGACGACAATCGTCTCGGTCGGATCTTCTCGTAGTTCCGAAAGGGCGATTGAAACCACGGTGTCGATGACATCTTCGGCTAGCTCGTCAAAATCCTCGGTACCCTGATCCGCCGCAACTGCCAGTCTCTCCAGCAGCCGATCCCGGTAGAGGCGAGTGTTTACGTCAAGTGGCAGCGCCAGTGCATCTTCGATTCGCGCGCGTCGCAACTGTCTGCGAGCCAGGAAGAAGTCAGGCTCAGCCCTCATGGGCAGTCGTCCGCCAAATCCCGGAGATGGTCGAACGATACCTTTCGGAAAACTGCCTGTGGCCACTCTGTTTTTGGGATTACGTCGACCTGCGAGTCAAGATTGCTAGAGAGATCCGTGTCGACCGCAGCTACGCCGACGACGCGAACATTGCTGTCGTCGCGAAGGAAGTAGTAGACGCGTCTTGCTACCCCTGCGTCGACTCCTTGCTCTTTCAGGCGGGCGTTTAGTACTCGCAATTGTGTGGTCATATATGGCTGGCCGAGCGTCTTGCGGCTTAGAGAATCCACCACCTTCCATCGCACGTCTGCAGCGCTCTTCTTGTTGATCGAGTGTTTGACACTCGCCAAGTGCAACAGGTCCTCGAGACCCTCCAGATCATTGCCGAACAGGACGCCGATTACGTCTAGACCGCTTTCACTCTTTTTGCGAGACATTTTGGGCACGTTGGGAAGGAAGAGGTCATCGAGCGTAAATCCATCACGCAAAAACATCGCGGCAGCGAGCAATTCGACCACATCCGCTCTCGTGAGTTTGTCGTTTTTCGAATACGGCGCAATCAGTAAATCAGCGACTTTCACGCCCCAGGTCGACAGTATGTTGATCGCGGCGTCATCCATATCGCCCAAGAGAACAGCTTTGTAGCAGGCGATGGCAAGGGCGCGGAGCGCGGGCCCCACCTTCCAGGTTTCGACATCCCAACCCGATGTTGGTGGGTCACTGCTCGACACAAGGGCAGCTGCAAGTGCCTCGATCTCGTGGCGCCCATGGCTCAACATGAAAGGAACATATCGTCAGGAAACGCCGATTGCTGTTACGAAGTTGGGGTTCCTTTCGGAGTCGGCTCATGGGTGCCCAGCATTGACTCGTCAATGCCAGGTCGCTGTTACCAGTCGCCCCTTCGGCAGTCCCTAAGAGAATCACCCCGAACACGTCTTCGCCCGCCTCGCACCGCGCCACGGGGTCGTACACCGGAGCCGCACCGTCGACCAGGTCGAGCGGGGCAGGAAGAGCCCTCCTCGGCCAGCCGCACCTTTGTCGGGTGGGGCGCTCGCCCGTGATCCAACCGGTGTCGACGCTGGTCATCAGGATGCCGTCGGTCTCGAACATTTGTTGCGTGCTGGTGCGGGTGAGCATGTTGACGGCGGCCTCAGCCATGTCGGTGTGCGGTGGCTGGGCCTACTGCTCGATCTCCACCAGCTCGAGCGAATGCAAACCGATCTCGGGCACTCCGTTGTAGAGCTTGATCGGCCCCGTCGCACAAACCGTCTTGCCCACATCGATGGGGTCCGAGGGGGCGACATCCCAGAGCACGATCTGGAACCGGGCGGGGTCGGGGTAGGGGGCTCCAAGGTTCAGGAAGAAGACGTTGTCTGAGTTGCCCGTACCGGCAAGTGGCCCGCACACTCGTTGGGTGGTGCCAGCGTGGTTGGCGGCGTCATCCCACGCGACCGCCGAGGTCGCGTCCACCTCGTGCGAGGCAAGTGGATGCGGCTGATCGGCGAGGGGCCCGAAGCTGGAGCAGGCCGTCAACGTCAGCATGGCGAGCGCGGCGACGGTTGCCGACGCGATTCGCGTTCCCCCGAACATCGAGCTCCGATCTAGAGACCAGCCGAAGCTATCGCGCGAGCAGGATTCTTGGCGACGCCAGTAAGGGGGCCGCCGACGGAGGCTGACGCGGCGTCTGCTTCGCGGACATCTCGCCCCGGTACCATCGCCACATGCGCAGCATGCCAGCCGGGTTTCCGGAAACCAAGCCGCGCGAACGCGTCTTGATTCTCTCTGCTGGGGTGGGATCCGGGCACAACACTGCCGCGGCGGCGCTCAAGCAAGCGTGCCTCGCGCGCGATGACGTCGAAGAGGTGCTCGTCGTTGACGTGCTGGAGCAGAGCAGCGGTCTGTATCGCGATCTGTTGGGCAAGGGGTATTTCGCGCTGGTCGAGAGTGTGCCGTGGCTGGTCGACTGGGGGTACGACATCAGCGATCTGCCGTTCAAGCGGCGCGGGCCGATTGATCCGTGGACGCGGGCGAACTCGATTCCGGCGGTCAGCGAAATCAAGCGGTTCAAGCCGACCGCCATCGTGTGCACGCATTTCCTCCCCGCTCAGTTGGTCGCGTCGCTCGTGCTGCGTGGGGTCACGGATGCCAGAACGGCCATCGTCACCACCGACTACGACTTTCAGGGGCTGTGGCTCGCCAGTGCGTTCCACGCGATCTTCGTCGCGCGCGAAGAGGGGCGGGTGCAGCTGACCGCGCAGGGGGTTCCGGCTGACCGGGTCGCTGCGGTCGGCATCCCCACTTCGACGCCGCCCCAGGCCCACGAGCCGGCGACCGCGGTCGTGGGCGATCGGGATGCGCCGCCGATGCTGCTGATCTCGGCGGGCGCATCGGGTGGCGACTATGCCACGGCGGTGGTGCGGCAGACCATGCACGTGCGTTCGCCTTTTCGGGCGACGGTGGTGTGCGGGCGCAACGACGAGTTGCGGCAGCAGATCGAGCAACTCGTCGCTTCGGCCGGCGACAAATACCGGGTGCTCGGGTACACCAGCGAGATGCCCCAACTGCTGGTCGATGCCGACCTGTTCATCGGCAAGCCGGGCGGGCTCTCGGCGTCGGAGTGCATGGCGGCGGGGCTGCCGATGGTGCTGGTGAACCCCATTCCGGGGCAGGAGGTGCGCAACGGCGACTACCTGATGGAACACGGAGCCGCCGTGCGCTGCAACACCCCGTCGACGATCGGCTGGAAGATCGACGAGGTGCTGCGCGACCCGGGTCGCCTCGAGCGGATGCAGGCCGCGGCCAAGCGGATCGGTCGCCCGATGGCGGCGGCCGACGTGCTCACCGGGGTGCTCGATGGTCCGGATCGCCCCCTCGTCATGACCCGCGGCGCGCAGAAGTCGATCCTCACCGCGAGCGCACGACGCCTGATCGCCAGCGACCTGACCGGACCCAAGTCACTCGTGCGTCTGGTCGACCGGGCGACCGACAGCACGGTTGCGCTGCTGCGGCTCGAAGAGCTCGACGACCTGCAGAAGCGGCATCCCCAGCAGGACGGGCAGCTGGTACTGCAGCGCGACGACGCGCTCCTTCCGCTGCGGCGGGAGGCGCGGCGCCTGCTCAAGAGCGTGCTGCGCGGCGACCGGGCGCTGGCAGTGCGGGTGGAAGCGGTCTCGGCTGCGGTCAGTGGCGACGCAACGGTCGCGCCCCGCTCCAGCTGACGGGGCTGTGCTGGGCGGCGACGATCGCCCACTCGCCCGGCCGAGGTGACCACTGCCGGGTCTCGGGATCGCGCTGCCGGGTGGGCACCGCATCCAACTCGATCGTCACCACCGTCTCGCCGCCCGCCGGCACGGTCACCTTCTGAAAGCCCAGCAGCTGAGCCACCGGTCGGTCGCGCGAGACGTCGGCGGCATAGACCTGCACGACCGTCGACCCGTCACGGTCGCTGGTGTTGCGCACCCGCACCTGGGCGCTGCCGCCGGCGTCGCTGAAGAGGTGGTCGATCAGCTCGTGCTCGAGGGTGGTGTAGCCGAGGCCGAATCCGAACGGGAACGCCGGTGCGTGGCCGTCGGCGTCGAGCATCCGCTGACCCCAGCTGCCGTCGTAGACGACGTGCTTCGCGGTGCTGTCGAAGGGCGGAAGGTGGGCGGCATCCTTCGGAATCACGAACGGCAGTCTGCCGGTCGGCTCGGCCGCGCCGGTCAGCACGTCGGCGAGAGCGTGGCCGCCCTCCATTCCGCCGTACCAGGCCATCATCAGCGCCGGAACCTTCGCGCGCCACCCCTCCGAGAGAATCGCGCTGCCGCCGATCAGCACGACGACCGTGCGCGGGTTGGCGGCCGCCACCGCCTCGATGAGCTCGATGTCTGAGGCCCGCAACTCGAGCGAGCTGCGGTCGCCACCGCGCACGAAGCGCGACGCGAAACGCACCAGGCCGCTGAGCGGGGCGCTCAGAATTCCCGACGTGAACGCGCGGCCGAGCACGCTCACCTCGACGGCCTCGGTGAGAACCGATTCGCCTTCGTCATGTTGGTCGAGGCCGACCACCACGACCGCCACCTCGGCACCGGATGCCGCCGCCGCCGCCGCACGCGCGCTCGATCCCGAGGCGGTGGTGATCTTCACCCCCGGAAGTGCCTCACGCAGACCCTGCAGCGGCGAGACCGTCGAGGGCGGACGAACGCGCGACGAACCGTGATCGCCGAGGTTCGCCGTGTCGGCCAAGCGCCCCACGACGGCGATGCGGTGGATGTCGGGGCTCAGCGGCAGCAGCGGCGCACCGTTCGTTTCCTCGCCGACCCGCTCGTTCTTCAGCAGCACGATGGCTTCGGTGGCCACCCGCCGCGCGAGCGCGCGGTGCGCGGGCGACGCGATCACGCCAACGCCGGGCTCGTCGATCTCTCGGGTCGCCTCGTGCAGCACGGTGGTGCGCAAAATGCGGTGCGCCGCCTGCAGCACGGTCGCGCGACTGACCTCGCCCGATCGCAGGGCGCTCGGCAGTTCGCGCGCGCGCCGCAGCCGCAGCGGCATCTCGATCTCCATGCCGGCCTGCAGGCTGGCCACTGCGTCGTGGGTGCCGAACACCCAATCGCTCGAGACGAAGCCGGTGAAGCCCCACTCCTCGCGCAGCACGTCGGTGAGCAGGGGCTCGTTCACGTCCATGTACTGGCCGCGCACCCGGTTGTATGCGGTCATCAGGGAGTCGGCCCCGGCATCCACGATCGCCTTGAAATGGGGCAGGTACACCTCGTGCAGCGCGTGATCGTCGACCGACACATCGACCTCGAAGCGCTCGTTCTCCATCGAGTTGAGGGCGAAGTGCTTCACGCACGCCATCGCATTCTCGCGAACGCCCTGAGTCATCGCCGAACCCATGCGCCCGGTCAGCACCGGATCTTCGCCGTAGCATTCCTGCGCGCGACCCCACCCCGGATGCCGCAGCAGATTGACGCACACCGACGCCGAGTAGTTCGCGCCCCGAGCGCGTGTCTCGAGGCCGATCGCCTTGCCCACCTGCCGCTCAAGTTCTTGGTTCCAGGTGGCCGCGCGGGCCATCGTCACCGGAAAAGCTGTGGACTTTCCGATCACCACCCCGCGCGCGCCGTCACTGAACCGGATGCCAGGGATGCCCAGGCGCGCCACCGCCCCCGCCACGAACGGCCGGGTGATCAGCAGGCGGGGGATGAGCGGCAGCACCCACACCGACGCGTCACCGTCGAGAAGACCGAGCAGCTCGGGATCGGTCAGCTCGGCGATCAGCTGGTCGGCCGCCGCGTCGGCGTCGAGCTCGCCCGCGCGGATGGCGCGGACGGTGTCGCCGTATGCCGTGGGTGACGCGTCCATGAGGTGAATTGTGTCTCACCGGGTCGACGGCGTGAAATCGCTGGCCTGCGAGCCCGACGCTAGCGCTCCTCGTCACCAGTTCGAGGGCGCGTAGTCCTTCAGGAACACCCCGAACAGATCCTCGCCCGCTTCACCCCGCACGACCGGGTCGTAGACCCGGGCTGCGCCATCCACCAAGTCGAGCGGCGCGTGAAACCCCTCCTCCGCCAGCCGCACCTTCGTCGGGTGCGGACGCTCATCGGTGATCCATCCGGTGTCGACCGAGGTCATCAGGATGCCGTCGGTCTCGAACATCTCTCGCGCGCTCGTGCGGGTGAGCATGTTGACCGCGGCCTTGGCCATGTTGGTGTGCGGGTGGCCAGGACCCTTGTAACCGCGGCCGAACACACCCTCCATCGCCGAGACGTTCACGATGTACGTGCGGCGCGCGGGCGACGCGGCGAGCGACGCCCGCAACCGCGAGATCAGGATGAACGGGGCCGTCGTGTTCGCCAGTTGCACCTCGAGCATCTCCAACGGCTCGACCTCGTGCACGGCCTGCGTCCACGAATTGACGTCGTGCAGGTCGGGAACCAGGCCGCCGGCGTCGATCGCGGTTCCTGCCGCGTGGCGCTCGAGCGAGGTCGAGCCGGGGGCAAGAGCCTGCGACGTCAGCTCGTCGGCACGCGCAGCCGCCGAGGCCGCGGCGTCTGAACCGATGGCGGCCAGGATCGGGTGGGCGGCGACCGAACGTTCCAACGCGAGCGGATGCGCGTCGTTCGTGTGCCCGAAGGTGACCAGCTCGGGAAGCGGGCCGTCGGGAAGCGGGGCGAGTTCGGCATCCACCAGCGGCTGATAGGCGCCGGGGGAGCGCCGCACCGTCTGCGTCGCGTTGTTGATCAGGATGTCGAGGGTCCCGGCTTCGGCCACCGAGTCGGCCAGCGCGATCACCTGGGCGGGGTCGCGCAGATCGATGCCGACGACGCGCAGCCGGTGGATCCACTCGGCCGAGTCGGGCTGGCTCGCGAACCGGCGAACGGCATCGCGCGGGAAGCGCGTCGTGATCGTGGTGTGCGCGCCATCCCGCAGCAGGCGCAGCGCGATGTACATGCCGATCTTGGCGCGGCCGCCGGTGAGCAGCGCGCGCTTGCCGGTGAGGTCGGTGCGGGCGTCGCGCTTGGCGTGGCTCATGGCGGCGCAGTCGGGGCAGAGTTGGTGGTAGAACGCGTCGACCTCGGTGTAGAGCTGCTTGCAGATGTAGCAGGCGCGCGGCTTCAGCAGGGTGCCGGCGGTGCTGGTCGTGGTGGTTGACGTCGAAATTGGGATGCCGCGGGTCTCGTCATCGATGCGGTCGGCGGCCCCCGTGGCGGTGGCGGCGACAACCGCGCGGTCGGCGGCGGCGTCGCGCGCGCGAGCATCGAGGCGGCGCGACTGCTTGACCGCCTTGAACATCTTGGCGGTGGCCTGGCGAACGGCCACGAAATCCGGATGCTGGTCGTCGATCTCGGCGAGCTGAGCCAGAACGCGCAGAGTCGTCTCGAGGTCGTCGGGGTCGAGGCCGCCCGGTGTGGCTGGCGGATCGGACTCGGAGGGCACATGAGATTGTATGTGCGGCTAGACCGGGGTCGTCGGGTGGCGGCGCGCGGGAGACTCATCGAGATGACGCAGATGGCTGGTTGCAGCGCCCATCCGGCAGCCATCTGCGTCATCTCGGTGCAACTTCGCGGCTACGCGGGCCACACCCCGATGATCAGCGCCATCACCAGCACGGTGACCAGCTCGTGCGTGACGTTCAGCACCGTGAGTTGCCACGGCCGCTTGTCGAACTGGTCGTGGGTGACGAAACGGGCCGCGGTGAATCCGGCCCAGAGGATCAGCGTGGTGAGCAGCGCGTTCACCAAGAAGCTGCCGCCGTAGAAGTGGAACGAGATGTCGGCGGCTCCGGCGATCACCCATGCCGTAATGAAGCTGACGATCACGGTCACGATGATCGGGCGCACGGCATCCGAGGCCTTGCCGCTCGGGGTGACGCCCGACAGCCTCATCCAGTAGTTGCCGAACACCTTCGGGGTGTACCAGATCGAGCCGATCACCATGCTCGAGAGCGTGGCCAGGATGACGGCGATGTAGTTGATCGATGGTGCGTGCACGGCGACTCCTTTGTCGGGGTTGAGCGCGGTTGAGCGATGGTAGCGCGCCTCGTAACATGACGCTCCCTTACCCCGCGTGACGTCGCGCAACCCTGCGTTACGGGCACGCTCGACAGCTCGCGGCATCCCCTCATAGCCTCGCCCGCATGACTCTTACCGACACCATCAGCAGCCCGTCCATCACCGCGGAGGAGCGCGCAGCGCGCCTCGTCGAGGCCGGCACCGCGTGGAACACCCGCATCGCCGCCGACCACACCAACGCCTACCTGAGCTACAAGGTCACCGGCCATGGCGAAGGCTCAGTTGCCTCGGCGATCCGCGCCGGCAAGCACACCTTCCTGGTGGATGAGCCGGGCGCGCTCGCCGGTGACGACCTCGCCGCGAGTCCGGTCGAGTTCGCTCTCGGAGCGCTCATCTCGTGCCAGATCGTCGTCTACCGGCTCTACGCGAACGCCCTCGGCATCCAGGTGGATGACATCGACATCACCGCAGAAGGCGATCTGGATGCCCGCCGACTGTTCGGCATCGACGAGACGGTTCGCGCCGGATTCACCGAGGTCCGTCTGCAGATCAGCATCACCGGCCCCGAGTCGGACGAGCGCTACCAGCAGCTGCGCGAAGCCGTCGACGCGCACTGCCCGGTGCTCGACCTGTTCGCCAACCCGACTCCGGTGCTGGTGTCGGTGAGCAAGGCGTAGGCGGGCCGCGCCAACCGGGGTCGTCGGGTCGCGCGTATCCTGGCTCGCATGGCCACCACGACGTTCATCCGCCCGTTCTCAGGCCGCGTCATCGCCGGAGTGTGCGCGGCCATCGCCACCCACTACGGCTGGGATGTCGGTAGCGTTCGGATCGGCATGGCTCTGCTCGGCCTGTTCACCGGCGTGGGCGTCGTGCTCTATATCGCGCTGTGGATTGCCATTCCGAGCGAGTGAGCTAGAAGTTCGGGATGTCGACGGGGCAGCTGCCACCTGCGGCCGGGTTGCTGGCGGGCACGAACTCCAGAATCCGCGCGAGGGGCCGGAAGCCGACCGACGCGTACACACCCTCAGCCATCGGGGTGGACTGCAACGTCGCCGTGGTCGAGCCGCGGCTCGCGGCATCCCGCAGCGCGTGCGCCATCAGGGCCGACGAGAGGCCACGGCGGCGAGCGTGCTCGGCGGTGCCCACGTTGAAGATGCCGGTGTCGCCCTCGTGATCGAACGCCATCGCCTGGGCGACGCTCTCGCCGTCGAGACGCGCGATCTGCACGTGGAAGGCATCGTGTCCGCCCTGGGCCAGAAATCCGGGAAGCTCGAGCAGGCGTGCGTATTCGTCCCAGTCGGGTGGCGCGAGATCCAGGGGCGGCAACTCTGCCGGCAGCTCGTCGAGCGCCATCCCCATCGCCAGGGTCGACTCGTTGAGCGTGTATCCGCGGTCGGTCAGCTCGGCCTGCAAATCGGTGTCGGTCTCGTGCACCCAGGCCGCGAACTCGGTCACGCCCGCGCCGGCGTAGTCGGCTTCCATCGACCGGATGGCGCGCGCTCTTGCCGCCGCACCCATCCCGATCTCGAGCACCGCGTTGTTGAAGAACTCGCGCTCGGGCGCGACCGGGAACACGGCTGACGTCACGCCGGGGGAGCGCAGAACGCGCGCGTCGAGAGCGCCGCGCGCGTTCGCATCGAAGCAGGCGAGCAGCGTCGCGATGCCGCGTTCGTACAACTCTGAATCGGAGATCAGCACGAGGGAGTCAACGGGGCGGAGCTCTGGTTGGTTCAGAAGTTCGGGATGTCGGCGGGGCCGCTGCCGCCCGGGTCTGCTCCCGGGCCGCCCTGCTGCCCACCCTGCGGCGCGGCAGCAAGGTTCACCTTGAAGCCCCAGCGCGACAGCTCTTCGCCGTCGATTGCGAGCTGCGCCGAGTAGTGACCGGGGCCCTGGAACACGAAACCGTTCGCGATCGCCGCGATCGGCATCAGAAACGGCTCGCCGATTCCGGCCTCGGGGTTCGGCGTGATCTGGAACTCGCCGGCGAACTCTCCGTCGATGCGGTGACCGTCGGCATCCGTAAACGTGACGGCGAACTTGTGCGGCTGGTTCTGGGCCTGCCAGGGCACATTGATTACGCCGACGATCGAGAAACTGGCGGCGGCGGGGAAGGTGGCGAACTGCATCTGATTCCAGAAGCCGCCGTTCACATAGACCTTGCCGTTCTCGACCGAGGCGTGGTCGGCGAGAAAGAAGGCAGTGGCGAAGAGATCGGTCTCGGGGATCATGGGTCGAGGCTACGCGGACGGATAGCCTCGTGGCATGGTGGGAGTGATTCGCAAGTACGGGATTCTCGCACTTGGAGTTGTGGCGCTGACCGGCGGGGGATTCCTGCTGAACTTGCAACCCGCCGCATCGTTCGGCTGGACCGCGTACGCGCCCCTGAGCGACACCACCTTCGTGCCGCCGTTCGTCACGCCCTCGCTCTATCTCGGCGTCGGCTTCATCCTGATCGGTCTCGCCCTCACCGCGGGATGGATCGGGTTCGCGCTCGGACGCCGTCGGCGCGCCTGATCTAGCGCTCGCCGCCCGAGCAGCGGAGAATGCCCGCATGACCGGCGCCGCGTTGCTTCCCAGCTATCGCAGCTATCTCGATGCGTGCAACTCGCGTGATTGGGATGCTGCGCGGGCGTTCATCCACGATCCGGTGAAAGTGCAGGGGGTCGTCACGACGGCCGCCGAGTTCGTCGCGGGCGTCGCGCGGCTGACGGCCGAGCATCCCGGATTCGTGTGGACCGTGGGCGAGACCATCGCAGAGGGCGAACGGCTGGCCGCCCGGCTGCGCACCCCGGTCGGCCCCGAGCTCGCGATCTACAACTGGCGAGACGGACAAATCGTCGAATACTGGGGACGTTAGGCCCTAGAGTCGGGGCAACCCGAAAGGCGTCCCGTGACTCGTGCTCGTGCTATCCCGTCCCGTCGTGGCGCCCTGACCGGGCTCGCCGTTCTCGGACTCGTCGCGGGCTCGGTGTTCGCGCTCTCCGGTCCGGCGTCAGCCGCTGCCGTGCCGCCGGGATCGACCATCGATCAGCAGAATACGAACGGAACCATCAATTGCAACGTTGGCCCTGCGGTCGGGCAGACGTTCACCGCTGGGGTCAGCGGAATGCTCACCGCCGTCAGTCTGAACGGGGTCACGTCGAGTGTCGACCCATCGACTGTCGACATCGAAACCACCACAGGTGGCGTGCCGACCGGGACGATCTTGACATCGGCATCCTTCAGCTCCTCGTTGAATGGCCCGCTCGTCTTCGCCACACCCGTGCACCTGACGGCGGGAAGCGTGTACGCGATCGTGCTCGAATCTGCGGACACGGTCAACTGCACGAACACCAATCCCAACACCACGGGCGCCTACGTGTATTTCAGCGGCGGCGTGTGGAACGCGGACGGTTTTTACGACCTCCAGTTCGCCACCTACATGGACTCCTCCGTTCCCCTCGGGGTCGCGGGCACCGCGTACACCTCGCAGAATGTCGCGGCGACCGTCCCGTTGACGGCGACGACGACGGTGGGGCCGATCACGTCGTACCAGCCCGAGATCCTGCCGCTGCATGGCACGTTGTCGATCACGGGTTCAACGGCGACGTACACGCCCACGACGGGCTACTTCGGCAGCGACAGCTTCGCGTACACCGCGACGAACGGGAACGGCCCCTCAGATCCGAGGAGCATTTCGGTGCAGGTGGGATCGCCCGCGAGCTCCCTCTCGGTGAGCACCGTGATCGCGGGCGGGCAACTCACCGTCTCGGGATCCGGTCTGCCACCGAATGTCACCGAGCAGATCACTCTGAACTCCAGTCCTGTGCTGCTGACGACGGTCACGACCTCCGCGGCCGGTGCCTTCTCGAAGGTCGTCACCATCCCGGCGGCAACGGTGGCCGGTTCGCACACCATCACGGTGACCGGGACTTCGGGTGTTGACCCGGCGGCCGCCCCGCTGACAGTGACCGCGGCAGCGCTTGCCGCTACCGGCACCGACCCCGGATGGCTCGTGGCGCTCGCCGCCGCCCTGCTCGCGCTCGGCGCGGTCGCCGCCCGGGCAGGATTCGCGATCCGTCGGAGGGCTGCCGTCAGCGGCTGAGCAGCGGCGCATGGTGAGCCTGCACGTCATCGGCGTCGAGGAAGCTCGGCGCATCGTCGCCGGAACCCCGCTGCCGGGTGACCGGTGGCATCCGGAGTATCCGCTCGCCGACGAGCTCGACGTGCTGCGGCCGCTCGCCGCGACCCCGGGCGGCGGCCCGGCCCCCGACCCCGTCTTCGGCCTCATGATGATTCGGGATGCTGCGGGCCTCGCGGTCGGCGGCATCGGCTTCTTCGGGCCGCCAGACGCCGACGGCCGGGTCGAGATCGGCTACGGGCTGGTACCGGCGGCGCGAGGGCGCGGACTCGCGAGTGCTGCCCTCGCCGAGGCGATCGTCATCGCGGCCGCCCATGGCGTGACGATGCTGCGCGCCGACACCGACCCCGCGAACCTGCCGTCGTCGCGCGTGCTCGAGCGCGCCGGATTCGTCGAGTTGCCGCCGAGTGACGGGCTCAGGCACTTCGCGTTGACTCTGCCGACCTAGGCTGAAGCCCATGCTCATCGTGCTCACCGGCGCCAGCTCCGGGATCGGCCGCGCCGCCGCTCGCGCCCTGGCAGAACGCGGGCATGAACTCGCGATCGTCGGCCGCAATCCGTTCCGCACCCAAGAAGTCGCGCGAGAGACCGGCGGAACCGCGTTTCTCGCCGACTTCGACAAACTCGCCGATGTGCGCCAACTGGCGCACGAGTTGCTCGCCGCCTATCCGAGCATCGACGCGCTCGGCAACAACGCCGGCGGCGTCATCTCGCATCGCGGTCTCAGCGCCGACGGAGTCGAGCGCACCTGGCAGCACAACGTGCTTGCCCCGTTTGTGCTGACCCAGGCACTGCTTCCGCGGCTGGTGGCCTCGAAGGCGCGCGTCGTCTTCACCGGCAGCGAGGCCGGCCGGTGGTCGCGAGTGGATGTTGCCAACCCCGACCGCACCGGAAAGCGCTGGTTGCGCGGGTTCCCCGCATACGGCGTGTCGAAGCGAGCCGACATCATGCTCGCGCGCGAGCTGGCCCGGCGGGAGCCGGCGCTGCACGTCAACTCGTTCCACCCGGGGGCAGTGGCCACCGGCTTCGCAGAGCTCGACGCCAATCCGCTCTCGCCGTTGATTGCGCGCGTGCTGCGCTCACCCGAACGCGGCGCTCAGTCGCTGATCGGACTGCTCGACGGAACGGTGGATGCGGCATCCGGCAGCTACGTCGACGATGACCGCCGCGACCGCCGTCTCGCGAAGCAGGTGCTCGACCCGGCCGAGTGCGCGAAGCTCTGGGACTTCCTCGAGAAGCAGGCTGCCGAGCTCGCGCCGCGCTAGCCCCGATCGCGAAGGCGCAGCCGCGGCTGATTCGTCGGCGCGCCCTCCTTGACCTCGACCTCGTTCGCGCGGGATGCCACGAAGTCGGTGAACGACTTGTACCCGAGCGACTTCTCTTTGAATGAGGAGTCCATGCGCAGCATCTGGTTCTTCACCTGCGAGTTGCCCGCCCAGTCCTCGTCGCCACGGTTCTCGACGATGCGCAGCGCGCGCACCAGCAGATCGGTGGCGGCCTCTTGGGTGAGGTGGGCGTTGGGCTCGGCGTCGGGCGCGGGCGCAGCCGCCTTGGCAGGCTTGCGTTTGGCCGGCGCGGCGGCCGTGGCTACGGGCTCCGCCTTCACGAAGGGAACGATTCCCGGCAACTCGTCGTAGTCGGTGAACTCGTCACAGGCGGCCATCAGTGCGCGGCTGGTCGCGCCGGCCACTCCGATGCCGATGACGGTGCGGCCGAGCCGCTTGGCGCTCTGTGCCAAGGCGATGTAGTCGGAGTCTCCCGCGACGATCACCACGTGGGTGAGGTCGGGCAGGCGGTAGAGCTCTTCGACGACATCCACGGCGAGGCGAATGTCAGCCCCGTTCTTGCCCCCGGACGTCACCTGAAACAGCTGGGCGAGATCCACCGCCCGGTTGATGAGCTGCCGCTGGTAGTTCGCGTTGGCCGGGGCGGACCAGTCCGCGTATGCCCGGCTGACCGCGATCGTGCCGAACGAACTCGAGTAGTCGAGGATCGCGCCGATGTCGACCTTGGCGGTTTCGAGGCGCGCGGTGATGGCATCGGTGCCGGCGATGCGGGCCCGATCGCGCATGAAGTCGCCGCGTCCGAACAACTGGTCGTAGCGCGAGATCACCACGTTGTCGAAGTCGATGTAGACGCCGACACGCGATTCACTGGGCTCAGGCATAGCGCGAGCCTATGCCGCTTCGCTCTCAGCCGACCGAGTAACGCAGATAGACGACGCCGCCGTCGAATCGCCGCTCGTCGAGCAGCTCGAGTCGGTCGGCGTATCCCTCGGGCAGGGCCGGCGTGCCGTCGCCGACGACGACCGGGTTCACGAACATCCGCAACTCGCCCACCAGCCCGGCGCGCAGGGCGTGAGCCGCGAGGTGCGCGCCACCGATACTGACGTCGGTGTCTGCCCGGCCGACTACCTCGGCCACAACCTCGGGGTCGAAGACGCGCTCAATGGTGGTGTTCTCGGTGGTCACCGCATCCAGGGTGGTGGAGTAGACGATCTTGCGGGCCGCGCTCCAGATGCGTTGGTAGTCGCGGGTAACTGGCGACTCGTCGATGTCGGGCGACGGCAACTCCCAGTAGGTCATGGTGTCGTACATCCGGCGGCCGTAGAGGTACGTTCCGACGCCCCGCTCGAGGTCGTTCACGAAGGCGTGTACCTCGTCGCTGGGTGCCGCCCAGTCGAAACGGCCGCGTGCGTCGTTGATGTACCCGTCGAGCGAGGTGATGCCGGTGTAGATCAGGGTGCCCATAGGGTCGATCCTCGCGCTTTTGGCCGACCCGCGCTCCTCGCGACCTCGGGTCGGGCTGAGTCCGCTCGACGCACTCCCGTTCCGTTTCCTGTTCAGGTGCCGATGCATCGGTGTGCACCAGCACGGGCGACGGAACGGGAGTGTGCGCCAGGAGGTCACCGCGGGGCTGAGCGCGGCAGGCGGGGTCGCGAGCTACGGCGGGTAGACCACCCACAGCGCGAAGATCGCCACGGCTTGCAGCACGACGGCGCCCGCGAGCGAGATGACGCGCCGTCGAAGACTGCGTGAAAGGCCCGGATGCCCGAGCAGTGGAGACAGCGGCAGCAGCTGCCGGATCAGGCTCTGCGTCGGCAGGAACACCGCGACCAGGTACGCGATGTAGCTGACCGAAAAGGTCCACAGGTCTGCGCCGTACTTGTGGGTCGATCGCCGGCTCAGCCAGAACACCACGGCGGCGAGCACGAACAGCACGAGCAGGACGCCCCAGACTCCCCAGAGCTGTCCGTAGAACAGGAAGAACGGCGTGAACGGCACGAAGATCACGCGGCCAAGGTAGGAACGCCACCAGGCCAACTCGGTGTCGAAGTATCCACTCGGGTCGCCGGTGACGGTGGTCACCAACACGGGCCAGAACAGGGCGGCCGCCACGATGACCACGATCGCGACGATGCCGGTGATCCACTCCCGGTGGGGGATCGGATTGCGCCGCCACAGCCTGTGCAGCCCCTGGAATCCGATAGCGGCCCCCAGTGCGAGCGCCCCGGGATGCGTGAACGAGGCGAGCAGTGCGAACGGGATCATCGCCAGATAGCGCCTGCGAAGCATGAACCACAGCGCAACGAAGAGGAAGAACAGGAAGGTGCTCTCGGCGTATCCGAGCTGCAGCAAGAACGACATCGGCCCGAAGGCGAACAGCAGGGCGCCCCAGAGCGCCTGGGTGCGCTTGAACTGCACGAGCAGCACGCGGTGCAGCGCGACCGTCGCGCCGCCGCCGAAGACCGTGGCGACCCCGATGCTGACCACGTTGAAACCCTGGCCCGTCACCGTCATCAGGGCCTTGACGATGCCGGGGAAGATCGGGAAGAACGCCCAGGTGTTGTATTTCACATCGCCAACCGCGTCGATCGGCAGCCGAGATGGATACCCGTGCAGCACGATCTGCTGGTACCAGCGGGTGTCCCACGAGTTCAGGAAGCCCAGAAACCCCGGCTCGGTGGCGAAGTACGCGTGCGCCCACGGTCCATCCGGAAACAACCACCAGGCGAGGGCGAGCAGCCCAGTGGTCAGCAATCTGGCGACCACATACAGGGCAACCAGCACGACCGTGACCGGCACGATCCGCCCGCGAACGCGAAGGTTCAGCAGGCGCGATCCGCCATCGTTCGCGACGTCACGGGTCACACGGGCTCCGGTCGGGACGGGGATGAAGCGATGGCGGGGTCCCCCGATCCTTGCACGTCGCAGAGGGGTGCACTGACCGGTCTGCCCGTCAACCTTGAACGGAGGCGCTGTGGCGGCTGGCTGGGTAGCCTGTCGACATGGCCGAGACCTCCATCGACGTAACCATCGCGCCGAGCGGCACAGGCTGCGCGGAGTGCCTGCCCGATCCCTCGGCCTGGTGGTTCCACCTGGGGCGCTGCGCACAATGCGGTCACGTCGGATGCTGCGACTCTTCGCCCTCGCAGCATGCCTCACATCACGCAGCCGAGTCCGGGCATCCGGTCATTCAGAGCTTCGAGCCGGGGGAAGGCTGGTTCTGGGACTACCGCACGGAGGCATACCTGGAGGGCCCGGAGCTCGCGCCGCCGGTGTGCCACCCCGAGGATCAGCCGACGCCAGGGCCGCAGGGCAGGGTTCCTGCCGACTGGCGGAGTCTGCTCAACGGGTGACTCAGGCCACGCCCACCCAGAGTCCGTCGCGGGCTCGCGTCATCGCGACGTAAAGCTCGCGGCGCTGCAGGTCGCGGCGCTCGAGTGCCGCGTCATCCGAGTCGGGGATCAGCCCCGGCTGCACCAGGTGCGGGGGAGTGCGCACCACAAGCACCTCTTTGAACTCGAGACCCTTTGCCCGCTTGATGGTGCCGACCTTGACCGCGTCGATCGATTTGCCGTCGTACTTGTCGAGCTGGATCGTCGGGATACCAGCCGCCTCGAGCGCGTCTGCCGCCTCACGGGCGTGCCAGTTGTAGAGCGCGAGCACACCGATGTCGCCGAAGTTCGTCGAGCCCTCGGATTCGGCGACTGCGCGGCGCACCCGTTCCACGAGCGACTTGTCGTGTACGGAGCGCGACGGGAACACCGTGTACACCGGGCGGGCGCCGTGCCGCACGACCTCGGCCGGCTCCGATCGTGCGGGGCCGCCCTCGATATCGATGATCTCGTCATCGGCGACCAGGGCCGACGCGAAGTCGGCGATCTCGACGGTGTTGCGGTAGTTGCGCGTGAGCACGACGCCGCGCCCGCTGATCGCGACGCCCGCCTCCGCAAGGGTGAAACCACCGGGATAGATCGTCTGCTGACCGTCTGCGACCAGGTTGAAGCCATCTGGTGAGTCGCCCACCACCGAGTGCAGCATCCGGATCATGGCGCACGAGAGGTCTTGAGCCTCGTCGACGACGACGGCCGCGTAGCCGTGCAGGGGTGTCTCGGCCAGCGAGCTCTCGGCCTCGAGAACGACGTCTTCCCAGTCGAGGATGCCGCGGCTCGCGATCGCCTCTTCGTAAGCGACATACAGGCCCCACACCTCGGCCCGCATCTCGCGGCTGAGCGGGCGACGGCGTCCCGTTCGCGGAAGCGCCGCGTACTGCTCGAAGCGGCTCAACCCGCGACCCTTGAGCACGTGCGCGATCTCGTCCTGCCAGTAGGAGGGAGCGGGGTCGATCTTGCCGAGCGGACCGGACTTCCCTTCACGCTCCCACAGGTCTTTGAACACCCGATCGGCGGTGGCGGCGTCGATGACGACCGGGCGACCGCGCTGCACAAGCACGTCGCGCGCGAAACTGTGCACACTGCGGAAGTCGATGCGGTCGACCACGTCGGGGGCGAGGCGCTCCATGAGGGCCGCCATCACGCGAGGAAGGGTGCGCACGTAGGTGGTGACCAGCACTCGCCCCTCCATCGTGCGGGCGAGGTGCGCTGCGCGATGCAGGGCGACGACGGTCTTGCCGGTTCCGGCTGCGCCGCGGATGCGCGACGGGCCGTTGAAGTTGCGGCGCACCAGGCGCGCCTGTGCTGGGTCGAGGAACGCCATCCATTCCTCGATCGGTGCCTTGCGGATGCCTTCGAGCAGCGCGTCTTGGATCTGCTGCGTCGTGAGTTTGTCGAGCGATGAGAAGTCGATAACCGACGATGCCTGGATGTCGGCGGGCAGCACGGGCTCGGGAACGCTGGTGTCGAGAGCGGCCGGCTCGACGATGTTGATCGGCCCGGTGGTCATGGGCGGGAAGAGCCGGTCGAGCTCTGTGCGCACCCGGGCGATCTGCTCGGCGGTCAGCCTGCTGCCGCGGCGAGCGATCTCGGTGACGGCTGCTGCCTCGCCGAGCATGGTCACGCCGAACAGCTCTGCGCGCGGAAGAACCTTGTTGGTGAAGACCGCCATCGCGCTGACCTCGCCGGCCGCGAGGCCGATCTCGGCCAGTCCGGTCTGGGCGCGAAAAACCAGGTCGGCCAACTGCTCGATCTCATCGGTGACGTCCGCCTGGCCGCGGAAGACGTGCCCGGCGGCCACGGTGACCTCTCGCCATGCCTTGGCGTCGACGATGATGACGCCGCCAGGTCCGACCAGGATCAGGTCGACGTTGGCGCGTGCCGATCCCGGCCACCTGCGATCGGCCAGCAGGGTGTAGCCGAGCGGTTCGAGTTCGATCAGGGTTCGGGCGAGGCGGTTCTCGCTTGCGGCCGCCGCGGCGAAGTTTCTGGCCATCTGGCCCGCGACGGATGCCAACCGGGCGTGCTCGTCGGCCAACCTTCGCTGCCGCTCCGCTTCGGTCGCGGCAGAATCCCCCGCTGCCACTCTGGTGCCTCTCCGAGATCGACGCCTCGGCCCCCCGCCGGGGCGTCTTCTCCCAGTGTGTCGAGCCGCGAATCGCGGGGGTATCGCGTCTTCGGGTGGCACCCCTATGGGGCTAGTACTGCTGCCGAGTCGGATAGCGGTCGCTGATGTGCTTGTTGAAGTACGCGCCGGGGCTCTCTGCTTCGAGGAGAGCCTTGTGCACAGAGGGGGGAACCGCGAAGTAGCGGTACACATCGCCGCTGCGAAACTCGACCTCGAGCAGCGCGGTCTCGCTCTCGTACCCGATGGCGGCGATCACGGTGGATCGAACAGGGGTGCGACGCATTCCGGCCATGGGCCGTGAGCCTCCTAGAAGAGAGTGTCGAGGGTCACCGGAATCAGGAACAGTCCGATCACCGCTGGCAGGATCGCGAGCACCAGCGCCCAGATTCCCAGCCCGTTGCGACCGCGACGGCGGAACAGGCTGACGACGGCCAGCACGACGGCGGTCACCGCGACGGGGGAGACAACGGCGAGCGCCATCGCACCCACGATGAAGCCGCCGATCACCGACCATCCGGCGGCGTCTGCGGCGGAGCTGCCGGTGATTCCGCTCGCGCTGCCGACGATGGCGGTGACGATCGTGACCACGACAGGGATCACCAGGACGATCAGCGTCAGAACGAACGCGACGACTCCGACGCGGTTGCGCCGCGCAGGTGCTGGGGTGGTCGGCAGTGGCGCCGGAGTCGGGATCTCGGTCATGCGCCGAGCGTAGCCGCGATAGCCTCGCAGGATGGCAGGGTCCGGCATCGACACGTTGATCATCCTGGGCGCAGGCGGCGACCTGACCTCCCGGTTGCTGCTGCCGGGGCTCGCGTCGCTGCTGAGCTCGTCGCGCGGACAGCACCTGCAGTTGATCGGGGTGGACCGCGCGCCGATGACCGAAGCCCGCTGGCAGAGCCTGGTCGAGAAGTCGTTCCAGGGCTCGCCCTCCGCTCTGGCCACCACGGTCGCGAAGAAGTCGTTCTACCTGCAGGGCGACGCCACCAGCGGAGCCGACCTGATGCGTGCGATCAGTGCCGCCACCGGCCGAGTCGCTCTGTACTTCGCGCTCCCTCCCGCGGTGGCCGCCCTGGCCTGCGCGGCCTTGGCCGGCGAGAAGCTGCCAAGCGGAGTCGTGCTCGCACTCGAGAAGCCGTTCGGAACCGACCTGGCGTCCGCGCGAGCCCTGAATCGTCTGCTGCAGACCTTCGTCGACGAGAAGCAGGTGTTCCGCGTCGACCATTTTCTCGGAAAGTCGACAGTGCTCAACCTGCTCGGCTTGCGCTTCGCAAACCGGATCTTCGAGCCCCTGCTCAGCGCGCCGAACGTCGCGCACGTCGAGATCGTCATCGAAGAGGCGCTCGGGCTCGAGGGCCGCGCCGGCTACTACGACAAAGCGGGCGCGCTGACCGACATGATCCAGAGCCACCTGCTTCAGGTGCTCGCGTTGGCGACCATGGAGCCTCCGTCGTCGATCGGCTCTGAAGACCTTCGCGGCGCGATGGCTCAGGCGCTTCGCGCCACTCGGCCGTGGCTGACGAACGGGACCGAGAGCCGCAGGGCTCGCTACACGGCAGGCAAAGTGGGACGCCGCACGATGCCCGCCTACGCGTCAGAGAAGGGCGTCGATCCGGCCCGCAAGACCGAGACCCTTGCCGAGATGACGGTTGCGGTCGACACCTGGCGATGGGACGGCGTGCCGTTCGTGCTGCGCTCCGGCAAGGCCATCGGCGACCCGCGTCAAGAGATCGTGTTCACCTTTCGCGATGTCCCGCACCTGCCGACCGGTTTCAGCGGCCCGTCCCGCCCGGCCAGGCTCAGGCTCGGGATCAATCCCGCCGTGCTCGAACTCGATCTGGTCACCAACGGTCGCGACGATCCCTTCGACCTCGAGTGGGACACCATGCTTGCCGAGTTCGCTCCGAGCGAGCTCAGTGCTTACGGCGAGGTGCTCGCCGAACTGTTGGACGGTGATCCGACACTGTCGGTGCGCGGCGACGTTGCCGAAGAGTGCTGGCGGATCGTCACCCCGGTGATCGCGGCCTGGAAGAAGAACGCGGTGCCGCTCGACAGCTACCCCGCGGGATCCAACGGCCCGAAGTCCTGGCGGTAGCTCAGAACCCGGCCTACTCGCCGCGCAACTCGGCCAAGATCTTCGCCAACCTGCGTTGGCGGGTTTCGTCGGTCTTCGCCTCGCTGATCGCCCTGGCGTGCTCCTTGCGGAATGTGAACGACAGTTTTTCGAAGGCCGCAGCGGCCACCGGGTCGGCCGCAAGCGCTGACGTCAGCTCGGGCGGCATGTCGACCTGGCGGGGCGCTGTCTCGAGTTCCAGAGCGATCTCGACCTCGTCGCCGCCGCGGAATCCGGATGCCTCGCGATGCGCCACGCTGAAGCCGATCATGTTCTTTCCGCCCATGACGGCGATCGTGTAGACGAACGAGTAGCTGCCGTCGATCGTCACCTTCACGAGCGGCCGGCGGCCGGCTCCCAACGCGGCGACCACCTCGTCGGGCACGACGATGCCAACGTTGTTGCCCTGCTGGTGCAGAACCGTTCGAAAGCTCGGCATGACGGCACCCTACCCGGCGAAGAACTCGGCCAACACGGGGGCCAGGGTGCTCGGCGACACCTGATGCGTCTGCCCGGGCAGGATGCGACGCAGTGCTCCGGGGATTGCGGCAGCCACCTGCTCTTGGGCGGACATCATCTCTTTCGGGCTCTTGCCCCCGCACAGCACCAGGCTCGGCACGGTGATCTTCGCGAGCTCGTCGACCGGCGGAACGAAGTCGCCGCCCATCACCCTCGCGTCATGGGGGAGGGTTGTCGCCACCGCTGTCAACTGCTTCCAGATCTTCGGCATCATGCGCATCATGAGCGGCAAGAAGAACGGACCGCCCACCATCTTCACCATGAAGTAGCCGACCGCCTTGCCGTTTTCGCCCGCGGCCACCAGCGAATCGAGTTCGCCCAGGTAGTCGCGCGGCCGGCCATCTTTGCCGGCGCGAAGACCGACCCACGGCGCCTCGTAGCCGATCAGCTTGCGCATCGGCACCCCGGCCGCTGCGGCCCGATAGACGATCCCGGCTCCGGATGACTGACCCATCACGTAGGCACCGTCACCGGGGGCGGTGGTGGTCGCGGCGATCACGGCACCGAGATCTTCGAACTCGCGCTGAGGATCATACGGTTTCGTGTCGCCGCTCTCACCCCGACCGCGACGGTCGTAGATGACCACCGTGAACCGGTCAGTGAGCTGCGCCGAGACGTCTCGAGCCGGGCCGAACTCGCGGAAGCACAGCGCGCCGTCCACGAGCACGAGCACCGGGCCGGACCCCGCTCGCTCGAAGGCGATGCGCGTGCCGTCTTTCGAGGTCGCGAACTCCGTCGCCGGCTTGACCTCTGTCGTCTCGCTCATCAGGAGACTCCGGATGCGAGCAGCGCGTCGATCTTGGCGAACGACTTCTCCCACCCAGCGCTCGTCATGTCGCGGAACTCGGGCGTGAACGGTCCCTGGTGGATCGTCAGGCGGGTCTTCGAACCGTGGTCGTGAAACCAGATCCGCAGCCGTAGGTCGCTTTGCGGTCCTGAACCCTCGACGGCGGTGGCCGCGCCCTCCAGATATTCGGGCGGGGTGACGACGGTCAAGGTCGACCTCATCGGATAGCGCGCGCCGGTGGCGTTGTCGACCATGTCGAGATCCCATCGGCCCCCGACCTTGAGGTCGATGACGACGCTGGCCGGGTCGACGTGAACCTCCGTCGGGCCGAACCAGAGGGCGAGCAGGTCCGGGCGGGTGAAGAAGTTCCACACCACCTCGCGCGGCGCGTCGAAGGCGCGGGTGATCAGCAGGTCTGAGTCGGTGACGTCGGGGACCTCTGGGATGGTGCCGTTGTTCATGAGGGGTTCTCTTTCAGGTAGTCGGCGAGGGCGGCGTCGAGCTTGTCGAAGCCCTCGTTCCAGAATTGCTTGTACTGCTGCATCCATTCATTTGCCTGTTCCAATGGCTTCGCCTCCAGGTGGCTGTACCGAGCCGTCGCCACTCGACTGCGTGAGATCAAGCCGGCGCCCTCGAGCACGCGAAGATGCTTCGAGACCGCAGGCTGGCTCATAGCGAACGGCGCGCCGAGTTCCGAGACCGAGGCATCGCCATCCATCAGACGGAGCAGGATGGCGCGTCGGGTCGGATCGGCCAATGCCGAGAACACCGGCGACAGGGTGTCCGTCGTCATATGCATAACCTTTCAGTTTTCATAACCGAACGGTTCTATAGTATGCGTCGTGCTGGCAATGTCAAGTGCGGGAGCCAGATCGCGCGCCGATAGGCTGAGCGCATGAAGGTCTTCGTGTTTCTCGTGGCGTTCGCGTTCTTCGTCGGCTCGCTCTTCCTGTTCGGCGCTGCCTTCTCTGTGCCGGATGCGTGGGCGGGCCCGGTCTTCTTCTCGGGCATCCTTGCCGTTGCGATCTCGCTGGCCATTCCGGCGCACCTGCTGTCCCGAACCGACTGAGCGACCGCGCCGAACCCACACCATGGCGATGACAGGTCACAGATCAGCGGCACACGGTGCAACCGTGCAGGCCACAGCTGCAGCCGATCTCGCGCACACCTTCGACGTACTGACGCGGATCGATCCCTCCCGCTTCTATCCGCGCTTTGGCGTCATCCCCGCCGTCGTCGCGGTCACCGATCAGACCGGCAACTGGGATGCCGTCGGCCAGACCCGCACGCTGCACCTGTCTGACGGCAGCACCGTGGTCGAGACCACAACGGACGTGCAGCGCCCCGGCTTCTTCGCATACGAGTTGACCGACTTCACCAAGGTGTTCGGCCCCCTGGTAGATCACGCGCGTGCCGAGTGGCGATTCGAGGCGGCAGACGAGGGCACCCGCGTCACCTGGAACTACACCTTCTTCGGGCGCCCGGGTCGCGGCTGGATCGTCGGCCTGATCGTCCGGCTTGCGTGGGCTGCCTACATGCGCAGGGTCATCGTCGGCCTCGTGCAAGAAGTGCGTCCCAGAAACACCCCATAGCCCGGCCCCCCGTTCGGGGGTTATGCTCCCGGTACGGAGGGGTCATGGGCGACGCAACAATGTCTGACACGCGAGGCCGATCGGTGCTCGACGACAGTGCGGGCTGGCTCTCGAGCCTGGCCTCGGTTCTCGCTCAGGCCACGCGCGTGGCCGTGCGACTCCGGCCAGACGGTCTTCTCGAGCTCTCCGACCGGGGCGAGGTGCTCGGGTACGTCGAGTTCGTCAGTCCGGTCTACGTGGCGCATGTCGGCGAATGCCCACAGTTCGCCGTCGAGGTCGGCCAGCGGACCACCCTGGCGGCCGCCGTCGAAGACGTGCGGCGCCACCACAGCGCGGTGTTCGAGCAGCGCTGACTCGGGACGCTTAGGCGTCTTCGAGGCTAGGCATCTTCGAGAACGCGACCGACGAAGGCATCGAGCCGCTCGGTCAGCCGAGAGGCTCGTGTTGCGACGACTTCGTCGGGCCTCGGAAGCATCTCGTACTGCGGAGGTGCGATTCTGATCAGCAACGAGCAGGCCAGATCGGCGCAGATGTACGTACCAACCGAATCGCCGCGCTCGCCTGCTCTGCCCGCACGTTGCGCGGTGAACATCGTCACCTGGTCGGCCGGCTGCGGAGTGTTGCAGAGCGAGCAGATCGCGGATCCCGCCCGCAACCGCGACTCCGACGCTCGCAGAACGACCCCGACCGCGCGGCCGTCGCGCCAGTACGCGAGGTACCCGCGCTGAGGAGATCCGGGATCGCGCCAGCCCAGGTATTCCCGCTCAGACCAGAGCACTTCGTGCAGGCCCGGCAGCGGCATCCGGTCCGCATCGACCGGTCCCGCGTTCACGAGAGAGTCGCGGATCTCGGCATCGGTGAGGGGCTTCATTCCTTCCACCCTAAAGCCGTTCTCGTCGAGGTGGTCGAATCGGTTGTCGGCTACAAACCCCGGTCGACCATGTCGATGAGGCGGCTGCCGGCGGCGCGTGCCACCTCCGGATCAAGGTTGCGCAGGGGGCCTTCGAGCACCAGCATCGCGAGCCCGTGCACCGCAGACCACGCCGAGAATTCCGCGCCCGGGCGGCGCTCGGGCGGGAGCGCGCCGACGGCGACCAGTTCGTCGAGCGCCGTCGCCAGCAGTTGGAACGAGGTCCGCCCGCCCGGCCCCGCCTTCGCGGGATCGAGGGCACTCTCGAGGTCGCTCGGCACGGTGAAGGCCGCTCGGAATAGTCCAGGCTGATCTCTGGCGAAGCCCAGATACCCACGCCCGACGGCGGCCAGGTGCGCATGGGCCACATCGGCAGGGCTCAGACGCGATGACACGGCATCCCATTCGGCCTCGATTGCGCCAGCCACCAGAGACTGGGCGGCATCGCTGACCGCTTCGACCAGTTCGGTGCGGTCTGCGAAGTGCCGGTATGCCGCATTGGGAGAGACACCGGCGCGCCTCGTCGCCTCGCGAAGCACCACAGCGTCGGGGCCGCCCTCGCGCGCCATGTCGAGCCCCGCGTCGAGCAGGGCCTTGCGCAGATCTCCGTGGCGATAGTTGGCTCGCTGGGCACTCGTCACGGCCGCTCCTCTGCGAGAAAGACAACTCAGTGTCTGGACGGGGTCGCGCCCGTGTGACATTGTGAACAGCGTACACAATCGTGTCGCGCATCAGCGAGGAGTTCTCCATGCTCACAACCACCGGCGGTTTCAGCGGATTCTCGGTCGACGATCCCGCGACAGCTCTCACCTTCTACCGTGACACCCTGGGGCTGAAGGTGAGCGACACCGGGATGGGACTTCAGCTCGACGTCACCGGTGGCGCGCCGGTGTTCGTCTATGGCAAGCCGAACCACGTTCCCGCGGAGTTCACCGTGCTCAACTTCGAGGTCGCCGACATCGACAAGGCGGTCGATGAACTGGTGGCAGCGGGTATCGAGGTGCAGCGGTATCCAGGGGTCAACCAAGACGAGAAGGGCATCGCCCGCGGCAAGGCGGCGAACATGGGGCCCGACATCGCCTGGTTCCTCGACCCGGCAGGCAACATCCTGTCTGTGCTCTGCAACTGAACGGGGTCGGCTCGGCTTAGATGGAGCCGTGGATCTTGCGCTGATCGACCGGCTGCGCGCCGATCTCGGCGCCGCCCGGTTCACCGTCGATGCGGTCGGCGCGCTCTGGGGCGACGAGGCTCAGTCAGCGCTCGAACGCGGGAACCGGCTGCCTGCTGTGCGCGCGCTCGCCGATGATGGCTCGGCGCGCGCGACGCTCGCGATGCTGTTCGTGCTGGGGGTGCCGGTGGGGGTGGAGGCGGTCGAGGCTGCCTTGCCGAGCCTCTCGCTCTCGGGCGCGGTGGAACTGGGTCTCTGCGACCTGAGCGACGACGCATCCGTCGTCGCTCTCATCGACCTGCGCCCTTACGACTTTCTCGACGCGCAGGGGGCAGGCTCCTGGTGGATCGCCAGCGACCTCGGAGAGCTGGCCACCGGCCGCGCGCTGCGCACCGACCACGTGCTCGGCGTCGGAGGTGCGTCGCTCACGCTCAGCGGGCTGCTGATTCCCGATCAGGTCGAGTCGGTGCTCGACCTGGGAACCGGTTGCGGCATCCAGGCCATGCACGCATCCCGATGGGCCGACCGCGTCGTCGCCACCGACGTGTCTGAGCGAGCCCTCGAGTTCGCGCGATTCAATGCGGCGCTGAACCGGATCGAGAACATCGAAGTGCGCCTGGGCAGCCTGTTCGACCCGGTCGCGGGCGAGCGTTTCGACCGGATCATTTCCAACCCGCCGTTCGTGATCACCCCGCGCTCGCCGGGCGTACCCGAATACGAGTACCGGGATGGGGGGATGATCGGCGACTCCCTCGTCGAGGCGGTGGTCGCCGGCGCCCGTGAGCACCTGGTGGAAGGCGGGATCGCGCAACTGCTCGGCAACTGGGAATACCGAGCCGACCCGCCCGGCGTCGGCACCGACGGCTTGCAGCGGGCGGCGGGATGGGCGGATGCCGCCGGTCTCGACGCGTGGATCATCGAGCGCGAGCGGCAGGATCCCGCGCAGTACGCCGAGACCTGGATCCGAGACGGCGGCACCCGGGCGGGCTCCGACGATTTCGAGCGGCTGTGCGGTGCGTGGCTCGACGACTTCGCGACCCGCGGAGTCACCGGGGTGGGCTTCGGGTACCTGTTGCTGCGGCATCCGGCGTCACCTGAAGCCCATCGGATGCGGCGCATCGAGCGTGTCGACGCCCCGCTCGGACGCGCGACAGCCGGCCTCGGCAGTCACCTCGCCATGGCTCTGGCGGCGTTCGACTGGCAGGCCGCCCGCGACGACGACGAGGTGCTTGCGGCGCGCCTCACCGTGGCCGGCGACGTGACAGAGGAGCGGAGCCACTGGCCGGGCGAGCCGGACCCGAGCGTGCTTCTGCTGCGGCAAGGCGGGGCGTTCCGCCGGGAGGTTCGAGTCGGCACCGAGCTCGCCGCCATCGTCGGAGCGTGCGATGGCGAGTTGAGCCTCGGCGCGATCGTGGTCGCCGTTGCTCAACTGCTCGAGCTCGACCTCGCTGAGCTGCGCGCGACCACCGTGGCCGAGGTGCGCGAACTGCTTGTCGACGGGGTGCTTCGTGTGCCGTCGGGTGGGTGACATCGGGGGCTAGCCCCCTGGCGAGCGCGCCCCGGTCGCCGCAGACTCGAAACATGACGACGAACACCTCAGCACCCACTCTCTTCCGCCCGCGCGATGGTCGCGTGATCGCCGGCGTCTGCGCCGGTCTCGCTCTCCGGTTCGGCTGGAACGTCTCGGTCGTCCGGCTGATCGCGATCCTGTCGGTCGTACTGCCCGGCTCTCAACTGCTGATCTACGGCATCTGCTGGCTGGTCATTCCTGGCGAGGGCGCGCGCTCCTGAATCCCGCCAAACGCTGAGCGGCTTCGAAGGCGCGACCCAGCCGTCACCCAGATCGCCCGCATACCGTGAGGCCGGGAGGTGGCGAGATGGGCGTTCTGACGCGGTTGTTCCATGCTGGGTATGAGAGCACGGGCGATCTGATGCTGCGGCGATATCGTCACCTGCTCGGCACCGCCCCGATCGAATCGATCGAGCAGGCACACGCCGAGGCATTCGGAGACCTGCACGAGCCGCTGCGGTCCGCCATCTACGAAGAATTGAGCCGCGGCTCTGGCACCGGCGAACGACCGCTGTCGAGCGAGCCTGCGACCCTTGCACGGTCCGCCTCGCGCGCGGAGCGCCGCGTGCCCGGGTCGATCGAGAGCACCCTGCGCGCTGCAGACGACCGTGGTGGCTTCGGGGGCTCGCTGCTCGAACCGGTGGTCAGCCAGGTCGCGAGCTCGCCCCTCGTCAGTGCGTTTCTTCCCTGGAACAGTTGAGGCCGTCGCGTCGTTACGGGCGCAGCAGCGCCTTGATCGCGCGGCGCTCATCCATCGCGGCGTAGCCCTCCGCGGCGTCGGCGAGCCCCAGTTCGAGATCGAACACCCGCCCGGGATCGATGGCGCCGCTCAGCACGTCGGGCAGCAGCTCGGGGATGTAGTGCCGCGCGGGTGCCATGCCGCCACCGACCGTGATGTTGCGAGAGAAGAGCACCCCGATCGGCAGACGCGATCCGCCGGCCGGCACGCCGACGTAGCCCACCCGGCCACCGCCGTGAACCGAGCCGATGGCCTGATCCATCGACTCCTCGGTTCCCACGCACTCCAGTGCCGCGTCGGCCAGTTCACCGCCGAGCAGGTCTCGGACCGCGGCGATGCCCTCAACGCCGCGCTCCGCGACCACATCCGTTGCGCCGAAGGCGCGAGCAAGATCTGCCCGATCCTGGTGGCGGCTCATCGCGACGACCCGCTCAGCGCCGAGTCGCGCTGCCGCGAGCACTCCGCTGAGCCCGACCGCTCCATCGCCGACAACGACGACCACGCTGCCCGGCCCGACGCCAGCAGAGACGGCGGCGTGGTGTCCGGTAGACATCACGTCGGCTAGCGACAGCAGCGACGGCACCAGGGCGTCGTCGACGGGGTGGGGCACGACGATCAGCGACCCGTCGGCCATCGGGATGCGAGCGAGGTCACTCTGCGCGCCGACCGTCGGCAACCCTGCCGCATCCTTCGAGCCGAAGAAGGCAACGTGGTCGCAGGCCGACTGGAACCCGTTCCGGCACGACTGGCAGGTGTTGTCGCTGAAGCTGAACGGCGAGATCACGAAGTCGCCCGGCCTGACGGTGGTGACGCCGGAGCCCACTTCCTGCACGATCCCGACCAACTCGTGACCCATCGAGATCGGGTGTCCGATCGGCCGCACGCCGCGGTACGGCCAGAGGTCGGAACCGCAGACGCATGCCGCCGTTACGCGCACGATCGCGTCGCTCGCAGCCAGGATGACGGGGTCGGGTGCCTCCTCGACTCGGATGTCACCGGGGGCGTAGAGGAACGTCGACTTCATGTATTCGACCCTAGGCGGTGGACGCAGCGCTCGCTGTGGGCGACGGTCCGCTCGGGGCTTCTTGCGCCCTCGGCCAGCGCGCGAGAAACAGGATCGCGACCCCGAAACACACCGCACCCACGATCGCCAGCTTCAGGTCGAGAAAGAACTGGATGATCAGCACCGCAGGAACGATGGTGAGCGCCGAGGCCACGGCCACGACCCAGCCGGGAGGTGTCCGCGCGGCTTGCCTCGGCTGCTCCCAGCGGCCCACCAGCAGTGAAAGCAGGAACAGCAGCCCAAGCACCAGCGCATAGACCGGGATGCGCGACCACCACCATGCCGCAGAGCCGGGCTCGGGGCTCGCGCCGGGGATCAGCAGGGCGACGCCCGCCAGGATGATGATGATCGGCAGGTGCCACAGGTAGATGGTCATCAGGCGGCTGCCGATCAGGAAAACCGCGGCACGCGCGCCGCGGGTGCGCATCAACCGCGAGAGTGCGGGACGCAGCAACCGCAGCGCGCACGCCTGCGACAGCCCGAGCGCGATGAGCGGCACTGTTGGCGGGTTGAGATTGGTCAGCATGTCGGGGGAGTACGGCCCCCAGATCGTCAGGGGAAAGAGCGTGGCCCAACTCGCCAGCGCCACAATCACCAATTGCCACCACGAGCGGCGGTCGAACCATCCGTCTGCGTACCAGAAGCCGATCTGCTGGATGAGCACCCAGACGAAGAACAGGTTGATCAGACCAAGAGCATCGACGCCGGTGCCGTAGCGGGCGGCATCCACAACGATGGCTCCGACCAGCAGCACGAGCAGGGTGCGCTTCGGCGCCCGCAGGTGCCAGTGCACGGCGAACGGCACCACCGCCTGGCAGAGCCCGTATGCGGCGAGGAACCACAGCGGAGAGCCTGCGCCGAGCACGACAGGGCCGAGCAGCTTCGGGTCGACCCCGATCAGCGTCGCGGCCCCAACCACCACCACGTAGAACACGAACAGCGGGAATGCGGGCTGTGCGAGACGCAGCACCCGGGTCGTGACGTAGTCGGCAGCGCCTCCTCCGCGACGGCCCAAGCTGCGCCATGCCGTCAAACTGGCGAAGCCACCCACGACGAAGAACAGCGGCATGATCTGAAAGACCCAGGTGATCGCATTGAACCAGGGCTGGTGCTCCAAGGGGCGGGAGATCGTGAGGCCGTGCCGCCCGGTGCCGACGCCGACCTCGAGCAGGTGGATGACAACGACGAGCATCACAGCGAACACCCGCGCGAGGTCGAGGGTGAGGTCGCGTTTTGAGAGGTCGATCGAGGGTGCAGCTTCAGCGCCGCGAGGGATGCTCACCCGCGAACTCTAGGGCAGCTGCCATGTGCTCACGTGACGCGAGGTCGCGCGCCGCACGCTCAGGCGAGAAGCAGCCGCCGCACCGCCGCATCCAGACTCAACGTCTGGGCGACCTCGACCGAGGTGTTGTAGACGCATCCGAGCAGGCTGACAAAGCGATCGCCGGTGTACTGCACGTAGCCGACGGTGGTGGTTCCGAGCGCAACGCAATGGATGCCCGCGATGACTTCAGTGACCGCGATGGCCGGCGCCTCAGCGGGATCCGCAACGTCGTTCACGCCAGTTGTGCTCGACCATTCGGATGCCTCGGCCATCCCAGCAGGCGCGTATGCGCGATTCATGGCTGCCTCCTGTCTGCCCCTTCTTCGGGGCACACTTTCACTTCACCACTCCGACCTCGAATCTGCCAGGGGGTTGACCTGAGAGAACGAAACCGTTAGTCGGTCGAACGATTCTCGGATCGTCGAACGATCACTGCGGTATCCGGGGGCAGCTCGACGCCGGTTGGGCTTGCGCTCACCGCGGCGCTGGTGGCGAGCAGCACGGCGACCCGGCCAGTCCGCAGCCATGATTCTCGCCCCAGATTGACCAGGATCTCGACGTCACCCTGGCGCAGCGCGAACCACCCCGCCGTGTCATCCCACTCGGCCGAGAGGATGCCGAACCGCTGATCGGCGAACTCGGGCTCGCGGTGGCGCAGCGCGATCAACTCGCGGTGCAGTGCCAGGAGCTCTCGGTGCGGAGAACGCTCGCGCTCGCCCCAATCGAGCTTCGAGCGGAGGAAGGTCTCGGGATCCTGAGGATCGGGAACCACCGAACGATCCCAGCCCATCCGCGCGAACTCCTCGATCCGGCCATGCGCTGTCGCTTCGCCCAGCTCGGGCTCCGGATGCGAGGTGAAGAACTGCCACGGCGTCGACGCACCCCACTCCTCACCCATGAACAGCATCGGGGTGAAGGGGCTGCACAGCGTCAGCACGGCGGCGACGCGCAGCCGCTCTGCAGACAGCGTCGCCGACAGCCGGTCGCCGGTTGCCCGGTTGCCGATCTGATCGTGGTCCTGAGCGAAGGTGACGAGGCCGCTGGTGGGGAGCTGTGCCGGGATCGGTCGGCCGTGCTCTCTGCCGCGGAACGACGAGTACGTCCCGTCGTGGAAGAACCCATGGGTTGCCGCCTTGGCCAGTGCGCCGAGCGAGGCGAAGTCGGCGTAGTAGCCGTCGGTCTCGCCGGTGAGGGCGACGTGCACCGCGTGGTGGTAGTCGTCGCTCCACTGGGCTGTCAGGCCGTACCCGGCACCACGGGGCTCGATCATCACCGGGTCATTGAGATCGGATTCGGCGATCAGCGTGAGTGGTCGTCCGAGTTCGGCGGCGAGGGCGTCGGTCTGCGCGGCCAGCTCTTGCAGCAGATGAACGGGGCCGGAGTCGACCAGCGCGTGCACGGCATCCAGTCGGAGCCCGTCGACGGAATACTCCTGCATCCACATTCGCGCGTTGTCGAGGATGTAACTGCGCACCTCGGGCTGCGTGAGGTCGATAGAGTCGCCCCAGGTGTTCGCGGCATCCGAGCGCAAGTAGGGGCCGAAGCGCGGCAGCACGTTGCCGCTCGGGCCGAGATGGTTGTAGACGACATCTTGGATGACGGCGAGGCCGCGCTGGTGACAGGCGGTCACGAAACGGCGATAGGCGGCCGGGCCGCCGTAACTGGACTGCACGGCGAACCAGGCGACCCCGTCGTAGCCCCAGTTGTGCTCGCCGTTGAATGCGTTGACCGGCAGGAGTTCGAGGAAATCTACCCCGAGCTCGACCAGATCGTCGAGGCGGGCAATGGCCGAGTCGAGGGTGCCGTTTGGGGTGAACGTGCCGATGTGCAGCTCGTAGATCACGGCGTTGTCGAGGTGCCTGCCACCCCAATCCCCAAGGGGAAGCGGCGTCGTCTCGATCACTTCGGTGATGCCGTGCACACCGTCGGGCAGGCTGCGCCCGCGGGGGTCATAGAGCACCTCGGTGTCGCCGTCCACGCGAAATCCGTAACGCGCGCCGACCGGCAGCGGCTGGTCGTCCGTCCACCACCCCTCGTCAACGCCGGACCGCGACAGTGCCCGCTCGACTCCGTCGGCAACGATGCTCACGCGCTCGGCGACTGGCGCCCAGACCCGGGCGATCACTCGGATGCCGCCTCGGCGGCCAGGAGGGCGACCGGGTAGTCGGCGAGCAGCTCGGCAACGGAGGTCTCGCCACCCTCGAAGACACGACCGGTCAACTGCTCGCGCCACGGTCCGACCGGGAGCAGCACGGTGGTTCCCCTCCACCCGCCGGCCTCGGCGAGGCCGAGGGCAAGCCGCGTGGCGAGGGCGATCGCGCCGCCGCGATCGACCGCCACGAGATGGTCGGCTGCCTCTCCAACAGCGGGCAGGGGAACATAGCGCGAGAACAGTTCTGGCCGGTCGCGCCGAAGCCGCAGCGCTCGAGACACCACAAGCAGCTTCACGGCGCCGGTGTCGTCGACGGGCGGGCGAAGGCCGGCATCCAGTTCGGCAAGCAGGGCCCGGCGTTGGGAGAAATCGACCTCGCGCCGGTTGTCGGGGTCGACCAGCGAGCGTTCCCACAACTCGCTGCCCTGATAGACATCGGGGACGCCCGGCCCGGTCAACTGCAGGAGTTTGGCGGTCAATCCGTTGGACCGGCCCGCGGGGGCGAGCAGGTCGACCATGGCCTCGACGTCGTGGGTCACAGCAGGCTGGTCGAAGACGGCGTCGACCAGTTCGTGCATCTTCTGCTCGAATCCGGCGTCGGGAGCTGCCCAGTTCGTCGAAGTGCCCGCCTCACGCGCTGCCTTCTCGGCGTAGCCGTGCAGCGCCCCGCGGTCGCGCGGCCAACTGCCGACGATCGACTCCCAGAGCACGTTCTCGAATGCGCCATCGTCCAGGGGATGCCGCTGCCGGCGCCGGGCGAGGAACTCGCTCCACTGCTCGGGTGCCTCCGAGATCACCGAGATGCGGGCGCGGGTGTCTTCGCCGCGTTTGGTGTCGTGGGTCGAGAGGGTCGTCATCGACAGGGGATACGCGGCCAGCCTGCTCTGCTGCCGCTCGTGGAACTCGGCGACCGTCATCGAGAACTCTGCGGGGTCGGCTCCGACCTCGGTCAGGCTCGCCAGCCGCGAGACGCGGTAGAACGCGGTGTCTTCCACCCCTTTGGCCATCACCATGCCAGAGGTCTGCTGGAACCGGACAGCGGCCGGCTGGTCGGGGTCGGTGAGCACGGCGTGCACAGCCTGGAGGGCGTCGGTGAGCTCGGGGCGGCGGTGGCGCGCGTCCACGAGAGCGGCGTCGAGGTGCTCGCGCCCGTACGGCAGGTAGCTGCGATAGACCGGGAAGCAGGCGAGCAACTCGGCGGTCGCGTCATCCACGCTGACATCAGTCACGCCCACCGCGTGCAGTTCACGCTCCAGCCTGCGCACCTCGCTGTTCAGGATGCCGTCGGCGATGGCGCGTTTCGTGTCGTGGATGAGCTCGCTCCACGACCTCCCGCCGTCACGCCGAAGTGTCGCATCGAGGGCGTCGAGCCGTGCGCGGCCCGCGGGGTCCACGAGCACTCGGTCGAGTTCTGCAAGCGCGTCGTATCCCGTTGTGCCCGCGGTCGCCCAGAACGGCGGCAGTGTCTCGCCGTTCTCGAGGATCTTCTCCACCAGCACATAGATCCCGCCGGTCGCCGCGGCGAGCGCGTCGAGGTAGCCGCCGGGGTCGGCAAGCCCGTCCGGGTGATCGACTCGCAATCCGTCGACGAGCCCGTCGCGCACCCAGCGCAGGATCTCGCGGTGCGACGCGTCGAAGACGTCGGCCAGCTCCACTCGGATCGCAGCCAACTCGTTCACCGCGAAGAAGCGCCGATAGTTCAGATCGGTGTCTGCGCGATGCCAGTCGACCAGTTCGTAGTGCTGCCGGGCATGCACGGTCAGCACGTCGCTCTCGCCGCCCTCGGCGCTGCCCGGGGCGAGTGGATAACGATGGTCGTGGTAGCGCAGCTCGTCGCCCTCGACCCGTAGCGCCCCGGAGGCGACGGCCTGCTCGAGAGTCTCGCCGAGCACTGGGACGATGATCCTGCCAGCCCCGGCATCCCAATCGATGTCGAACGAGGCGGCGAACGGCGAGTCGAGACCGAGCTTCAGCACGCTCCACCACCAGGCGTTCTGGCTCGGGTCGCCCACGCCCATGTGATTCGGCACGATGTCGGCGAGCACTCCGAGGCCCCGTCGGTGTGCAGCATCCGCCAAGCGCTGCAGACCGTCCGGCCCGCCACGCTCGGTGTCGACCTGACCGTGGTCGGTCACGTCGTAGCCGTGCTGCGAACCACGCTCGGCCTGCAGAACAGGAGAGAGGTACACCCAGTCAGCGCCAAGATCGCGCAGATAGTCGCAGACCCCGGCCGCGGCCGCGAGCGGGAAATCGGCAGCTACTTGCAATCGATAGGTCGAGAGGGGAGTTCGGATCACCGGGCTCCCGGAACGTCGTTCGGCGTCGGCGACGCTGTCGTCGACGGGGCAAGCGTCGCGCTCACCGTTGCGTCGCCCGATGCGGCCTCGGTGTGCTCCCGCAGCACGAGCAGCGCGTGCGCACCGACACTGCATGAGGCGCCCGCTGGCAGGCTGTCACCGTCGACGTGTTCGCCTGCCGTGTCGACGATGACGTCCCAGTCTTTGGCGTGGTCCCCATCGGGGAGCACGAGGGGCACCGGCTCGTCGTGCGCCGAGTAGTACACCAGGAATCCAACGTCGGCCAGCTGTTGGCCCCGGGCGTCGACGCCGTGGATGCCGCGCCCGTTCAAGTACATGCCGAGCGTTCGACCGAACCCGGCCTCCCAGTCCTCTGGGCTCATAGCCGTGCCGTCCGGTTTCAGCCATTCGATGTCTGGCAGGGGTTCGCCCTGCCCGCGCGGAACGGGACGGCCGTCGAAGAAACGGCTCCGCCGGAAGGTCGGATGGTCGCGCCGCAGCCTGGCGATCGCCGCGGTGAACTCGATCAGCGGCTGGTCGGCCTGATCCCAGTGCACCCAGGTGAGCTCGGAGTCTTGGGCGTATCCATTGTTGTTGCCGTGCTGGGTGCGGCCCAGTTCGTCGCCGTGCAGGATCATCGGCACGCCCTGGCTCAAGAGAAGCGTCGCCAAGAAGTTGCGCTGCTGCCTGCCTCGGAGTTTGACGATCGCCGGGTCGTCGGTGTCACCCTCTGCGCCCGAGTTCCACGACCGGTTGTCGTTGCTGCCGTCGTTGCCGTTCTCGCCGTTGGCGTCGTTGTGCTTCTCGTTGTACGAGACAAGGTCGCGCAGCGTGAAGCCGTCGTGTGCTGTGACGAAGTTGATCGACGCGACCGGGCGTCGTCCCGTGTTTTCGTACAGGTCCGACGAACCGGTGAGACGGGATGCCAACTCGCCGAGCGTCGCCGGCTCGCCTCGCCAGAAGTCACGAACGGTGTCGCGGTACTCGCCGTTCCATTCGGTCCACACCGGCGGAAAGTTGCCCACCTGGTAGCCGCCCGGGCCGACGTCCCACGGCTCGGCGATCAACTTCACCTGCGAGACGATGGGATCCTGCTGCACCAGTTCGAAGAACGCCGACAGCTTGTCGACCTCGTAGAACTCGCGGGCCAGTGTTGCCGCCAGGTCGAAGCGGAACCCATCGACGTGCATTTCGGTCACCCAGTAGCGCAGCGAATCCATGATGAGTTGCAGGGTGTGCGGGTTGCCGGCGTTCAGTGAGTTGCCCGTTCCGGTGTAGTCCATGTAGTACTCGGGCTGGTTGTCGACCAACCGGTAGTACGCGCCGTTGTCGATGCCGCGCATTGAGAGCGTGGGGCCGAGCTGGTTTCCCTCCGCTGTGTGGTTGTAGACCACGTCGAGGATGACCTCGATCCCGGCAGCATGCAGCGACCGCACCATCGCCTTGAACTCCTGCACCTGCTGGCCGAGCGCGCCCGCGGAGCTGTATGCGGCGTGCGGCGCGAAGAATCCGATCGTGTTGTATCCCCAGTAGTTGCTGAGCCCCTTCTGCTCCAGAGTGTCGTCGTTGACGAACTGGTGCACCGGCAACAGTTCGACCGCGGTGACGCCGATCTTCTGCAGGTGGGCGATCACCGAGGGCTGCGCGAGTCCGCTGTATGTGCCGCGCTGATCCTCGGGAATGTCGGGGTGCAGCTTGGTCATGCCCTTCACGTGCGCCTCGTAGATGACCGTGTCGGCCAACGGCACCTTCAGTTGGCGGTCGTCCGACCAGTCGAAGAAGGGGTTGATGACCACCCCATGCATGGTGTCGCGGCTCGAGTCGTCTGTGTTGAGTTGCTCGGGCTTCGAGAAGTCGTACGAGAACAGCGACTGACCCCAGTGGATGTCGTCGCAGACTGCTTTGGCATAGGGGTCGAGCAGCAACTTGGCCGGGTTGCAGCGAAGACCCTTGCTGGGATCCCAGGGACCGGAGACGCGATACCCGTAGCGCTGCCCCGGTTGCACCCCGGGCAGATACCCGTGCCACACGTACCCGTCGACCTCGGTGAGTTGCACCTTCGTCTCGTTGAGCTCCTCATCGAAAAGGCAGAGTTCGACGCCATCGGCGACCTCGCTGAACAGCGCGAAATTCGTGCCGTTGCCATCGAAGGTGGCGCCGAGCGGGTACGCGGTTCCTGGCCACAGTTGCATGCATTCGACGGTACCTGCTCGGCCAGACCAGTTCCGAGGCGATGAGCCTCCGGCCTCCTCTTGCCAGGGTCTGTCCAGGTTCATGAATCAGCATGGTTCCGACCCCGCTGGTTCCAGTGTGCTGTTATCCACCGTGCAGAACGGCGACGTGGGTCCGCTCCATTTGAGAACGCAACCTAGGCGTTCCGCGTGTGCACCGTGCCGCGCCCGACTCGAAAGATTTCCCTTCCCGTGTTGCAAAAGTCTGTGTCCACGCGCCTCGACAACCCCCTGATCGGCTTTCTCAGAGTCCATCGCTCTGTGCTGGCGGTCTCGGCGACCGCCTTCGCCATGCTGGCCGTCGGCATCCATGAGTTGCCCGCCCGGGCCGCGGCTCAAGAACTCGTCAATCAAGCGGTCGGTGTGCAAAGCATGACGGTGTCGGCCGGCGTGGCCCGGCCGGTCGACACCGGGCGCGACTCCTTCGCCATCAGCAGCTACACGACGGTGCAGTGGCCGGTTGACCCATCGACTCCGGTGGCAGACGGGTTCGGCTACCGGGTTCCGCCGTGCGCCGGCTGCTCATCGTTCCACCAGGGCACAGACCTCGACCCGGGGCGTGGCACTCCGATCGCCGCGATCGCAGACGGCGTCGTCACCGAGGTGGGCAACCCCTCGGGAAGTTTCGGCGTCTACGCGGTCATTCGGCACGACGTCGACGGCGTCACGTTCAGCAGCCTGTACGGTCACATGGAGATCGGCTCGTTGCAGCTCGCGGTCGGTCAGACGGTCAGGCGTGGTCAGTTGATCGGCCTGGTGGGAGACACCGGCGCGAGCACGGGGCCGCACCTGCACTTCGGCATCGAAGACGCATCGGGCACGTTCATCGATTCGCTGGAGTGGATCCGAGAGTATGCGAACGTGCCCTACACGCCCGCCAGCTAGCCTGGCCGGGTGAGCGACCCGACACTGCGTCCCTATCGCGACCATGACCTCGACTCGTTGGTCGCGGTGAACGATGCAGCGTATCCGGCGGTCCCCATTACCCCGGCCGCCGAGCTGGCCGAGCTGATCGGCATGAGCTCGGTCGTGGTCGTCGTAGACGACGGTGCGGCAGCGGGCTTCGTGCTCGGGATGCCTCCTGGCCTCGCGTACCAGAGCGAGAATTACCTCTTCTTCACGGCCCGCGCGCGAGAGCTGGGCACCGCCTTCGTCTACGTGGATCGCATCGTGCTGGCCGCCCACCTCCGCGGTCGCGGGCTCGGTCCGCAGTTGTATAGCGCCGTCTTCGACGAGGCGCGACGGGTCGGAGCAGCCGAGGTGCTGTGCGAGGTCAACCTGGAGCCACCGAACCCGGGCTCGCTCGCGTTCCACACCCGTCTTGGCTTCGTCGAAGTGGGTCGCCAGTCGACCAAGGGCGGCGCGAACGTCGTGGCGCTGCTGGCGGCGCCGGTGTGAGGCGACTTGGTCCGAGCCGGGCACGTGGCAGAAGAACAGGTGCCACGAATCGGGCGCGCCGTGTCGAAATGGCGCGCCGGATGCCGCCGCCTCTGGCACGCTGGAGTCATGCCCTCCTTCGTCATCACGAGACTGGATACCGGGCCCGAGGAGTTCACGGCAGTGCTGCCGTTGCGGGCCCGCGTGATCCGGGTGATGCCCGGCTCTGACCGCTCCGACTACGTGCTCTGCTACGCGGAGCGTCCCATCCCGTTCCGTGCTCCCACCGGATTCGATCTGAGCCGCGTGCCTGACGAGTCGATCACCCGCGACGCCCGCGGCGAGTTGATCGCGGTGCAGGGAATCGTGATCTGCACCCGTCTGGTCGGCGAGACCTTCCGCGGCGGGATGAAAGATCTCGCTGTCAACATCGCGTATGTCATCGACAACAGTCTGACCCGCGATCCGGCGGTCGATTTCGGCAAGCTGGAGTTCGCGGCCATCGGCTTCATCGACGACAGTCCGACCGACGTGCTGCTGCCTGGCGAAGCCGCAGGGGCTCCTTCCGCATAAGGCCCAGGGAGGCCGGAGTCGACGATGACCGATGACACGGGACTCCTGCGAGTGATGGCGGCCATCGCCGGATCCGATGTGGAGACCGCGCGCGAGTTCCTGATCGCCGATGCCCGCTTGGCAACAGCCGGCCTGCGCGAGGGTGCATCACGGGCCACCCGCACCACGTATTTCCTGGATGACATCAGGCATCACCTCTACGCCGGCGATACCGCCCTCCATGTCGCGGCGGCGGCACACAACGAAGAGGTCGTTCGACTGTTGCTCGCCGGAGGCGCCGACGCGGCGGGTCGTAATCGGCGCGGTGCGACCCCCCTGCACTACGCCGCTGACGCCGATCCGGGGTCGGAACGCTGGAGCCCGAGCCGGCAAAGCGAGGTGATCGACCTTCTGCTCCGTGCCGGTGGCGATCCGAACGCCGCTGATCACTCCGGCGTCACGCCGCTGCACCGCGCCGCACGAGCCCCGAGTGCCGCCGCGGTCGCGGCACTCCTGAAGGGGGGAGCGGACGCATCCCATCGAACTCCTCGGGGCAGCACGCCGATCATGGTGGCGACCAAGCCGAGCGGGCGTTCCGGAAGCGGGTCGCCCGCCGCCAGGCAGCAAAGGACGGCAATCATCCTTTTGCTCGAGAACGCGCGCTAGCGCGTGAACACGTCGTCGAGGGTCACCGGCTGCAGCGCGCGATCCCGAATGAGCTGCATGAGCTGATCGAAGACGTGCGTCACCGGGTCGAAGTTCGCGTGGCCGATCACGATGTGCTGAGCCAGGAACCAAGTCTGCGCGAACTGCACGACCTGGGCCTCGGTGATGAGGCCCGAGTCTGAGAGCGAGCCGTACCACATCACCGGCTGCGTGTAGCCGATCGCGCGTGCGGCTTCGCGCACGTGAGCATCGAGGTAGCCGTAGGGCGGGCGGAAGTAGGGCGCGGCATCCACTCCGAATGTGCTGCTGATGAACTCGCCGCAGCCGCGCAACTCAGCCTGGATGGCCCCGGTTGAGAGCTTCGTCAGGTCGGGATGGCTCACCGTGTGATTGCCCAGTTGCAGCTGGCCGCTCTCGACCAGCGGGCGCATCGCCGGGGCGTTCTCGGCCCACGACGAGAACCTCTTGGTCACGAAGAAGGTCAACCGCATTCCGGTGCGCCGCGAGAGCTCGGTGTAGGCGGCGACCACTTCGCTGCTCACACCGTCATCCACGGTGAGCGCCATCAGGTTGCCCGGCCCAGGTAGGCCATAGAGGGTGGCGCCGGGCAGCGCCACCTTCGTCAGCTGCGGAGGCTCGAAGTACGGCGGCAGCTTTGCCGCGACAGGCACCGGATGCGGATGTGGCCGCGGAGCACCGATGGCCCGCGGATGCGGCGTGGGCTGCAGACCGCCAGCAACCGCATCCCCGGCGGCGAGGGCTCCTGCGCCGAGCCCGAGGCCGAGCACGCCGAGGCCAATACGCGTGAGAAAGCGGCGGCGGTCCACGGGGCTCCCTTCGGGCGGAGGCACTCGGGTCGAAGTGCAGGCCAGCCTAGCGAGTAGGCTGGATGCCGAACACGGGAGTCCGGTGTGCCGGGCTGAGAGGAAGCTGATCCAAGCTTCGACCGTCGAACCTGATCCGGATCATGCCGGCGCAGGGAGGCCAGGGCCTCATCGCCCATCTCGAATCCCGTGCCATCGAGACTCATCTCACGAGAGGCACGCAATGACCACCACCTCACCCACCCGCACGCGCGCGCGAATCGTCTGGCGGTGGCGCGTCGTCGACATCGTGGTTGCCGCCGTGATCGGCGTCGCGGGCGGTGTCGTCTACTGGGGATGGAATGCCATCTACACCCTGCCCGCCCACGCGCTCGAGGTGCTGCTGCCCGGTCTGCAATCGTTGACCTACGGCATCTGGCTGCTCGCGGGCGTGCTTGCGGCGCTGATCATCCGCAAGCCGGGCGCGGCACTCTTCGCGGAGTTGGTGGCGGCGGTCGTCGAATCGCTGCTGGGCAATCAGTGGGGCCCACTGACCATCGTCTACGGCCTGGTCGAGGGGATCGGGGCCGAGTTGATCTTCGCGGTATTCCTCTACGCGAGTTGGCGGGTCGGCACCGCGATCCTGGCCGGGGCGCTCGCGGGCGCAGGTGGCGCGATCCTCGACCTGATCTTTTACAACGCCGGCTACTCGCAGACGGTAGCGACCGTCTACGTCATCTGCTTCGCCATCTCGGGGGGGCTGCTCGGCGGACTGGTGTCATGGCTGCTGACTCGAGCGCTCGCCGCAACCGGAGCGTTGAGCCGCTTCGCATCTGGCCGCCAAGGCGTCGCTCGAGTCTGAGTCGAGGCTCGAGATTTCGCCCACCCCATCCGGATCCCCCATCCCGGCCGCGATCACCGCGCGCGGCTGGGGCTGGCGGCACGCAACTCGCGCGGCATGGGCGTTGCACGACATCGACCTGACGGTGCAGCCGGGGGAGCGGATCCTGCTGCTCGGCCCATCGGGATCGGGCAAGTCGACGCTGCTTGCGGCACTGGCCGGCGTGCTCGGCGGGGATGCTGATGGCGTGAGCGACGAGGGCGACAGGGCGGGCACCCTCACGGTGGACGGGCGCGATCCCCGCGCGGCGCGCGGTTCGGCAGGGCTGGTGCTGCAGGATCCGGACTCCCAGATCATCATGTCTCGGGTCGGCGACGATGTGGCATTCGGGTGCGAGAACCTGGGAGTCCCGCGCGACGAACTGTGGAGCCAGGTGCGCCAGGCGCTCGACCTGGTCGGGCTCGCGGTGCCGCTCGAGCATCCCACCGAGGCGTTGTCAGGTGGGCAGAAGCAGCGTCTCGCGCTCGCTGGCGCACTCGCGATGAGGCCAGGGCTGCTGCTGCTCGACGAGCCGACAGCCAACATCGACCCGGATGGGGTGCTCGAGGTGCGAGACGCCGTGGCGTCGGTGCTGGCCACCACCGGTTCGACCGCCGTGATCGTCGAGCACCGGGTGGAGGCCTGGCTCGACGTCATCGACCGCGTCGTGGTGCTCAGCGCCGACGGAGGCATCATGGCCGACGGCGCATCGACCGCCGTTCTCGCCGCGCATGGCCGGGCGCTCGCCGCGGCGGGAGTGTGGGTGCCGGGTCGAGAACCGAGGATCACACGTCGAATCGGCCCCACCGCGCACCCCACTCTCTTGACCGCAGACGCGCTGACCCTGGCTCGCGTGGCCGGCCGACCGATCGCTGCCACGCTCGCCACTGCGCTCGGCGCCCCGATCGACCTGCACGTCCACGGGGGAGAGGCGCTGGCACTCACTGGCCAGAACGGGTCGGGAAAAACGACGCTGGCGCTCACCCTTGGCGGGCTGATTCCTCCCTTCACAGGAGAAGTTGTCGCGTCTGCGACGCTCGCCGGGTCGGCAGACCGGCACCCGATCCGGTGGCGGTCGCGTGAGTTGTTGACTCGCATCGGCTCGGTGTTCCAGAGCCCTGAGCACCAGTTTCTGGCGGCGACGGTGCGCGACGAGCTCGCGATCGGGCCGCGCGCTCTGGGCATCGCGCCGGCAGAGGTGGCGTCCCGCGTGGATGAGTTGCTCGAGCGCCTGGGTCTCGTGGCGCTGGCCGCGGCGAACCCTTTCACGCTGTCGGGTGGGCAGCAGCGCAGGCTCTCGGTTGGCGCCGTGCTGGCGACGCGCCCCCAGGTGTTGGTGCTCGACGAACCGACCTTCGGGCAAGACGCCCTGACCTGGGCAGCGCTGGTCGAGTTGCTCGACGAGTTGCGGTCCCTCGGCACGGCTGTGGTGGCCGCCACGCACGATGCCCGGTTCGTCGCGGCAATGGGATCCCGCGAACTCGCGTTGGTCGGAGTGCGCGCGTGAGCGGCGTCGGAGTCGTGAGACCCGCAGCGACCAGACCCGCAGCGACCAGACCCGCAGCGATCAACCCCGTCGCCAAGCTCGCGGCCGCGCTGCTGATCGCGTTCGCGCTCGCTCTCTCGGTGGATGCGGTGTCGGCAGGCGTCGCGCTGGCGCTCGAGTTGCTGCTGCTCCCGTTCGCCGGTGCCAGCTGGTCGGTGTTCTGGCGGCGCACGGCTGCCGTCTGGATCGCAGCCCCCCTCGCCGCACTCACCATCGCGCTCTACGGTCGCGCGTCTGGCCACGTCTACTTCGGCTGGTATCTTGTGCAGATCACCGACGGCTCGCTGCACCTCGCCTTGGTGACCGTGCTCCGCGTGCTGGCTATCGCGCTGCCGGCCGTTGCGCTGTTCGCCACCGTTGACCCCACCGATCTAGCCGACGGGCTGGCTCAGGTGCTGCACCTCCCCGCGCGGTTCGTGCTCGGCGGCCTCGCAGCGCTCAGGCTCGGCGGCCTGATGCGCGACGACTGGCGTGCCCTCGAACTCGCCCGGCGGGCTCGCGGTGTCGCCGATCGCGGCCGGCTGCGGCGCTTTGCCGGCCTGGCGTTCGCGCTGTTCGTGCTGTCGATCCGCCGCGGCAGCGCCCTGGCCACCGCGATGGAGGCGCGTGGTTTCGGCGGCACGGCGACCCGTACCTGGGCTCGGCCCTCTCCGTTCGGACGCCGCGAGGTGCTGCTGATCCTGGTCGGCGCCCTCATCGCGGCCGCCGCGGTGGTCGCGGCCGTCGCGACCGGTCAATGGGCGTTCATCGGTGGTTGAGCTGACGGTGACAGAACTCGACGACATCGTCTCAGCGATCCGGGATGCCGCGGGCCCCCGCCGCGCCGTCGTGCTCATCGACGGCCGCTCCGGGTCGGGTAAGACCGTGCTGGGGGAGTCGCTCGCTCCTCTTCTGGACGCGCAACTGGTCAGCCTCGACGACCTGTATCCCGGGTGGGAGGGGCTCGAGGCCGGATCCGAGGCGGTGCACGAGACGGTGTTGCGCGCCGCCGTCGCGGGCACATCAGCTCCGGGCTGGACGCGCTGGGACTGGGCGCACGGACGGGCGGCGGAGTGGCATCCACTTGACCCGGATCGCGCCATCGTGATCGAGGGATGCGGCGCCCTCAGCCGCCCGAACCGCGCCCTCGCGACCTACGGCATCTGGATCGAGCTCGATGCCGCTGAGCGCCGCCGGCGTTCTTCGGCGCGTGACCACGGCCGCTTCGACAAATTCTGGCGCCCCTGGGCGGCTCAAGAAGATGCGTTTATCGCCCGCGAGAACCCCCGAGAGCTCGCCGACTTGGTGATCGACGAAGGCTTGGTCGACCCGACTACTCCCGGCTGAACTTCAAGGTGAACGGCGAGGCGTCGGCTTTCAACGTCATTGAGGTCGCCGTGCAGTGCACCGTGAGAGGAGTCGATCCCGGACCCTCATTCGGCACGTCGAACGGGATGTTCGCGACCTGACCGCCAATGGTCACCGTGGTGGTGAAGGTGATCGCGTTGACCCAGCCGCTGAAGTCCATGGTGAGCACGCTGCCGTGCGCCCACGCCCAGTGGCCGTGGCTGGCACCGTCCTGCACCTGTGTGATAACCATCGCTTGGTTGCTGACCTGCGCGTTGAAGACGTAAGTGGCACCGGTCGTGTATGTCATATCGCCGTTGCCTTTGACGTCGAGCGTGATCGGGCCGGTGCCGGTGACCGATGAAATCGGAATGCCCTTGCCGCTGAGGTAGGTGAGCATCTGATCGCCAGTGCCCTGCACGTCGAGGTCCCAGGTGCCGGTGACGCAACGGGTATCGCCGCCATGCGCCGATGAACCAGACGAGCCAGAGCCGGAACCGCCTGTGCCGCCTGATCCGCCGGAGCCGCCTGAGCCCGACCCACCGGTCGTGCACGCGGTCAGGGCCATCACGATGGCGACGGGAACGAGGATGAGCGAAGCGAGTCGGCTGTTCATATCCCTACGACGCGCGCGCACCGTGATCGGGTTGACAAGATGCCGCAAAAAAACTCACGCCCATCCCAAGTTGTGCAGCTCTTCGTCGTCGAGCCCATAGTAATGACCGATCTCGTGCACCAAGGTGACGTGCACTTGGTCGCGCAATTCCTCCATCGTGCGACAGGCGTGCAGCATCGGCTCGCGGTAGATCACGATCCGGTCGGGCAACTCGCCGAAGCCGTAGCGCTCGCGGTGCGTGATCGCCACGCCCTGGTACAGGCCGAACAGGCTGAGCGAACCGTCTTCCGGTCGGTCTTCGGTGACGAACGCCACGTTCTCGATGCCCTCAACCACCTCGTCGGGCAGCAGGTCGAGCTCGTCGATCACCAGCTTCTCGAACGCGGCGCTGTCGAGTTCGAGCATCAGGTGCCGGCCATCAGTCCAGCGCCTCGATGAGAGCCCACTGCAGCTCACCCAGCCACTCATAAACGTCGGCGAGCTCGTTTTCGGGCAATGGGTCGTCATCCTGATGGATGCCAAGGCGCTCCGCCAGCACGAGTCTCAGGTCGGTCAGTGCGGGAAGCCAGTGCTCGGCGTCATCCCGAGCGACCGTGAGGCGCTCCTCGTCGGATGACGCCGTCAGCGCCGCCGAGATGAGTCCGGAGTTGGCGCTCTTGCGCTCGACCAGGCCGTCACGCGTGTAGCGGCGGAATTCGGCGGCGGCCTCGTCGTCATCCGGGTAGGCGTTGGGGAACAGCCGCGAGAGAGCGGGATCGCCGGCGAGGTCACCGTCGTCGAGCTGGTCGTGCACCATTTCGTCGTACTGAACGAGCAGGGTCGACAGCAGTCGGCGCTCCATCGGCGTCAGCTCGATGAGCACTCCGGTGATCTCGGGCTCGATCCTCATGCGCGCGTCACGAGACCCGATCCACGGTCGCCCACAGGCCGTACTCGTGCATGGCCTCGGTGTGGCGTTCCATCTCTTCGCGCGGACCGGTGGCCACGATCGCGCGTCCGTCGTTGTGCACCTGGAGCATGAGACGTTCTGCTTCGGGCTTGCTGTAGCCGAAATAGGTGCGGAAGACGTGCGTGACGTACGTCATCAGATTGACCGGATCGTTCCAGACGATCGTCTGCCACGGCACGTCGGGCATGACGCGCGTTTCCGTCGTCGTGTCGCGCTCGACGTCCGTGCTGGACAGCACGGGCGACGAGTCGACGAACATGGGGTGGATGACGGGACTCGAACCCGCGACATCCGGCACCACAAGCCAGCGCTCTACCAACTGAGCTACAACCACCATGTGCGCACCGCTCCCCTCTCGGAGAGCAGGCAACCCCACGATATTACCGCACGAGGGATGCCCATGACTCCACCGTCGAGGCGGACGCCGCCTGCGCCTGCTCGCTGGTCGGGCCGGGCTCGGCGACGAACACGACCCTGCGGTAGTAGTCGAGTTCGCGGATCGACTCCAGGATGTCGGCAAGGGCGCGGTGACCGCCGTTCTTGGCGGGGGCCTGAAAGTAGACCCTCGGAAACCAGCGGCGTGCCAGCTCTTTGATCGACGACACGTCGACGCTGCGGTAGTGCAGGTGGCCGTCGACGCGCGGCATGTACTTGGCCAAGAATGAGCGGTCGGTGCCGATCGTGTTGCCGGCCAGAGGAGCCGTGCTGGCATCCGGCACGAACTTGAGGATGTACTCGAGCACCTCGTACTCGGCTTCGGCGAGAGTCACCCCGTTGGGGATCTCGTCGATGAGGCCGCTCTCGGTGTGCATCTGCCTGACGAAGTCGCCCATGTGATCCAGGGCGGACTGGTCGGGCTTGATCACGATGTTGAATCCGACGTCGAGCGGCTTCAGGTCGTAGTTGGTGACGACGACGGCCACCTCGACGAGCTCGTCGAGCTCGAGATCGAGCCCGGTCATCTCGCAGTCGATCCAGACCAGGACATCGGGTTGTGCAGCCACGCCGTCAGCCTACCCAAGCCCGCCGACGGGACGCCGGGCATGGACGGGCAGGGAATCGTCGACCGCGCCATCCCGTTGCTTCTCGAGTGATCGTTGATCTGTACACCTCCGCGTTCTGCGAACCATGCCACCTGACACGCGCGGTGCTCGCGGATGCTGCGCGGCTGGTGCCCGCCGCTCAGATCGTGGAGCGCGACGTGGTGGCCTTCGAGTCGCAGGCCGAGGCCGACGGCATCGTCGTGACCCCGACCGTCATCGTGCGCTCGTCGGACGGCACGGAGGTGTTCCGCGCCCAGGGCGTGCCGACGCTGCCGCAGGTGCTGACGGCGCTGGCGAAGGCCGTCTGAGCGGCGAGCGGCCTGAGTTGCTCGCCGATGTGGTCCCCCCGGAGAGATTCGAACTCCCGACCAGCCGGGTAGAAACCGGATGCTCTATCCACTGAGCTACGGGGGGCAGCCCGATTTGGCTCGCCAAAAGTCTAGGGCGGCCGCTGGCCCGAAGCGTCAGCGGGTCAGCTCGACACCTGTTCGCTCGGGATCGTGACCGCCGACACCTGAGGGATCGGAGCGGTCAGCGGAGCGTGCTCCGCGTGAGCTGCCGGAGCGTGTTGCGCAGGAGCGGCCGATTCCTGGGTAACCGCGGCGTACTGCTCCTCGGCCCAGCGCTGCTGCTCGAGCACGATCGGGTCGGCGACGCTGTCGGAGTAGTCCCAGCGGTCGAGGTCGGCGACGAACAGCTTCTTGGCGCGGTTCGGGCGGTGCAGCCACTCGACCAGGCGGTCGCGGTACTCGTCGAGGGTCTGCTCGGCTTGGTAGCTGTAACTCACGGAGTTCAGGCGCATCTCGCGCAGCTGGTGGCTCGCCCAGTCGGCGGCGAGTCCGGCTCCCGCGATCGGCAGCAGCCGCACGGCGACGTCTGCCTGGCTGGCCAGCAGTTCGGCGTGCTCCTTGGCGGCCGGCCCCTGGCTGTGCCAGGTGACAGCACCCTGGCCGGCTGCCACGAGGGCCGCGACGGCGGATGCGCGAGTCTCGTGATCGCGTTGCGCGATCAGGCGCCGGGTGGCGCCGCGTCCGATGGCAGCGCCGATGATGCCCGCCACGAGGATCGCGACGAACGGGATGACCGCCGTCGAGATGATCTTCCAGCCCGCGTCGGACCGGATCCAGTCGAGAAAATCGTTCCACCAAGTCATGGGCGGCACGATACGCCGCAGGGCTTGGATCGCCTGCCAATCGGCGCGAGTCGCCAAAACTCTCAGGTAGAAGTTGAGGGGCCGCTCAGTTGGAGGCCACTCAGGTTGGAAGCCAACTACCCTCGCAGCGACTCGATCGCCTCGTCGGCCGTCCAGAACTCGCCGACCGGCAAGAATCCCTGCGCACGGGGGCGAAGCCTCTTGCTCAAGAAGCGCTCGCCCTCTGGGGTGTCGAACAACTCGACATAGCCGAGCACTGCGCCGTCGGCACGGGTCGCACGCCACAGTCGGCCGTGCAGCGCGAGCACCGCGACGCCCGGGTGTGCGGCAGCTAGCGGCAGGGGGAGCGCACGTTCCAGAAGGTCCATGAGTCGAACATACGTTCGACCACTGACATTCACTTCGCCCCGGATGCCGATCCCGCAGCGGGTGGCAGCGCCAGGTCCGCATCCACCACCTTGCCCACGCGTGCCGTCTGGGCGAGCATGATGCCGACCAGCACGACGGCAGCGCCGAGCAGCTGGACCACATCCAATCCCTCGCCGAGCCACAACCACGCCACGAGGAAGGCGAACAGCACCTCGGACGACGCGACGATCCCGGCTGCGGTCGCCGGCAGGTGCTTGAGCGCGTAGAAACCGAGCAGGAACGGCAGGAACGACCCGAGCACGAGTGCAGAGGTCAGCGGCAGCCAGAGTGGTACGTCGAGGTGACCGTGCGAGCCGCCGATGTCGACCGGCTTGATGAAGATCGCGGGGCTCATGGTCCACCAGCCGCTGAAGATGGCCCAGAACGCGGCCGCGAACAGGCCGGTCCAGAACGCGACGGCGAGGGGAGACGTCGCCGCGACCTGGCGCTCACCGACGACGAAGTAGACCGTGAGCATCACCGCTGCCCCCAGGGCGAGCACGACGCCGAGCGGGTCGAGCGTGCTGTCCCAGAGCTGGGCGACCACGACCAGGCCGGCCAGCACGAGCGCGATCGCGACCCAGAGCCGGGCCTTGACCTTCTCTTTGAAGACGAAGAATCCGATGAGCGCCACGAACAGCACGCCGGTGTACTCCAGCAACAGCGCGATCCCGACCGGCAGCCGGCCGAGAGCTCCGCCGTAGAAGGCTTGCAGCAGGGCGATGCCGGTGACGCCGAGAATCGCCATGGTCAGCAACTGGCGTGGCGGCATCCTGAACGCCCGGCGATTGACGATCAGCAGAACGACACCGGCGATCAGCGCCGTGCCGGTCGAGCGGAACAGCGTGAGCTGCTGGGGCTGCAGACCACTGAGCACCAGCAGCTTCGTGGTCGTGCCATTCGCCCCGAACAGCGCGGCGCTCAGCAGAGCGAAGAGGTATCCCACGCCGGCCCGCGAGCGGATCAGCCGCGCTCGGTGCCGTCGACCGCGAACGGCTCGATGGCGGCGAGTTCGGCGTCGGTCAGCGGGGCGGCCTTCGCGGCGCCCAGGCTGCTCTCGAGCTGGGCGACGCTCGAGGCACCGATCAGCGCGCTCGTCACTTGCGGATGCCGCAGCACCCAGGTCAGCGCGAGCTGCGCCAGGGTCTGCCCGCGCTCCTTCGCGATGGCGTTGAGACCCTTCACGCGCTCGAGGTACTGCCCACTGATGTTCTTCTCGGTGATCCAGCGTCCTGTGGCGGCGCGGGAGTCATCCGGGATGCCATTCAGATAGCGGTCGGTCAGCATGCCCTGGGCGAGCGGCGAGAACACGATCGAGCCTGCGCCGATCTCGTCGAGCACCGGAAACAGCCCGTGCTCGATGTGCCGGTCGAACATGTTGTAGCGCGGCTGATGGATCAGCAGCGGGATGCCCTCCGCCTGCAGCGCGGCGAACGCGGCCCTGGTCTGCTCTGGGTCGTAGTTCGAGATGCCGGCATAGAGCGCACGTCCGGACTTCACCGCCGTCGCCAGTGCGCCCATCGTCTCTTCGATCGGCGTTTCGGGGTCTGGGCGGTGCGAGTAGAAGATGTCGACGTAGTCCAGCCCCATCCGCTTCAGCGATTGGTCGAGCGAGCTGAGCAGGTACTTGCGCGATCCCCACTCGCCGTAGGGGCCAGGCCACATGTCGTAGCCGGCCTTGGTCGAGATGATCAACTCGTCGCGATACGGAACGAAGTCGTCGTGAAAGATCAGCCCGAAGTTGCGCTCGGCGGCGCCGTTGACCGGTCCATAGTTGTTGGCCAGGTCGAAGTGGGTGACGCCGAGGTCGAATGCGCGGCGCAGAATCGCACGCTGAGTCTCGAGCGGGCGGTCGGAGCCGAAGTTGTTCCACAGCCCGAGCGAGATCTCCGGGATCTTGAGCCCGCTGCGTCCCACCCGCGGGTACGGCATCTTGCCGTCGTAGCGGTCGCCATCGGCGACGTACACGTTCGGGGAGGGATTCTGCGGGGTGGGCATGCATTCAGCCTAGGTGCGGCTCACAGCGAGGAGGCGTACGGTCGAAGGGGTCACAACAAGAAAGGAGCTCAACGATGAGCTCGACTGCCTCGACGGTCACCACCACCGGTCAGCGCTGGGTCGCATTTGGCGACTCGGGTGCCACCGGTACCATCCTCCACACCGACGACGGCTACGCAGTGCGGCTGCTCGCCGATCAGGATCCTCGCGGCGTCTACCCGACGCTCGAGGTCGCCAAGAGCGCCATGCATGCGAGCATGCCGCCCGGGTCGAACTGGCCGGAGTTCCGCGAACACTGACGTTCGCGGGGGCGGCGTTCGCGTCCTCACCAGGCCTGACGGGCGTCGTCTCTGCACTTCGGTGCGGCTGACGGCGCCCGTCATCACGTTCAGCCTCGACGATGGAGCGATCGGATGCCGGGGCGGCTTTCCGGCACGAGCGCCGCGCCCGGCATCCGTGCCGCTAGTCGTCTTCCGAACGTTCCGGTCGGTGCCGGATGCCGGATGCCGTCAGTACCTCGTCGGGCACGCGGGTGCCGTCCTTGAAGACGGCCGCGTCGAGCATCCAGATCACGGGAATGCCGCCGATCGTCAGCGCGTGCTCGTGCAGGCGCACCTCGCGCTCGTCGATGCGGATCGTGCGGACGCGGTTCATGTCTTGCACGCTACCTCTCGTCCACAGGGCAGGGCGTTTGGAGCCCTCCACCTGTTACCGGGTGAGCTCCCACGTGCGGGCACTCGAATCGCACTCTGAGGTCATCACCTCTCGACATCGAAGGAGCACCTCATGACCGACACGATCACCGTCACCGGCCTCGTCGCCACCACCCCGCGCCACCTCGTGACCAGCGAGGGGCTGCCGATCACCAGCTTCCGCCTGGCCTCGACCCAGCGTCGCTACGACCGCGGCGCTCAGAAGTGGATCGACGGAGAGGCGTAGCGTCAAATAGCACGGTCAAGCAGGCAGTTTGCCTTTTCGCCAGTAACGACGCAGGTGCTTTTGCCAACGTCGAATCAGCCCCAGTTCAGCGCGGTCGTCGGCGTCTCCAGGCAGCGCCTGCCAGGCAAGCGAAAACGCCGTCGCGAACTTCTCGCACATCTCGTCAGACATCGGCCCCCTCGGGGCATCAACCAGGTCGCTGATCTCCATCCACAAAACAATCGCCGCGCCAGTTGGGAATGCCTCGTCAGGCGTCGCGACCAGGTCAGTCAGCTTGCTCCCTGTCTCGAGAGCGATGTCGTATGTCCGCTCGAGGTGCGTGAGAACGCGCGCCGCTCCCTCATCCATAGCCAACTCAAAGGCGTTCCTCGTCACGTTGTCGAAGCTACGCGTTTGAACCCATGTGAACCACCAAAAGAAAAGGAATCAAGAAATGACTGACACCATCACGCTGACCGGCCTCGTCGCCACCACGCCCCGCCATTTGGTGACGAGCGAAGGTCTTCCGATCACGAGCTTCCGCCTGGCCAGTACGCAGCGCCGATACGACAGGAGCAAGCAATCTTGGATCGACGGTGAGACCAACTGGTACACCATTACCGCGTTCCGCCAGCTCGCCGTCAACGTGGTCGGCTCGGTCAACAAGGGGCAGCGGGTGGTCGTCACGGGCAAGCTGCGCGTGCGCGACTGGGAGAGCGGCGACCGGGCGGGCACCACCGTCGAGGTCGACGCGGATGCCCTCGGTCACGATCTCGCGTGGGGCTCCTCGGTATTCACCCGTTCGGTCGCCTCGACGGTCGCGAACGACGCCGACCTGCCGAGCGACCGCGCCGCCGTGCTCGAGGGCGACGAATCGGATGCCGCGACCGAGTCCGAGACGGAATCTGGCGACCGCGATGACTCGACCGACGAGCTTGCCGCCGCGCGTTCGAAGCGTCCGATCGAGGTGGCGGTTCCGTTCTGAGAGCCTTGCGGTTCGTCGACGCCCGCAGACGCACGCGGGGGCATGCGCGACCCCCAGAGCCAACTCTCGAGGTCCTGGAGGAGCTCCAGCCCCGCGAGGCTCATGAGCGTTCCCAGTCATGCAGGGCTCCTCGAAGCCCTCCACTCGGACGACGGTGTTGCGATGAAGCGGGAGCTGGCCGCCGGACGACAACGGAAGTCGTAGGACGTTTGACCCTCCGGGGATTCCGAGAATTGAATCAGGCTGCACCTGAAGCTGGTCACCGCTGCAGCCTGCCGCGTAGCGGCCCACCATTTGCCAATCGAGGAAGCGGACAACCCATGACTGCCAGCTCGTTGGACACCACCTTTCGCGGCAACATCGTTCGTACGCTGAAGGTGCTGGTGGTCTCGAAAGCTGCCTGGTTCTTCGTCGCGGTGTGGCTCGGCTCAGTCGTTGTGCTTGTCGTGGGGGGCCGCGTCGTTCCCGTTGCGGGGATCGCAGTCGGTTTCGTCCTGCTCCTGCTCAGCCTGGTTGTGACGGCTGTCACCGAGCCGGCACCAGTGGAGATCGTCATTGACTGCCCGGAGCGCCGTCGCGTGTGGGTGCAACTCGGGCTGGTGTCGGTGTTCATCGTCCTGACCGGGTGGAGCGGCCTCGCGTTCCATAAGGTGATCGATGGCAGTGCGGTCATCCCACTGTGGACGCCGCTGGTCGAATGGCTCCGCCGCCTTGGGGAGCAGTGGTTTGGTGAGGGCCTCGGCACTTTCCTGGTCAACCCGGTCACCTATGTCGTCATTCCGCTCGCCGTGATGCTGCTCGCTGGCGCACGGTTGACGACAATGGGCTTCGGCAAGGGGCACCGAATGGGCCGAGCGTTGCTGCTCTGCTCCGCCATCCCCGTCGTCTGGTTCGCCTACACCTTGATCAGCGGGCAACAGACGGTCGTCGGGCTACTGGTCACCTTTGCCGCTCAGTTCATGCAGAACGGGTTCCTCGAAGAATTCCTCTTCAGAGGCCTCCTCCAGACGCGACTGCGGATGCTCGCGGGGCCGGGTTGGGCGATCGGGCTACAGGCGTTGGTGTTCGGCGTGTGGCATCTCGGGCTGGGATTCAGCAGCACAGGTCACACTGGGTTGTTGCCGGCCGTCGCCATCACGATCGTGCAGCAGTCGCTCCTTGGGCTGGCACTCGGGATCCTCTTCGAACGCACACGCAATCTGCTCGTACCCTCCGTGGTTCACATCCTCATCAACAGCATGTGACCAGTGTCGGCATGTAACGAGGCGTGTTAGCCAGACCAGCACACTGGTGCGAGCCTGGAACCACACCTGCAGCACGAAGATGCCAGAGAAGGCCGGGCGCGTAGCACATCGGCGACCCGGCGAGCAGCAGGCCGCCGGCGAACAGCAGCCCGAGCGCCGCGCTCATCGCTGGCCCGCCAGCAGCGGCAACCCTGATACAATCGACGACACAATGAGCGGCGGGCGACAACCATGATCACTATCGACCAGGCGTCGCCGGTTCCGCCCTTCGAACAACTGCGTGTGCAGCTGATGAACCAGATCAGGTCGGGCGAACTCGCGGGCGGTGCTCGGTTGCCGACCGTCCGTCAACTGGCGAACGATCTCGCGCTCGCGACGAACACCGTTGCGCGCGCATACCGCGAGCTGGAAGCCGATGGCTTCGTCGTTACGCGCGGCCGTAACGGCTCGTTCGTGGCTCCGCAGGGCGATCCGTCACACCGGGTCGCGCAAGAGGCGGCGGCCGCCTACGCCGACCGGGTCAGAGCACTCGGCATCGAGCGCGAGGAAGCGATCGCGTACGTGGCCGCCGCGCTCCGCGACTGATTCAGCCGAGGTCAGCACTCAGCAACTGTTGAGTTCGCGTCATGGCGGGCCGCTCTAGAATCGTCGCGACCCGCGTCGCGTTCGGCGGCCGGTCGAGGAGGATCATGCGCCGCGTCGAAACCCTGCAGCGCGCGGTGCTCCCGGTCATGGTGACCGCCGCCATGGTGGTCGCGCTCGCCGGCTGCGTGCCAACGCCGGCCCCGACGCCGACCGCCAAACCCAAGCCCTCGAGTACTCCCACGTCCGAGCCGACGCTCAGCCCGAACGGCACGGCATACGAGAACCGGGCGTACTTCGACGACATCAACAAGAAGTTCATCGCCGACGGCGGTGACCTCAGTGGCCGACCATTCATCGACAATCTGGTGAAAGCGGGGTTCTCCAAGGTCGACATGGAGCTCACGCCCGACCGCACCACGGTCAACCTGGCGGCCGACAACATCTCGTTCTCGGTGCGATTCGGCAAGACCTGCTTGATCGGCCAGTACGGCAACACCGGCTACACCAGCACGGTGCAGAAGCTGCTCTCGACAAGCCGCTGCCTGGTCGGCACCACCCGAACCATCGACTGGTAGCGGGCGCTCCCGGCGGTCAGGTGAGGCCCCTGCGCCCTCCGTAGACTGACCCCATGGCCGAATTCATTTATTCGATGGTGCGCGCCCGCAAGGCGGTCGGCGACAAGCTCATCCTCGACGATGTGACCATGTCGTTCCTGCCGGGAGCGAAGATCGGAATGGTCGGCCCGAACGGCGCAGGCAAGTCCACCATCCTGAAGATCATGGCCGGGCTCGACATCCCGAGCAACGGTGAGGCCAAGCTCAGCGCCGGCTACACGGTCGGCATCCTGATGCAAGAGCCCGAGCTCGACGAGACCAAGACCGTGCTCGAGAACGTGCAAGAGGGCGTCGGCCCGATCAAGGCCAAGATCGACCGTTTCAACGAGATCTCGGCCGCGATGGCCGATCCCGATGCCGACTTCGACACGCTGCTGGCCGAGATGGGCGAGCTGCAGGGCGAGATCGACGCGGCAGACGCTTGGGACCTCGACTCCCAACTCGAGCAGGCGATGGATGCGCTGCGCACGCCGCCTGGAGACTCCGAGGTGGCCAACCTCTCCGGTGGTGAGAAGCGCCGGGTCGCGCTGACCAAACTGCTGCTGCAGAAGCCGGATCTGCTGCTGCTCGATGAGCCCACCAACCACCTCGACGCCGAGAGTGTGCTGTGGCTCGAGCAGCACCTGCAGCAGTACGCGGGCGCCGTCATCGCCGTCACCCACGACCGGTACTTCCTCGACAACGTTGCCCAGTGGATCGCCGAGGTCGACCGCGGTCGTCTCTACCCCTACGAGGGCAACTACTCGACCTACCTCCAGAAGAAGTCTGAACGTCTGACCGTGCAGGGCAAGAAGGACGCCAAACTCGCCAAGCGCCTGGTCGCTGAGCTCGAGTGGGTTCGCTCTAACGCCAAGGCGCGACAGGTCAAGTCCAAGGCCAGACTTTCTCGTTACGAGGAGATGGCCGCCGAGGCCGACCGCACTCGCAAGCTCGACTTCGAGGAGATCCAGATCCCGCCGGGGCCACGCCTGGGCAGCACCGTGATCGAGGTCGACGACCTGAAGAAGGGTTTCGACGGTCGCGTCCTGATCGACGACCTGTCGTTCACACTGCCGCGAAACGGCATCGTCGGTGTCATCGGTGCCAACGGAGTCGGCAAGACGACTCTCTTCAAGACCATTGTTGGTCTCGAGACCCCGGACGACGGCAGCGTCAAGATCGGCGAGACGGTCAAGATCTCCTACGTCGACCAGAGTCGCTCCGGCCTCGACCCGACCAAGAACCTTTGGGAGACGGTGTCGGACGGGAACGACTACATCCAGGTCGGCCACGTCGAGATCCCTTCACGCGCCTACGTCTCCCAGTTCGGCTTCAAGGGCCCCGACCAGCAGAAGATGACTGGCGTGCTCTCCGGTGGTGAGCGCAACCGCCTCAACCTGGCGCTGACTCTCAAGGAGGGCGGCAACCTGCTCCTGCTCGACGAGCCCACCAACGACCTGGACGTCGAGACCCTGGGCTCCCTGGAGAACGCGCTGCTGGAGTTTCCTGGTTGTGCCGTTGTGATCAGTCACGACCGGTGGTTCCTGGACCGTGTGGTGACGCACATCCTCTCCTACGAGGGCGACGAGGAGAACCCGGGCAAGTGGTACTGGTTTGAGGGCAACTTCCAGTCGTACGAGGCGAACAAGGTCGAGCGTCTGGGCCCCGAGGCCGCCCGCCCGCATCGGGTGACGTACCGCAAGCTCACCCGAGGCTGATCGCCCTGCTTCGGCGCGGCACCGCTCGGCGACCAACGGGCGAGGCTTAGATGCGAACCAGTCGCACGGCCAGATTGCCGTAGGTTGCACCGATGGTCTCGGGGCTGCGCCGACTGGATGGGTGGTACCAGCGGGCCACGTCTATGGGGAGCGAAAGCAGGGCCAACGTGGTTCCCGGGATGTCTGGGACGTCGAAGTCGCCGCTTGCCACACCGGCCCGCAGCACGTTCTTGACAACGTCGTCGATCCCTCGACGCAGCGAGCGGATAACTGTTGAGTGCTGGACGTGCTCGGTCACCTGCTTGATGACCAGGTGTGGACATTCGTACTGAACGACTCGTGCGAGCGGTAGCTTCTCGGCATGCCAGCGGGC
>JBDSSQ010000005.1:0-16100 GCA_039928695.1 Pseudolysinimonas sp. | reverse complement strand
AGCGACAGCCGCTGCCATGTCATCTGGAAGGTATTACGTGTCGACCAAGTCACGCACCCGCAGCAAGACCCGCCTCTCTCGTGCCCTGGGCATTCCGCTCACGCCGAAGGCGGCCAAGTACCTCGAGAAGCGCCCGTACGCCCCCGGCGAGCACGGCCGCACCAAGCGCAAGACCGACAGCGACTATGCCGTCCGTCTGCGTGAGAAGCAGCGACTGCGCGCCCAGTACGGCATCCGCGAGGCGCAGCTCAAGATCGTCTTCGCCGAGGCCCGTCGTGCCGCGGGCCTGACCGGTGAGAACCTGGTCGAGCTGCTCGAGATGCGTCTCGACGCGCTCATCGTGCGTGCCGCGATCGCCCGCACCACTGCGCAGGCGCGCCAGATGGTCGTGCACCGCCACATCCTCGTCGACGGCAAGCTCGTTGACCGCCCGTCGTTCCGCGTGAAGCCGGGTCAGCTCATTCATGTCAAGGAGCGCTCGGAGGGCATGGAGCCGTTCCAGGTCGCTGCTGCCGGCGGTCACGTCGACGTGCTGCCGAAGACGCCTCCGTACCTCGAGGTCGAGCTCGACAAGCTGCACGCCCGTCTGATCCGTCGCCCCAAGCGCGCCGAGGTGCCGATCACGGCCGAGGTGCAGCTCGTCGTCGAATACTACGCGGCGCGCTGATTCGGGTGGAGGCCATTTCTGGCCTCCACTCGCGCGCCGCCGAGGCCGTCTCGGCCTCGGGAGCTGTGCGAGATCGAGAGCGTGACCAAGGCCCCGGTGACCCTGGGGCCTTTGTCGTAAGCTGGACGAACAGATTTCGATCAGAACGAGGAGAACACCATGAAGGGTGCACTGCTTCTGGCCGTGGGAGTCGCCGTTGGTTTCGTGGCGGCCCACCAGCTGGCCAAGACCCCCCAGGGCAAGCAATTCTTCGATGACGTCGACGCGAAGGCCAAGGACTTCGGCGGCGCCGTGGTCGACGGCTACAAGACACGCGAGGCTGAGCTTCGCGCGGCAGCCGACGGGATCGTCTCCGACTTTCAGGCACGAGCCCGCTAGTCCGGCGCCGGCTTCACAGTCTCTGCCGTCTTCACTGCGAGCTGGCCGGCGTACCGGACGCCTTCTACCATCCCGGTAACGCCGTGCCCTTGCGGGCACCTTCGAGGAATAGACACCCGTGCAGACCGCTGAAATCCAACGCCGCTGGCTCTCGTACTTCAGGGAGCGCGGGCACACGATCGTGCCCTCTGCTTCGCTGGTGAGCGACGACCCGTCGATCCTGTTCACGATCGCGGGGATGGTCCCCTTCATCCCGTATCTGACCGGTGTGGTCCCGGCGCCGTATCCGCGCGCCGCCGACGTGCAGAAGTGCATCCGCACCAACGACATCGAAGAGGTCGGCAAGACCGCTCGCCACGGCACCTTCTTCCAGATGGCCGGCAACTGGTCGTTCGGCGACTACTTCAAAGAGGGCGCGATCGAGTACGCCTGGGAGTTGCTGACCGCGTCCGAGGGCGACGGCGGGTTCGGCTTCGACCAGAAGGATCTCTGGGTCACGGTCTACGAAGACGACGATGAGGCTGTCGCGCTCTGGAAGAAGGTCGCTGGCCTGTCCGAGAAGCGCATCCAGCGCCTCGGCAAAGACGACAACTACTGGTCGACGGGTCAGCCCGGCCCGGCGGGCCCGTGCTCCGAAATCTACTTCGACCGCGGGCCCGCATACGGGCGCGACGGCGGACCTGCGGTGGATGACACCCGCTTCACCGAGATCTGGAATCTGGTCTTCATGCAAGACCTCATCACCAACGTGCGAAGCAAGACCGAGTTCGACATCGTCGGTGAACTGCCGAAGAAGAACATCGACACCGGTCTCGGGGTCGAGCGCGTCGCGTTCATCAAGCAGGGCGTCGAGAACATGTACGAGATCGACCAGGTGCGCCCGGTGCTCGACCTCGCGTCGTCGCTGTCTGGCCGGCGTTACGGCGCCGAACACGCGGATGACGTGCGCATGCGCATCATCGCTGATCACGTCCGCTCATCGTTGATGCTGATGACCGATGGGGTGACTCCGAGCAACGAGGGCCGCGGATACATCTTGCGCCGGCTGCTACGCCGCTCGGTGCGATCGATGCGACTGCTGGGAGTTGACTCGCCGACCTTCCCGGAGCTGTTCAACGCCTCCCGCGTTGCGATGCGCGATGCGTACCCCGATGTCGAGGAGCAGTGGGAGCGCACATCTCGCCTCGCGATCGCCGAGGAAGAGACCTTCCGCAGCACGCTGGCCAGCGGCACGACCATCCTGGATCTCGCGGTCGAAGACACGCAGAAGAAGGGCGAAGCCGCGCTGCCTGGCGACACCGCGTTCCTGTTGCACGACACCTTCGGATTCCCGATCGACCTCACGCTCGAGATCGCAGAGGAGGCGGGACTCACGGTCGATCGCGTGGCCTTCGATCAGTTGATGACCGAGCAGCGCACGCGCGCCAAGGCGGATGCCAAGGCGAAGAAGCGCGCACTGGCAGACCTCTCGGTGTACTCCGAGATGCGCGCGGCCGGCGAGACCGTGTTCACCGGCTACGACTACCTGCAGACCGACTCACGGATTCTGGGCATCCTGATCGACGGCCAGCCGGCGACCAGCGCTGCGGTCGGCGACATCGCCGAGGTGGTCCTGGCCGAGACCGCGCTGTATCCAGAGTCGGGTGGTCAGGCAGCAGACGCCGGATCCATCGTGGGCAACGGCTTCGACCTTGAGGTGCTCGATGTGCAGCGCCCCGTCAAGGGCCTGATCAGCCACACCGTCCAGGTGCGCTCCGGCGAGGTGTCGGTGGGAGCCGAGGCGACGAGCGTCGTGGATCCCGTCTACCGCCACTCGGCGGCGCAGGCGCACTCCGCGACCCACCTGGTGCACGCGGCGTTGCGGCAGACCCTCGGATCCGAGGCGCACCAGTCCGGCTCATACAACAAGGCCGGATACCTGCGGCTCGACTTCGCCTGGAATCAGGCGCTGTCTGCCGAGACCCGCAGCGAGCTCGAAGAGATCGCCAACAACGCCGTGCGCGACAACCTCGAGGTGACCACCCGCATCCTGCCGATCGCCGAGGCGAAGGCCGCGGGCGCGATGGCGCTGTTCGGCGAGAAGTACGGCGACACGGTACGGATGGTCGACATCGGCGGTCCGTGGTCGCGTGAGTTGTGCGCGGGCACGCACGTGCGAACCTCGGCAGAAGTCGGACTCGTGAATCTGGTCAGCGAGTCGTCGGTGGGCTCAACCAACCGGAGGGTCGAGGCGCTGGTCGGCCTCGAGGCGTTCCGTGACCTCGCCGCCGAGCGCGCCCTGGTGTCGACGCTGACCTCGTCGTTGAAGGTGCCGCGCGAGCTGCTTCCGCAACGGATCGAGTCGCTGGTGGCCGAGCTGAAGGCCGCCGAAAAGAAGATCGCTTCCTACGAATCGGCGGCACTGTCCAGCCGTGTTCCCTCGCTGGTGAAGTCGTCGTCACCTCTCGGCAAGTACTTGACAGTCATCGAGGATGTCGGCGCGCTGTCGTCAGCTGACGAGCTGCGCTCGCTGGCGACCGCGGTGCGCGAGCGCCTCGGAACGGAGGCCTCGGTCGTGGCACTTGCGGGTCACGTTGACGGCAAGCCCGCCGTGATCGTTGCGACATCCTCCGCCGCGCGCGAACTCGGTGCGAAGGCGGGCGTGCTCGCGAAACAGGCGGCAGGCGTGCTCGGCGGCGGCGGGGGCGGCAAAGACGACCTCGCGCAGGGCGGGGGCAGCGACATCCACGCGATCGGGGCGGCGCTGTCGGGCATCGCCGCCGCGCTGGACGGCTGAGCCGGGCATCCACGATGTGGATCGGGTGATGCGAACCGGAGTGCGTCTCGGCGTCGATGCTGGCAAGGCGCGAGTCGGGGTGGCGGTGTGCGACCGCGACGGCCTGCTCGCCACGCCCGTCATCACTCTGCAACGCGGCGATGGGACGATCACCGAACTGCAGGATCTGATCGTCGAGCACGGCGCCGTCGAGGTGATTGTGGGCCTGCCATTGTCGCTGCGCGGGGATGACACGGCTTCAACGGCGGACGCGCGCACGCTTGCAGCCGAGCTGGCCGTGACGGTCGATGTGCCGGTGCGGATGGTCGACGAACGGTTGTCGACGGTGTCGGCACAGCGTGCGCTTCATCAATCGGGTCGCTCGGTGAAGGCCTCGCGTCCGGTGATCGACCAAGTGGCCGCTGTTATCATCCTGCAGAACGCACTCGACTTCGAGCGCTCGGCGGGACGTCCGCCCGGCACCGTTGTCGACCAGCACGGAGGACGCTGACGGTGGCTGAAGAACCGAGCTGGGACGACATCTTCCGGCCAGCAGGAACGGAGCCGACGCGACCAGTGGTTCCGGCGGCCCCGGCTGGACCTGAGCCGGTGTCAACGGCGTATCCGACTGCCCGATTGTCCGACCCGTTCGCGGTCGCTGCCGCCGAAGCGCAGGCCGCCCAGGCACCACCTCTTGACCCGAATCAACCGACGTCGCGTCGGGCGGCTCGTGAGGCTGAGGCGCAGACGCAGGGTGTCGGGCAGCGCGGAGGCCCGCCCCGTGGATCCGGTCGCGGATCTGACCGCGGATCGCAGCCGCTAAAGAAGAAGCGGCGACTCGGCTGGCTGTGGGCGCTCCTGATCGTCTTCGTGCTGATCGGCGGCGGTGGGGTCACCGGCTGGGTGTTATTCGAGCCGCAGATCCGTCACGTGCTCGGCTGGGAAGCACCCATCGACTACACGACGACCGGGAACGGCACCAAGGTGACCGTCGTCATCCAGTCGGGTGATATCGGCTCGGATGTCGCCAAGACCCTCCAGCAGGCAGGGGTCACCAAGACCTTCACCGCCTTCTACGCGCTGCTGCTCAAGAACCCGAAGGTGACATTCGAGCCGGGCAGCTACTCGTTGCAGAAGCAGATGAGCGCCGCCTCTGCATTGGCCGCGCTTCAGGATCCCAAGAACAAGGTGATCCATGTCGCCGTGATCAAAGAGGGCATCTCGGCTCAGAGCGCCTATGTGCAACTGGCCGCCGCGACCGGGCTGCCGGTGGCCGACTTCCAGGCCGCCGCGAAGGACTATGTCGCGCTGGGGGTTCCGGCCGCCGCGCCGAGCATCGAGGGATACCTGTTCCCGGCCACGTACACCTTCGATCCGGGAGTCACTGCCACCCAGGTCTTGAAGCAGCTGGTGACCACGATGATGCAGCACCTCGACAAAGCGGGAGTCGCGCCGGCCGACCAGCTGAAGGTGCTCACGCTCGCGTCGATCGTGCAGCGCGAGTCGGGCCCGAGCGTTTCGGACATGCACAAGATCGCGCGAGTCTTTCAGAATCGACTCGACCAGGGGATGCGGTTGCAGTCGGATGCGACCGTCGCATACGGCACCGGACACACCGATCGCGTGACGACGACCGACGCCGAGCGCGCCGATGCGAGCAATAAGTACAACACCTACGCAAACGACGGACTGCCGGTCGGCCCGATCGGGCTTCCCGGGGATGCCGCGATCGATTCGGCCCTGCACCCGACCGCTGGACCGTGGCTCTACTTCGTCGCCGTCAACCTCAAGACCGGCGAGACGGTGTTCTCAACGACACTCGCTGAGCACAATGCCGCCGTCAAACAGTGGCAGGCCTGGTGCCGTGCGAGCCCGGAGAACGCCGCGTACTGCAAGTGAGCCTCGCCGATTCCGAGCACGACCGCGACGCAGGGCGGCCTCGCAGTCTGGCCGTGCTCGGGTCGCCCATCGCGCACTCGAAGTCGCCCCGGCTGCACGCCGCTGCGTACCGAGTGCTCGGGCTGCCGTGGAGCTACTCGGCGGTCGAGGTGATCGAGGGGAGCCTCGGCGCCTTCATCAACACCTGTGATTCGAGCTGGCGCGGACTCTCGCTGACCATGCCACTCAAGCGCGAGGTGCTGCCGATGCTGGCCTCGCGCTCTGAGCTGGTTGAGAGCGTAGGCGCCGCGAACACGGTCCTCCTCGACGACCAGGGAGCCCTGCACGGCTTCAACACCGATGTCGCGGGCATCGTCTCGGCCTTCGCTGACCACGGCGTGACCGCGCTCGAGAGCGTGCAGATTCTGGGTGGGGGAGCCACGGCGGCGTCGGTTCTTGCCGCTGCCTCGGTTTTGGGCGCGACTCGTGTGCTCGTGTCGGTGCGCGACTCCGAGCGTGCCGCCGTGTTGGAGCCACTCGCTGCGAGGCTGGGCATCGAACTGATGGTCCGTCGGCTCGGCATCGTGGATCGCTCGCTGATCGTGCCGACCGCCGTGGTCTCGACCCTTCCAGGAGCGGCAGATCACGGCTTGATCTACCCAGAGGCCGTTCGCCGACAAGCAGTGCTGTTCGACGTGGCATACGAGCCGTGGCCGAGCGAGTTGGCTGGCGCCTGGGTCGCGGTGGGCGGAACCGTTGTGAGCGGTCTGGAGATGCTGCTCCACCAAGCCGTTGGGCAGGTCCGCATCTTCGTGACCGGCGAAGAGGACGGTGTGCTGCCGTCCGAGCGTGAGGTCATCGCGGCGATGCGGGAATCCATTGGCTTGTAGCGTCCGTCCGCACCTGCCGCTCTCTGGAAGGATGGACGCATGCTGCGTTGGTTGACCGCCGGTGAGTCGCACGGCCCCGAGCTGGTAGCCGTGCTCGAGGGGCTTCCCGCTGGAGTGCCGATCAGCCGCGAGGCGATCCAGACCGACCTCGAGCGTCGCAAGCTCGGCTACGGCCGGGGAGCGCGCATGAAGTTCGAGCAAGACGAACTCAACTTCTCCGGCGGCGTGCGACACGGACTCTCGATGGGCAGCCCCATCGCACTGCGCATCGGCAACACCGAATGGCCGAAATGGGTCGAGGTGATGAGCGCCGATCCGATGGATGCCGCCGCTCTCGAGTCGGGCAGAGGCGCGGCCCTTACCCGCCCTCGCCCTGGCCACGCAGACCTCGTGGGCATGCAGAAGTACGGATTCGATGACGCCCGCCCCGTGCTCGAGCGGGCCAGCGCGCGCGAGACCGCGGCCCGGGTTGCCCTCGGCGCGGTGGCGCGTGCCTTCCTCGGCGAACTCGGCGTCACGCTGGTGAGCCACACCTTGTCGATCGGTCCGGTGCGGGTGCCAGAAGGGGCCGCGTTGCCGACGGCCGCCGACGTAAGCGCGCTCGACGCGGATCCGCTGCGCTGCTTCGACCCCGCGACATCCACTCTGATGGTGGCCGAGGTCGACGACGCGCACGACACCGGCGACACGCTCGGCGGGGTTGTCGAGGTTCTGGCGTATGGGCTCCCGCCGGGGCTCGGCAGTTACGTGCAGTGGGACCGCAAGCTGGATGCCCGGCTCGCGTCCGCGCTGATGAGCATCCAGGCGATCAAGGGCGTCGAGCTCGGCGACGGGTTCGAGACCACCCGACGTCGCGGGTCGCAGGCGCACGATGAACTCGTCGTGCTTCCGGACGGCTCAAGCGACGGACTGATCACACGTCTGAGCGACAAGGCGGGCGGCACGGAGGGTGGCATGAGCACCGGCACCCTGCTGCGTGTGCGCGCCGGGATGAAGCCGATCGCCACCGTGCCGCACGCCTTGCGCACGGTGGATGTCGCAACGGGCGCTGCGGCTGCCGCCCATCACCAGCGTTCCGACGTGTGCGCGGTGCCCGCTGCCGGCGTCGTCGCGGAGGCCATGGTCGCGCTGGTGCTCGCCGACGCCATGATCGAGAAGTTCGGCGGTGACTCTGTGGCCGAGACGAAGCGGAATCTCGAGGGATACCTCGCAGCCATGCCGAGTTCGCTGCGCTCGGCGTCGAGCTCAGCGCCGGAATGAGCGGCTCGGAGGTGGGCGGCTCGATGGGCGGCTCGGCAGCGGGCGGCTCGGGTGGCCCACCGGTTGTCCTCATCGGGCCGATGGGCGCGGGCAAGACTCGCGTCGGCAAGCGGGTCGCGCGCATCCTGGGTACTGGTTTCGTTGACACCGACAAGGTCATCGTCGCTGAGTACGGAGCGATCCCCGAGATCTTCGCCACGCAGGGCGAGCCTCACTTCCGGGCGTTGGAGCGGGCCGCAGTGGTGACCGCACTTGCCGGAAATGACGTGGTGGCCCTCGGGGGTGGAGCCGTTCTCGATGATCAGACCCGAGCCGACCTGACCTCGCATCGGGTGGTGCTCGTGACCGTGAGCTCGGAGGCGGTCGCCCCACGGATCGCAAACTCCCGGCGCCCGTTGCTGCGGGATGGACTGACCGACTGGGAGCGCATCTACGCCGAACGCCGACATCTTTACGAGCAACTCGCCAAGCTGACGGTTGACACCTCGCATCGTCCCATCGATGCCGTGGCGAAGGAGGTGGCGGCGTGGTCGACGACGGCGTGACCGAAATCCCCGTCATGGGGACGCCCGGCTACTCGGTGTTCGTCGGGCGCGGGCTGCAGAATCGGCTCGGGGATTTCCTGGGCTCCAAGGTGCGCAAAGTGCTGATCGTGCATGCGCCGACGCTGGGCGCGCGGGCCGAGGCGCTGCGCGAGCAGCTGACACCGCGCTACGAGGTGCTGCTCGCCGAAGTCCCGGATGCCGAGGCCGCCAAGCGGGTTGAGGTCGCGGCGTTCTGCTGGCAGGTGATGGGGCAGACCGACTTCACACGCTCCGACGCGGTCGTGGGGCTGGGCGGCGGAGCGACGACCGACCTGGCCGGGTTCGTGGCGGCGACGTGGCTGCGCGGAATCGACCTCATCCAGTTGCCGACCACCGTGTTGGGCATGGTCGACGCCGCGGTGGGCGGCAAGACCGGGATCAATACGGCCGAGGGAAAGAACCTGGTGGGCGCGTTCTGGGCTCCCCGCGCCGTGCTCTGCGATCTGGATGCTCTCGACACGCTGCCTCGCAACGAGATCTTGGCGGGCTACGCCGAGATCGCGAAGGCCGGATTCATTGCCGAGCCCGAGATCCTCGACACCATCGAGGCCGACGTGGATGCCGCGACTGACCCGCATTCGCCGCAATTCCGTCGCAATCTCGAGTTGGCGATTGCCATGAAAGCTCGGATCGTCGGCGAGGACTTCACCGAGCAGGGTGTTCGCGAGATCCTGAATTACGGTCACACCCTCGGGCACGCGATCGAGCACGCAGAGCGCTACCAATGGCGGCATGGCGCCGCGATCGCGATCGGAATGGTGTTTGCGGCCGAACTGTCGCGGCTGACGCGTTCCCTGTCAGACGAGGCTGTCGACCGGCATCGGCGCGTGCTGAGCCTGCTGTCGTTGCCAACGACATACCCCGCCGGTCGCTGGCCGACGCTGCTGGCCACCATGAAGCGTGACAAGAAGGCGCGTGGCGACTTGCTGCGCTTCATCGTGCTCGATGACATTGGCCGCCCGACAACGCTGACCGGACCCGAAGAGCAACTGCTGTTCGCCGCCTACCAAGAGGTGAGCGACTAGTCGCTCGCCGACAAAGAATTGCCGCGTCGCCTCGATAGGGTGGCCTCATGTCTCGCGTGCTGGTGCTCAACGGGCCGAACCTCGGGCGGCTCGGCAGCCGCGAGCCCGACGTTTACGGCACGCAAGATCTGAGTGCGCTGCGAGTCCTCCTGTCGGAACAAGCAGGTCCAGACGTCGAGATCGATCTGCGGCAGACCGATGACGAGGCCGAGCTGATCCACTGGTTGCACGAGGCCGTCGACGCTGGCGTTCCGGTCATCCTGAACCCTGCAGCCTTCACCCACTACAGCTACGCACTTCGGGATGCCGCGGCACTGGTGACCAAAGCGGGGCTTGCCCTTGTTGAGGTGCACATCAGCAATCCCCACGCCCGCGAGGAGTTCCGTCACACCAGCGTCATCTCGGCCGTCGCGACCGGTGTCATCGCCGGATTCGGTTTCGACTCCTACCTGCTGGCACTGCGCGCGGTCACACCCCGAGGCTGACCGCTCCCGTACACTCGTACGGGCGCCTGAGGCGCCAGGGTCTCGAGACTCCGCCAGGTCGGCTACTCGACCACCTCCCTCAACACGAAAGCGATCCACCATGGCCTCGGACACGAGCGACATCAAGAACGGCGCCGTCCTGAACATCGACGGACAGCTCTGGACGATCATCGAGTTCCAGCACGTCAAGCCCGGCAAGGGCGGCGCGTTCGTGCGCACCAAGGCCAAGAACATCATGAGCGGCAAGGTCGTCGACCGCACCTTCAACGCCGGCACCAAGCTCGAGTTCGCGACCGTCGACCGCCGCGACTTCACCTACCTGTACCGCGACGGCGACGGCTTCGTCTTCATGGACTCGACGGACTACGACCAGACCACCGTGCCGAGCAGAATCGTGGGCGACGCCGCCAACTACATGCTCGAGAACCAGGTCGTGACGATCGCGACCAACGAGGGCGAGCCGCTCTACGTCGAGCTTCCCGCATCCGTCATTCTCGAGGTGACATACACCGAGCCGGGCCTTCAGGGCGACCGGTCGAGCGCGGGCACCAAGCCGGCAACGCTCGAGACCGGCGCAGAGGTTCAAGTGCCGTTGTTCCTTGAGACCGGCACCAAGATCAAGGTGGACACTCGCACGGGCGACTACCTCGGTCGCGTGTAGGCGGCGCTCGTTCTGTGAGTGCCCGCACCAAGTCGCGCAAACGCGCCCTCGACATCCTGTTCGGCGCCGATCTGCGCGAACTCCCGATCGCCGGTCTTCTCGATGAGGAGGCCGCCCGGGCCGAGGCGAACCCGCAACGCGAGTCGTCGTGGCCGTATGCGCGCGACATCGTCGAGGGGGTCGACTCGCATCTGAGCGAGTTGGATGCCGCGATCCGAGCGCATGCCGATGGCTGGCCCCTCGAGCGCATGCCCGTGCTCGATCGGGCGATCGCTCGCATCGGAGCCTGGGAGATCCTGTACAACGACGAGGTTCCCGACGGTGTCGCGATCGCCGAGGCCGTCGAATCTGCTGCGCTGCTGAGCACCGAGGACTCTGCGGGATTCCTCAACGGGGTGCTCGGCGCGATCGCGCGCGACAAGGGAACGGACGCGCAGACACTAGAAAGCCAGGCGCTCGAAAGCCATACGCCCGAGAACGAGACCCCCGAGAACTAGTCGGAATCGATCGTCGCGAGGCGCTCGAGTGCCGGCAACGCGTCGCGCAGAGTAGCGACCTGGTCGGGTTCGAGACGCGCGAGCAACTGCGCAAGCAGGTCGGCTCTTGCCGAGCGGGCGCGCAGCACCTCGTGCTCACCCTCCGGCGTGACACGCACCAATATCGAGCGGCCGTCGCGGGCATCCGGTGACCTGCTGACCAACCCCAACTTCTCGAGGTCGCGCAAGGTGCGGGTCATCGTCGGTGCGCTGACGAACTCGCGCTGGGCGAGATCCCCTGGCCTGATCGGGCCGGAGCGGAAGACGGTTGCCAGGGCATTCAAATGGCCCTGGCCGAGACCTTGGCCGGCCGCCAGCATGCGCCGATTCGCGCGCCCGATGGCGAAGGAAAGTCCGCGCGACAGCTCCGCGATCGACGACGGTTCGATTTCGGGCATGAAGCGAGGATAGGGCGAACAGCTGCCAGGTGGCCCGATCTGCGATCCCGGGACCGTGCGATCGGGAGCCGGGATGCGCTGCTACGCTGAAGCACATCGACATCCTTTAAGTCCGTCCAGAGAGGCGGGGAAGGGGGTCAGAATGGCTGCACGAACCGTGCTGCAGCAGGCTGACATCACCCGCGCACTCACTCGTATCGCGCACGAGATCCTCGAATCAGACCACGCGTCAGATGATGGGTCAGATCCTGAGTCAGATCCTGGGTCGGATCACGAGCCGAGTCTGGTGATCCTCGGCATCCCGACTCGAGGCGTGCTGCTCGCGCAGAGGATCGGCGCGATTCTCGAAGAGCTGTCACCAGGCTCTGCGGAGGTCGGTGCCCTCGACGTCACGATGTATCGCGACGATCTGGCGAAGCAGCCCACCCGCACGCCGAGCCCGACCTCGCTGCCGGCCGGCGGGATCGACGGCAAGACCGTGGTGCTGGTCGACGACGTGCTTTATTCCGGCCGTACCATTCGCTCGGCGCTTGACGCGCTGAACGATCTCGGCAGGCCGCGTGCCGTGCGCCTCGCCGTGCTGATCGACCGCGGGCATCGCGAGCTGCCGATTCGTGCCGACTTCGTGGGCAAGAACCTGCCAACATCGCACAGCCAGCGCATCTACGTGAAGCTGCTGAAGACCGACGGTCAAGACCTGGTGGCGATCTTCGACGAAGAGGATCACGGATGAAGCACCTGCTCTCGGTGCGCGACCTCGACCGCGACGGCGCGGTGGGCATCCTGGATCTGGCCGAAGACATGGCGGATGTCGCGACCCGCGCCGTTCCCAAGCTGGCGACCCTGCGGGGGCGCACCGTGGCGAATCTGTTCTTCGAAGACTCCACTCGCACCCGCCTCAGCTTCGAGGCGGCTGCCAAGCGTCTCGGCGCCGACGTGATCACGGTCAGCGCAAAGGGGTCGAGCGTGTCGAAGGGCGAGTCGCTCAAAGACACTACGCAGACCATTGCGGCGATGGGCATCGACGCGGTGGTGCTGCGGCACCACGCGAGCGGTGCGGCGCGGGTGCTCGCCGACAGCGGCTGGATCGACGCGGCGGTGATCAATGCGGGCGACGGCACCCACGAGCATCCGACCCAGGGACTCCTCGACGCGTTCACGATGCGCAAGGCACTGCACGGCGATGCGGCCAGGGGCGCGAGTCTTGACGGCCTGCGAGTCACGATTGTCGGAGACATCCTGCACTCCCGTGTTGCCAGGTCGAACGTCTGGCTGCTACAGACGCTGGGCGCGAGTGTGCACCTCGTCGGCCCCGAGACTCTGTTGCCACAAGGCATCGAAGGGTGGCCCGTGACCAGCGGCACCGACCTCGACGCGGCCCTGGCAGAGAAGCCCGACGTCGTGATGATGCTGCGCGTGCAGAGCGAGAGGATGCTGGCCGCCTACTTTCCCAACGAGCGCGAGTACGCCCGCCAGTGGGGCCTCGACGACGTCCGGCTGGCGCGGCTCGCCCCGGATACGATGGTGATGCACCCCGGCCCGATGAATCGCGGGCTCGAGATCTCGTCGGCCGCCGCCGACTCAGCGCGTTCTGTCGTGCTCGATCAGGTCACCAACGGGGTGTCGATCCGAATGGCGGTTTTGTACTTGGTGTTGAGCGGGGAGGGGGCGGCATGAGCCTCCTGATCACCGGGGCGCAACTGCCCGATGGAACCACAACTGACCTGCTGATCGATCACGGCCTGATCGCCGAACTCGGCACTGGGCTGTCCCACAAGGGCGCGACCGTTATCGACGCCGCGGGGCTTCGAGCATTGCCGGGACTCGTCGATCTGCACACCCATCTGCGTGAGCCGGGTTTCGAGCAGAGCGAGACGGTGCTCTCCGGGTCCCGCGCGGCCGCGGCCGGCGGTTTCACGGCGGTGCACGCCATGGCGAACACCTCGCCGGTCGCCGATACGGCGGGGGTCGTCGAGCAGGTCGCGTCGCTCGGCGAGCAGCACGGATACGTGAACGTGCGCCCGATCGGCGCGGTGTCGATGGGCCTGGCCGGAGAGCGGCTGAGCGAGATCGGTGCCATGGCGCAGTCCCGCGCCGCCGTTCGGGTGTTCAGCGACGACGGCAAATGCGTCTCTGACGCCCTTCTGATGCGCCGTGCGCTCGAATACGTGAAGACCTTCGGCGGCGTGATCGCCCAGCACGCCCAGGAGCCTCGACTCACCGAGGGCGCTCAACTGAACGAGGGTGCCCTGAGCTCAGAGCTCGGGCTGGCCGGCTGGCCGGCGGTTGCCGAGGAGGCGATCATCGCGCGGGATGTGCTGCTGGCTCACCACGTGGGAGCGCGTCTGCACGTGTGCCACCTGTCGACCGCGGGCAGTGTCGAGGTGATCCGCTGGGCGAAGGCGCGCGGCATCCAGGTCACGGCCGAGGTCACCCCCCACCACCTGCTGCTCGACGAGCAGTTGGCGAGCAGCTACGACGCGCGGTTCAAGGTGAACCCGCCGCTCCGACGTGCGGAGGACGTGCTCGCTCTGCGTGCCGCCCTGGCGGAGGGCGTGATCGACATCGTGGCGACCGATCATGCGCCGCACCCGATCGAAGCCAAGGAGTGCGCATGGCAGGAGGCCGCCTTCGGAATGGTCGGCCTCGAGAGCGCGCTGAGTGTCGTGCAAGCGGCCGTGGTCGACACCGGTCAGCTGGACTGGGCAGACGTGGCGCGCGTGCTCTCGCGCACACCAGCCGAGATCGGCCAACTGGCCGGCTACGACCGGCCGTTCACGGTCGGCGCGCCGGCCCACCTGACCTTGATCGACCCGACAGCGAGACGCAGCTTCGGCGTCGAGCAGCTGCACGGCAAGAGCGTCAACTCGCCATACCTCGGCCGGGAGCTGCCGGGCCGCATCGTCGCGACCGTGCACCGCGGTGTGCCGACCGTTCTCGACGGCGAACTTCGACCGCAGGAGGAGGTGGCGGCCGGTGTCTCCAACTGAGTGGTTGACCGTGGCGTCTGTGGTGATCCCGCTGGCGGTTGTCGGCCTGTTGATGGTGCTGGGATGGCGCGCCCTCCGCCGCCGCCAGGGCGATGTCGCCGGGCTCGCGCCCGTGCCGTCCGACCCGGGAGACGGCATGCTCACCGAGGACCTGCTCTACGTGGCCACCACCCGAGCCGACGCTCCGCTCGAGCGCATCGCGGTGAAGGGGCTCGGCTTTCGGGCGCGGGCGGTGCTGACCGTCTCGAGCGTCGGCATCCGGCTCGACCTGGCAGGAGGCCAGCCTGGATTCATCCCGACGGCCGCCCTGACGGGAGTCGGGCGCGCCACCTGGACCATCGACCGTGCCATCTCGAACGACGGCCTGGTCTTCGTGCGCTGGGAGCGTGACGAACGGGCCTTCGACAGCTATTTCCGCTCTGCGGACCCGGCCGCGCTCGTTGAGGCGATCGAGAGACTCATTCCGACCAAGAGCGAGGCAACCCCGTGATCACCTCAGACCCCGCCGTGCTCGTTCTCGAAGACGGCACCCGCTATCCCGGCCGCGCATACGGCGCCCGAGGTCGCACCCTCGGCGAAGCGGTGTTCACCACGGGTATGACCGGCTACCAAGAGACGCTAACCGACCCGAGCTACGCGGGGCAGATCGTCATCATGACCGCGCCGCACATCGGCAACACCGGCATGAACGATGAAGACCCCGAATCGCGCCGCATCTGGGTGTCTGGGTACGTGGTGCGCGACCCGTCGCGGGTGGTCAGCAACTACCGCGCAACGCGCAGCCTCGACGACGAGCTCGTCGAGAACGGCATCGTCGGCCTCAGTGGCATCGACACTCGGGCGGTCACCCGCCGCCTTCGCGACGTGGGGGCGATGCGCGCCGGCGTCTTCTCCGGCCCGGATGCCTCCCTCACCCCCGAGGAGCAGCTGGCGATCGTGCGCAGCAGCCCCGAGATGGCCGGGCTCAACCTGTCTGCGGAGGTCTCGGTCGCATCGGAGACCATCACGCCCGCGGCCTCGCCGTCCGGCGAAAAGCTCGGCGTGCTCGCCGTGCTCGATCTCGGAGTCAAGCAGTCGACGATCGACAACCTGGCGCGCCGCGGCTTCGAGGTGCACGTTCTGCCGCAGAGCTCGACGCTCGAGCAGGTGCTCGCCATCCAGCCGGTCGCCGCCTTCTACTCGAACGGCCCTGGCGACCCCGAGGCGTCTGACGGTCACGTGGCGGTGCTGCGGGGCATCCTGGATGCCGGCCTTCCGTTCTTCGGCATCTGCTTCGGTAACCAGCTGCTGGGCCGCGCCCTCGGGCTGGGCACGTACAAGCTGCCGTTCGGGCACCGCGGCATCAACCAGCCGGTGCTCGACCAGGCCACCGGACGCGTCGAGATCACCGCGCACAACCACGGCTTCGCGGTCGACGCGCCGCTTGACGGCATCTTCGAGAGCCCGAACGGCTATGGGCGGCTTCAGGTCAGCCACGTCGACCTGAACGACGACGTGGTCGAAGGCCTGAACGCGCTCGACATTCCGGCGTTCTCAGTGCAGTACCACCCCGAGGCGGCGGCAGGTCCCCACGACGCCGCGCCCCTGTTCGAC
>JBDSSQ010000004.1:0-171452 GCA_039928695.1 Pseudolysinimonas sp. | reverse complement strand
GTATCAGATCACCATCGTGCACGAAGGCGATCGGACCTGCGTCCGTCGCCTCGGGAGCGATGTGGCCGATGCACAGGCCGGTTGTGCCGCCTGAGAATCTGCCGTCGGTCAAGAGTAGTACATCCTTTCCGAGGCCCGCTCCCTTGATCGCGGCGGTGACGGCGAGCATCTCGCGCATGCCGGGGCCACCCTTCGGCCCTTCCCAGCGGATGACGACGACGTCGCCCTTCTTGATCTGGCCGGCGGTCAGCGCGTCCATCGCAGCACGCTCGCGCTCGAACACCCTGGCAGGGCCCTCGAAGGTCGCGGCGTCAAAGCCCGCGGTCTTGACGACCGCGCCGTCGGGGGCGAGCGAACCCTTGAGGATGGTCAGACCGCCGGTCGCGTGGATCGGGTTGTCGAGCGTGCGCAGCACCTCACCGTCCAACGGGGGGATGTTCATTTCGGCCAGGTTCTCGGCCATCGTCTTGCCGGTGACGGTGAGGCAATCGCCGTGCATGAGGCCGGCATCCAGCAGCGCCTTCATCAGCACTGGCAAGCCGCCGCGACGGTCGACGTCGTTCATGACGTACTTGCCGAACGGCTTGAGGTTGCCGACGTGCGGGATCTTCGACCCGATCCGGTTGAAGTCGTCGAGGGTCAGCTCGACGCCCGCCTCGTTCGCGATCGCCAGCAGATGCAACACGATGTTGGTCGAGCCGCCGAGCGCCATGCCGACCGCGATGGCGTTCTCGAACGCCTCCTTGGTGAGGATGTCGCGGGCGGTGATCCCGAGATTCAGCAGGTTCACGACCGCCTCGCCCGATCGGTGTGCGTAGTAGTCGCGACGCGCATCGGCCGCGGCCGGACTCGCCGACCCCGGCAGGCTCATCCCCAGCGCCTCGGCGACGCTCGCCATCGTGTTGGCCGTGTACATGCCGCCGCAGGCACCCTCGCCCGGCGCGAATGCGCACTCGATGCGGTGCGCATCTTCGACACTCATGGTGCCGGCCAGCACGCCGCCGACCGCCTCGAACGAGTCGATGATCGTGATGTCTTTCTCAGTGCCGTCGCTGAGTCGCACCCAGCCGGGCGCGATCGAGCCGGCATACAGGAAGACGGATGCCAGATCCAGCCTGGCAGCAGCCATCAGCATCCCGGGGATCGACTTGTCGCACCCCGCAAGCAGCACGGAGCCGTCGAGCCGCTCGGCCTGCATGACCACCTCGACGGAGTCGGCGATGACCTCGCGGCTCACGAGCGAGAAGTGCATGCCCTCGTGGCCCATCGAGATGCCGTCACTGACGCTCACCGTGCCGAACTGCAGCGGATACCCGCCGCCGGCGTGCACGCCCTCCTTGGCCGCCTGCGCGAGACGCGCGAGGCTGAGGTTGCATGGCGTGATCTCGTTCCACGAACTGGCAATGCCGATCTGCGCCTTGTCCCAGTCCGCGTCGCCCATGCCAACGGCACGGAGCATGCCACGGCTCGTCGTCGCTTCGATGCCGTCGGTGACCGTGCGGGACCGGGGCTTGTGGTCGATCTTCGGGGCGTTATCCGGCATGTGTCGAGGGTATCCCTGCCCCGTTGACCGTGCTCACGGTGCTAGGGAGTCCTACTGTTCATGAACGTCGCCCTCTCGGAAGGTGGCGAGCGTCGAGAGCACCAGCGCGATCTCGTCCGGCCCCCCGACGCGGAACTGCGCATCGGTCGGCCCCGGCCCGCTCTTGACGCCCAGGTCGTCGGGCGTCAGCGCGGCGAAGGCGTCTTCGTCTGTCACGTCGTCGCCCGCGTAGAAGACCGCGTCGGCCGACGTGTACCGGCGGAGGTGCTCGAGCGCCTCGCCCTTTGTGGTGGAGCGTACCGAGAACTCCAACACGTTCTTGCCCTGGCGAACGGTCAGGCTGTCGACCTCGGCCTGTGCCTCGCTCAACGCGACCAAATGCGCGACGCGTGAGTCGTGCTCGGTCGCCAGCCGGGTGTGCAGTGCGAAACCGGCGGGCTTCGCCTCGAGCCACACCTGATCGATCGCGTCTGCCACTTCGCCGAGCACCTCGTGCAGCACCTCGACCTGCTCCAGCTCTGCGGTGTCGAGGCTGACCCGGTCATACGGGTCGTCGAGACGGATCTCGATGCCGTGCGAGCCCACCAGCAGTGTCGTGTCTGGCAGGTCGGCGACCTCGATCAGGCTGCGCAGCGACCGTCCGCTCACCAGCGCGACGCGGGTGTTCGGCAAGGCCAGCAGGCGCAGCACCGCCTCGCGCGCTTCGGGGATGGCTCTGGCGGCATCCGGAGAGTCCACCTCGGGCGCGAGCGTCCCGTCGAAGTCGAGCGCGACGAGCAGGCGCCGCACGCGGGCAAGCTCGCGAAGTGCGCCGGTCAGGGATGAGGACAGAGGATGCGGCATGGCTATTGTCGGGCGCGAGTCGCCCGATCCACCGTCCATTCGAGTTCGCCGAGCGAGTCCACCCCTGCAAAGGCACCGGAGGCGCGGCGCGACTCAGCCAGAGCGCGAAGGAAGGCATCAGACCAGTGGGAGACGTCGTTGTCTCGGACCTTCTTGCGCAGAGCGCGCATGCGCCTTCTCCGCTCGGCGTGAGGCATCTCGATGGCTCGCATGATCGCGCTCTTCACGCCGTCGATGTCGTGCGGGTTGATGAGCAGCGCCTGACGCAGTTCGTCCGATGCGCCGGTGAACTCGCTCAGCACGAGCACTCCGTCGTCGTCGAACCGGGCGGCGACGTATTCCTTGGCGACCAAGTTCATGCCGTCGCGCAGGGCCGTGATGAGCATGACGTCGGCGGCCAGGTAGAGGGCGGCCATCTCTTCGCGCGGAAATCCGTGGTGCAAGTAGCTCACCGCCTGGTGGCTGATGGTTCCGTAGTCCCCGTTGATCCTGCCGACCGTCAACTCGATCTCGTCGCGCAGCTGCCGGTAGGTCTCCACGCGCTCACGACTCGGGCTCGCCACCTGCACCAGGGTGACGTCTTCGACCTTGAGGCGGCCCTCCTCGAGCAGTTCGCCGAACGCCTTCAGCCGGTGGCCGATGCCTTTGGTGTAGTCCAGACGATCAACGCCCAGCATGATGGTCTGCGGGTTGCCCAGATCTTCGCGGATCTGCTTCGCGCGAGCCTGCACCTCCGGGCTGCGGGCGAGCTGCTCGAATCCGTCGACGTCGATCGAGATCGGGAATGGGCGGGCGATCACCTGCCGAGCAGGGTTGCTGCCGCGCGCGGGCACCTCGACCACCGGACTCTTGGTCGAGTAGCCGAGCAGGCGCCGCACCGCGCGCGAGAAATTGCCGGCATCCGACACCCGCTGAAAGCCAATAACGTCGGCTCCGAGCAGTCCCTCGATGATCTGGTTGCGCCAGGGCAGTTGCGAGAAGATTCCGTATGCCGGGAACGGGATGTGGGCGAAGAACCCGATCGTCAGGTCGGGTCTGGCTTGGCGCAGCATCCTGGGCACCAGCTGCAGTTGATAGTCCTGAACCCACACCGTGGCCGCCTGGGCCGAGACGGCCGCGATCGCGTTGGCGAAGCGCTGGTTGACACTCACGTAGCTGTCCCACCAGACGCGGTGATAGCCGGGAGGCGCGATCACATCGTGATAGAGCGGCCACAGGGTGTCGTTGCTGAACCCCTCGTAGTAGTTCTCGAGATCGTCGTCGCTGAGTTTGAGGGGCACGATCCGGATGCCGTCCCAGTCGAACGGCTCCAGGTCGAGATCGGCCTGGCCTCCCCAGCCCACCCAGGCGCCGCCCGCATCCCGCATCACCGGCTCGAGGGCGGTCACCAGACCCCCGGGCGACGTGCGCCAACCCGGCGTTCCGTCGTCGTCGATCGCGTAGTCGACGGGGAGGCGGTTCGAGGCGACGACGAACTCGAATCGTTCATCGATCATCTGCTCAAGTTATCAGCAGCGCCTGAACGGCGTCCCGGCGGCAAACTTCTCGGGATGCCCGTTCCGAACTGGGGGTAGACCGCGCTTTGCGAGTTCCTGAGACTGTCATACGCCCGACACATCCGCACGTTAGATTTGAGCAAATGATTTCGATCGGCATGAGCACGACCTGCGTCTTTCCCGCGTCGGTCGACAAGGCATTCCGCATGGCCCGCCTCGCCGGGTTCGACGCGATGGAAATCATGGTCACCAACGACCCGGTGACTCAGGACCCGGAGGCGCTGCGCCACCTGAGTGAGAAGTACGGCCTGCCGATCATCTCGATCCACGCTCCAACTCTCTTTCTCACCACCTTCGTCTGGGGCCGCGATCCCGCCGTGAAGCTGCGCCGCTCGGCAGAACTGGCCGCAGCTGTCGGCGCCCCGAGCGTCGTCGTGCACCCGCCGTTTCGGTGGCAGTCCGGCTACGCAGAGAACTTCGTGCGGATCGTCGCCGAAACCCAGGCCGAGACCGGCATCGAGATCTGCGTCGAGAACATGTTCCCGTGGAAGGTCGGTGGCAAACAGCTCAAGGCCTATGCGCCGAGCCCGGATCCGCTCGACATGAATCCGGATGCCATGACGCTCGACTTCTCGCACGCCTCGCTGACCGGCCGCGACAGCCTCGAATACGCGATGGCGATGGGCGACCGGTTGCGCCACATCCACCTCTGCGACGGAACGCGTTCGGTCGACGAGGGCAACATGTTCGACGAGCACCTCGTTCCGGGCTACGGCAACCAGCCGGTCGCCGAGACGCTGACCTGGCTCGCCGAGAACCATTGGACGGGCAACGTCGTCGCAGAGGTCAGCCTGCACAAGATCCGCGACGAGAAGGTCAAACTGCGGATGCTGAAAGAGACCGTCGCTTTCGCGAAGCTGTACCTCGGCCAGGAGCACGAGGAGCGCGAGCCCCTCGCCGTCGGCGGTCCGAAGGTGCGCCAGCAGAAGAAGGCGGCCCGCCGCAACCTGCGCTCAGCCAAAGACGAACTCCGCTAAGCGAGAGCTGGCACCAGGCCCAGCGCGGATGCCCGCCGCGTCCGCCTGATCGCGAGATTCGCCACGATGACGCTGGCCAGACCGAACGCCAGCAGGGCGACCGCAGAGCCGATCGCCGAGGCTGCGCTTCCGCCGGTGACGATCTGCTGCATCCCGTTCACCGCCCAACTGAGCGGCAGGTAGGGGCTGATCGCCTGGAACGGCGCGCTCAGCAGTTGCAGGGGCGCGACGCCGACGGCCGCGATCTGCAGCGCGAGCAGGAACAGCGAGATGATCAGGCCCGCGCGGCCGAGCCCGATCGTCAGCAGGTAGTGGAACGCCGTGAACGCCGCCGCCGTCAACAGCGTGAACACGAGCGTGGCAGGCAGGAACGCCCAGCTGATCCCGACGGCGGTGTGGAGCAGCACGACCAGCAGCAGCGCCTGCGCTGCCGTGATCGCCCCGGCACGTACCAGGGTGGCACCGACCACGCGGCTCGACGCGGCTGTCGAAGCCAGGATGCGACGGGTCACCGGTCGCATCACCAAGAAGACGGCGAGGGCGCCGATCCAGAGTGCGAGGGGCAGCAAGAAGGTCGCGACCGCTTGCGCGAGTTGCGAGATGCTGTGCACTGTCGACACGGTGAGTCCGACCGGATTGCTGGCGACCTGCGCAGACTTCGTCGCGGCCGCCGAGTCTGAGCTCGGCACCCGAGCGGCGCCGCTGCTCAACCCGGTCGCCAGGGACGTCGCACCGGTCGACAGTTGGGTGGCACCGCTCGTGAGCGCACGGGCACCCGCAACGAGCGAGGGGCCGGAACTCGCGAGGCTCTTCGCCCCGGCAGCGCTTTGCGCGATGCCCGACTGAATCCCGTCGATTCCGCCGGCGGTCTGCGAACTCAGCGCGCTGCCCTGGTTCGCCAGATCCGCGAGTTGCGCGGTCAGCGCTTGCACCTGCGCGGTGTCGTTTGCCGCCACCGCGGCCGAGAGAGCGCTCGACAGTTGCGCGACGCCGCCCGTGTACGACGCGACACCCGAACTGAGTTGATCGAGCGACGCCGCTCCGGTGTTCAGCCGGGCCAGGCCCGAGCTGAGCGAGCCGACCCCGCCGGTGTAGCTGGTCAGCCCCGACGCGAGCGCCGACGCGCCCGCCGAGGTCTGACTCGCGCCCGAGGCGAGCGAGTTCGCGCCATCCGCCGCCTGCGACAGAGAGGCGCCGAGCGTGCCGAGGTTGGCGTAGACACCTGAGATGTATTGCTTCGTGATCGCCCGACCGAAGGTGCGCACCATCCCATCGCCGAGCGATTGCGCGACGGAGCCGGCCAGGTAGGAGTGCGCGTCATCGGTGGCGATCGACAGCTGCGCCTGCACGGGAGAGCTGCTCTGCAACGACAGCACAGACGTCGAGAAGTCGCTCGGGATGGTCAGCACGGCGTAGACGGAGCCATCGGCGAGTGCCTTCTTGGCGTCTGCCGCGTTGCTCAGCGTCCAGTCCATTCCCGCAGACTTCTTTCCGGTGAGTTGAGTCACCAGTTGGCGTCCGGCCAGCACGTAGTTGGTCGTGCCGTCTGGGTTGGTGGTGATGACCGCCTTGTCTTGGTTGACGATGGCAGCCGGGATGCGGTCCACCCCGTTCTTCGCGTCGCCGACGGAGGCCACGTACAGCCCGACGAAGGCGAGCGGGATGAGCACGACGGCCGCGAGACCCAGGATCCGGAGCTTCTTCATCGGGATGCACCTTCCGTGCTCAGAGAACGATCGAGGGCGTCGATGCTCAGCACCTGGATGCGGCGCGGCGTCGCGGCGGCCACGCGTTCCAGCGCGGGCATGCCAACGACCACCGTGGTCGCCGAGGGCGCGAGGCGGTCGAGCGCCAACAGGAATGCGCGTGCGTCGAGCGGATCCGCGAAAGGGTCACGCGCGTCGAGCAGCACGACGGGGGTCCGCTCGCTGAGGGCGACGGCGGCCAGCGCGACCGCGCGCTCCAACTGGGGTAGCGATTCGACCGGCGTCGACGCATCGACTCCGACGGTCTGCCGGCCAAGCCCTTGCAGGGCTCCAGAGACTCGCCCCGCGCGAATCCGGCCGCGCCGCCCGGCCATCGGCGCCAGGTACCAGGGACTGGTCACCCGGATGCGCTCCTCGAGCAACTCACCGACGGTCGCCGACACCCCAGCGCGGCCGAGACCCGTTAGGTCGGCAATGGCCACCAACCGCGACACCCGTGCGGCCTCGGAGGGCAACGGATGGCCACCCACCTGCGCGCGCCCGGCCCGCGGCTCGAGGCGTCCGCCGATGGCGGCCGCGATCAGCCGGCGCGAGGTCGGGTCGCCGAGGGGCTGCGACGTGTCGATCAGCGCGATCGAGCCGGACTCGACGTGCAGGCTGACCGGACCGACGGTGACGGCCCCAGCACCCGCCCCATTGCTGACGACCAGTCCGTCGACCGAGATCGACTCTCCCGCGGCCATGCAATCCAGCGCCCATGCCGTGGCCTCGCGGTGATGCCGGAGGCCCTCGCCCTCGATGTCGACGTTCGGCAGCAGCCGGTCGAGCCAACGCGGGAGGTACCACGCGGCACGCCTTGCCAGCGCCATGACGGCGGGCACCAGCGTCATGCGGATCAAGAAGGCATCGACGAACACCCCGACAGCGAGGCCGAGCGCGATCACCTTGATCACCGCTGAACCCTGTGGCACGAACGCGCCGAACACGAAGAACATGATGAGCGCCGCCGCGGTCACGACTCTGGCAGCCCCCGAGAAGCCGCTCACGATGGCTCGCCTGGCAACGGCGTCGCGTGCCGCGGCCGAAGCCTCACGCGGCAGCTCCGCGACGCCGCGCACGTAGGCCTCTCGCATGCCCGAGACCAGGAAGACCTCGTAGTCCATGGCGAGCCCGAAGAGGATGGCCATCAGCAACACCGGCATGAAGCTCAAGATCGGTCCGGGCACTGCCCCGAGCGCCGCGCCGCCCCATCCCCACTGGAACACGGCGACGACGACGCCGAACGACGCGAGCACCGACAGCAGGTAGCCCAGAGCGGCCTTCAGCGGCACCAGCAGCGAGCGGAACACCACCGTCAGCAGGAGGACGGAGAGCCCGACGACGATGAGCCCGAAAGGCAGCAGCGCCGAGTCCAGTCGCGACGAAATGTCGATGGCTACCGCTGTGGCACCGGTGACGGCGATCGGCGTGCCGTACTTCGCCGCGATCGACGGCTCCAGCGCGCGAATGCGCTCGACCAGTTGCGTTGTCTTCGAATCGCTGGGCCCGGTGGTCGGGATCACCTCGATGATCGCGGTGTCGAGGGTCGCGTTCGGGGTGCCGGCACTCACCGAGTCGACGCCGGGCAGCTTCGCGATCCGATCGCCGATCGCGGTGAGGTCACCCATCACCTGAGTGGTCTGGGTGATGTCGACCGTCACGATCAGCGGACCGTTGCGGCCAGGCCCGAACTCGCGGCTGACGATGTCGTACGCCGAGCGAGCCGTGGTGCCGGTCGGCTGCGATCCTCCGTCGGGCAGCGCGAGCGCCAGACTCGCGGCGGGAATCGCGACCGCACCCAGCACGCCGACGACGGCGATGACCGCGACGACCGGCGCCTTGAGCACGAAAGCGACCCAGCGCTGCCCCAGGGTGGGGGCCTTTTTGCCGGTCGTTCGCGTTCTCTTCCACCGTCGCGCACTCTTCGGCGCTGGCGTCGCGGGATCGCTTTCGCGATCCTCCAAGCTCCAGCGCGGGGTGAGTCGCGCGCCGAGCAGCCCCATCACCGCGGGCAGCAAGGTTGTGGCGGCGAGCATGGCGAGCAGCACGGCGATGGCCGCCGCGACCCCCATGAGGCCCAGGAACGGGATGCCGACGATGAGCAGTCCGACCAGAGCGATCATCACGGTGACGCCCGCGAAAATCACGCTGCTGCCTGCCGTGGCTACGGCTGTCGCCGCGGACTCACTGGCATCCATCCCGGATGCCAACTGCGATCGGTGCCTGCTCAGGATGAACAGCGCGTAGTCGATGCCTACCGCCAGCCCGATCATGAGCGCGAGCAACGGCGTGGTCGACGAGACGGTCACGAAGGCGGCGGTGGTCAGCACTGCCCCCATCGACACGGCGAGCGCGACGATGGCCGACAGCAGCGGAAGACCGGCCGCCAGCAACGAGCCGAAGGTCACGATGAGTACGATCGCGGCGAACAGCACGCCGAGCGCTTCTGTCCACGAGATGCCGACGTCGACCTGCTGGTAGACCTGGCCGCCGTATTCGACGGTGAGACCGGCGTCCGTCAACGGAGCTGTCGCCTGCCGCACGGCAGCCAGTTCGGCAGTGCTGACCTTCTCGGCGGTGTCGCTGAACTGCACAGCGATGATCACGGTCGAGCCGTCGCCGCTGACCGCGGCTGTTGCATAGCCGCTGTACGGCGACAGCGCCTGCTCGACGCCCTTCACGTCGTTGAGACGCGCGACCACCTTCTCGATCAGGGCGCCGTCTGCACTCTTCAGGTCGGAGCCATTCGCGTCTTGCACCACGATCTCGGCACTCGCTCCCGCCGTCTGCGGAAAGACGGCAGAAAGCAGGTCGATCGCCTTTTGCGATTCGGTGCCCGGGATCGCGTAGGAATCCTGCAGCTGGCCGCCGAGGGCGACGCCGCCGGCCAGGGCGCCCGCCGCAAGGATGACCCACGCCAGCAGAACGAGAAGTGCTCGACGGTAGGCGAAGCGCCCGATGCGATAGAGAAGGGTGGCCATGATTCCCCCGAATCAGTCGGCAGTGCCGGTGGAGCGAGTGGTGGAACGGGATGGGGCTGACGGAGCAAGCAGGTCGCTGAGCACGTTGAGCAACGCCGTGCGCAGGGCACCGAGGTCTGGCTCGGGCATCGATACCGGAGCGCCCGCGAGCAGGTAGGCGGCACCGCCCAACGCCACCCCGAATCGCACCTTCTCTTCGACAGACCCCACGTTCTCTTCGAAGTACCGCGAGATCAGCTCGATCTCGGCATTGGCACGTTCGACCACCGGGATGTCGACAAGCGAGGTCGCCTGATTGACGAAGATGTACACCGCAGAGCGGTGTTCGAGCAGAAAGTCGACGAAGCGCTCGAGAAACTCGGTACGGGACTGGCCACCCCGTTGAAGCCCGGCAAGACCGACCTGGCCGAGGATGCCGTCCAGCTGATCGAGCGCAGGCGACAGCACCGCCTCGAGCAGTACTTCTTTCGAGGTGAAGTGGTACAGGACGGTCGCCTTCGACACGCCAGCGCGGTCGGCGATCTGCTGAAGTGAGGTCCCGAGGTACCCGGCGGCGGCGAACTCCTGAAGGGCGACGCGTCGCAGGTCGTCGGCAGTGGTGGGCATGATCTCGAGGCTAATTGACCGATCGGTCAGATTTTGACCGATCGGTCAGATTCGGGGCATTCGCCCAGCAACCTCTCGGTTTCGAGACCTCTCGGGTGCGGCTCACCGACCGGCAAGGTAGCGTTGAATCCGACCCCGTTGGAGGATCCGTGCGCAAGTTCCTGTTCAGCCCCAGCATCTGGAGCTCGCTGTTCGCGGGCATCGGCGTGGTCCGCTCCACGACCAGCGGACCGCGCGACTGGCGCCTGATCCTGCAGTGGATCGTGTTCGGGGCCACCGTCGCACTCGCCGTCGGCACGGTCATCGAACGGTCGAATGAAGCGGAGGACTACTGATATGTACGGACCCATCGGACACGGATTCGGCACGCTCGCCGGCATCTTCGGCGTCATCGTCTGGGCACTCGGCACCTTCATCCTGCTGGCCATCCTGGTTGTGCTGATCGTGTTGCTTGCGCGCTTCTTGTGGTTCGGCACGAAGGCCTCGCAGCGCTACCTCGAGCTGAACGGCTCGCCGGCACCGAGGATGCGAGCGACTGCTGCCGCAGCGGCTCCCACACCAGCGCCTTCGGCTACCGGGGGAGCTACCGCCCCGGCTGCTCAGCGCGGCGCGGGCGCTCCCGCGCCCGGCACAGTCACGAAGCCGGCTGCCGGCCCCAAGACTCCCAAGCCGCCAGTCGTCTAGCCGAGGAACCCGCGCAACAGGGCACCCGAGCCTTCGAGGTGCTCGCGCATGGCCTCGGCCGCGCCCTCCTCATCACCGGCCAGGATGGCCATCACGATCGCCTGGTGCTGACGGTTCGAGTGCTCGATGTTCCGCGCAAGCAGCGGAAAGCTGTCGAGAAGCTCGTTGATCCGACTGCGGTTGTCGGCCAGCACGGTCACGAGCGATGGGACTCCGACGACCTCGGCGATCGTGAGGTGCAGGCGAGAGTCCATGCGCCGATAATCGGCGGTTCCTGACGCCGAAACCTCGCCAAGACGCGCCCAGAGCGCCGCGCGTTCCGATGCGTCGAGGCTGCGCGCGGCGGCGGCCCGAGCGGCGCCGACCTCGAGAATGACGCGCAGGCCGAGGATGTCGTCCAACTCGGCCGCCGACGGCGCCGCGACAGAGCCGGCAGCCGGCACCGGCAGGGGATCGCTCACAAAGGTGCCGCCGTAGCGGCCGCGACGCGACGCCAGGTAGCCGGCATCCGCAAGTTCGCGGATCGCCTCACGAACCGTGTCGCGGCTCACCGAGAAGCGCAGCGCCAACTCGCGCTCGGACGGCAGTGCCTGGCCCGGTGCCACGACGCCGAGACGGATGGTCTGCATCAGGCGCGCGATGGTGTCTTCGAGCGAGTTGCCGCTGCGCACCGGACGATAGACGGCGTCGTCGATGAGCGAGCCCGGAGGGCTCGCCGCAGCGAAAGCATCCGAGCCGTCGGGACCTTCAGGGCCCGAAGGCTCTCGCCCTGTCAACTCAGAGGGGGGTGACATAGGCCGCGCTGATTCCCCCGTCGACCAGGAAGGTCGACGCCGTGATGAAGCTGGCGTCGTCACTGGCGAGGAATGCCACCGCGGCCGCGAGCTCTTCCGGCTCGGCAAAACGACCGACCGGCACGTGGATGAGGCGGCGGGCGGCGCGCTCCGGGTCTTTGGCGAAGAGCTCCTTGAGCAGCGGTGTGTTCACCGGGCCTGGACAGAGGGCGTTGACCCGGATGCCCTGCCGGGCGAACTGCACGCCCAGCTCACGGGTCATCGCGAGCACGCCCCCCTTCGATGCGGTGTACGAGATCTGCGAGGTCGCCGACCCGAGCACGGCCACAAATGATGCCGTGTTGATGATCGAGCCTTTACCGGCCGGCAGCATGTGCCGCAGCGCCGCGCGCGAGCAGAGGTAGACGCTCGTCAGGTTGACGAGTTGCACGCGGTCCCAGGCCTCGAGCTCCGTGGTCTCGATCGAGTCGTCGTCTGGCGGCGAGATGCCAGCGTTGTTGAAGGCGATGTCGACAGAGCCGTAGCTGGATGCCGCGGTGTCGAACAGCGCATCCACCTGCTCCTTGTCGGTGACGTCGACCTTCACGAAGAGCCCGTCGACCGACTCCGCGGCCGCCTGGCCGCTGGTGGGATCGACATCCCCGATGACGACCTTGGCGCCCTCGGCAGCGAAGCGCTTGGCGGTGGCAAGGCCGATGCCGCTGGCGCCGCCGGTGATCACGGCGACCTTGCCGGCGAGGCGCTGGGTGAGGTCGATCTTGGTGAGTGGCATGGTGCTCCTAGCTGGCGAAGAAGACGTTCTTGGTATCGGTGAAAGCGAGGGCGGCATCCGGTCCCAGTTCGCGGCCGAGACCGCTCTGCTTGGCTCCGCCGAATGGCGTGGTGTACCGCACCGATGAGTGCGAGTTGACCGAGAGGGTGCCCGACTCGATGCCACGGGAAACCCGGATGGCGCGCCCGAGGTCGTTGGTCCAGATCGAGCCGGACAGGCCGTACACGCTGTCATTAGCGAGCCCGATGGCGTCGCCCTCGTCGTCGAACGGGAGCACGCTCACCACCGGCCCGAAGATCTCGTCGACCGCCACGCGCGAGCTGCGCGACTCGGGCAGCAGCACGGTCGGTGCCATCCAGTAGCCCGGGCCGGTCGGGGCCGAGCCGGTGAAGGCGACCGGGGTGCCATCGCCGAGGAAGCCCTCGACCGAGTCGAAGTGGGCCTTCGAGACGAGTGGTCCCATCTCGGTGGCGTCGTCGCCGGGTGCCCCGACCTTGACGGCCTTGACGGCCGGCTCGAGCAACTCGAGAAACCGGTCGAAAACCTTGCGCTCGACCAGGATGCGGCTGCGCGCGCAGCAGTCCTGCCCGGCATTGTCGAACACCGCGCCGGGTGCCGACGCGGCGGCCCGCTCCAGATCGGAATCCGCGAAGATCACATTGGCGCTCTTGCCGCCGAGTTCGAGAGTGACCGGTTTGACCTGAGCGGCGCACCCTGCCGCCACCTGTTTGCCGACCTCTGTTGACCCGGTGAAGACCACCTTGCTCACCTGCTCGTGCGTGACGAATCGCTCGCCGACCACCGACCCGCGACCCGGAAGCACCTGGAACAGGCCATCCGGGAGTCCGGACTCCAGCCCAAGCTCGCCTAGCCGGATCGCCGTCAGCGGCGTCCAGTCGGCCGGCTTCAGCAGCACGGCGTTGCCAGCGGCGAGTGCGGGGGCGAAGCCCCACGAGGCGATCGTCATCGGAAAGTTCCACGGCACGATCACGCCGACGACACCGAGCGGTTCGTGGAAGGTCACGTCGATGCCGCCGGCCACCGGGATCTGCGCCCCGATCATCCGCTCGGGCGCACCGGAGTAGTAGTCGAGCACATCGCGCACGTGTCCGGCCTCCCACCGAGCCGAGCCGATCGGGTGGCCGGAGTTGCGTACCTCGAGTGCGGCCAACTCTTCGACTGCGCCATCGACGGCCGCCGCAAACCGGCGCAGCGCCTTCGCTCGATCGGCGGGGGCCAGAGCGGCCCATGCCGCCTGAGCGATCACGGCTCGCGCGACGGCCTCGTCGACCTGTTCCAGCGAGGTGTGCTCCACCTCACCGATGACGGTCTCGTCTGCGGGGTTGATCAGCGTCGTCGAACTTGCGGCGGTCACGCGTTCTCCTTGCGATAGACGGCCGCCGCCTGCACGAGGCTCTCGAACAAGCGCGAGTCTTCTTCGGCATCCTGCTCCGGATGCCACTGCACCCCGACCCCGAACCCAACGCCCTCGAGCTCCACAGCTTGTACGACGCCTCCGCCGGAGTGGGCCGTCACCTTCAGCCCCTCGCCGACCGCGTCGATGGCCTGGTGGTGGTAGCTCTTAACCTGGTGCGCGCCGGCTCCGAGGATCGCAGCGACCTGCGATCCGTCTTCGACCTCGACCCGGTTCTCGGCGAACACCCCGTTCTGGCCGCTATAGCGCTCGTCGCCGACGACGTCGGGCAGGTGCTGGTGCAACGTTCCCCCGCGGTTCACATTGAGCACCTGGATGCCGCGACAGATCGCCAGGAACGGCATGTCGCCGTCGATCGCGGCCGTGAGCAGCGCGTCGTCCCAGTCGTCGCGCATGCGGCTGGGTGGATCAGTGCGTTCGTGCGGTTCTGCGCCGTAGCGACGGGCCTCGACATCCAGGCCACCCGCGATGATGAGCCCATCGAGCCTGCGCATGACCTGCTCGGCGACTCCGCCGTCAAGGCGCTGCGGAGGCAGCAGCACCGGGATGCCGCCGGCGGCCTCGATCGCCGCGATGTAGGTCTCGGGCAGGAAGGCAGCCCGGGTGTCCCAAACCCCGGTCTGTGCGCGCTGCAGGTAGGTCGTGATGCCGATCAGCGGCTTGGGCTCAACCTGCACGTCAGAACCTCTCGAACCCACGGACCCGCTCCCAATCGGTGATCGCCGCGTCGAACGCCTTCAGCTCGATACGCGCGTTGTTCAGATAATGCTCGACGACCTCGTCACCGAACGCCTGCTGCGCGACTGCCGAATGTGCGAACAATGCTGCCGCGTCTCGCAGGGTGGTGGGCACGCGCGGCGCGTCCGAGCCGTAGGCGTTGCCCTCGAAGATCGGCTCAAGTTCGAGTTCGTTCTCGATGCCGTACAGGCCACCCGCGATCAGCGCCGCCACGGCGAGGTACTGGTTGACGTCGCCGCCGGGCACCCGGTTCTCGACCCGCAAGCCCTGGCCGTGCCCGACCACGCGCAGCGCGCAGGTGCGGTTATCGAGGCCCCAGGCGATCGCGGTCGGGGCGAAGCTGCCCTCCACGTAGCGCTTGTACGAGTTGATGTTGGGGGCGAAGAACAGGCTGAGCTCACAGGTGGTGGCGAGCAGGCCGGCGATCCAGTGCTCCATCAGCTTGCTGAATCCGTATGGCCCGTCGCCCGCCATGACCGCCTCGCCCTTTGCACCCCGCACCGAGAGGTGGATGTGGCAGCTGTTGCCCTCGCGCTCGTTGAACTTGGCCATGAAGGTGAGCGCTTGACCGTGCTGGTCGGCGATCTCTTTTGCGCCGTTCTTGTAGATCGCGTGGTTGTCGCAGGTCGCGAGCGCCTCGGTGTAGCGGAAGGCGATCTCTTGCTGACCGAGGTTGCACTCCCCCTTGACGCCCTCGCAGTACATGCCAGCGCCATCCATGCCGTTGCGGATGTCGCGCAGCAGCGGCTCCATGCGAGTGGATGCCAGCAGCGCGTAGTCGATGTTGTAATCGCTCGCCGGGGTGAGGCCGCTGTATTTCTTGGCCCAGGCATCCCGGTAGGTGTTCTCGAAGACGATGAACTCGAGCTCGGTTCCGACGAAGGGCGTCAGACCTCGCTCGGCCAGGCGGGCGATCTGGCCTTTCAGGATCTCGCGGGGCGACTGCGGGACGGGCGATCCATCCATCTTGTTCAGATCGGCCATCACGAGCGCGGTGCCCGGGAGCCACGGGATCACCCGCAGCGTGTCGAGATCGGGCTTCAGCACCATGTCGCCGTAGCCGGTCTCCCAGCTGCTGATCGGGTAGCCGTCAACGGTGTTCATCTCGACATCGACGGCGAGCAGGTAGTTGCAGGCCTCCGCGCCGTGCGCCGCAATGTCTTCCTGGAACAACCGCGCGCTCGCCCGCTTGCCGACCAGCCGACCCTGCATGTCGCAGAACGCGACGATCACCGTGTCGATCTCACGCTTGTCGATGAGCGCGCCGAGTTCGTCGATCGTGAGGTTTCCGGAGCGAACGGCCATGGCACTCTCCTGGGCAGGGGTCGGGGGCGACGATCGCGCGATCGGGGCGATCCGACCATTACACACTACGGCTCGTCGCAGTCGTCGAGAACATGTCACACAGTTTTTACATCCAAAGGTAGACAAGAGGTACCAATGGCGGCCATTCTCGGAGCCACCATTGGAAAGGACTCCTCCCCCATGAGTAATACCAAAACCGTTGGCGGCGCCCAGTACAAAGATGTCGGGGCCGGCTACTTCGAAAAACGCACCCTCAAGCGCAGTGCCGGTATCTGGGGCATCTGGGGTCTCGGCGTCGCCGCCGTGATCTCGGGTGAATTCTCGGGCTGGAACCTGGGAACAGACGCCGCTGGCTTCGGAGGCATGGCGATCGCGACCGTGATCGTCATCGTCATGTACTTCACCATGTACTTCTCCATCGGCGAGATGGCGGCGGCGATGCCCCACACCGGCGGCGCGTATTCCTTCGCTCGCGCGGCGATGGGGCCGTGGGGTGGGTTCATCACCGGGCTCGCCGAGACCATCGAATACGTGATTACGACCGCCGTCGTGGTCTTCTTCTCGGCCGGGTACCTGAACTTCGCGCTCCATTCGTTCTTCGGCTTCCAGCTACCGGGCTGGGTCGCTTACCTACTGCTCTACGCGGTGTTCGTGCTGGTCAACTGGCTCGGCGCGGCGATCGGCTTCCGACTGGCGATCGTGGTCTCCCTTCTCGCGCTGGCGATTCTCGCTTTGTTCGTCATCGTGTCGTTGACCAGCGGTGGGTTCCAGGTCTCGCACCTGCTGAACACAAAGCCGGATGCCGGACAGACCCAGCTTCTGCCGCACGGCTGGCTGGTGATCTTCGCCGTCATCCCATTCGCGATGTGGTTCTTCCTCGGCATCGAGGAACTGCCGCTCGCGTCAGAGGAGACGCACAACCCGGGGCGCGTCATTCCCCGTGCCGGCATCATCGCGTTGATCACCCTCTCGATCGCCGCCATCGCCGTGCTCGTCTTCAACACCGGCGTGCTCGGTCTGGCCGCGACGCAGGTGTCTGGTCAGCCTCTGGTCGACGGGTTCTCGAAGATGGTGCCCAAGGGGCTCGACGGCGTGCTCTCGGTGTTCGCCCTGATCGGACTGCTGGCCTCGCTCCAGGGAATCATGTACGCATACGGACGCAACATGTACTCGCTGTCGAGGGCGGGCTACTACCCGCAGTTCCTCTCGATCACCGGCAAGCGCAGCACCCCGCTCAACGCGCTGATCGTCGGCGCCGTCATCGGCTTCATCGTGCTGGTGGTCGTGGATGCCATCACCGCGGCCAGCAAGGGCGTCGGCACGGTGGCCGGAGCCATCGAGCTGAACATCGCGATTTGGGGCGCCGTGGTCTCGTACCTGATGCAGATGATCGCGTTCATCGTGCTGCGACGGCGCTTCAAGAACGCGGTGCGGCCGTACAAGAGTCCGACGGGCGTCGTGGGCGCTGTGATCGCCGGTGTGATCGCCGCGGCGATCTTCATCGCCTTCCTCTTCAACCCCGGATACCAGATCGCGATCGCGGCCATTGCCGTGGTGTACGCGATCGGGCTTCTGGCGTTCGCCTTCTATGGACGGAAGCGCCTCGTGCTCTCGCCCGAGGAGGAGTACGCCCTCAGCGGCGGTCTGCACCGCGACCCGGAGGCCGAGGGATACGACGCCATGGAGAAGGAGGTCTTCGGAACGGGCGGCGCGGCTGCGGCCCAGGTCGCGCCGAAGGCCACTCCGAAGAAGAAGTAGAGGTAGGGCGACGCGTTCGCGTCTCGATGGCCCCGGCGGATCGCTGCCGGGGCCATCGGCGTACTGGGCTCGGCTGCAGGTCTGGGTCTTGGTTGCGGCACACTCCCGTTCTCACGGACTGTCCGTGAAAACGGGAGTGTGCCAACTAGAAGAACGTCTCCAGGAATCCGACGACCACGGGAGAAGCCGCGTCCGCCGAATCGACCTCCACAATCAGCCTCCACTTGTCGAACGCCGTGCACGGGTGCGAGATCCCCAGCCGCACGATGTCGCCAACCGCGATCCGCGAGTTGGTCGGCAGCGACACGTAGCTGTGCTGGTCGTTCACCGCGGTGACGACCGCGCCGGGATGCCCGTGCACCACCGGCATCCCCAAGTCCACCGGCAGGTCGCGCTTGCCGGCATCGAGCAGCGCCAGCCCCGGCTCGGGCCGCGAGACCACCCGCGACCACACCGCAAGCGCTGGCCGGAACTCCAACGCGGGCGCCGATCCCGGCTGCGCGAAGGGCGAGATCCCGTCGTAGAACACCTCGTCGTGCGCCTGAAAAGCTCCCGAGCGCAGCACGACCGTGACATCCCGGCCCCGCGAAGTTGCCAGGGGCGCGAGTTCTTGCGCCACCAAGTCGAAGAACGCGCTGCCGCCCGCCGTCACGATCGGATCCACGAGGGCATCCCACGACAGCAGTGTCTCGGCCAACTCGCGCAACTCGGTCAGATACGACCGCACCCGAGTGAGAGTCGCCTCCCCGCGATCCGTGCCGTAGCTGCCCTCGTAGCCGGCGACTCCGCGCAAGCGGAGGCGCGGCGCGGCCAGCACGGCGCGCGCAACCGCAAGCGCGGCCTCCGTGCCGCGCGCACCCGTGCGCCCGCCGGCAGCGCCGAGTTCGACCAGCACGTCCAGGGGGCGCGTGCCTGCCGAATCCGCGAGCAACCGGACGCCCTCGACCGAGTCCACCCAGCAGGCGATCTCGGCCCCGGCATCCGTCTCGGCAGCAAGCCACGCGATCGCCAGCGGATCCACCACCTGATTCGCGATCAACAGCCGCGAGACACCGACCGCTCGCGCGATTTGCGCCTGCCAGGGCGTTGCCACGGTAAGACCCCAGGCTCCGGCGTCGAGCAGCCGCCCCCAGAGCACAGGAGACATCGTCGTCTTGCCGTGCGGCGCCAACTCGACTCCGCTTGATCGCGCCCAGCTCATCAGCGTCGCGACGTTGTGGTCCGACGCCGCCCGATCGAAGCTCAGCATCGGCGTCGAGAAGTCGGTGAGCGGATGCCGTTCCGCCGCCACGTCGATCGCCGCGCGCCCCCAGAACACCGGCGGCACCGACTTGTGCACCACGCTCAGCGTGACGTCGCCTCCGACGATCACGGCGTCACCGAATCCGGCGGCGATCCCGGGTTGTCGAACTCCGGAGCCACCTCGCCATGCCGTGCCGTTCGGAACGGCGACGCGGCTACGATCACCAGCGACACCAGAAGTCCGGCGACGCCGATCAGGATGGTCGGGCGAAACCCGATCGCGTCGGCGAGCAGTCCGCCGACCGGCGCGCCGATCACCAGCGCCGTGCGATTGATCGAGCGCATCGTCGCGTTCATCCGACCCTGCAGGGCATCAGGAGTCACGGCCTGACGGTAACCCATCTCGTTCGCGTTCTCGGCGCCCAGCGCGAATCCATACAGAGCCTGCCCGACCGCGACGAACGCCAGAGACGCCCACTGCCAGCCAGCGCCATGACCGGTCGGCACGACGGCGATCAGGATCCACGCCACCGCCATCAGAGCGGTTCCGACGATGACCGTCCACCCCACGCCCCAGCGCAGGCCGATTCGTGTCGCGAGCAGCGCTCCGGCCAGCCCACCCACTCCGGCAGCCGCCAGCGCGATCCCGAGCTGGAAGGCACTCATCCCCAGACCGGTCAGCAGAAAAGGGACGAACACCGTGTTCAACATGCTCGAGAACAGGAACCAGACATGCGTCGACACCGCCATCGGCGCCAGGGTGCGGTGCGTGTACACCCAGCGGAGGCCGTCGCGGATGTCGCGTCCGAGGTGAGAGCGCACGCCAGGCACCGCGCGGGGCTCGGCCAGTCGCACGCGGGTCAGGGCCGCGGCGGAGAACAGGTAGGTCACGGCGTCCACTAACACCGCGAATGGTGCCCCGATCAGCGAAACCAGACCGCCCGCGATGGCCGGCCCGGAGGTCTCGGCAACCGAATAGCTCTGGTCGATGCGTGCGTTGGCATGCAACAGCGACGACGCCGGAACGATCCGCGGCAGCACAGATTGCAAGGCCGAGTCGTTGAGCAGGCTGAAGAGACCGAACACCCCTACGAAGATGAGCAGGGCGGGAAGGGTCAGCCAACCGAGCAGCCAGAGCCCCGGGATGGCCAGCAGGATGATGGCCCTGGCCAGGTCGGCGGTGATCAGGATCGGAATCCGCCGCCGCCGTTCGATCAGGGCGCCAACCACCAGGCCGAGCAGCACGTATGGCAGCCAGGTCGCCGATTTGAGCAGGCCCACCTCGAAGGCGTTGCCGTGAAGGCTTTCCACGACAAGCACCTGGAGCGCCAGCGCCGTGATGAAACTGCCGAACATCGACACGCTGCCAGCCAGCCAGAACGGCAAGAATCCCGGCAGGCGAAAGACCTCGACCGGACGCGGGGCATCCTGGGACATCCGCGCTTCCTTCACCCGATGACTAACTCGGCCGCGACTTCGGAGCGCGCTCGGCGGTCTCAGCCGCGTCACGGATGACGACGTCGCCGAGCGCCTCGTCGATCGCGGCCATGGCGTCGGCCGGAATGACGACGCCGGCCGCCTTCACGTTCTCGGCCACCTGCTCGGGGCGAGACGCCCCGATGATCGCCGCGGCCACGTTCGGGTTCTGCAGCACCCACGCCACGGCAAGCTGCGCCATCGTCAGGTCGAGCTCGGCCGCGATCGGCGCGAGCTTCTGCACCCGCGTCAGCACCTCGTCGGTCAAGAACGGCTTGATGGTGTTCTCGCCGCCCTTGGAATCCGTGGCGCGCGTGCCCTCCGGCAGCGCCGCTCCTGGCAGGTACTTGCCTGCCAGCACGCCCTGCGCCACCGGCGACCAGACGATCTGCGAGATGCCGAGCTGCTGCGACGTCGGCACCACCTCTGCCTCGATCACGCGGAACAGCGCCGAGTACTGCGGCTGGTTCGAGATCAACTGGATGCCGAGCTGCTTCGCGAAGGCGTGCCCGGCGCGCAGTTGGTCTTCCGTCCACTCGCTCACGCCGATGTACAGGGCCTTGCCCTGCCGCACCACGTCGGCGAAGGCCTGCATGGTCTCTTCGAGCGGGGTCTCGGTGTCGTAGCGGTGCGCTTGATACAGGTCGACGTAGTCGGTCTGCAGCCGGGTCAGAGATCCGTCGATCGACTCGAAGATGTGCTTGCGGCTGAGGCCGGAGTCGTTCGGCCCCTTGGGCCCCGTCGGCCAATACACCTTGGTGAAGATCTCGAGGGATGCCCGGCGCTCGCCCTTCAGTGCGTCACCCAGGACCGTCTCGGCGGCCGTATTGGCGTAGGCGTCGGCCGTGTCGAAGCTCGTGATGCCCGCATCCAACGCTGCTCGAACGCAGGCAAGCGCCGCGTCATTCTCGACCTGCGAACCGTGAGTCAGCCAGTTGCCGTAGGTGATTTCAGAGATCTTGAGGCCCGAGTTGCCGAGGTAGCGAAAGTCCATGGTTCGAGCCTACGGCGCGCGCCGCGTGACGTTTTCGCCGCGTGGACGATTACCCGACTGAGCCCACCACCGAGGTCTGGCTCGCAACACGTCAACCTGGAGGTCTCTCGCGTGTCTTTCATCGCAACCGCAATCGGAACCAAGGTGGCGATCGCCGCTCTCGCGCTGGTCGCCGTCGGAGGAGGCACCGCTGTAGCCGCCGCCGCAACCGGTGGATTCGACGGGGCACCGGCGTCCGACCCCAGCGAAACCGCGTCTGCGACGCCCACGGATGACGCCACCGAGACGCCGGACCCCACCGAAGACCCCACGCCGTCGCCGAGCGCTACTCATGGACCCGACGCGACCGGGCCAGCCGCATTCGGACTGTGCAGGGCCTTCACCTCCGGCGGGTTGAATACCCACTCAGTGGCATATGCGGCGCTTCTGAACGCGTCCAGTTCGGCGGGCAGCATCGCCGACTACTGCGCCCCGATCCTCGCCGCCAAGCACGCGAACAACCCCAAGCCGACCTCGCACCCGACCCAGAGCGACGACCACGGCAAGTCGGGGGATGATCACGGCGACGACTCTCAGGGTTCTCACGGACACTAGGGCCGCGAGATCAGCGGACCGCGCCAGACTGATCGTGGCCGGTCCGTGGTCGGGGCGGACCGGTGGTGCCGGTTCGCCCCGCCAGCCGAAACGGGAGAACCGAACTGGTGGGAAAGACGCCGTCACCCTCGGACGACCACACGCTCTCCGAGCGCTTCACGGCGGCCTACCAGCAACTCGCCCCCGCCGTCCTCGGGTACCTGAGATCTCACGGGATCGATGATCCGGAGGCCACGACCCACGAAGTCTTTCTCGCTCTCTACCGAACCCTCGACCGCATCCCAGGAGGTGATGACGACGTGAGGACCATGACCTTCTCGATTGCGCACGCCCGCGTCGTTGACCATCACCGCGCCCGAACGCGCCAGCCCCTTGCCGTTCCCTTCGAGTCGGAATCCGATCCGCGCCGCGCACCCTCCGCCGAGGAATCGGCGTTCGCATCCCTCGGTGAGACCAACATCTTCGCTTTGGTCAGCTCTCTAGGTGATGAGCAGCGTGAAGCCCTCCTGCTGCGCGTCGTCGCAGGGATGACGCTCGAAGAAGCCGCCCAGGTCATGGACAAGACGGTCGGGGCAGTCAAGCAATTGCAGTTCCGCGCGCTGAAAACGCTTCGCGCCTCCTGGAACGGGGCACCCGAACATGACTGATCAGGTCGATCGGCTCCTGGCCGAGGCGCAGTTGACCGACGATCCCCAGCTCCGCGGCATGCTGATCGAACTGCATCGAGCCGCTACGTCAGTGCGACCGATGCCCTCGGCCGAGTTGACCTCCCTCATGACTCCCCGGCGACGGCGGCCGAGGACCCGGCGCCGCGGCGGCCTGGTCACCGCGATGGTCGCGGTGGGCATGCTCGGCGTGGGAGTCACGGCGGCAGCGGCCAGTCCCGAGGTCCGTTCGGCGGCCCAGCAGGCATACCAAGTCGTGACCGGGGCGATTGTTTCGGGCACCGTGGGCTTCACGCCGCACGACAACCACGGAGCGCCAGGGGCGCCCACGGCGCCCTCCCGGCGGGCCTCGCCTTCTCCGCACCCCAGTGCCACCGATCGTCCCGGGCCGGGCGACCACCCGGGCAACGGTGCCACGAATGCGGCAACGCCTCCTCCGAAGGAATCCCACGGCGGGGCTTCGGGCCACCCGACGGCCCAGCCGAGTGGGGGCCCGGGCAAGAGTCGCAAGCCCTGAGCGCCCCGCACCTGACCTTCCCTCTTGTTGGTCGGGCGTCCGCGACCCTAGACTCCGAACATTCGAGCATCGCTCCGGTGTCTCGCCGTTTCCCACCTTCGAATCGAGTGAGACAGATGACGTCTGCAATCGCGCCCCGGCCCGTCCGCCGCGTCCGAACCATTGCCGCTCTACTGGCGGTCATCGCGCTGGCCATCGGAGGGGCGCTTGCGACTCCTCTCACCGCCATCGCCTCGGGCGCGAGCAGCATCTCAGGGACGGTGACGGGCAGCGACGCACCGGGTGTCGGCCTTGCTGACGTCGGCGTCACCCTCACCCTTCCGGGCGGGACATTCGTTGCCTACGCCACGACCGATGCTGACGGCCATTACTCCTTCGACAACGTCGTAGCGGCGAGCTACACGGTGTCTTTCGAGCCGGACTTCAACTCGCCTTATCTGGTGGAGCTGCAGTGGTGGAATGGCGCCGCGACCGCGGCGTCCGCGACGCCCATCGTGGTCGCCGACCACGAAGCGGTCGCCGGGATCGACGCGATTCTGCCCCTCGCAGGAGCGATCACCGGAACAGTCACCTCCGATTCCGGTCCGTTGTTTGGCGCGAACGTGTCGGCCATCGAGCAAGGCGGCGGCGTCGTCGCCTTTGCGCCGGTGGGATTCGACGGCACATTTACCTTGCGCAACTTGCATGCCGGGTCGTACACCGTGGCCTACGCCGGCGGGGTCAGCGGAACGATCGCCCCGCAGTGGTGGTCTGGCGCCGCCACGCTCGCCGACGCCACCTACTTTCCCGTTGCCCTCGGTGAGACGGCCACCGGCAAAGACGCGATCCTCGAGCCTGCCACCGGCGCGACCACCGGCTCGATCAGTGGAACGATCACCAATGCCAGTTCCGGGCAACCGCAGGGCGGGGGCTTTGTCACGGTCGTGACGCCGGACGGCACGCCCACCACCTCCGCGGGAATCGAATCAGACGGCACGTACACGATCAGCGGCGTCACGCCCGGTAGCGTGGCGCTGCACGTCTTCCCGGCCTTCTCAGACAACCTGCTCGACCAGTGGTGGTCCGGTGCCTCGACCCAGGCCGATGCGCAGTACATCACCGTCGAGGCGGGCTCGCAGCTCACTGGGTACGACTTCGCCCTGGTGCCCGGGGCGTCGATCAGCGGAACGGTAACGGATGCGTCGCATGCTCCGCTCGCGAATGTGAGCGTGAGCGCGCTCAGATCCGGCGACTTCTACGCGGTCAGCAGCTTCACTGACGACGACGGCCACTTCACGATCCCGGCCCTGCGCGCCGGTGATTTCACCGTGTCTTTCGACCCGTCAAGTGCGGGCGCCTACGCGATGAGCTGGTGGAACGGCGCGTCGACCCCTTCGAACGCCACCGTCATCCATGTCGCAGAAGGCCAAGCGATCACGGGCATCAATGCCACGTTGGGTGCTGGTGCCTCCATCTCCGGCACGGTGACCGGCCTCGCCTCCAATGGAGCGGTGTTCCCGGCGACCAATGCCACGGTCTACCTGATCCGTCCTGACGGATCCGAAGCCACCGAGACCTACGCTGGTGACGGGTCGTACACCCTCTCCAACCTCGCACCGGGCAAGTACACCCTCCGGTTCGAGCCGCAGGGTGACACGACGGACTTCGTCCCTCAGTGGCTGGGCAACAAGAGCAGCCAAGCGACCGCCAAGACGATCACAGTGAAGGCCGGAAAGTCGCTCACCGGGGTCGACCTGACCATGCCGTCGACCACGCTCGCGTCTGCGACCCCGACCATCACCGGCAACGCGATCGTCGGCCGCACGCTGCATGCGCACGCGGGCACCTGGGGGCCGTCACCGGTCACTCTCAGCTATCAGTGGTCGCAGAACGGCAACCCCATCGGTGGAGCCACCGCGAGCAGCTACGTCGTCTCCGAAGCGGATGCCGCCTCGACACTTACCGTGGCCGTGACCGGCTCGAAGGAGGGCTACCACTCGACGACGACCGTCAGCGCTCCGACGGCGATCGTCACGGGTGGCACACTGACGACCTCGACTCCCACCATCTCGGGCGTCGGGCATGTTGGCAACACCTTGACCGTGGAACCCGGCGTCTGGGCCCCGTCGCCGACCCTGACCTTCCAGTGGTACCGCGGCGCGACGGCCATAGCCGGCGCGACGGGAGCGAGCTACGTGGTGGCTGCCTCCGACGCGAACAGCAACCTGCGCGTCGCCGTAACGGGCACGCAGATCGGCTACACGACGGCGACGGTGAAGAGCGGCACGACCCACATCCCGCGCTAGTACGAAGAAAATGGGGCCGACCCGCCATAGGCGGATCGGCCCCGGACTGAGATGAAATCAGCCGTCAGCACCAGCCGGCGTCGTCGTGACCTTGAAACCCTCCAGCTTGTTCGCGGCAATGGCGTACTTGTTGGTGAAGGTGTCGGCGTAGTTCAGCTTCGAGGTGTCGACGCCGTTGGCCTTCTCCATGGCGAAGATGACCTTCGGGCCTCCGGCGGGCATGATGCCATCCGGCAGGAACTGGCCCTTGTCAGACTGGAGACCAGAGACGTACTGCGCCTTGGTGATGGTCGCGTTCTGCACGAACTCGGCGGGCAGCTTATCGGCGATCTGAGCCGCCGTGTGGGTGTTGATCCAGTGCATCGTCGCGACCAGGGCGTTGACGACCCCCTGAGCTGCTGCCGGGTGCGCCTTCGCCCAACTGGCCTCCGTCAGCACACTCGCAGCCGGCCAGTCGCCGCCCAGCGCCTTCTGCGCTCCCTCTGCCGTCGCCAGGTCGACCGCGGTCGTGGCGAGCTTCTGGGTCTCCAAGGCACCGACCGTTGGCTGTGTGGTCATCACGCAATCGGCGGTCCCGCTCTTGATCGCGGCGATCGCCGTCGCTCCGGCGCCGACCGCGAGGGTCGTGTACTGGCTCCGGGTGATGCCGTTCTGCGCGGCCAGGAACTGCGTCAACTCATCGGTGCCCGAGCCAAGGTCGGTGACGCCCATGGTCTTGCCCTTGAAGTCGGCCGCCGACTTGACGCCGCTCTTCGGGTTGCACATGATGCGCTCCCCCGGTGCACCGGACAGCTGGACCAGGTCGACGACGTCCTTGCCCTTCGACCCGAAGTCGACGGTGTGGATGTACCAGGCGCCCGCGAGGTCCACCTGACCGGAGGCCATGGCATCCTCAGCTCCGACGCCGCCGTTCTGCTCGGTGGAGAGGGTCATGTTGATGCCGTACTTCTTGTAGAAGCCCAAGCTCTGCGCGAGTTGGTACGGCAGGTAGATCTGCTTGTCGATGCCTCCGACCATCATCGAGACGTTCGCAAGTGGAGCGGCGCCGCCCGATGATGTCGTGCCGCCCGAGGTGCCTGCACAGCCGGCCAGGGCGAGTGCTGCCGCCCCGACGACCGCGGCTGCTGTGATCATGCGCTTCTTCATTGATGCATGTTTCCTTTCAGTGAGCGCCGACGGATGCCGGCATGGTGAGTGCAAGAGGGATGAGCAGATGGGGTCAGATCGCTGGAACGTCTGACCGGCTCGGCGGACGCCACTTGAGCAGGGTGTGCTCGAGCATGCTGATCAGGTACTCGGCCACCAGCGTGAAGACGGCGACGATCACCATGCAGGCGAAGACCGTGTCGGGATCGAAGGTCCCCTGCGCATGGCTGATGATCAAGCCAATCCCGCGCGTGGCACCGAGGATCTCGGCGACCAGCGCACCGATGATGGCGAACCCGAACGCGGTGTGCAGGCTCGCGATGATCCAACTCATGGCCGAGGGGATGGTCACGTGCCGTGCGACCTGCAGCGGCGATGCCCCGAGCACCCGCACGTTGGCGACCAGATTCTGATCGACTTCGCGCACGCCCTGGAAGGCGTTGAAGAACACCACGAAGAAAACAAGCACCGCCGCCAGCAGGATCTTCGGGAAGATCCCGAAGCCAAATGCGACGAAGAAGATCGACCCGAGCACGATGCGAGGGATTGCGTTCAAGATCTTGATGTACGGGCTGAACACCGATGCCAGGTAGCGGTTCGAGCCGAGCAGGATGCCGAAGATCACGCCGGTGACCGTTCCAAGCAAGAAACCGAGAAAGGCCTCCTGGACGGTGACCCAGAGGTTCTCCCAGATCGTCCCGAAGGCGGTCCCCACCGTAAAGAGGTGAACCAGGCTGTCCCAGATGCCGGTCGGCTGCCCGAAGAAGAACTTGTCGACCCGGAGGAACGAATGCTCGGGCAGGGAGGTGCAAATCTGCCACCCGCCGAACACGACCACGAGGGCCAGGAGGCGTCCTACCCAGATCCAGATCGTGCGACGAGTTCGCGCGCGTTTCGCTGAGGCCCTGGGGTCCACCTCGTCCGGTGGGATCACGTAGTAGCCGTTCACGTTGACCCTCGCCGCGGTCATGCCGCACCCGCCGTCTGCGCGTATGCGCGTGTCACCTCGTCTTTGAGTGACTCCCAGATCTGTCCCTGCAGTTCGAGAAAGCGCTTCTCGTGCCGGATCATCTGCACGTCTCCGCGCGGGCGCGGCAGGTCGATATCGAAGATGTCTTTGACGGTGCCAGGGCTGCTGGTCATGATGACCACCCGGTCCGAGAGGGTGACCGCCTCGTCCAGGTCGTGGGTGATGAAGAGCACCGAGGGCCGCAGTTCTTCCCAGAGCTGCAGGAGCTCGCCCTGCATGATCGCCTTGGTCTGCACGTCGAGAGCGCCGAACGGCTCATCCATCAGCAGGATGCGAGGGCGGTTGATCAGGGCGGCCGCCATCGAAACTCGCTTGCGCATTCCGCCAGACAGCTGGTGCGGGTAGCGGTCTTCGAAGCCGCTCAGACCAACTCGCCGCAACCAATCGAGCGCGAGTTTCGTCGCCTGAAGCTTGGGGGTACCCAGGAGGACAGGCCCCATCATCACGTTGCCGAGCACGGTCTTCCAGGGGAACAGGGAGTCGGATTGGAACATGTAGCTGACGCCATCGGTGATGCCGTCGACGCGCTGTCCACCGACGGCGACGAAACCAGCGCTCGGGTGCTCGAGACCGGAAACCTGGGCGAGCGTCGTCGACTTGCCGCATCCGGTCGGTCCGACGATGGCGCAGAACTGGCCGGGTTCGACCGTCAGCGATACGTCCCGAATGGCGGTGAACGTCTCGCCCTTCGGGGTGAGGTATCGCTTCGTCAAGTCGACGATGTCGATGCGGGCGGCGTCATCGGGGCCACCAATGGCGGCGCTCTGAGATTCCGGGGAGGGAGTGGGGGTGCCCATGCGCAAGAGACCTCTCTGTCTTCGCGTTGCTGTTGGGTCATATTGCGCGGCCGGCTAGGCCCGTGTCGCGCTTGTGCGCCATTGGCCGTTTCTGCGCATTTCGACGGGTTTCGCGCATTCTGCGCAGTGCGCCGAAACCCCGGCACAGCGATAATCAGGTCACGATGCGACGACGGATCAGAAAACTCTCGAGCCAGATCTTCTTGGCCCAGTTGGCGATCCTCACTGTCTCGTTAGCGGTTGCGTTCCTGCTCTTCGCGCAGACGACCCGCGACAACCTCGACCACGAGTACCAGACCCGCGCGTCCGACATCGCCCAGACCTTCGCCGAGAATCTGAGCGTCCGCGCCTGCATTCCGACCGGCCCTCCGGAGTGCGCGGCCGAGGTGCAGTCTCTCGCCTCGAGCACTGCAGACCGAACCGGGGCCGCCTATGTGGTAGTCATCGACCTGAATCGAGTTCGTCACTCCCATCCCAATCCCGCCCTGATCGGTCAAAAGGTGAGCGAACCTGTCATGGCCAGAGACGGCAAGACACACCTGGGGGTCAACAACGGCTCAACCGGGGTGACGGCGAATGCTCGCGTTCCCCTCTACGGAATGAGCGGGGCCCTGGTCGGCGAGGTGTCGGTCGGCATCCAGGAGAGTTCCGTTTCCGGGGAACTGCTCGGCCAATTGCCGACGTATGGCATCTGGGTGGCGGCCGTGCTCGCCATCGGTGGTCTGGCATCGTTCGGTCTGGCCACCCTGCTCAAGCGCCGAACCTTTGGCCTGGAGCTCGACGAGGTCGCCCGGCTGCTGCAAGAGCGCGAGGCGACCCTGCACGGCATTCGGGAGGGCGTGATCGCGGTCGATCCGGCTGGTCGGATCAGCGTCATCAATGACGAAGCGCAGCGCCTGCTGCGACTTCCCCCCGGTTCGCTCGACCAACCGCTCGACGAAGTGCTGCCGGTCGGTCCCCTTCTCGATGCCCTCACCGCGACCAGCACGGTGAAGGACGCCATCGTCATCACCGACGACCACTGCCTGGTGATCAATCGGATGCCGGTCGTCTTAGCCGGTCGACCCCACGGCTCGGTCGTCACGCTTCAAGACCGCACCGATCTGGAGGCCCTCAGCCGCGAACTGGATGGCGAACGCAGCTTCACGGAGTCGATGCGGGCGCAGCAGCACGAGTTCGCGAATCGGATGCACGCGATCGCGGGACTGCTCGAGCTCGGTCGGGCAGACGAAGCGCTCGACTACATCCAGGAGATTCGGGGAGGGTCCGCCGACTTCGACCAAAGCCTGCGCACCAAGATCGCGTCGCCCCAGATCGTCGGTCTGATGCTCGGCAAGGCGGCGGAGGCTCACGAACGCGGCATCGAGTTCACGGTCTCGCCCGACACGTCATTGGGCAGAGCGCCCGAGCACGTGCAGTCTCTGACGACGATTCTTGGCAACCTGATCGACAACGCCTTCGACGCGCTCGGACCCCTTCGACCTCCCCGTCGGGTTCAGGTCAGCGTGGTCGAGTCCGCGCTGTCGGTGACCGTCGTGGTGTCAGACAACGGTCCCGGTCTGCCCGATGGCGCGATCCCGCAGATCTTCACGAATGGATACACCACCAAGCGCGGGTCCCTGCTCAGGCATGCCGGCCTCGGCCTGTCACTGGTCGAAAAGACGGTGAGCAAACTCGACGGGTCCATCTCGGTCACCGAAGGCCCGGGCGCCACCTTCACGGTGATCCTGCCCGTGACCCCGGCAGATGCGTCGGTCGGCGCGCAGTGAACGACTCTCCCCTCAGCGTGCTCGTGGTGGACGATGACTTTCGCGTGGCCGCCCTTCACGTCGACTTCGTGGAACGCGTGCCCGGATTCCGCGTGATCGGCCAGGCTCACACCAGCGCCGAGGCCATCGAGCTGGCCGACTCATTGCATCCCGACCTGGTCTTGATGGACATCTACCTCCCCGATGTCGACGGATTGACCACCCTCAAGCAGATGCTGACCCGGCCGTCGCCGCCCGCGGCGATCGTGATCTCGGCGGCGAACGACGTCGCCAGCGTCCGCTCGGCGCTGCGACTGGGCGTGACCGACTATCTGGTCAAGCCGTTCGCGTTCGCCGCGCTGGCCGAGCGCCTCACGGCCTTCCGCTCCGCGATCGAGCGCCTCGACCAACTGCCTGAAGAGGCCACCCAAGGCGACATCAATCGCATCTTCGAACAGCTGCGCCCAACCAGGCGCCGGCCGGACGGGGCGGGGTCTAGCCACTTAGCTCCGACTCTGAGAGCCGTCTACGACGCGCTTGCCGGGGCCGAAGGGGGTCTATCCGCGGCCGAGATCGCCGGGACGATCGGGATCAGCAGAGCGACCGCCCAGCGCTCCTTGACACAGCTGGAGCAGAGCGGGGCGGTTCTCCTCGACCTGAGATACGGCCGCACCGGTCGACCCGAGCACCGCTATACCGTGCGAGCCCGCGGCTGAAGGCCCCGCACGAGAAAAGCCCCGCACCTGGCGAGAGGTACGGGGCTTTCGTACACCCCCCGGGACTTGAACCCGGAACCCACTGATTAAGAGTCAGTTGCTCTGCCAATTGAGCTAGAGGTGCGCAATCCGGCGTGAACCGGACCGAGAGGCCACGATAGCACCCGGGCCCCCGGGCGCGCCAAACGGACATCTAGGCTGGAAACATGCCCGATCCCCTCCGCCTCGAAGCGGGCGAGTTCGCTCCCGACTTCACCCTCACTGACCAGAACGGCCGCCCACTCACGCTCTCGGGCCTTCGCGGGCGGAAGGTCATTCTGTACTTCTACGGCGAGGCGGGCACGCCGGCGTGCACAGCGCAGGCCTGCGATTTCGAAGAGAGCCTCGGCACCCTCGAGACCGCCGGCTACTCGGTGGTCGGGGTGTCGCGCGACGAACTGCCCGCCATCGAGAAGATGGCCGACGACAAGGGGCTCACCTTTCCGCTGCTGAGCGATCCGACCCGCGCAGTGCACGCCCTGTACGGGACATACGGCGAGAAGAAGCTGTACGGAAAGCTGGTGCACGGCGTCATCCGGGCCACGTTCGTGCTCGACGAAGACGGTCGGATCACCCTGCCTTTGTACAACATCAAGGCCACGGGTCACGTGGCGATGCTGCGCAAGAAACTCGGGCTCGCGGCCTAGTCGGCTGCCCTATCCGCCGGTTCGCCGCATCCTGGCCAACAGAGCCGGACCGGTCCGGTCCAGGATGCGGCCTCCGACCCGCACGCCGATGACCAGCGACCCGGCGCCCCAGAGCACGCCAACCGCGAGGGCCAGCCAGCCGAGCAACGCCGAGTGGATGACCAGGGCCGCGATGCCGAGCGCGAGCTCCGGCACCGCGAGGGCGATCGTCACCCCGGTCACCGCGTACGACGCCGCGAGCGACGTCATCCCGGATCCGGCCTGTGCGGTGAACGGATTGCGTCCCGACCGGGCGACCGGCACGACGATCGACGCCGACGACACCGAGACCGCGGCCAGTCCCGAGAGCAGCACCCCGAGCGAGATGCCGAAGATGGCGGGAAGATCCCGCCATCCGTTGACCACGCCCAGCGACACGAGCGAGACGATCACCAGGGCGGGCAGCGCGAAGGCGAGGATCGCCGCGGCCCGTCCGATCCGATCATCGATGCCGCGAACGCCCGACGACAGGTGCAGCGCGTACGCCGTGCCGTCGTACGAGATGACGGCGAACAGCGTGAGCGGCAGCAGGCCGGCCACGATCGGCGGGGCCAGGTAGGCCATCCAGTTCGCGTGCACCAGCGTGCCCAACAGGATCAGCAGCGCTGGCATGAGCGGCACCAGCACGAGCTGCCGCGCAAAGCGGGCGTCGCGCGCCCAGTAGACCAGCGAGCGCGCGCCGATTGCGCCGGCCGGAGTCGCGGGAGTCGCGCCGAGCAAGCCCAGCCGCCCGGCGGCCACCTGCCGGCCGCCAGCGCCCCCGCCCCGGTACCGGAACGTGGCGAGCAGGCTGGCGCGCCAAATCACCAGCATGAGGGCGAGGGTCGCGATGGCGATGGCCAGGGATGCCAGCGCAGCACCCGGATGCCCGGCAACCAGTTGCCCGGGCACGCTCCAGATCGCCCCGAACGGTGTGAAGCCGAGCACGTCGGCGGTGGCCGGGAACGGGGCGTCCGACCTGAGCCCGAGACCGACGGCCAGCGCGACCGGGCCCAGCAGCACGAGCAGGGCGATCAGCGCGACAGCGAGCCGATCTCGGCGCCGTCGACCGGCGACCAGGTTCGCGCTGAGCGAAGCCAGCATCCGGGATCCGACGATGCAGATCAGAGTGGCGACGATGCCGCACGCGACGGCCGCCCATGCGGGGCCGGGGGTGTTCCGCCAGGTCAGCGCGGTGGCGATCGAGACGAGCAGCGTCGCGATGCCCGGAACCCAGGTGGCGCCGACCAGCGTCATCGCGACCATCAGCCGCGACACCGGCAGTGGGAAGGCCGACAGCTTGAGCGGATCGAGCGTCGGCTCGATGCCGGTCGCGATCAGCGGCACCAGGAACCACCCGAGCGTAATCGCCACCCCTCCGATCACCACGGTTGCTTGCTGAACCGGCTGCGGGTAGATCACGAGCACGGCGAGGCCCGCGATGGCGATCACCAGAATGACGAGCGTCTGCAGCGCGCCGAAGATCACCGCAAGCAGCTGGAGCACGTTGCGTTTCAGCGTGTTGGCGAGCACACGGAAACGCAGGCTCAGGAGCGCCGCAACCACTCCGGCCCTTCGCTGAAGCGGCGTCCGCCGACGAGCTCGAGAAAGCGATCCTCGAGGGTCGCGTCGCCGCGGACCTCGGCGACCGTTCCCGCCACGAGCACCTTGCCGTGCGCGACGATCGCGACGTGATCGCACATGCGCTGCACGAGATCCATCGAATGGCTCGACACCACGACCGTGCCGCCCGAGCGCACGAAACCTTCCAGGATGTCGCGGATGTTCGCCGCCGACACCGGATCGACCGACTCGAACGGCTCGTCGAGCACGACGACGCGAGGCGAGTGGATGAGAGCGCAGGCCAGCGCGATCTTCTTGGTCATGCCTGCCGAGTAGTCGGATACCAGCGTGCCGGCGCTCGCCTCGAGGTCGAGCAGCTGCAGCAGATCGCGCGTGCGCTCGGCAATCGTCGCCTTGTCGAGCGAGAACAGCATCCCGGTGTACGTGATCAACTGCTCGCCGGTGAGCCGGTCGAACAGGTCGACGCCGTCGGCCAAATTGCCGATCATGCGCTTCGCCGCCACCGGGTCGCGCCACACGTCGAGGCCGTGCACGAGTGCGGTGCCGGCGTCGGGTCGCAGCAAGCCGGTCGCCATTGACAGCAACGTCGTCTTTCCTGCGCCGTTCGGACCGACAACACCGTAGAACGAGCCGCTCGGCACGGTGAGGTCGATGGCATCCACCGCCGTGGTCGCGCCAAAGCGCTTGGTAAGACCGATCAGTTCGAGCGCGGGAGTGGGCGCCGCCGCCGTCACGATGGATCCCGGCGGTCAGAGGTCAGCGCCACCACCGGTTTCGCGAAGAGAAGCAGGAACACGACCACCGCGAGCACGATCAGCGGCCAGCCCCAGCCGGGTTGAGCAAACTGGCCCTGCAACGCTCCGACTCCGACGGCGACCTGGAGTACCTGCCAGACGATTGCGGCGGCGCGGACCCATGCCTGGCCGCGCAGCGTGCCGACCACGATCGCGCCCAGCCACGCTGCCGCGATGGCGCCGATCACGGTGAGCGCGATCCCGCCCCCGACACGTGGCCCTTGCGCCGTCAACGTCTCGACCAGGAGGAGGATCGCCAGAGCGACAGCGCCCACGAATTCGAGGCTCAGGAGCGCGACCAGCAGCCACATCAGGGCGGGACGACGGGTGATGCTCACAGTGTTTACCTATTCGTAACTATTGATTAGCCGTAACAAGTATGAAACTCTTGAACCGGTTGATGTGACGCCTACAGGGTCGTAGGTGAGTCCCGAAATCTCTTTCCCCCATTTTTCGATGACTCTTCGACCGCGCGCGGAATCGAACACCCACGACTCCGTGACCGCGTCAACAGCAACAATGAAGGAGTACCACCATGGATTGGCGCGATAAGTCCGCCTGTCTCACCGCCGACCCCGAACTGTTCTTTCCGGTCGGCAACACAGGCCCGGCCGTCGACCAGATCGACAAGGCCAAATCGGTGTGTGCTCGCTGCTCGGTGACCGAGATGTGCCTGCAGTACGCGCTCGAAACCAATCAGGACTCCGGCGTGTGGGGTGGCCTCAGCGAAGACGAGCGCCGCGCCCTGAAGCGCCGTGCGGCGAGGGCGCGACGCGCTAGCTAGGGTCATTTCGACTTCGTCACCCAGCGCAATGGCACGTCGATCGTGACCTCTGTTCCCTCGCCTTCGAGGGTGTGCCAGTCGATGGTCCCGCCCAGTTCACCCTGGATCAGGGTGCGCACGATCTGCGTGCCGAGCCCAGATCCGACCTTGCCCTCGGCCAGACCGACCCCGTTGTCGCGGACCCGAACTCTCAGCTGACCGTCTTTGCGCTTGGCCGAGATCTCGACCTCGCCATCCGCGCGGCCGGCCAGGCCGTGCTCGACCGCGTTGGTGACCAGTTCGGTGAGAGCGAGCGCGAGCGGAGTCGCATACTCGCTCGGTAGTTCGCCGAAAGTGCCGGTCTTCTTCGGTTGCACCGTGGTGGCGTGACTCGACGCGACCTCGGTGATCAGCATGAGCACCCGGTCGAACACGTCGTCGAAGTCCACGTTCTGGTCGAGACCCTCGCTCAGGGTGTCGTGCACAACGGCGATGGCGGTGACCCGCCTCATAGCCTGGTTCAGGGCATCCCGTGCCACGTCGTTGTGCGTTCGCCTGCCCTGGATGCGCAGCAGCGACGCCACCGTCTGCAGGTTGTTCTTCACCCGGTGATGGATCTCGCGGATCGTCGCGTCTTTGGTGATGAGTTCTTGCTCCTGATGACGCATCTCGGTGGTGTCGCGCACCAGCACGATGGCGCCCACCCGCTCGCCGCGATGACGGATCGGGATGGTGCGCAGCGTTACCGTGACGCCCTTCGCCTCGATGTCGGTGCGCCACGGGGCCCGGCCGGTGACCACGAGCGGAAGCGATTCGTCGACGATCAACTTGCCGCTGAGCAACGAGGTGGTGACCTCGGCGAGCGACTCCCCCTCGAGTTCGCCCACGAAGCCCATGCGGGTGAAGGCCGAGAGGCCGTTCGGGCTGGCGAAGGTGACGACGCCGTCGACATCCAGCCGGATCAGTCCATCCGAGGCGCGGGGGGCCCCTCGGCGAGGTCCGCTCGGGGCCGCGAGATCGGGAAAGTCACCAGACGCGATCATCGCGAACAGGTCGTTGGCGCATTGATTGAAGGTGAGCTCCTGGCGGCTCGGGGTGCGGGCTTCGCTCAGGTTGCTGTGGCGGGTGATGACCGCGATCGGATGCTCGGTGATCGCCGACCCGCTGGCATTGAGTCGGCGCACGACCGGCACCGCGCGAACCCGCGTTGGCGTCTCTTCGTACCAGTCGGGCGCGGCGGTATCGACGATCTGCCCGGTTTCGAAGGCCTGGGTGACCTGCTGCCGCCACTCCGGCTTGATCTCTTGACCCACGAAGTCGCGGTAGAAGAGGGTGGCCGCAGAGCTCGGCCGCGAGTGGGCGACCGCGATGAAGCTGTCGGATGCCGTCGGCACCCACAGCACGATGTCGGCGAAGGCGAGGTCGGCGAGCAGTTGCCCGTCGGCAACGAGCAGGTGCAGCCACTCGACGTCTGCCGCAGTCGTGTCAGCATCGGCTGAGCGGCCCTGGGCCGCCATCAGGTCCGAGAGCGTCGACACGTGCCTAGGCTACGGGGTCACTGAGGTGGTCGCGGTGCCGCCCACCAGGCCCAGCGCGACCAGACTGTCAGCGGCCGCCGTGACCGACTCGGCATTGGAGCGCGGCGTCCAGCCCAGCACCCTGGTGGCCTTCTCGTGGCTGGCGCTCTTGGCTTGGCCGAGTTGTGCGGCGACGACGCGCATGCGCGGGATGAACAGGGCGAGAAAGCGCACCATGCCAGCCGAGATCGTGCGACTGGGCAGCTTGGTGCCCAGCGGGCCGAGGTGGTAGCGCAGCAGGTCGGCCAGCTCCGCGAAGGTCATCGGCGGCCCGGCCACCGCGAGAAACCGCTCGCCGGCGGCCGATGGGTGGGTCATCGCGAGGAGGTGGAGCGACGCAACATCCCGAACATCGACGATCGAGGTCGAGATCGGCGGGATGACCGGCACCGCCCCGCTGAGCATGGCGCGCATCAGCTCGACCGAGGTCGACAGGTCGGTTCCCCAGGCCGGGCCGAACACGCCGACCGGGTTGACCACTGCGAGTTCGAGCGTCTTGCCCTCCTTCGTGATGAAGTCCCACGCAGCGCGCTCGGCCAGCGTCTTCGATTTCACGTAGGCGGTGATGCCGGGCGTGCTCGGGTCTGTCCAGTCGGACTCGGTGTAGTCGCCCTCGTGGGTCTTCGGGCTGTAGCCGATGGCCGCAAAGCTCGAGGTGAGCACGACCCGCGCGACTCCGGCGTCGCGGGCGGCTCGCAGCACGCGCAGCGCTCCATCGCGCGCCGGGATGATCAGCTCGTTCTCGTCTTTCGGCTGGGTCACCGGGAACGGCGACGCGACGTGCAGCACGTACCTGCAGTTGGCGACTGCCTCTGCCCACCCCTCGTCGCTCAGCAGGTCTGCGGCCACGACCTCAATGGTCTCGGTCGGGATCTTCAGGCCCGAGGATGCCGCTCCCGCAGCCGCGAGCGCGCGAACGTCGTCGGCACGCGAGAGGTTGCGCACGGTGGTGCGCACTCGGTAGCCAGCCGCCAAGAGTTGGACGATGGCGTGCGTGCCGATGAAGCCCGTTCCACCCGTGACGAGAACCCGTTCACCGCTCATGCTGCGACGTTAGCGTGCTGGCGCCAGCGCTCCGGTCACGAGGTGCGCCGCGAGATCTCGGATTGCGACGCGCGCGGCTGAGCGTGGGGCGGCATCGACCAACGCCCGGCCACTGAGCAACGCGGCGTCGAAGGCCGCGGGATCCCACGGCACGAGCACGGGCGCCTCGATCCCACCGAAACGCGCGAGAGTCTGCCGCACCTGCGAGGCGGCGTTCAGCCCGATCGCACTCGCCCGCAGTTTGTTGATCACCGTGACGATGCGGTCGGGCTCGACCAGTTCTGCAAGCTCGGCGTGTGCACGCAGAAATCGCGACAGCCCGATCGGGTCGGCGGCCCCGACCGCGATCACCCGGTCAGCCGAGCGCAGTACCTCGATGGTCGCCGCGTTGCGGCGGGGCGCGTTGAGGTCGGTCATCAGCTCTTCGTCGTGCTCGAAGCTGGCCGCCACGTCGACAACGGTCACGTCGGCCCAGTCGCGGGCGGCAGTCAGGACGCCGGCGACGCGATCCGCGGTGAGTTCGGGCCAGCGGCTGGCGCGCCCGAGGCCGGTAAGCACGTGGATGTCGCCACGCCCGGCTCGGTGCGGCTGAGAGATCCGCTCGAACTGGGCCCGGTCGAGCGCGCCGGAGCCGGCCAACCGGCAGGCTGCAGCGAATCCTGGAGCCTCGTCGAGCAGGCCGAGCGCCGGCGCGACGGCCGCGGCGTGCGTGTCGGCGTCGGCCAGTGCGACCGTTTGGCTGCCGCCCCCCGACCGGCTCGCCAACGCGTCGGCCAGTTCGGCCGCGAGCGCGATGGCCAGACTGGTGCGTCCGGGCGCGCCCTCTGGGCCCCAGACCGCGATGACCGTGCCGCGATGACGCGGGGCTTCGGCGGTGAGCGGGCCGGCCGGAACCCGGACGGGACGAACCCGCGTGTCTTCATCGACTTCCCAATCGGTCGCGGAACCCGCGGCGCCCGGAGCCTCCACGACGGCTGGCGCGCGAAACTCCGGGTCGGCGGATGGTGCCCGGCGCCCTGCCCACTCGAAGGGCGCATCGACCGGGTCGACGACTCCGAGCGTCGCGGCGAATCGCCGTTCCTGCGCTGAGCCGGCGACCACGAGCAGGCGGACCCCGATCGCGTCGCAGGCCGCAACGACCCGGGAACTCAGGTACTGGGGAGCGGCTGCGGCGACCGCCAACTCTGGTCGAGCCGTCTCGAGTTGCGCCGCGAGATCGTCGGCTCCCGAGCACCGCGCAACGACGCGATGACCGTGCCGACCTGCCTGGGCGACCAGCCGCTGCTCGTCAGCCAGCGGCAGCGCCAGTGCGACCGATGTCACGAGCCGCCACCTGCCGCCGACTCGGCGAGAGGGATGCCCGCCGGTACCACCGCGAGCGTTGCCTTCTGGGCGATGGCCTCCAGAAGTCGAGCCACCCGCGTGCGCGGGACCAGTACCTCGACCGAGCTGCCCGCGTTGGCCACCGAGAATCCGCCGGAGTCGTCGAGCACCTTCACCACCGTTGCGCCCGAGACGATGACAGTCGGCGCGGTCGCGTCAGCGATCGCCGTCTCGCCCGTTGCTCCGGCAGCCCCATCGCTCGCCGTGGAGGTCACCGCCCCCGCCGCATCCGGATCCGCAGCCGCCCAGATATCGATCGACGCACCCGGCACGACCGCGCCGCTGACTCGCGTCGCGAGTTGCAGCACCAGCGAGGTGGAGCGCATCCCCGACGTGCTGCCCACCGACGAGGTCGGCAGCAGCTCGCCCTTCGCGACCGGGTGAGTCACCACGAGACCCCCGCTCGGGATGTGCCCAGCAGACAGGTAGAGACGGTCCGATCCGTCGAGCGCGACGCTGCGCTGCACGAGGTCACCAGCGTCGATCCGCTCCCCTGGAGTGAGGGCAGAGGCCGCCGCGTACACCGTGACGCGCCGATCTGCTGCGGACACGATCCCGTAGACCCCGGCGACCGAGCCGACCACGAGAAGCACGCCGAGCATCAGTCGCAGGTCGGGCGCGTTGCGACCGGGCTTCGAGAACCGGCGCGATGCGGCATCCGGATCGGGCATGGGCACCTCCGAGAACGGGACAGGATCGCCGCGAACGGCGACGAATGGCCCCATGGTCGCCTGCGGTGCTGACCCGCGCGGCAAGTTATCCACACACCGGTTGCAGCCGGATGCCGCGGTTCATAATCGAGCCATGGCACCTCTCGCGCCGCCGCCCGACTCCTCGGCTCTCGGTCGCTTTCTGACCCTGGCCGACACTGCCGAGGTGCTCAACATCTCGGCAAGCCAGGCGTATGCATTGGTGCGCTCTGGCGAACTGCCGGCCATCAAGATCGGCGCAAGCGGGCACGGTGGTGGCGGGCAGTGGCGGGTCGAACGCGACGTGCTCGAGGCCTACATCGCCGGCAAGTACGAAGAGAACCGCCGACGCAACCTCTGGAACCAGGCGGAGTTCGCCGACATCCCCGAGCTGTTCGCCGAGCGCGACCGTTAGGCAACCCGCCACGCTGGGCGATACCCTCTCGCCATGACCTGGCTTGATGCATCGAACGATGACGATGTCGAGTACGCGACGCCGGAAGAGGCCCGTGCTGCCGAGCTGACGGCACGAGTCGAGACGCGAAAAACAGGGTCGGAGACGAACCCGTGGATCGTCGCCCTCGGCGTCGTCATCGGGATCGGTTTCGGGCTCGGCCTCATCCTTTTCGTCATCGGCAACCTCCATGCCCGCAGCTTCAGCCTCGCGGGCGGCGGCACAGACAGCGGCCTCGGCGAAGTGGTCTGGGGCGGCGCGCTCATGGGCCTTGGCTTGTCTGCACTCTTTCCGCTCCTGGCTGCCCAGGCAGTGATCTGGCACCTGCGACGAGCGGCCGCCAAGTAGCAGACGCGACCGTTAGAGCCGCACGAGCAGCACCTCGCTGAACGGCAGGATCCGGATGCGGCCGACCGAGGCCGCGCGTCGCGGCACGCCTGGCTCGTGCTCGGCCAGGTCGAGATGATCGCGTCCCACGCGGTCGATCGTGCCGTGCAGCCGCTCGCCGGATGCCGCGTTCAAGTCGATGGGCGCCCGTCTGCGGCACAGATCGCGCAGCACGAAGGCCAGGCCGAGCCGGGCCGAGAGCGAGACCGCGGGTTCGACGGAGGGCTCGGTCGTGACACTTCGCGCGAGTTGCTCAGTGGTGGGCAGCAGAGCCGCGACGGCCGACAGCGGCACGACGCACGACCCGCGCCGCGCCCCGATCAGCTCGCCGACGAGCCAGTCCCGGCCGACCGATCCGACCGCGACGGTGACGGTCGAACCGTCGCGCAAGGCGAGTCTCAGCTGCTCAGGAGCGCCATCCCCCTGCCGGGTCATCGCGATCACTCGATCCCGCAAGGTCAGTCGGCCGAGTCGAAGCCGCTCCTCTTCGGCGAGCAGATCGCCCTCTTCGGCACCGAGCTCCTGCTCGAGCTGGCTCTCGAGGTCGTCGAAGAGGTTGTCCCAGCGCATGCCGCGACGCTATTCACGGATAGCGCGGGCATCCGACGTTATCCACAGGGTAGTTCTGCCCATCGACAAGATCTTGGATCGCATGGTTGGGTGTTCCCACCCCCGGACGGGGGGCGAATCCTCAGCATGGTTCGGAGGGCTCCATGAGCACCGTGTTCGACGCCACGTTCGACACCGCGACGGCAGACGACGCGTTCGACGGCACAGCGGCGCGAGCTCTCCGGCCGCGATTCGACTCAGAAGACTTCTTCGGCCAGCAGCCGACCTCGACGGTCGCACTGCCCGATCCGGCTCCTCTGCTCGAGAACCTCACGCGCTGCGTGATCGAGATCCTGGCCGGCGCACGCGAGCTCGAGCAGATCGCGCGCTGGGTCAACGACGACGTTTACCGGCACCTGCTCAAGCGGGTCGTCATCTCGACCCGAGCTCGCCAGGCCAAAGGTCAGACGCCGGTGCGTCCCGCGTTCTCGCTCGGCTCCACGGTGGTGTGCGAGCCGCGAGACGGCGTCGTCGAGGCGGTCGTGATCGTGCGCGGCCGGGCTCGGGCCCGCGCGGTGGCCATTCGGCTCGAAGGCCTCGACCGTCGCTGGCGGGCAACGGCCATCCACGTTCTTTAGTTGCGGCCCTCGGATGGGCGCGTCGGGTCCGGAGCTTCGGGTGCTCCGGACCCGGCGCTCACTGCGGTTCAGCCGGCGGCGTGCACGGCGGTGGCGAGCTTCTCGAGCTCAGTCAACGTGATCGTCGCGTCGCCCTTCTCGAAGCCGCTTTGACCCACCACGATGACGGTCGAGTCCCAGATCACGAGGAGTTCGGGGTACTCGCTGGTGTACATCGCCGAATCGCCGAATCCGGGCTGCGGCTCGAGCTTGTCACCGGTCGCGTCGTTGAATCTGGTTACGGCAGTGGCCGGATCGCCATTCGCCACATTGATGGCGAACTCTCCGGGCGCCGACGCGGTGCCATAGAGGCAGTACGCGGCGTTCGAGATCGAGAAATCGGGAAGGGGGATTTCTTTCGAGTCGATGTACGAACGCTTGAGAATCGAGTTCACCTTCGCGAGCGGAACCAGACCACAGACACCATCGGTCGAGACGGAGCCAGCCGGTGCCGAAGGCGCTGACGACGCCGAGCCCGGGCTAGCGGCGGTCGCGCCAGCAGACGAGCCGCCGCTCGGGGAACTGACCGAGCAGGCGCTGAGGGTGACGACGACAGCAACCAGCGGCACGGCGAGCCAGAGACGAGAGGGCAGCATGGGATTCCTTCCACATTGAGGTCGTCGCCATCCTCTTCGCCGACCGTAACGGCCCCGTAACGCCCTGACCCGCCGCCTTCCCCTGCGGCGGTCATCCTGCTTGAATGGCTGCACCCGGCGACGTCCGGAAGAAACTCGAGCGAGAGGAGCGTGCCATGACGACGAATGTTGTACCCGTTTTCGCACCTCATCACCCCTCAGGGGCCGCTCGCAGCTGATCGCACGGCGATCGCACGTCGATCGCAGGGCCGCCCCGCATCCCTTGGAGCGCCCACCTTGTCTTCTGACAACTTCTTTCCCGGCACGTCATTTGCCGTCCCCACCTTTGCCGGCCTTGAACCCGGCGAGGGCCAACGCTGGAGCACCTGGCCGGCCACAACGCCGACCGAACGCGGTCCAGAGCCGCGGCCGGATTGGCTCGTGACCAGTGCAGGCGCCTTCGATACAGAGCTCGGCATCGTCAAGTCGGGCAAGGAGGCGGATGTCTTCTTGCTCGAACGCGCGGTTCCGAACGACCCAGCGGCGAGCTGCATCCTCGCGGCCAAGCGCTACCGCGGAGCTGAGGTCAGCGACTTCCATCGCGCCGAGCGCTATCAGGAGGGGCGCCGCCTGCGGAACACGCGCGACATGCGGGCCATCGCCCGTGGCTCGTCGTATGGCCGAACGGTGGCAGCCGGCCGCTGGGCGCGCGCCGAGTTCGATGCCCTCTGCCGGCTGGCCGAGCAGGGTGTCGCGGTTCCGTATCCGGTGCAAGTTCGCGACACCGAGTTGCTGATGGAGTTCATCGGCGACGGCCGCGTGGCCGCCCCTCGGCTCTCGCAGACCCGAGCCACCGGCGCCGAGCTGCGCGATCAGTTCGAGCAGGTCGTCGAGATCATGCACGGATTCGCGCGCATCGGCACCGCCCACGGCGACCTCTCGCCGTACAACCTGCTCGTGCATCACGGCCGGGTCGTGGTGATCGATCTGCCGCAGTTGGTGGATGTCGTGGCGAATCCCGGCGGCATGTCATTTCTCGAGCGCGATTGCACCAACATCTGCGACTGGTTCGCGCGGCGCGGGCTCGAGCGCTACGCCGACGAACTGCTCGCCGATCTGGTCGCCGACCTGTATTGAGCGGCCATGTGCGCCGGGAGATCGGACTCAGCCCTGCGACTCCCCCACCGGATGTGCCGGAATCACGACCGCATGGCCCATCACCGACACGTCGCTCAGCTCGCGCACCGTGTCGACGAACCACCACTGGCACGAGGCGGACTGCGGCTCGGCCCCCACGACCATGAAGCCGTGGCTGTCGAGGTCGCACCACTGCAGGTCGGGAAGCATCTTCAGCAACGCGGCCTCGTAGTCGCGCGACTCCGCTCCGCGAGGCCAGCCCATCTTGTCGTCGAGGTTGGGCGAGGTGATCGACGTCGACGTCCACTCGACGAAGCCGTTTCCGTCGGGCGTGCTGATGTGCTCGGCCGAGAAGTGCACGTCGCCGCTGAGCACGATGGTGCGCTCCGCGGCGTGCACGGCCTGCAGCAGTTCGGCCTTCTCGGTGCCGAAGACGCCCCAGAGGTCGTGGAAGGTGTCGACGGCATCCGCGTCGGTCAGTTTCAGCTTGCGCAGTGCGAACAAGGCATCGGGATCGGTTGCGGCCTCTTCGACACTGGCCAGCATCGACGGCACCGCGAGAAAGGTCCAGCCGGGCACCGGCGTCTCGAGTGCCGACATCAGCCAGTCGCGCTGAGCTGTGCCGAGCTCGGTCTTGGCCGAGCCATCCGGCCCGGCCGGATCCGTGCGCGCCAGTCGCGTTTCACAGAGCAGGATGCGTCCAGCCTCGCCGAGCGAGATCTCTTGCCAGATGTGACTGTTCTCGTCTGTGCCAGCGCCCGTGCCGCCGTCGAGCGGTCGGCGCATGGTCGGCATCCAGTCTTGCCAGACATCCATCGCGGCCTTCTTGCGGTCGCTCCAGGTGCCGTCACGCGCCAAATCGTGCTCGTCGGCGCCGCCCTCCCAGGCGTTGTCCGCGAGTTCGTGGTCGTCGATCGTGGCGATGATTGCGTGGCGCGAGTGCAGCAGCAGCAGATCCTGATCGCCGCGATATTCCCGATAGCGCGTGTCGTAGTCGGCATATGTCACGCAGGTCCCGAGCGGATCCATTGGCCGCCCGATGTTGGCGCCGGGGGTCTGCTTGCCGACCGGCACCTCTGCGGCTTCATAGATGTAGTCGCCCAGGTGCAGCACGAAATCGATGTCGTCCATCTCGGCCAGCGCGCGGTACGCGTTGAAGAATCCCGAGTTGAACTTGGCGCAGCAGACGACCGCGAATCGCGCGGGGCGGTCGGTGGGCAGGGTCTTGAACAGGCCCTCAGGGGATGCCGCCCCCGCTCCCACGAAGCCGTAGCGATACTGCGGCACTCCCCCGATTCGGTCGACCAGCACGTGCACGCTTCCGGTCGTCGGATCGGCCGCCGCCGTTCCGCTGCGCCGCTCACCGACATGCCTCTCACCGCCGCTCACCGGTTCGCACCACCACTCGACATCGCCGCTGCCCGGCACGACGCGGGTCCAGAGCACGATCGAGTCGGCGGTGAGGTCGCCGCTGGCCACCCCGTAGGGGAAGGTTGCGTTGACGAGGTCGGGCGCGAGAGTGGGCATGCGGCACAGTCTGGCGGGATCAGGCGGCGCGGGCTAGTGGCAGTCGGCCGCTATTCGACCCGCGGGTCGTTCGAGTTGATCGCGATCTGGCTCGTCATGAGATCTTCGGGCAGCTCCAGCGGGCGGCGGCCGTAGTAGGCCTGACCCTTGCGCCAGAACACGATCACCGGAATGACACCGATCACCAGGGCTCCGAGGCCGATTGCGATGACGATCGGGGTCGACGCTGGGATCGCCGCGATGAAGATGACCACCATGAAGATGGCGCCGAGGCCCGGCCAGAGCGCGATGAAGATGAAGTTCTTCACCGACTTGAAGATGATCCGGCGATAGGCAACGACCACCGCGATCGCCGCCAGCGCGTAGTAGAAGGCGATCTGCAGACCGATCGACGAGACGGCATCCGAGAGGATCTCGCCGACGCTGCCGAGGAAGTTCGAACCGACGAACAGGATCAGCGACACGCAGGTGACGACGATCGTCGCGACAGCGGGGGTGCGCCAGCGCGGGTTGGCCCGACCGAATGCGAGCGGGATGGTGTGGTCGCGCCCCATGGCGAACAGGGTGCGGGTCACCTGGATCAGCGTGGTCTCGAGGGTCGCGATCGTCGACAGGGCGACCGCGATGATCAGGATCTTGCCGCCGATCCCCGGCCAGATCTCTTCGCCGAGAATGCTCAGCAGGTTGCCGTTGCTGTTCTCGATGGTCTTGGCCGGCAGGATGACATTCACCGCGATCGTGAAGACCTCGAACAGCAGGAACACGATGATGACGCCGATGATGCCGCCGCGGCCTGCCGCCTTGCGGCCGTTCTTGGTCTCTTCGTTGAGGTTCGACGAGACGTCCCAGCCCCAGTAGTAGAAGGCCGCGATCAGCGCGGCGGCGACGAATCCGCCGACGCCGTTGAAGTGGCTGAAGCCAAGCCAGCTCCAGTCGAACGACGGGCCGGCGTGATGACCGGATGCCGCGTGCACGATGGCGAGGATCGCGAACAGCACCAGGATCGCGACCTCGATGGTCGACATGATCCACTGCGCTCGCGCCGTCACCCGCACGCCGACGAGCACGGCGCCCGCCATGATGAGGAACCAGACGGCACCGACCACGGTGACCAGAAGCGTGTTGCCCGCCGCCTTCTCATCGAACAACGAGACGGTGGCCGCGCCGGCCGGCAGGGCGCCGGCGACCATGAAGATGGTGGCCGAGACGACGAGGGCCCAGCCGGCGAAGAATCCGAGGATCGGGTGCAGGGCGCGTCCGACCCACGAATACGCAGCGCCGGCGTTGACGTCAGCGCGGCCCAGGTACGAGAAGGCCCAGGCGATCCCGAGCATCGGGATGCCGCACCAGAGCAGGGCGGCGGGGCCCGCTACTCCTGCTGCGGCGATCAGCACGGCGGTGGTGGCGGCGATCGAGTATGCGGGGGCGCTGCCTGCGACCGCCATCACGATGGAGCCGGCGGCGGTGATCCCATCGGCTCGAAGCTCGTGGTGCTCTTCGCGTGCGGGGGCGGTCTTGGTCAATGGGGGTCTCCTGTCGCATCGATGCGGGTAGCGCGAAAGTAGCAGTCGGCGGGGGTCTGAACAAGAGCTTCGCAACGGATTCCGTAGGAATCTCTGTGTGGAGCCCCGGATTCGATACAAGAAGGGCAGGCGAGCGACGAAAACCTGCTCGGGGCGGCGACGCCGCTAACGGGGAGAGATATTGCACTTGACGCAGAGATGCGGTCGTGTAATATTGCAGCGCCTGCAAAAACAGCATCCGAAATCAGCACGTCACGTCACGAAGGACACCCTTGTCAACAGCAACCGCGCCCGCTTCGGCGCCCGCAGCATCCGCTCCGGAACCCTCGAACGCATCCAAGCCGATCATGTCGCACCGGCAGATCCTGCTCGTCATCTACGGCCTGATGGCCGGCATGTTCCTCTCCTCGCTCGACCAGACCGTGGTCGGCACAGCGATCCGCACCATCGGTGACGACCTCCACGGTCTCGACCAGCAGGCCTGGGTCACGACGGCCTACCTGATCGTGTCGACCATCTCGGTGCCGATCTACGGCAAGCTCAGCGACATCTTCGGGCGCCGTCCGCTCTTCATCTTCGGCATCGGCGTGTTCCTCGCGGGCTCGCTGCTGGCGTCATTCTCGACCTCGATGCTCATGCTGGCCGGTTTCCGCGCCATCCAGGGCCTCGGAGCTGGCGCCCTGATGTCGATCCCGCTGGCGATCATGGCCGACATCCTCGCGCCGCGGGAGCGGGCCAAGTACCAGGGCTACTTCTTCGCGGTGTTCGGCATCTCGTCGGTGGTTGGTCCGCTCATCGGCGGCTTGTTCGCCGGCGCCAACCAGATCCTTTTCATCTCCGGATGGCGCTGGGTGTTCCTGGTCAACGTGCCGATCGGCGTGGCCGCCCTGTTGATGGTCATCGCGTTCCTTCACTTGCCAAAATTCCAGGCGCACGTCAAGCCGCGCATCGACTGGTGGGGTGCGACCTCGGTCATCGTGGCCCTCGTCCCGCTGCTGCTCATCGCCGAGAAGGGCCTCGAGTGGGGCTGGACCTCGCCCGCCGCGTTCGCCTGCTACATCATCGGAGCCGTCGGTCTGGTGTCGTTCATCCTGGTTGAACGGGCCATGAAGGATGACGCGATCATCCCGCTGCGCCTCTTCAACTCGCGAGTCTTCTCGATGTCCACCGTGCTCGGTGTGCTCGTTGGCTTCGGGATGTTTGGCGCCATGCTGACGCTGCCGCTCTACCTCCAGATCGTCACCGGCCTGAACCCGACCGAGTCGGGCTTCGCCCTGATCCCGATGATCGTCGGCCTGATGATCTCGTCGATCGGCTCCGGTCAGATCCTGTCGCGCACCGGCCACTACCGGATCTTCCCGGTGACGGGCACCTTCACGATGGCTGTCGGCTACCTCGTGCTGACGTTCCTGACGGTCGACAAGCCGCTCTGGTTCCTCATGATCGCGATGTTGCTGATCGGTCTCGGGTTGGGTCAGCTCATGCAGACTCTCACCATCGCGAGCCAGAACGCGGTCGAGGCGCACCAGATGGGTGTCGCGACCAGCGCATCCACCTTCTTCCGCCAGATGGGCGGAACCCTCGGTGTCGCGATCCTGCTGTCTGTGCTGTTCTCGGTGCTGCCGGGCAACATCACGGGATCGCTCCAGACCGGCAAGGCCACGTTGACCTCCGCGCTCACGGCGGCACTCGACCCCAAGGTCGCGAACGCCGCCGAGAACAAGGCGATCATGAAGAAGCTGTGGACGCCGATCGTCTCCCCGCTCAAGTCGGGCATTCAGAAGCAACTCGATGCGGGAGTCGCGGCCGCCACGGCTGGGGCCGACAAGGCGGTGACCGATCAGGTGACCGCTGCGGTCAACGCGCAGGTCGCGGCGGGCGCGATTCCGGCCGCTGCAGCGCCGGGCATCATTGCCAACCAGGTGGCCGCGGCGAAGCCCGGTGCCGAGCAAGCCGCTCTCGCGGCGGTCGCCACCAAGACCCACACCACGGTGACCGGGTCGACGGTGTCGCCCGACTGGAGCAACTCCGCTCAGCGCCGCTACTGGGTCGACAAGCTCGTGCCGACGATCCAGAAGACGTTGGCCGATGGCAAGGGTTCGGCGTCGAAGGCGTCCAGCAGCACGACCAGCGACACCTCGTTCCTCAACGGCGCAGACAAGCGCCTGGCCAAGCCGTTCCTGGTGGGCTTCAACAGCTCGGTGGTCCTGGTCTACTGGATCGGCCTCGGCGTGATCCTGCTCGCCTTCATCGTGAGCCTGTTCTTCAAGGTGCCGCCGCTGCGCAAGACCTCGGCTCTGCAGGAACAAGCCGACAAGGCGGGCGTCACCGAGACCGGGAGCATTCGGACCCCGCTGCAGGAGGCAGAGGTCGCGCTCTCCGAGGCGATATGACCACCGTTTCGGACGACCGCAACGCGGCTGAACGCAACGCGGAGTCCGGGCTCGAGCCCGGGCTCCGCGAGCGGAAGAAGCAGCAGACCCGGCAGGCCATCCATGAGGCGGCTTTCCGGCTGATCGACGAGCACGGCCTCGAGGCGACAACCATCGATCAGATCTGCCAGGCCGCAGAGGTCTCGAGTCGCACCTTCTTCAACTACTTTCCGTCGAAGGCCGCAGCGCTTCTGCAGTTGCCAGAGACTCCGGTTACCCCAGAAGCTCGAGCTAGGTTCCACGCGGCTCGCGGCGGGCTGGTGTGGGCGCTGTGCGACGTCGTCGGCAGTAGCTCCGACGGCAGGCCCGACCACGTGCAGATGAAGCAGCTGATCGGCCGCCACCCCGAGCTGATCACCACGCTGTCGAGCCTGATGCTCGATCTTCGGGCCCAGTACGTGTCGCTGGCCGCCGAACGCGCAAGCTCGCCCGAGCAGGCAGAACTCGCCGTCGCCCTGGTCATGGCCGCCTTCGGTCGGACCATGCACGAGAGCGACTCCGAGGTGCCACTCGTCACGCGGCTTCGGCGGATCGTTGAGCAATTCCAAGGCGCGCTCGACGAACGACTTCCCGAGTAGCAACCGCGTGAGTCGTCGCGGCTAGTGGGCAAGCGCTAGCGGCGCTTCTCCTGAGCCCTGCGCTCCGCACGGTTGGTCGGCGCCGGTTGGCCGTCGGTGCGCTGTCCGAAGGCGCCGCGCGCTCCACCCTGAGCGGGGGCCTGCGCGCCACCTTGCTGACCGCCCTGTTGCGCGCCGCCCTGCTGCGCGCCGCCCTGCTGGCCGCCGCCCTGCCCCTGGCCGAAAGCCGGGTTCAGCGTGGCATCCGCCTGACGCTGTTGGGCCTGCTGGGCGAGAGCCGTCGCCGCCCGCTCGAGCTGGCCGCGCTGGTTGCGCACCTCGACCTCGCCCTGCGCATCTGCGCTCGGGGCCGAATAGCTGAACCCCTCCTCGGGGTTGCCAGGCTCTCCCAAACCGCGCGCGGCGACACGTGCCTCGCCGTCGGCACCTGTCACCTCGACTTCGAGGTTGTAGAGGAAGCCAACCGACTCCTCGCGGATCGCACCCATCATGTTCTGGTACAGCGAGAAGCCCTCGCGCTGGTATTCGACCAGTGGATCGCGCTGAGCCATGGCCCGCAGGCCAATGCCGTCTTTCAGGTAGTCCATCTCGTAGAGGTGATCGCGCCACCGGCGATCGATGACCGAGAGCACGACACGGCGCTCGAGTTCGCGCATGGCTTCTTCGCCCAGCTGCCCCTCGCGCGAGCCGTACGCAATCCGCGCGTCCGACAACACCTCGTCGGTGAGCACCTTCGGCGTCAGTCGGCCCTTTCCGACCTCGCTGAGCACCTCGTCGACCGTGATAGAGACGGGGTAGAGAGTCTTCAGCTCGGTCCACATGGCGTCCAGATCCCAGTCATCGCTGGTGCCCTCGCTGGTGTGCTGTTCGACCACCTCGGCCACCACGTCTGACAGGAACTTCTGCACCCGATCTTTCAGGTCATCCCCCTCGAGGATGTGCCTGCGGTCGCTGTAGATCGCCTCGCGCTGACGGTTCAAGACGTCGTCGTACTTGAGCACGTTCTTGCGGATCTCGGCGTTGCGGGCCTCGACCTGCGACTGCGCAGAGCGAATGGCACGGCTCACGACCTTCGACTCGATAGCCAGATCGTCGGGAACCGACGAGCGCCCCATCAGGGCCTCGGCAGCACCGGAGTTGAACAGCCGCATCAGGTCGTCTTGCAGCGACAGGTAGAACCGGCTCTCGCCAGGGTCACCCTGGCGCCCCGACCGCCCGCGCAACTGGTTATCGATGCGGCGCGACTCGTGGCGCTCGGTGCCGAGCACGTAGAGTCCACCCGCGTCGACCACCTTGGTGGCCTCGGTCTCGACGGCGCGCTTGGTCGAGTCGTAGACGGCATCCCATGCAGCCTCGTACTCGTCGGGCGTGTCGATCGGACTCAGGCCCTTGTCGTGCATCTGAGCGACGGCGAGAAACTCCGCGTTGCCGCCGAGCATGATGTCGGTGCCACGACCTGCCATGTTGGTAGCTACCGTGACGGCGCCGATGCGACCGGCCTGCGCGATGATCGCTGCCTCTCGCGCGTGGTTCTTGGCGTTGAGCACTTCGTGCTTGACGCCGCGCTTGGCGAGCAGGCGCGAGAGGTACTCGCTCTTCTCGACGCTCGTGGTGCCGACGAGCACGGGCTGACCGGCGCGGTGGCGCTCGACAATGTCTTCGACCACCTGGTCGAACTTGCCTGTCTCGTTCTTGTAGACCAGGTCCGACTGGTCTTTGCGGATCATCGGCTTGTTGGTCGGGATCACGATCACGCCGAGCTTGTACGTGCTCATGAACTCCGAGGCTTCCGTCTCGGCCGTTCCGGTCATGCCCGCCAGCTTGGAGTAGAGACGGAAATAGTTCTGCAGCGTCACCGTGGCCAGGGTCTGGTTCTCGGCCTTGACCTGCACGCCCTCCTTGGCCTCGATGGCCTGGTGGATGCCCTCGTTGTAGCGGCGCCCGACCAGGATGCGACCGGTGTGCTCGTCGACGATCAGCACCTCGCCGTTCATCACGACGTAGTCCTTGTCGCGCTTGAACAGCGCACTCGCCTTGATGGAGTTGTTGAGGAACGAGATCAGCGGGGTGTTTGCCGACTCGTACAGGTTGTCGATACCGAGATAGTCCTCGACCTTCTCGATGCCCGGCTCGAGCACGCCGACGGTGCGCTTCTTCTCGTCGACCTCGTAGTCGTTGCCCTCGACCAGACGGTTCGCGATTCCAGCGAATTCGGCGAACCAGCGGTTGGCCTCGCCGGATGCCGGCCCCGAGATGATCAACGGCGTGCGCGCCTCGTCGATCAGGATCGAGTCCACCTCGTCGACGATCGCGAAATGATGCCCGCGCTGGACCATGTCGCTCGCCGTCCACGCCATGTTGTCGCGCAGGTAGTCGAAGCCGAACTCGTTGTTCGTGCCGTACGTGATGTCTGCTGCGTACTGCTCTCGGCGTTGTTCGGGCGTCTGCCCGCTCAGGATGACGCCGGTGGTCATGCCGAGCGCGCGGAACACGCGGCCCATCAGTTCGGACTGGTAGCTCGCGAGATAGTCGTTGACCGTGACCACGTGAACACCGCGAGAGGTGAGCGCGTTGAGGTAAGCCGCCGATGTGGCGGTCAGGGTCTTGCCCTCGCCGGTCTTCATCTCGGCGATGTTGCCCAGGTGCAGCGCGGCCCCGCCCATCAGCTGCACGTCGAACGGGCGCATGCCGAGCGTGCGCTTCGCGGCCTCGCGAACGGCGGCGAACGCCTCGGGCAGCAGGTCGTCGAGCGACTCGCCGCCGGCGTAGCGTTCGCGCAGCTCGACGGTCTCGCTGCGCAACTCGTCGTCGGTCAACTCAGAGAACGCGTCTTCGAGGTGATTGACCGCCTCTGCGTAGTTCTTGAGCCGACGCAGGGTGCGACCCTCGCCGACACGCAGCACTCTTTCGAGGACATTCGCCACGGGTTGACTCCACTCGCTTCAGGCCTGCTCGTGCGGGCACAGTCTTACGCCCACCGTTACCGGCGCGTAATGCTAGCAAGCCTACCGAGTGGGGTCCTGAGAGCGTTGGAGCGACTACCGAACGCCGACACCCTCGGGAGCGTAGCTCCCTCGGCGCTGGCGTCGCGGCGACGACGCATCGGCGTCGTCGCTTTCAGCTCCAGCGCGCAGACCAATGACTCCGTAGTCCCATCCGGTTCGACGGTAGACAACGCTTGGACGATCGCTGACGGCGTCGATGAACAGGAAGAAGTCATGGCCGACCAGTTCCATGCGGTCGACGGCCTCCTCTTTCGTCATGCGCTCGGCCGGGAACACCTTGTCGCGGATCACGACCGGGCTCCAGTCTTTCTCGGCCTCCTCGGCGACGATGGGGATGGATCCGGTCGTCACCGCGTCGATCACGTCCGGACTCGCCGGCGTGAGGTCGGTTCCGGCGAAGCCACCCGCGGTCGCCTCACGAAGTGACGTCGGACGGTGCTGACCGCGGTGAACCTTCTTGCGGTCTTTGGCCTGACGGATGCGCTCGACGAGCTTGTCGAGAGCCATGTCGAATGCGGAGTACTTGTCAGCTCCGCCCGACTCGGCCCGCACGATCGGCCCGGGGCCGATCAGGGTGAGTTCGACGCGGTCGTCGCCGCTGGATCCATGGGTCTCGTGATGGCGGAGCACCCTGATCTCGAGCGCAAGGGCTTTCTCGGCGAGGTGCTCGACACGTTCGGACTTCTCGATGGCGTAGCTCTCGAACCGATCGGGGATCCCCACTCCACGACCGGTGACCGTGATGTCCATGGCAGCCTCCTCCTGCTCCTTGCGGTAGAAACCGTCGGGTTCAGGCGGTTTCTCGTCCGCGCTTTTGCCCACCGTAGCCCCGCAACCCCGGGATGTCACGGAAAGGTCACTGAGCGTTCCCGCAGAGCTGTCACAGCGGATCCGAAGAGCTTCGGAGTCGACGCCACGACCGCTGCCGCCACCACCTCGGCACCCGCCGATCGCAGTGCCGCTGCGGCCGCAGACAGGGTCGCGCCGGTCGTCACCACGTCGTCGACAAGCAGAAAGCGTCGGCCCGCGACGGGAGCCATCAGCGCGAACACGCCGTCGAGGTTGCGCGCCCGCTGCTCGATCGAGAGCGTCTTCTGCGCGGTGTGCGGCTGAGCAGGGACGAATACGCGCGCCCGATTCAGCCCCGCGCTCGACACCAGCGCCGGCACAGGATCGAACCCACGGCGTCGCCTGGCTTGCCGCGATCCGGGAACGGCCACCACCTCCACGCCGTCAAGGTCGAGAGTGGTGCCGGCTTCAACAACCGCGGCAGCGAGAGCCGGAGCCAACGCCCGGGCCAACTCGGACCGCCCCTGCTCTTTGAACGCCAAGATGACCCTGCGCACCGCACCGTCGTAGTCCAGCCCCGAGAACACCGGCGTGCCGTCGGGCAGCCGCCTGACACTCGGCTCAGGCAGCAGAGCGACCCGACAGCCTGCGCAGACCGCACGGTCAGGGGCGCCGCACCCCGCGCATTCCACGGGGAGCAGCAGGGCGAGGGCGTCGAGCGCGGCTTCGCGAAGCGTCTCGAGACGGAAGAACATCTGTCGACGGTGCACCGTGCGCCGCAACCGCTGGCGACGCCAGCGGGCATCCGGGGAGAACCGCTACTGCTGGGAGGCCAGGAAGGAGGCGTTGAGGCCGGTGTCCTGCCAGCCGAGGCTGCCACTCAGACTGAACACCGAGCCCGAGGAGTCGAGCACCCGGATGCCGAATGGACCGTTGCCCCCCACGACGGCGACGCCCGCGTTCAGCGAGCCGAGCCGCTGCTTCTGACCGCCGAGGTCGTAGGTGTCGACCACGGTCCCGTCGCTCTCCTTCGTGAGCGCGACGACGCTGCCGCTGCTCGCCCATGAGGCGCCGAGAATCGGGTTGCCGCCGATCGCCAGATAGTTCGGCGGCCCGAGCGAGGTCGGCACCAGGTCTTTGTCGCGGATGATTCCGGCAACGAACAGCTTCGGCCCAGAGGAGGTGCGCGCCGCCATGAGCAGGCGCGTCCCGTCGCGCGAGACCGCCATCGAGATCACCTGGCCGTCGAAACTGAAGGCCACCGGATGCGGCTTGCTCCCGACGTCGTAGGCGATGATCGCTCCCGGCTTGTCGACCGGGACGCTCCAGACGAAGCCCTCGGGATCCAGCGACGGCACCGCGAGGCCCTTGCGGTTGTCGAGAAGGACGGATGCGGAGGTGCCGCGCACGATCGACACGCCGCCCGAGGTGAGCGCCGCGACCTGATCACGGTCGTGGCCAACCGCCGCGCCGACCAATGCCAGCTTGTCGATCGCGGGGCCGATGCCGGGCAGCGGGCGCACAGAGCTGCCAACGAGCGTGCCGAACTGACCCTTCTGGAATCCGATCGGATCGGGCAGCACGGTCTCGAGATGTTCGGGCTCCGGTCCGTCGCTGACCGTGAGCGGAAAGCCGCCGACCGTGATCGACGCGCTCGCCGGGGCCACCGGGAGGAGGCTCTGGGTGAGCTGCTGCGTCATCCGCCTTCTGCCCGCCGCCGACTCGGATGACACGTCGGACGTCAGGTCGACGGTGGCGCGGCTCGATTCGATCTGGGGGGCGCCTGTCAGTTCGGTGCCGCTCGGAAACGCCGAGAACACGACGCCCTTGAGCCAGTCGGGCGGTCCGGCGAGCAGGCCCTTCACAATGCGTGAGGGACGCTGCGTCCCGTCGGCGAACCAACGACGGTCTGGCACCAGGTATTGAAATGTCGGGTCGAAGAAGTACAGGTCGTACGAGTGGAAGAACGAGGCGAAACGGTTGGGCGTCAGCACCGTCCCATCGGGCGCGCTGGAGATGCGCCACTCCCCTTTCGAATCCTTCTGGAAGTGGAATTGCAGCGGCTTGCTGGGGGCGTCGACATAGGTGGTGTACTGCCCAGTGGCGTCCACCTCTGCCGAAACCGAGACCGCGATCTGCAACTCGTTGTCGCCGACGGTCGCCGGCAGGATCGGGCTCGAGCTGATCAGGGCTCCCGCATTCGGATTCCATTTGTTCCGAAAGCCGTCGGTCAAGAACTCGCGGGCAACCGAGTAGTTGAGCTGGGGGCCTCGACCCGCCTTGATGAAACCCTCGAGGATGTCTTGCTGGCTCGCACCCTTGACCGGGTGGTCGGGGAGCGTGATCGGCTCGGCCCCTGCCCCACCCTGCGGGACGGTCAGCTTCGAGACGTCACCGCTGAAGGGGATGTTGGCGCAGCCGGCCAAGACGACCGCGACGGCCAGGGCGACGACGGCTGAGAGTGCCGCTCGGCGCGTCACGCGGCATCCTCCTCGGGCGGCATCGGGATGGGCGACCCCACGACGAGAGCGCCGAACTCGCGCGGCAGGGTGAGGCGGAAGCAGCTGCCCCGCCCTTTCTCGGACCAGACGTCGAGGCGTCCACCGTGCACGGCGGCATCTTCGAGCGCGATCGCCAAGCCAAGACCGGTGCCGCCGGTCGTGCGCTGCCGGGACGGGTCTGCTCGCCAGAATCGGTCGAAGACGTGGGCCAGGTCGGCCTCGGTGAGCCCGATGCCGTGGTCGCGGACCGCGATGGCCACCGCCTCGGCATCACTGTCGACGTAGACATCGATCGGCAGGCTCTCGCCGTGATCGATGGCGTTGCCCAGCAGGTTCTGGAGGATGCGACGGATACGACGCGCATCGACGTCGGCCTCGAAGTAGCCGCCAGGCGCCACCAGCCGGATCTCGGTCTGCTTCTCGTTCGCCAAGGGAGCGACGGCCTCGATCGCATCCTCGACCAGTCGCACGAGGTTGGTCGGATCGGTCTCCAGCTGCACGGCGCCAGCGTCGTAGCGGCTCATCTCGAGCAGATCGGCGAGCAGCACTTCGAAGCGCTGGGTCTGGGTGTGCAACAGCTCGGCGGTACGGGCGGTGGCCGACGGGAAGGTGCCGCGCTGGTCGTAGAGCACATCGCCGGCCAGGCGGATCGTGGTGAGCGGGGTGCGCAGCTCGTGCGAGACATCGGAGACGAAGCGCTGCTGAAGGCGCGACAGATCGGCCAACTGCCGGATCTGGCGCTGCATGCTGTCGGCCATGCGGTTGAAGGACCGGGCCAGGAGGGCAAGCTCGTCGTCTCCGCGTTCGCGAAGTCGTTCCTCGAGGTGACCCGCCGCCAGTTTCTCGCTCGTCTCGGCCGCCAGCCGGACCGGGCCGACGATCAACCGCACGATCAGGTAGGCAACGGCGCCGATCAGCAGCACCAAGGCGAGCCCGCCGAGCACGAGCGTGCGCTGCACGATGTCGAGCGTCTGCTGCACATCGCTGAGGTTGTAGACCAGGTAGAGCTGGTACTGGCCCGCTGCGGGCACGTCGAGCAGCGAGCCGACGATGATCCCGGGATCGGTGCCGCCCGCCTTGTCTGGCACCGCGATCGACTGCCAGGAAAGCTGGCCAGTTCCCCCGGTCTGCACCGAATTGGTCAGAGCGGCGCTGCGATGGAGTTGCTCGAAGCCCTCGCTCGCCCTGTTTTCCATGAGCGACGGCCCGACCTGGCCGGGCGAACGCAGGATGGCAATCAGCGTGGTTGACGAGACGGTCGACTGGATGGCGCTGGTGGCGTTGTCCTCCGCAGATTCGAAATCGGTGGAGTCGCTGAGGTCCTGCGCTTGGGTGAAGACCGTCTGGGCGCTCGTGGTCGCCTTGCCAGCCTGTGTGGTCACCTGCTGAAGCCTCTGCCCGAACAAATTGGAGCTGACGCTGGTGGAGATGTACGCGCCAACCGCCGTGATCGCGATCGCCGAGAGCAGCACGGTGATGGCCACCGTTCGGATGCGCAACGAGCCGCGCCAGAGACGCGTCAGACGGCGCAGCCCTTCGCGCCAATTCCGCCAGTCCACGCGCATGGAGCGAACCTACGTCACGGGCCCTGCGCGATAGCCGACACCGCGCACGGTCGTGACGATGCGCGGGTTGTCTGGATCGTGCTCGACCTTCGCGCGCAGCCGCTGCACGTGCACGTTGACCAGGCGCGTGTCTGCCTTGTAGTGATAGCCCCAGACCTGCTCGAGCAGCATCTCGCGCGTGAATACCTGCTGGGGCTTGGCCGCGAGCGCCAGCAACAGCTCGAACTCGAGGGGAGTCAGATTGATGCGGCCGTCGCCGCGGCGCACTTCGTGCCCAGCCACGTCGATCACCAGGTCGCCGATGCCGATCGCGTCGCTGGTGGTCGGAAGCGTTGGGCGCAATCGAGCCCGGATGCGTGCCACCAGCTCTTTGGGATTGAACGGCTTGACCACGTAGTCGTCTGCACCGCTTTCGAGGCCGCGCACGACATCCGACGCATCGCCCTTGGCGGTGAGCATGATGATCGGCACCCCGCTCTCGGCGCGGATGTGCGCGCAGACCTCGATGCCATCCATGCCGGGCAGCATGAGGTCGAGCAGCACGAGATCGGCCTTGCCGGAGCGGAACAGGTCAAGAGCCGCCTGGCCCTCGCCAGCGAACTGCGGTTCGAAGCCCTCGGCACGCAGCACGATGCCGATCATCTCGGCGATGGCGGGGTCGTCATCGACCACCAGGATTCGCGCGTTCATCGTCCTCGTCAGTCCAGGTGCACCCCTCGGGTCGGGGGCACGAATGCTCTCGCCCCAGAGTAGCCGAGTGTGGAAACATAACTGAGAGTTGCCCGGAACAGGGCTGCCCGAGAGCGAAGGACAGTCGTGACCGACGACCAGCAGTGGCAAGCTCCGGGCGGACCAGCCGTTCCTCCGCCCGTGCCGCCAACACCACCGGCGTCGCCCGCCTCTGCCAGGCCGCCTGCGGCGCCGCCCGCCGCGCCGCCCGCGTACTCGGCTCCGCCCATTTCGCCACCGGCGGCAGCGCCCGGCTGGACGCCGCCACCGAAGCCCGGCCTCATCCCGCTGCGCCCGATGACTCTCGGCACGATCCTGAGTGCCTCGTTTCAGACTTTGCGCCGCAACCCAGCCGCGACGCTTGCGCCCGCGCTGATCCTGTCGATCCTGGTGGGGGTCGTCAGAGTGCTCGCGACGGCCGGGCCCCTTGCGAACTACCTGGGAGCGGTCACCGATTTCAGCACCAATCCCGACGGCAGCTTCGATAGCAGTGGGCTGCTGTCGAGCTACATCGGACTCTTGCTCAGCTCGCTCGGCTCCGGAGTGCTGACCCTGATCGTCACCGCGATCGTTGAAGCCATCGTCACGGTCCAGGTGGCCAGCAGCACGCTCGGGTCACGACTTCGGCTGCGCGGGCTGTGGCGCAGGTTGCGCGGCCGACGAGGCGCGGTCATCGGCTGGGCGGCCATCACCGGCGGCGCTGCCGTTATCTCGGTTGGAATCGTCGTGCTCGGTCTTGTCGGTATCGGCTTGACGGGCACTGCTGGCGTGGTGGTCGCTGTGATTCTCGGATTTCTGCTCGGGGCCGGGTTGGTCGTCGTGTACATCTGGCTCTGGGTCAAGCTCGGGTTCGTTCCGGCAGCCATCGTGTTGGAGCGTGCCACGATTCGTACGGCACTGCGGCGCTCCTGGCAGCTGACGAAGGGTGCGTTCTGGCGCACCTTCGGCATCCGAATCCTGGTCGCCGTCATATTCGGGATCGCGGCGAGCATCATCACCACCCCGATCCAACTGATCATCACCCTGAGCAGCGGCGTGCTCCAGCCGAACGGCGGCTCACTCGATTCGCTCAGCAGCAGCCTGCTGGTGAGCACCATCGTGGTCGAGGCGGTCACTTCGATCATCACGGCAGTCTCACTGGTGGTCACCACCGCGACCACCGCACTGCTCTACCTCGACCAGCGGATGCGTCAAGAGGGCCTCGACCTCGATCTGGCGCGCTACGTCGAGCGTCGCGCCGCCGGCGAGCAGGGACTCGCAGACCCGTACCTGCCGAAACCGGCCGCGTGATCCCGATTCTGCCGGTGCCCCTGCCGGTGGATGTACCTGTCGACCCCGACGGCCCTGAGGCGCGCCGCTGGCTGCTCGATGAGCTGTCAAAGCCCGCATACCAGGCTGCGCAGCCGAGTCCGTTCGATCAACTCGTCCAGACCATCGAAGACTGGATCAACTCGCTCATCAACGGGCTCGGCTCCGTTCAAGTTCCGGGCATCGGCAGCCTGCTCGGTCTCGTGGCGATCTTGATCGTCGTGGGATTACTCGTCGTCGCGTTCCTGGTCTTCGGACTACCGCGGATCAGCAGACGCAGCTCGGCAGGCGGCGCGCTGTTCGCCGAACACGACACGCGCGACGCGGCCACGATGCGTCGCGATGCCGAGCGAGCCGCGGCAGCAGGTGACTTCACAACGGCGATCGCCGAACTCTTCCGCGCCATGGCCCGCGGCCTCGACGAGCGCACCCTGGTCTCGACCTTTCCGGGCAGCACAGCGAGCGATCTTGCCACCCGTGCAGGAGAGGTGTTCCCGGATGCCGCGTCCCGTCTGACCCAGGCTGCGGCTTCGTTTAACGGCGTCCGCTATCTCGACGCGACAGGAAGCGCCGCTGAGTGGGAGCAGCTGGTGGCCCTTGAGCGCGAACTTCGCACCGCCAAGCCCCCGAATCACCTCGGCGAGGCATCGATCGACGAGTTCACCGGGTCTGTGCTGTGACAGCCGTCGAGACCCGACCGGTGGACAACGACGAGGTGCTCACGGCGTCGCCGCGCTCGGCCGTGCGGCGGCACGCGGTGCTGATCGTGGTGATCGCCGCCCTGCTGATCGGCGTGATCGTGATCGTGATCGCGCGCAGTTCTGGCGGCGCGTCCCGCGATCCACTGAGCGCGACGAATCCCGGGCCAGAGGGCTCGATGGCCGTTGTGCAGGTGCTGGAGCAACACGGCGTGCGGGTCATCCCGACAGACTCGCTCGAGGCGACGCGCACGGCGCTTGCGGGTGTCGACACGACCGATGCCACCGTGCTGGTCTACGACCCCGAGTCGTTCATGACGTCGGCGCAACGCGGCGCGATGCTGAGCCTCGGTGCCGATGTGGTCGCGGTGGAGCCAGACCTCTTGGCGCTACCGGATCTCGCGCCGGGAGTCGGGCTGACCGGCGAGCTCACCGGTTCGTTCTCGGCAGACTGCTCCGTCGATGCCGTGCGGAAGGCTGGCACCGTCTCGGCAACGGGAGTCGGGTACCGGATCACGGCGAGCAAAGACGGGATCGACACGGCCGAGGGAGCAGCGCGCGATGCCGTGACCTGCCTGACGAAGAAGGGCGCGTCCGGTCTCGTCCAACTGCCGCGCGGCGGGCAGGCGCTCACGCTTCTCGGGCTCGGCTCTGCCCTGCAGAACGGCACGATCGCAACCAAGGGCGACGCAGCGCTCGCGTTGAACCTTCTCGGTGCTCACCACACGCTGATCTGGTACATCTCCAGCTACGCCGACCTGCAACAGGGACCGACTCCGACCCTCGCCGAGCTGACGCCGGGATGGGTCACGCCGCTGATCGCTCTGCTCCTGCTGGCCGGAATCGCCGCGGCCAGCTGGCGCGGCCGCCGGTTCGGCCCGATCGTCGTCGAGAACCTGCCGGTGGTGGTCCGCGCGAGCGAGACCATGGAGGGCCGCGCACGGCTGTACTCCCGGGCGAAGGCCAGGTTGCACGCCCTCGACGCCCTCCGCATCGGCACGGTCGACCGTCTGGCCCGCGCCGTCGGACTGCCGCGCACTGCCACGGTCGACGAGGTCATCAACGCCGTGGCGGCGCTGACCGGCCGTGATCGCGCCGCGGTGGCCGCCCTGCTACTCGACGCGATTCCAGCGGGCGATTCCGAACTGGTGCGACTCTCGGACGAACTTCTGACGCTTGAGACCGAGATCGCCGCCACCCGCCCCGGTGCCCCGGCCTCTGCGGCCGATTCCTGGAACGATGCCGAACCCCGAGAGAATGGACAGCATGGCTGACAGTTCGGCGCTCCGCGCCTCATTCACGCAGGTCCGCTCCGAGATGGCCAAAGCCATCGTCGGGCAAGACGGCGCCGTCACGGGAATGCTGATCGCGCTCCTCGCGGGCGGGCACGTGCTGCTCGAGGGGGTGCCAGGGGTGGCTAAGACACTGCTGGTGCGCACTCTCAGCCGCGCCCTCACGCTCGAGACTCGGCGGATCCAGTTCACGCCAGACCTGATGCCAGGGGATATCACCGGCTCGGTCGTGTACGACCCCAAGAGCGGCCAGTTCGACTTCCGCGAAGGGCCGGTGTTCACCAATATCCTGTTGGCCGACGAAATCAACCGAACGCCCCCGAAGACCCAATCCGCACTGCTCGAGGCAATGGAAGAGCGGCAGATCTCGGCCGACGGGATTACCCGGCCGTTGCCTTCGCCCTTCATGGTTGCGGCAACCCAGAACCCGATCGAGCACGAGGGCACGTACACGCTGCCCGAGGCGCAGCTCGACCGCTTCCTGCTCAAGCTCGTGCTCGACCTGCCGGAGCGCGACGGCGAGGTCGAGGTGCTGCGTCGGCACTCCGAGGGCTTCGACCCGCGCGATCTGGCCGCCGCGGGCGTCACACCCGTGCTGAATGCTGCAACTCTCGCGCAGGCGCAAACCGACGTGCGCACGGTCACGATCAGCCCGGATGTCATGGCATACGCCGTCGACCTTGCTCGCGGCACGCGCCAGAGCCCGTCTGTCAAGCTCGGAGTCAGCCCGCGCGGAACCACGGCGCTGCTCGCCGCCTCCCGGGCGTGGGCGTGGCTGACCGGCTCGCCGGGGGTGACGCCCGACCACGTGCAGACGATGGCCTTGCCGGTGCTGCGCCACCGCATCCAGCTGCGGCCGGAGGCGGAGCTCGAGGGCGTGTCACCCGACGCCGTGCTGCGCTCGATCCTTCAGCAGGTGCAGGTGCCGATCTAATGGCCGGTTGACCGTGGCTCTGTCAGGCTGGTTCGTCGCTCTGCTGGTGGTCGGCGCGGCGCCGGTCGTCGTGTTCGACGGGTGGCCGGGGTTTCTCGGCTGGCTCGGCGTCGTCGCGGCGCTGACCGCCATTGACCTCGCCATCGCCGGCTCACCGCGTGCGCTGCGTTTCGCGCGCACCACGCCGGCGAGCGTGCGACTCGGCGAGACCGTCGAGACCTCGCTGCTCGTGACCAACACCGGTTCGCGGCGCGTGCTGGGCGTGCTGCGCGACGCCTGGCAGCCGTCGGCCGGGGCGCGACCCACCCGGCAACCCGTGCTGCTGCCGCCCGGAGAACGGCGGGCGTTCCGGGTGACGCTGACTCCGGTGCGGCGTGGCGAGCGTCGGGCTGCGCACGTCACGGTGCGCTCGTACGGGCCGCTGCGGCTCGCGGCTCGGCAGGCCAGCATCCGGGTGCCGGGCGCGATTCGGGTGCTCCCGCCGTTCACCTCGCGCAGGCACCTGCCCTCCCGGCTGGCGCGACTGCGCGAGCTTGACGGTCAGACCAGCGTGCAGGTGCGCGGGCCTGGCACCGAGTTCGACAGCCTGCGCGAGTATGTGCGCGGTGACGACGTGCGCTCCATCGACTGGCGCGCAACGGCACGCAGGCGCGACCCTGCGACCGGCGGCGCGACCCTGGTGGTGCGCACCTGGCGTCCTGAACGAGATCGCCGGGTGGTCATCGTCGTCGACTCCGGGCGCACCTCCGCAGCCAGGGTCGCCGACGAACCGCGGATCGACACGGCATTCGAGGCGAGTCTGCTGTTGGCTGCTCTGGCATCCAGGGCCGGCGACCGCGTCGACCTGATCGTGTTCGACCGCGTCGTGCGCGGGCGTGTGCAGGGGGCAATGGGTGCGCAGCTGCTCGGGCGCATGGTCGATGCCATGGCGCCGATTGAGCCGCAACTGCTCGAGACCGACTGGGATGCCATCCCCACCCTGGTGCGCCAAGTCACCACGAACCACGCGCTGGTCGTGCTGCTCACCTCGATCGACGCCCCCGGCGCCTCACGCGGGCTGCTCTCGATGCTGCCGCAGCTCACTCGCCGCCACACCGTCGTGGTCGCGTCGGTGTCGGACCCCGACGTGCTGGCCGCCGGCCGCGAGCGCGCAGATACCGAGCAGGTGTATCGCGCGGCGGCGGCGGAGCGCGCCCTGCTCGACGCGGCACGTGTCGCGGCTGCCATCAGGCAGAGCGGCGGCGAGGTCGTCACGGGTTCACCAGAAGACCTGCCACCCGCGGTGGCCGACAGCTATCTCGCGCTCAAGGCGGCGGGGCGGCTGTAGCGCGTGTTGCCCCTGGCGGTACGGTGGGTGCCGTTCGCAGTGACCCTCAGGCAGTAACCCTTCAGATTGGACAGACATGGCCGACGCCCCCGCCCCGCATTCGTTGCTTTCCCGTCTCATCGCCGAGACCTTCGGCACCTTCATGCTGGTCTTCGGCGTCATTGGTGCTGCGCTATTCCTTGCCGGCGCCACTGGGCCCCTCGGGCCGGCACTTGCCGTTGGCCTCGCGGTGCTCACCGCCGCGTATGCGGTCGGGCACATCTCGGGCGGCCACTTCAACCCTGCCGTGTCACTCGGCGTTGCAGCAGCCGACCGCATGCCCTGGAAAGACGTGCTGCCGTACATCGGAGCGCAAATCGTGGGCGGCATCCTCGCCACGTTCGTCCTCTGGCTGATCTCGGCGGCCAGCCGTGACAGGTTCACGGCCAACTTCGGCGCTGTCTCGAACGGCTACGGCGCACACTCGCCGTCCGGTTTCGGAATCGTCGCCGTGATCATCACCGAGGTCGTCATCACCTGCCTCTTCGTGTGGGTCATCCTCGGCGTCACCGCCCCGCGTGCTCAGGTCACGGCCGGGTTTGCGCCCCTCGCGATCGGACTCGCGTTGACCCTGTTCCACCTCATCGCCATCCCGGTCAGCAACGCGTCGCTCAACCCGGCGCGCTCGATCGCCACCGCCGTCTTCGGCGGTCCGGAGGCGCTGGGCCAGTTGTGGGTGTTCCTGATCGCGCCGCCGGTCGGCGCCCTGATCGCCGGCTTCACGTGGAAGTTGCTGTTCGGGCGCACGAAGTAGCTCGCGCACCACTCAGCAACGAAGGCCCCGGGTTCGCGCCCAGGGCCTTCGTCGTTGCTAGCCCTGCTCGGGTTCTGGCCACCGCAGAACGATGGATGCCGTTGGCGGCAGCTCGATCGCGTCCGGCCTTATCTCGGTCAGTTGCCATCTCCCTCGCACGCGCCACCACCGGCGACCCCCGTTGGCCGCATTCCCGGGCCGCACAGCGTGCCACCGCTGGGAGCGGTATCGACGACCGACGTGGTGACGGCGGTCCAGCCCATCGACTCACCTGCCGGGACTCCCTGGAGCACACCATCTCGCAGGACGATCTCCCGCTCTCCAATCATCAAGCCAGTCGCTGGATCGATGATGATCTCCATCCGCAAGCCGTTGCCTTCATCGCGACCAAATGCAACTCCGATGCGACCGTCGAGCGTCGCGTCGCGGTCCGAGATTGAGATACCCGGGATCCCGGCGAGTGCTCGGTAGAGCGACGCGCGAAGATCAGCCGGTGCAACTCCAGTCCGCAGGGTCTCCGCGATAAATCTGACAGCGGCGGTGTCGGGTGAGACATCTTGCTTCGCTGTTACCCGGTAGATGTAGTTCAGAAGCTGATGAGGGTCCCGAGGCAACGCGTCGAACCCCCAATCCATGGGACCACCGTTGTAGAACCCGCCCTTCGCCGCTCGGATCACCCCTGATGGTCGCGCCACCTGGGCGTCCTCAGCAGCCTGCTTCTCGGACGCCGGCCCGAAGGTCTTCGCGACCGTCTCCGGGTCGCGCACCCAGACCCAGTCATCGTTATGGTCCGCGGGGATGTACATCTGCCCGTCTTGATGCACCAAATAGGTCCCGGACTCGCCCATGGACGCGTACACGGCAAGGGTGGAGACCTCGAGGTACTGACCCGGCCCCACCACCGGATCCGAGGTCTCGATCGTCGCGGCCGCAGCCTGCGCCAACGTGTCCGCCGCTGCGGGGTCGGCGCCGCCCCGCCACCCGGCGAGGCCGACGACGTTCGTAAGCACCAGCGAAGCCGCGATCCCTGCCGCTCCGACGACCCCGAGAGTCGTCCAACCTGCGCGTTTCAGCGCGCGGTGCCGCTTCACCGGTTTCGACGGGGCCGGTGCAGCGGCATTCGCCGACGCGGCATCAAGCAGCGCCGCCCGACCCGCGTTCACCGCCGTCGTCGACGGTGCGGCGACATCGTCACGCACCTTGCGGAGCAGTGTCAGCTCGTCCTGATTCACGTCCATGTTCCACCTCCTCGGCCGGAGTCATCCGGCCTGATGCCTGGCGCAGCTGACGCCGCGCGCGGTTGAGTCGTGAGCGGACAGTCCCGACGGGAATGTCCAGGGCCAGGGCGACGCCCTCGTAGTCGAGGTCGCCCCATGCGTACAGCAGCAGGGCATCGCGATCGCCGGCCTTCATGCGCCGCAAGGTTCCGGCAAGACGACGGATGCCGAGTTCGGCATCCAATCGACCGTCCGGTCCGTCGACCGCGACGGCCTGCTCGGCCGCTCCCCCGGCGACGAGGCCGCGCCAGGCGCGCGCCTCTTGCCGACGGTGCTTCTTCAGCAGGGTCGTTGCGATCCCATACAGCCAGGGCCGGGCATCCGTCACGCTCTCGTCAAAGTCGGCCCGCCGCTCGAACGCCACCAGAAAGGTCTCGGACATGATGTCGTCCGCGGCTTCTCCGATACGTCGAGACGCATAGCGGTGGATGACCGCCGCGTGCCGGTCGTAGAGCTCCGCGAAGGCCGCGGGAGTGTCCCGCGACCGGCGGATGATCTCGCTGTCGGTGCTCACACTGGTTATTGCGCGATCAGGCGCGGCGAGTTCACGCGGGATTGACCGCGCGGGATTGATCGCACACAGCGCTCACGCCGAGATGATCTGGCGCGCCCCGACCTCGGACTCGGCGAGATCGCCTGTCTGACCGAGCCGGTGCGCGCGACGGCCGACGACCCACTGATAGACCAGGAATGCCGCGAGCGCGACCGTGCCGATCCCGATCTTGACCGGCCAAGGCCAAGGCTGACGGGTCACCGTGCCCTCGATGATGCCCGAGCAGAGCAGTGAGAGCACCAGCCCGAACACGATCGCGAAGAAGGCGCGGCCGTCTTCGGCCAACGCCTGCCGTCGGGTGCGCTGCCCGGGTGCGACCCAAGCCCAGAAGAGCAAGAACCCCGCGGCCAACGACGTGAAGAGCGAGTACAACTCCAGCTGACCGTGCGGAGCGATGTACAGGAAGAAGGTCGGGAGCTTGTGGAACTCCGCCATCACCCCGGCGTCCACCCCGATGTTCTGGGCATTCGTGAAGAGGAAGTAGAGCGGGAACAGCCCCGTGATCCCAGTGACGAGCACCTGCGCTGCCAGGGACGCATTGTGCGTCCACACCTCTGCGGTGAAACCAGCCGGCGAATTGTCCGAGTAGTAGTTGACGAACTGGTGGTCGACGAACTCTTTGAGCCTGGCGCGCGAGCCCAGTGATGCCAGCGCCTGGGGGTTGTTCACGATCCACTCGGCATAGATGATCGCGATGATCGCGGTGGCCGCTGCGATCGCCAGAGTCAACCACCGCACCCGGTACAGCGCAGCGGGCAGTTGAAGCGAGAACAACACGGTCGCCTGCCGAAGAGGGTTCGCGGGGGCGCCAGTGAACCGCAACCGCGCGCGACTCAGCGCCAGCGAAAGGCGGTCGCCCTGCACCGATTCGCCAACCGTCGTGGCGAGCGTCGAGAGCGCCGTCGACCCGCTCTGATACGTGTCGATCAACTCGTCGGCCGCGGCTCCGTCGCGCGGCCGAGACGCCCCGACGACGGCCAGCCGGTCCCATTCCGCGGCGTGCGCGGCCGAGTATGCGTCGAGGTCCATGTGCTGCGATGATACCGGGATGGTGCGGGCTCCCGGCAGTGACGTGAGCGACGGGGTCAACAGCGGCGTTGGCGGCGGGGCGAGCGGCTACGACGACGAGTTCGATGACGGCAACGCCGACGAACTCATGACCGGAGAAGCGGTCGCCCTCGACCTGCGCCCCACCAGCCTCGTGCTGAGCGCCGCGGGCGCCGCCATCGACTTCGTGGTTTACGTCGGCGCCTACATCCTCACGCTTCTTATCTTCTTCGTCATCGCGGCCCAGGCGCGCAGCGAGGATGCCGTCTACGGCATCGTGGCGACGGTCGCCCTGGTCGGGTGCCTGGTCGTCATCCCCGCGACGGTTGAGTTGCTCAGCCGCGGCAAGTCGCTGGGCAGACTGGCTGTCGGAGCCCGGATCGTGCGCGACGACGGCGGCGCGATCGGGCTGCGGCATGCGGCGATTCGCTCGCTGGTAGGGCTGCTCGACTTCTACGGAACACTCGGCGCGTGCGCCCTCATCGTGGGTCTGCTCAGCCCCCGCTCGAAGCGACTCGGCGACCTCATTGCCGGTACGTACAGCCAATACGAACGCGTCGCGAAGCTGCCGGTGCCGGCCTTCGGTCTGCCCGTTCAGCTCGTCGCCTGGGCCGCCATCGCCGATGTCGCACGGATGCCAGACGGCCTGTCACGCAGGATCGCCCAGTTCCTCGCCCAGGCACCCCACCTCAACCCGGCGCGCCGAGCGGCGCAGGCCGCCTCACTCGCGCAGGAGGCTTCCGCCTTCGTGGCTCCGGTGCCGCCGGTCGAGCCCGAGTTGTTCCTCGCGGGCGTTGCCGTCGTGCGGCGAGGTCGAGAGGCCGACGCCCTCGCCCTGTCGGCGCAACGACTGCAGCGACTCGAGCCGGTGCTGCGGGCTGTGCCGCACGGCTTCCCGGATCGCGGCTAAGGCCGGCTGAAGGCCGCCTAGTACCGGTAGTGGTCGGGCTTGTACGGCCCGTCAACCGGGACGCCGATGTATGCGGCCTGCTCGGGCGTGAGTTCGGTCAACTCGACGCCCAGGGCGTCGAGGTGCAGCCGCGCCACCTTCTCGTCGAGCTTCTTCGGCAGCACGTACACACCGATCGGGTACTCGGACAGATTCGTGAACAGCTCGAGCTGGGCGAGCACCTGGTTGGTGAACGAGTTGCTCATCACGAACGAGGGATGCCCTGTGGCGTTGCCGAGGTTCATCAGGCGCCCCTCACTGAGCACCAGGATGCTGCGGCCGGTCGGCAGGCGCCACTCGTGCACCTGCGGCTTGATCTCGACCTTGACCGCGCCGGCCAGAGACTCCAACTGCGCCATCTCGATCTCGTTGTCGAAGTGACCGACGTTGGCGACGATCGCGAGGTGCTTGAGCCCTGTCAGGTGCTCGAGGGTGACCACATCCTTGTTGCCGGTGGTCGTGATCAGGATGTCGACATCGCCCAGCACGCTCTCGAGGCGGGCGACCTGGAATCCGTCCATCGCGGCCTGCAGCGCGTTGATCGGGTCGATCTCGCTCACGATGACGCGCGCGCCCTGGCCCTTGAGGGCCTCGGCGGCGCCCTTTCCGACATCCCCGTAGCCGGCGACGAACGCGACCTTGCCACCCATGAGCACATCGGTGGCGCGGTTCAGTCCATCCGGCAGCGAGTGACGGATGCCGTACTTGTTGTCGAACTTCGACTTGGTCACCGAGTCATTGACATTGATCGCCGGAAAGAGCAGCTCGCCACGCTGCGCCAGCTCGTAGAGGCGGTGCACACCCGTCGTCGTCTCTTCTGTGACGCCCATGATGCCGTCCGCGACCTTGGTCCAGCGGTCTGAGCTGCTCGCGAGCGAGCGGCGGAGCACGTCGAGGATGACCGACCACTCGTGGCTGGCGCCGGGCTCTGTGGCCGGCACCGAGCCTGCCAACTCGTACTCACGGCCCTTGTGCACGAGCAGCGTCGCGTCTCCGCCATCATCGAGGATCAGGTTCGGGCCGTCGAAGTTCTCGGAGTAGCCCGCAGCCGAGCTCCAGTCGAAGATCTGCTCGGTGCACCACCAGTACTCCTCGAGGGTCTCGCCCTTCCAGGCGAAGACGGGCACCCCTGCGGGCGCCTCAACCGTGCCGGTCGGGCCGACCGCGACGGCTGCTGCCGCCTCGTCCTGGGTCGAGAAAATGTTGCAACTGGCCCAGCGCACCTGCGCGCCGAGCGCGACCAAGGTTTCGATGAGCACAGCGGTCTGCACCGTCATATGCAGCGAGCCGGCGATGCGCGCGCCTTTCAGCGGTTGCGACGGGCCGAACTCTTCGCGCAAGGCCATGAGTCCTGGCATCTCGTGCTCGGCAAGTCGCAACTGGTGCCGACCCGCCTCGGCCAGCGAGAGGTCTGCGACCTTGAAGGGAAGGGTGGTCTGCGCGGTGTCAGGCATAGAGCCATTGTTTCAGGCCTCGCCGGGTATTCGCGCAGACGCTAGAACGCAGACGCCAGAATCGGGGCTACGCGCCCAGTTGGTCCATCATCATGTGCCGGACGACCTGCCAGCCCTGCGGAACGGACAGGCTCTCAGCGTGTCGCTCGCACAAGTCATAGCTGTGCGGCTCGTGGCGGGTGCTGAGCGGTCCGAGAACGGCCATCGCGTCGGCGTAGTCGTAGGTCAGGGTCGCGACCGCGTCGGCGCGGCAGGCGACCTTGCTGCACAAGCGACCGGGCATATCTGGAGGATAGGCCCGGGTGTCGAACTCCCGAGTGAGGCGTGCCGGAAGCGCTACCGAACGCTGCGCGAGACAGCGATGCGCCGAGCTGATCGCTCGGCGCCCTCGTATTATGTTGCTCATGGCCCGCTCGACCCAACGCGTGTCCGCCCGCTCTGGGCGACGCGACCGGCATGGGCGCGGCATCCGTTCGGCGGTGACGGGGCCGGTGCTCGAACCGATCCGCACCCGTGCCGACTTCTTTGACTCGTGCGTCGCGTCGGCCGTCGAGTATGTGCAGGACGAATGGCCAGACGAGTTGGCAGGCGTGCGCTTCGAGGTGGCCGGCGTGCCGCGTGGCGAACCGGGTCCTGCCGGAGTCGACCGCTGGCGCGTCAGTGCTCGCGAGCGCCGGGTCGTGCTCTACCGGCTCCCGATCGAGCGGCTTGCGCATCTGCACAAGGACGATGACTGGCACCGGCGGTCGTTCATCGAGAGCTGCGTGTTCCGCGCCGTGGCCGAGTTGCTCGGTAAAGACCCCTGGGACATTGCTCCCGAGCGCTACCGGCACTTCTAGTCAGGGCCGGATCACGATCGGGCCCGACACCGGCCCCGCCGACGAGACCGCATAGTGCGCAAGCTGGGCTTTGCCGGCATACGAGACGGCCGCCAGCAATCCGTTCGCGTGTTTCAGCAGGTAGACCGTGCCGGGCTCAACAGCCACCGAGGCCGAACCACCAGGCGGAATGACGAGCGACAGAGTCTTGCCGTCGGCCTGGGACTCGAGGGTGACCGTGACGCTCGCCGCAGTGGGATTCATCGCCGAGATCATCGGCGCGGGCCCTTTCGCCACCGCGACCGCTGCGTCGCCCGTCAAGACGTGAGATGCCCCGAACCACGCGAAGTCGGATGGCGGGGCGGTCGTGTCGCTGGCGGTCGCCGTCGCATCAGCCGCAGCAGGATCGACCGCGGTCGACACTCGGACGCCGGCGACCACCGGCTGGTCGGCATCGATGACAACGGTGTACATGCCGTCCGGGATGGCGACCGTACCCGAATCGGTGTCCGCTGCCGAGTCGAGACCCAGCTCGCTCACTTGGCCGGCGCTGACATCCATCTCGAACGACAGCCCCTTGAGCTTGGCGTCCTCTGGCATCAGGCTGACCTGCACCTTCGCAGATTGAAGGCCTGGCACCGCGACGCGGACGGCCGCGACCACGTCATCCCAATCGGTGAGGGCCAGTGTCTTGTTCACGCCGATGGCGTCGACGACGCGCACGCCCGGGATCACGAGGTGCTTCCCGGGGGCGGCGGCGGCCTCGACCAGATCGATACCGCCCGGGTCGAGCCCGCGCACGATGGACTGCTGCAGCGCCGCGACCACCTGCCCGCCGCGCGCGGCAACGTGCACAACCGGCGTCTCGACATCGGGCGCGTAACCGGCCAGCGGTATCACGCGCTGCGCGCCGGCCTTCACCACGATCCCCGACATGCCGGGCGCGCTGACCGGCCCACTCGAACTCAAGATGGTGATGGCTACTGTCGCGTCGACCGCCGAAGGGTTCGCGAGAGTCAGCAGCGTGCTGCGGCCCACCGCCGTCGACCCGCCCACCAGCCAGATGGAGCCGCTCGGTTCCGCGCACGAGGCGGCGGCGAAACCCGTGTAGTCAGATGCGTCGGCGACCTGGGACTGCGCTCCGGCCAGCGTGGCGCCCGCGGCCGGCGGGATGGTGAGTTCATCCGGCGCGCTCGACCCTCCTCCGGTGTCGGCGTCGCTGAGATCGAGCGGTCTGCTCACCAGCTCGGCCCCGATGCCGACCCTGGTCACCTTCGGGGCGCCGAGGGACGAGGCACTGTTGGCGTTCTGGCCCGCTTCGTCGCCCAGCCTGAGCAGGGCACCCGGACAGACCCGCACCTGATCAGCGGGATCGGGCGTGACCGTGACAGTGGGCACCGAGATGCGGTGCGATGGCAGCGGCAGAAGTCCCACCGCGGCGATGACGGCGACGGCCGCCACGATGCCGACAGTGCCCGCGACGACGCGCAGCCCGACCAGCGCGGCGCGCTGAGCGCGGCCCGCGCCCTCCGCCGGCACCTCGACTCCGCCCTCGGGCTCAGACATTGTCATCCTCGGCGAAGGTGTCAGCGGCATCCTCGCCGGGCTGGGGCGCTTCGGTCACGACGCGGCGGCGGCGAGCAGTCGGAATCGCCAGCAGCATGGCCAGGACGACCACGAGGGCCTGCGCGATCAAGATGCCGACCGCCGGCTTGGTCAGCACCGTACCGGGGTTGGGAGCGTCCGAGTAGCTCGGCACCCTCCACAGCGTCCCCACCGGCGTCTCACCAACCGGGCTGAGCGCAGGGGTCGCGTCGAGCGACTCGGCAAGCCGTTGCCGCACCGCCGTTGCGCCCTCCCCTGCAGGGGGCAGAAGAACGAACTCGACGTGGAACGTGCCCAGCGCTGGGACCGGATCGAAGCCACTCCGCGACGACAGATTGCCGGCCAGCGTTGCGAGGGTCCGCGCGCTGTCGTCGACCGACGTCCGAGTGGACCAGAGCGTTGAGGTCCGGTCGAGGGTTGTGCCGCGGCCCCTGTCTACGATCGCCGCCACGGAGCCGTCTTGCTGCGGATCGAGCACCAGCGTTCCGACCCCCGGATGCGCGATCGCCTCCGCGGTGACCAGCGCGGGCAGCAGGCGCGCATCGCTCTTCGCGACGGCGGCTGTGCCGAGCGCAGGGGCCACGAGCAGCGGCGCCACCGCGGCACCCGACGTCAGCAGCACGGCAATCCCCACCACGACGCGAGCGGTACCGAGCGCGTCGAGCGCGACGACGACCGCCCCGACCAGGCCGAGCCAGTACAGGCTGAGACCGGTGCCGGGCCAGGGGGTCACGAGTTCCGCCCCACTTGTCGCGATCGAGAGCTGTGCAGACGCGACGGCCGTGATCAGCCCGAGCAGGGCGACGATCATGGCCGGGATGGCGCGGCGCGACCCCGGCAAGAAGACGGCGAGCAACGCGATGGCGGCCAGTGGGGCGAGCAGCAGAGCCGGAGCAAGCACGCCGAGTCCACCCGGAAGTCCGATGGCCGAGGCCAACGACCCCCACCCGTCGCCGACCGCCGACGGCAGGCCCAGCAGCAGTTGCCAGCCGGACGCCGCCGGGAACGCCACAGACGCCCCGGGATCCGCGAGCAGGCCAAGCGGGGTACCGCGCAGCAGTTGCGTGATCACCAGTGGGGCGAAGAGCGCCACCGCAGGAATCGGGATGCCGATCACGCGCACGAAACCGCGCGGCTTCGCGAGCGCCCAGGCCACGACCCCGACCAGCAGGGCGGGAGCCAGCACCGGCGCGCACGCTGTCACCGCGGCGAAGAGCAGGGATGCGGCGGCCGATGCCGTCCACGAGCGGGCGCCTTCCATGGTGGCGAGTACCAGCCACGGCAGCAGCAGGTGCAGCAGCACGGCGCTCGGCCGCCCAGCCGAGAGGGCGGCGAGCAACGGGGGTGCCAGCATCCACAGCACAGCGGCAACGACGGGTGGCCAGCGGCGTTCGCTGAAGCGTGTCGCGCACCACCAGGCTCCGAGGGCAGCGAAGGGCAGCGCGGTCAGCCACAGCAGGACGAGCGAGAATGACGGGTTCCACGGCGTCGTGGATCCGAGCAGCGCGACCACCACGACGAAGGGATCCGAGGGACCGGTGAGGCCGTATCCGACGCCGCGAAGCCCCCACGCCACGTGCGACCAGAGGGCTCCGACGCTGCCGTCCAGCGGAAGCAGGGCTCCGCCGGCAATCGCGTTCGCCCCGAGCAGTCGCCAGAACACGCCGATTCCGATCACCGCCGCCACCAGGGTGACCGCGGCTCCCCCTCCTCCGAAGAACGGGGCGCGCACCAGGTCGGCCTCCCCCTCGCCTGCCGCCCGGTCTCGAGCGGCGGCGCGCGACTCGCGAACCTGGTCTGGGGGGATGCGCAGCGGTGCAATCGCGGCCCAGCTCAGCGTGCGAGTGCGGCGGATTCTGGCGCGGGCCGGGCCGACGCTGCCGTCGAATGCGATGCGGAACGCGGCGGCGAACTCGCCGCCGATGGCGCCAGGACGCTTAGCGAGCAGCAGCCCGATCGAGCGCAGCACGGCCAGAGGAACGAGTGAGAGCCAGTGGATGAGCAGCGCGCCGCCCGGTGCGTAGACCATGCGGCGGTGCAGTTGGGCGGTACGGGCAACTCGGGTAAGTCCGCGCGCCGAAAGCGGTCGGCGGCGGCCGGCGTCTTCGGGCCGCATCCCTTGGCTGACGCGTGCGCCAGCCACCCGGATGACGCGGAACCCTGCCAGGCGGGCACGGATCGAGAGGTCAAGGCCGGCATCCGCCGTGGGAAGACCGCGGTCGAAACCGCCAAGCCTCTGCCACAATGCCCGTTGCACGAGCATCCCAGAGGCCGTCACGCCGAGGACGTCTCCGTCGTGGTCGTGCTGAGCCTGGTCGAGTTCGTCTTCGACCAGTTTCACCGTCGCGCCGAACCTCGACAGGCTCTCGCCGTAGGAGTGAATCAGCCCCCGGTCGTCGGCGTCGACCACCTTCGGACCGGCGATCGCCACCGAGGGTGCGACCTCGACGGCGGCGAGCAATCGCTCGAGCGCGTCCGCTTCGGGCGCGGTGTCTGCCGTCAGCAGCCAGATCCAGTCGGATGCCGCGGCAGCAGGCATGTGGTCCAGCCCGAAATCGACCGCAGCTCCCATCGGCAGGTTGGGGGCCAGCAGATAGTGGGTCTGAGGCGAGGCGGAGAGCAGTTCGGCGCGGCGGTCGCTGGACGAGCAGTCGATCAGGAGCACGTCGTCGGGCCGCCGCGTCTGCACGGCGAGGGCCTGGAGGGTGCGCTCGAGCCATGGTTCCCCGTTGCGCACGACGAGGATCGCGGTGACTCGCGGCTGCATCTGTTCGAGGCTAGGCGCGCCTCACCGAGCTACCGGGAGGGACACGCCCGAGCGCAGAAGTTATGCCGTTTCGACGACCCGAGACGGGTCGCCGCGCGAACGGCGCGAAGGCCAGAAATGGCCTTCGCTGCTATGCCGTTCGCGCTTTGCGCAGCCGCCGGCGCTCGCGCTCGGACAACCCGCCCCAGATGCCGAATCGCTCGTCGTTCTGCAGGGCGTACTCGAGGCACTGGCCCTTGACCTCGCAGGTCGTGCAGATCTTCTTCGCGTCGCGTGTCGATCCGCCCTTCTCGGGGAAGAAGGCTTCGGGATCGGTCTGGGCGCACAGAGCGTCAGACTGCCAGGCGAGCGGGTTATCGATCGTCTCGGCGTCGGCGGGGCGTAGGCCGGGGATTCCGAGGCGGACCGGGTCGACGAACCAATCACCGGGAACCGACGGGCGGTACTCGTTCCGCGTCATGTTCCACTCTCCCTTTTCGCACCTTCGTGGTTCCGTCCCCCGACGAAACGCCGTGCTCATGGGTAATTACACCGGTGTAGTTAGTCCCGCGTCAAGTCGGGAATGGTAATTCTTTTTCCGGCATCTTCCGGGCTACGACTCGCCCGCGTTTCGTCGAGCCTCCCAGGCGCTCGCGACCATGTCATCCAGGCTGTGCCGCATCTGCCAACCCAGGTCGCGCGCCGCCTTCTCGCCGCTCGCGACGATGCGGGGCGGGTCTCCCGCGCGGCGAGGCGCGATGGTCGGTGTGAACGCGATCCCGGTGACTTTGCCGATCGCCGCCATGATCTCGGCGACAGAGACGCCCTCGCCGCTGCCGAGGTTGTACGCGGCCTCGATCGGCTCGCCCCCCTCCAGCCGATGCGCGGCTGCCACGTGCGCGAGGGCGAGATCGGCGACGTGCAGGTAGTCGCGAACGTTGGTGCCGTCGGGCGTCGGATAGTCGTTGCCGTTGATCTGCGGGGTGCGTCCTTCGACGAGCGCATCGAACACCAAGGGAAACAGGTTATGCGGGCTGGTGTCGTACAGGGTGGGATCGCCTGACCCGACCACATTGAAGTAACGAAGTGAGGTGTGCCGCAGGCCGACGGCGACGCCCTGATCGGCCAGCAACCACTCGCCGATCAGCTTGGACTCGCCATACGGTGATTGGGGTGCCTTCGGGGTGTCTTCGGTCACCAGGTCGACGTCGGGAGTGCCGTAGACAGCCGCGCTCGACGAAAACACGATCTTGTCGACGCCTCTGTCGTGCATGGCACCGAGCAGCACGGCGGTGCCCGTCACGTTCTGCTCATAGGTGTGCAACGGACGCTGAACCGAGACTCCGGCGTACTTGAAGCCGGCCACGTGGATGACGCCCGTGACGTCGTGCTCGTCGAGTGTGCGGATCATCAGTGCGCCGTCCAGGATGCTGCCGCGCACAAACGGTGTTGCGGCCGGCACGAACTCCCGATGCCCGCTCGAGAGGTCGTCGACGACGACGGCGCGCAGGCCGGAATCCAGCAGAGCACGCACCACGTGGGCGCCGATGTAGCCGGCCCCGCCGGTCACCAACCAGGTCATGTTCCGAGGCTATCGGGAGCGGGTCGGTACCCGACGGTAGCCGTCTGTGGCCATTCCATGAATCGTCGCAACGACCGCGCTCACGACGAGGGCTACTAGCAAAACTGCGCTGACGATCTCCATGGCAGTAAATCTACGATTGACCACCGACAGACAAACCTGGCAAGATCGACGCTGTTCATCGAGTTTCTGCCAAAGCCGAACGAAGGAGAAACCGCGTGCTCAAGAAGATCGTTCTGATCGCCCTACCCGGAGTGGCGCCGTTCGAGTTCGGCGTGATCTGCGAAGTCTTCGGCATCGACCGCTCCGACAGCGGAGGCCCGCAGTTCGAGTTCACCATCGCGACGGCCGAACCGGGCCCCGTGCGCACCAGCCTCGGATTCGACATGGTCATCGATCAAGACCTCAGCGTCGCGTCCGATGCCGACCTGATCGCGGTGCCGGCCCACCACATCCGCGGCATGGGCGATGAGTCGACCGACGAACGGGTGCTGCAGGCCGTGCGCGACGCGCAGGCGCGCGGAGCGTGGGTGCTCAGCGTGTGCAGCGGGGCGTTCGTGTTGGCAGAGGCGGGGATCCTCGACGGACGCAAAGCCACGACGCACTGGATGCACGTCGATCGACTGCGGCGGCGGCATCCCGGCATCGAGGTCGACGCCGACGTGCTCTTTGTTCAGGACGACAAGGTCGTCACCAGCGCGGGAACGGCCGCCGGCATCGACGCCGCCTTGCACATAGTGCGCACCGAGCTCGGAGCCGCGGCAACCAACGTGATCGCACGGCGCATGGTGGTGCCGCCGCAGCGCGACGGCGGCCAGTCGCAATACATCGAGTCACCGGTGCCCGAGTGCCGCAGCGACTCGCTGGCGACCGTCACCGAATGGATGCTCGAACACCTCGATGAGGACCTCACCGTCGATCAACTCGCTCGTCGCGCCCTGATGTCGCCGCGCACCTTCGCGCGCAAGTTCCGAGCGGAATCGGGCACAACGCCGGCGGCGTGGCTCAACCGCCAGCGCATCCTGCGTGCCCAGCAGCTGCTCGAACAGACCGACGAGGGACTCGAGCAGATCGCCCAGCTCACCGGATTCGGCGCGGCGGCCGTGATGCGGCACCATTTCCTCAAGGTGCTGCAGACGACGCCGACGAACTACCGGCGGGCATTCGGGGAGCGTGTCGCGGGGTAGGCCGTTGGGCCATCGCGCCTCAGTGCGGGGTCGCGGCCAGCAGCGCGGCGATGTCGTGCGTGAGTTCGTCCATGCTGGTGACTCCCGAGGCCTGCACCGACATCCAGCTGCCCGCCACAGCGAGGTCCGCCTGACATGCCGCTTCGTTGCAGAGAGCCAGGGCTGAGGTCGCGCCCGCGATCGAGACCGGTGCCAGGGTCCCGTAGTAGAAGCTCGGCGGCTGCGCCAGTTCCTGGGCCATGGCCCAGGCGCCGCCCTGCACGAACTGGAGGCCGAACAGTGTGAGGCCGGACGGTGCCTCGCGCGCCCATCCGCACTGCTCGAACCCGAGGCGGGCGAGCGACGCGGAGGCCGCGGTGAGCGGACCCTCCATCGAGTAGTCCGTTTGCACGAGATCGACGTGCCCGGTCGCGGCTCGGACCCGCGTGAGGGCGGCGTCGGTGCACAGCGACGCGCCATCCCATGCGGCCGGCGGGGTCCAGAGTGGACGGTTCGCTCCTGCACCCTGCACACGCGTTACGATCCCGGTCAGCAGGGTGTTGAACCGTGCGAGCGATCCGGAGGCCGGCTCCCCCTCGCCGCCGAGCGAGTTGTAATCCAGTTCGATCCAGGTGGTTCCGATCAGCACCTGCGCGAAGCAGAAGAACTGCGGATCGCCCTGGCACTCCGCGTCGGATGCGGTTCCGAAAGTGTTGACCTCATCGCCCGGGCTCGTCGTGACGTTGTCGTGGTAGGCAACTGCGGCGGCGCCCAGCACATCCAGACTGATGTAATCGACGTAGCCGTTGTCCTGCCGCTCGGTCCCGCCCCACAGGCAATGGAGCCCTCCAGCTTGGCGTGCGCCGACCGCGATCGCATCCTGAGGGGCCGTGCTCTCGGATTCGCGCACCGCGATCCCGGATGCCGCGGGAAAGGCCCCCGCCGCGGTCGCGGTGGGAAGCAGTTGAGCGCAGGTCGTCGGAATCGCCGAACGAGGCGCTGTCAACGCCGCCGTGGTGGCAGTCGGCCGGGGTGTCGTGCCGTGGGTGCCCGCCGAGCTCGGATGGGCCGGGGTCGGGAGCCCGCATCCGGATAGAGCCAGCAGAACGACAGCTCCCACGATGGCGGCACGCGCGCCCGACATGATTCGCATGGCGCAGAACCTAACGGGATCGCGGCACAAGCGCCAGAGGGGATCCCTCGACCGGGAGGGTGCTAGCGGACGTCGCGCTCGAGCGCTTCACGCAGGTACGGCCCGAGGGTCCGGGAGAACGTCGAGGTCATGTGGTTGGCGTCTCCGATCACGACCAGTCCCCCGACGACGGGGTGGCAGCGAGAATGATCGCAGAGGAAGTCGTTGAGATCCACCAGAGACAGTCCCGCTGAGGGTGCGGCGGCGGCGGCCACCATCGGGTCGCCACCCCTCGCCGCGGCCGGCACGGAGCACGGATCGTCGAAGCCCACGCGCTCCACGCACTCTGGCACGTTCCCCAGGTTCCATTCGGGCAGGTCGGCAAGCACGATGACGCGCTTGCCCGCTGTCAACCACGGCACCCAGCTCGCGCGGTAGGCGGCCGCGCTCAACGCCACCTCAGCTCCGACCCGATTCCTCTCGAGATAGTGACGGCTGAGCGACGAGAACAGCACCGTGCTGATCGAGGGGTCCTCCGCGATGCGCTTGTTCACGGCAACGCTCCAGCTGTGACAGCTTTCCGCTCCTGCGGTGTACCAGTCAGGAACTACCGTCGGATTCAGCACCGCAGGGCACGACGACTTCAGATAGAGCACGACCCGCCAGCCGCGTGAGCGCGCCACGACGTCCACCGCCTCGATCCAATGGCCGGCATGGGAGTCTCCGACCAATGCAACCGTCGTCGTCGCAAGCGCCGCATCCGCGCCGAATTCGCACGTCATCACCGCCGCAACGTCGCGATCCTGAATACAGCCGCTGCCATCCGTCAGGGGGTTGCCGAGGTCGTTGGATGCGGCGAGCGCCGCGTCCGGGTCGGCGATCCGATGCGTGTCGGTGCAGTGGGCTCCCGGTGCCATCGCCTGCGCGCCGAAACATCCCGTGGATGGCGCCGACGTGGCCAAAGCCGCGGATCGTTCGACGTCGACGATCCCCGCCACCGCCACGAGCACGAGGATCGCCGTCGCCGCGACGAAAATCAGATAGCGCCGGGGCCGATCCGGCGCGAGCAGAGCCGCGCGCCGCGGCGGATCCTCGATGAAGCGACGGCTGAGCGCCCCGACGACGAATGAGGCCGCGAGAATGACCAGGCGCTGCGGGGCGCCGAGCGGCCCCACCGCCAGCGGAGCGAAGACGATCAGCGGCCAATGCCAGAGGTAGATGGAATAGCTGGACGCGCCAACCCGATCGAGAACCGCTGTGCCCGCTTGAACCACCGGATGCCGGGACCGTGGCCTTCCGAGGTCCGCAGCGATCACGAGCGCGCCCCCTGCAACGGGAATCGCCGCGATCGCGCCAGGCACAGGCAACCAGGAGCCGATCATCACGATGCTCAGGATCAGGATCAGCCATCCCGCAACGGCGGCGAACGGCGCCAACCGGACGGGGAGTAACGGAGACGAGGCGCGGAGAACGCGCAGCCCGGCCAGCACGCCGCCGACTCCGAACTCCCAGGCCCGCAGACCAGTGTTGAAGTACGAGGTCGGAGAGAGGCCGGAGAGACCGGCACTGAGCGCGAACCCGATGATGGTCAGGGTCAGCACGACAACGACCACGGTCGACAGCGGGTTCCGTCGTCTTCGCGCTACGACGAAGAAGACCATGACCAAGATCACCGGCCAGACCAGGTAGAACTGCTCCTCGACCGAGAGCGACCAATAGTGCATCGACGGACTGGCGTCGGCTGCTGACCTGAAATAGTCGGTGGAGTTGGCAGCCAGCACCCAGTTCTCAACATACGTTGCGCTCGCGATGACTTGCCGAAAAGTCTCGGCCCACACCACTCTGGGCATCAGCAAGAACGTCAGCGCCGAGATGGTCGCGCCCACCGCCAGGCTGGCCGGAAGCAGTCGTCGCGCGCGCCGCCTCCAGAACGCACCGAGTCGCACCCCACCGGTGGCGCTCAACTCGACCAGCAGCTGCTCTGTGATGAGAAAGCCGCTGATGACGAAGAAGACATCCACTCCGAAGAAGCCTCCGGCCAGCCTCGTCGGCCACAGGTGATTGACGACGACGGCTAGCACGGCGACCGCGCGAAGGGCCTGAATGTCGAAGCGGCGCGGTGGTCTCGAGGTGTGGGTCGGCGAGCGGTCGAGCTGCGACGCTGCTGATGTCACGAGAGGAAGTACTTTTCGGCGACCGTGCCGATGACCTCTCGGCTCTCACGGGTGACCGCTGCCTTCTTCCGCCGGGCAGAGCGCGTCGCGACCGTCGCCGAGAGCATCGCGAGCCACTCCAGACGTTCTCGTCGCTCGGCGGCGAAGTCCCGCAGGGAACTCGGTGGATCGTCGAGGAAGGCACCGATCTCTGCCGGCAGCCCGAGCGCTGTCCGCTTGTCGGCGTAGTAGTCGTTGCTCGCGACCAGGAAGGTCGGCCGCCCGAGCAGATTCATCGTCAAGGCGACGTGATACGAACAGGCCACTACGACATCCACTGCCGCCAGCGAACGAGCAACGGCGCGCAACTCGCCGGCGGTCGGTGCGGGCGCCGCGCTGAGGGTCGCGAGGTCGACGACTCCGAACGATGTCAGCCTGCCCAGGATGTTCGCCCTACTGATCGTTTCGAGCGTGTCCTCGACGAGACCGCGTCGGTCGTTGTAGGCCTGGAGCAGGGTGACCGAGGCCGCCGGACGGCGCTGCACCGTCGTCGAGAACACCGACTCGACGGCACGGGCCTGAGCGGGTGACATGTACTCGCGCGTGATGTTGAAGTGCATGCCGGTCGACTCCCGGAGCGCGTCGTCGAACGCACCCGTCGCGGTCAGGGCGGTGCGGATCGCGTCGATCGCCTCGACGGCGTCGTCGAACGAGAACCGGACGCGTTCCGGCGGCGCGACGGCCCTCAGCAGCTCCACCGAACGGGCGTCGCGCCCGCCGATCACGAGAGGCATCCTCAACGCGAAGAGCCGAGCCAGGTGACCTGCGCCGTCCTCGTCGACCTGCAAACCGGACATGACGTAGTCGGAGAGATGCAGCGCGAAGATCAGTTGCTCGCAGACGAATGCTCGATGTGCACCCCAGAAGCGGTTGAAGTAGCCGCCGCCGTAGACGTGAAGGAGCGCTCCGCCTCGCACCATGTCGATCGGCGCCAGGCCCAGGGCCGCGACATCCAGGAGGTCGCCGTCTTCATAGATGACGCCATCGACGTTGTACTTCGCGCGGATCTGTTCTGGCACATCGCGTGACAGGCAGCAAGCCAGCGAAACCACGAGAACAGGGCGCAGCCCGGTCGTTCTGCGATGAAATTCGATGGTGCTCTTGAGTTGCAGCACGTCGCCGTAGTTCTCGAAACCTTCGAAGCCGCCGTACAGGAGGACGATCGATTCACTCGCCCGCAGAACGCGCTGCGTCGCGGCGTCGGCGTAGAAGTACATCAGCGTTCGACGTATCCGGGCAGCTGTGCCAAGGCGCGAATGAACGAGTCCCAACCGTGTTCGTCGGCGACCCGCTTCTTCGCGTTCGCCCGTGTCGACTCGAGCAGAGCGTGGTCGGCCGCCAACTCGGCGAGCCGGCGCAGGTAGGCATCGACGTCGTCGAACTGGTCCACCAGGAAACCGGAGGAGCGGTCAACGATGAAGTCGGTGATTCCGCCGACTGCGGGCGCGACGAGCGTCATCTCGTGCAGGGCACCGTCGAGCAAGGTGAGGGGGAGCCCCTCCCATTGCGAGGTGAGCAAAAGCACGTCGAAATGCCCGGGGAGCGACGCGACAGTCTCGCGGTACTCCCCCAGCACCTCGATGCCGGCCCGCTCCATGCGACGCGTGATCCCGCCGGCGGCGCTCAGCACGGCCGCACCCGATGCGAAGAAGTCGATCGGCAAACCCCGATCGCGGCTGCCCTCGGCGATGCGGATCAGCACGTCGGGTCGCTTCTGACGGTCGAAGCGTCCAGCCCAGAGCACGCGCAGGCGTCTGGATGCCCTCCGGTCGCTTGTCGCACGGGCAGCCCAGACGGCCGGGGCGGGTGCCTGATGCTGGACCACGACGCGCGAGGCATCCAGGGCGTAGGTCTCGATCAGCAGACCGGCGAGCGGCCGGTTGTCGCAGACGATGGCATCCATGTCGTCGGCGTAGTCGCGGATGGCTTCGAGCACGTAGTGCATCTTCTGCCCTTCGGGCGATTGATCGAGAGTGAACACCGAGAGGTACAGCCGGGATCTCAAGTGGACCAGGTGACTGTATCGCTCGAAGACCCGGTATCCGATCGGCGAATTGATGAGGTGCACGACCCTCGGGGCCATCTGGACAAGGGCGGTGCCCAGAAGCCTCGCCTGGTGGAACTCGGAGAGCAGAAAGAACTCGTCGGGCAGGGCTCGGTACCTCACGCGACCGTCGTCGGTCGGGCGTCGGTCTCCGCTCGGTACGGTGAGGAGAACGAGCACCGTTGCGGTCGGATCGAGTTGCTTGATGCCTCGGAGATAGTTCTGAAGCACGGTGTCCGCGCCGCCCGTGGCACGCCAAGGCACCAGGAAGACGTAGTCGACAGGCTGGCCCGCCACCGTGAGCTCGTCGACGAGATCCCAGTAGATGCGAGAGAAGGAACCCGGTCGCGGCTCCCAGCGGAACATCGACGTAAGGCGACGGGAGGACGGGTAAAGGGCCGGCTCGTACTCGTGGGCGGCTCGCCAGGCTTGCAGGAGCCAATCGGGAAAGTCGATGGACGATTCCAACCCGACGACGTTGTGGGGCGGCTCGAGCAACTGGGTAAACAGGGGTGAAAGCTGACGCCGGAACGTTGCGATGCGCGGGTGGATTCTCGCCAACGGACGCGACAGTCGCGCCATCGCGCGCACGATCGTTCTGGCGAGCGACAGCGCCCGTCGGAACCGCGCCTGAACGCGCCGATCCGACCCCGAGGAATCAGTCGATTTCGGGCCGGCCGGGCGATGCGCGAGGAAGGCCGTGGGCGCGAGAAGGGCCTGTCCGCTCTCCAGCCTGCTGATCAGTGAGCCGACGTTCTTCACCCGATAGAACATCACGCTCTGGGGGATCCCCTCATGGTCCCAGCCACGGTCGACCGTCTCGCAGTTCCACTGCCAATCTTCGGGACCGAAACCGGGCCCGGCGAGGGATGCGGTGTAAGGCACCTCCTCGAACACGCGCCTGGGGGCGACGCAACTGGCGTCCCAGTAGTTGTTCTCGACCAGCCCGCGGGCATCGAACGTCGGGCTCGACGTCCAGTCGGTCTCCCAGTAGATGTCGCGCGCCTCGAAGTTGATCAACACAGAGGGGTGCAGGATCACCCGATCGTCGGGCTTGTCGTCAAGTGCCCGCAGCGCATCGACCAGCCAGTTCACCGAGTACAGGTTGTCGTCGTCCGAGAAGGCGATGACGCGACCATGCGAGAATGCCACGCCGCTGTTTCGTGACAGCCCGAGATCACCATTTTCGACACGCAGTCGATGCGTCGAAATGCCCTCGAACAGGGCGACGCCGAAGTCGTCGAGGTATTGATGGGTCTTCGGATCGGTTCGATCCAGTACCAGAACAACTTCAGCGGTCGAGCCGGAGGCGAGCACGGCACGCACGCTGTCCGCCAGGCTCCGCAGTGTCGGATGAATGAGTCGGCCTTCGCGAAAGACGTTGACGATCAGCGAAAGATCGACGGATTCAGGAGTTCCGTCGACCGCACGCATCCGCTCCACCCTCGAATCAACTCCGCCGACGCCGGTGGCGATATCGCCGTACGGTAGCCTATCGGCACGCTTCTTTCACGAATCCGTCGTCACCAACAGAGAACCCCCTGGTCCATGATGCGAAGTCTCGTCGTCGGCGGTAACGGCTTCCTGGGATGCCGACTCGTCGACCGTCTGGCAGCATCCGGAGATGAGGTGACGGTCTTCGACCGCTTCAGTTCGGGTCTGCCGGGCTTCTCGCCGGCCCCCAATATCAGGATGATCGCGGGCGACTTCGCTGATTGCCCGGACCTCGCCCCGGCGGTGGCAGGGCAGGATCGGGTCTTCCACTTCCTGTCGACCACGTCGCCGGCCATCGTGCACGACAAGATCGAGACGGATCTGCTCACCAACGTCGCGCCGACGCTTGCTCTGCTCGAGGCCTGCGTCGCGGCCGAGGTGCGAACCTTCTATTTCGCCTCCTCCGGGGGTGCGGTGTATGGCGACAGCACGGCAACCCTGCATTCCGAGAGCGATGCCTTGCGCCCGGTTTCGCCGTATGGCATCGGCAAGGTCTCGATCGAGAACTATCTGCGCTATTTCCAGAGGCAGTTCGGCCTTCAGTCGATCGTGCTCCGGATCGCCAACGCCTACGGTCCCGGGCGCTTCAGCGATCGCGGTCAGGGGTTCATCCCGATCGCCCTGCGCCGGATCTCCCGAGGCGAGCCGGTGACGCAGTACGGCGATGGCTCGATGGTGCGCGACTACATCTACATCGACGACCTCATCGACATGGTGATCCGGATCGCCGACGCCTCGCCGCAGCACCGCGTGTACAACCTCGGCAGCGGTAACGGTCGTAGCGTGCGCGAGGTGATCGAGTGCATCTCGCGGGTGACAGGGCGAGATGTCGAGCTTCAGATCGGCTCGGCTCCGATCCCGCCCATCGATCGTGTGGTGCTCGACACCGAGCGGTTCAAGAGGGAGTTTGGAGCGCGCACACTCACCGATTTCGACGCCGGTGTCCGTGCGATGTGGACCGATCTGGTGCCGGCCCGCTAGCCGCGATGCGACTCGCGCCGAGTTACTGCTCCCGCGCGAGATACCGTCGCTGCGCGGCTTCCAGAGCCGCGATCTGGGCTAATGATCCGACTTCCCTGGCCAGTTCGAGATTCTCCCGCAGATAGGCGGCGTCATTCTCATTCCGCACCGGGAGCATCGCGACGACGTCGAGATCCACCTCGCGCGGGAAAGTCTCGCTTGCCGCGAGTGCCCCCACCATGTCGAGCGTCATCATGGTTCGGAGGCACTTCTCACACGACCCGCAGTTGTACTCGGCCCCCGGCTGCCAACACACCCGCAAATGGCGCGCGATCAGCGGCGACGATGCCATCGACTGGATCTTCTGCACCCGAGTGAGCTGCCCGCCGTCGTGCTCGACCCGGAGGGCCGGAGTCGACCAGAGCGGATCGAGGACAGGATGCGATCCCCAGGCGAATAGGTCGCGGTCGCCGTGCGATGACGGAATCAGTAATCGCCCGTAATCACGGCGCAGCGCGGATGCCACTGCCACGATCGCCGGCCCGTGTGCGATCCGGCCCCAATCCACATAGGGATCAAGCAACTCGCGAAGGTTCGTCTCGACCTCGATCAGTTCGACGCCGATCTCGGTTGCGACTTCTCCCAGGTGCTGGGAGACGGTCCTGCGCAAAGCCAGCGCCCCGAGCGGCACATCGAAGCCGTGGACGAACAGCAGGCCGGAAAGCTGCCCGGGGTGCGAGAGCACGCTGTAGAACGAGTCGACACCGCCGGTGAAACAGGCCAGTGTGCCGGGTCCGACGTCAGGCGGGACGACGATCTGATCGGTAACCGTGTCGAGCGCGGCTCGCCGCAACTCGGGGTACCAGGTCAGCAGGGTGTCCTGGATCGCGTTCTGCTGGACCAGCAGCCCATCGCTCACCGGCAGATCGAGTTCGAGCGCACCGTCGACGGCCATCGCGACCGGCAGGGTCATCGCCAGCTCCAGGTCGCCGCTCGCCGCGAGCCGACAGTTGCCCTGTGCCTGGTACCAGATGTTGTAGCGTGCCCCGACGACGTCGATCTCGAACTCCACGCGTCCGTCGGCAGCGCCCGCGCCTGAGGCGGCGACCTTCACCACCCTGTGCCCGCAGAGGCGACGAACAGCAAGCCGATCCCTGAGATCACGAGCGACGGCTCGTCGGCCACGTAGAGCGCGTGGCCGCGCTCCAACTCATGATCGCCGATCATCATTTCGCCGCTCGTGCACAAGGCAATGGCGGCACCGGTCATTGGCAGCGTGAGAGGAGCGGACGCGGCATCCCGAGTCACCGCGGTCAGGACGAAATCGGGCACAGGCGGCCGGAACACTGCAACACCCGGCTGGGGCCGTTCCGGCTCGAGATAGGGCACGGGCGACGGGCCGAAGTCGAGCACCTTCAGCAGTTCGCTCACATCAACATGCTTGGACGTGAGCCCGCCGCGCAAGACATTGTCGCTGGCAGCCATCAGCTCGATGCCGACGCCGCTGAGGTAGGCGTGGATGTTGCCTGCCGGCAGATAGAGCGCTTGACCGGGCGTCAGCTCCACCGTGTTGAGCAGCAGCGAGATGGCGACCCCCGCGTCGCCGGGATTGCGCTCCGCCAGAAAACGCACGGTCTGCCACGACGGGTCACGACTCGCTTCGGCGGCACTCGCCTCGACGGCACTCGCTTCGACAACGGCGACGATCAACTCGTCGACCCCTGGTCCCCGCGTGATCAACCACTCGAACACGTCGCGCAGAGATGAATCGTCGATCAGACGGTCGAGCAGGGGGGCGATTCGCGGGTCGCCCGACACGGGCAGCAGCACAGCGCGCGTCGCCGCGACGGCTCGAAATCCGCACAGGGCGATGAAGGGGTCGCTGAGTGCGTAGATCAGCTCAGGTTTGTGGAACGGGTCTCGGTAGTTGCGCTCGGGCGCATCCACGGGGATGCCGGCGGCGTCCTCGGCCGCGAAGCCGACTTCCGCCTGAGCCGTGGTCGGGTGCGCTTGCAGCGAGAGATTGGATGCCGCGGCCAGCACCTTCAGCAGGAACGGCAGCCGCCCGTGCACGACATCGGCGAGAGTGCCGCCCCGTTCCACCAGACGCGCCGGGGATCCGGGGTGCGTGCCCAGCCACAACTCCGCCTGCGGACGTCCGGTGGGCACTGTGCCGAGCAACTCCGGGATCGCCGTCGTCGAGCCCCACGCGTAGTCGCGCGGTGTGTTGGTGATTTCGACGAACATCCGCACCACGGTACCAAGCGGTGGCCGTTCGAGCCCTGCCGGTAACCTGGCTCCATGAGCCGGACCGATACCTACCGACGCCTGCTCGCGGCCCTCGGACTGTTCCTGGTGACGGCTGGCGACGTCTTTCGCTACCTCCTCACCTGGTGGGGCTGGGGAGCGATCGTCGCGGTCCTCATGACGCTCGTGGTCATCGAACTCGTGCGGATGCGCGTTGACCTGCGCAAGCTGCCGTTCACGGTGATCGGCTTTCTGGTGCTCGTCGCGCTCTCGACCATTTGGTCGGATTACCGCCTCGCCACGCTCGCGGGTGTTGGCCTCACCTTCATCACGACAGCGTTCGCGATCTATCTGACGACGGCGTTCGACCTCGAGACCTTCTTGCGCGCGTTCGGCACGGCACTGCGGTGGATTCTTGGCCTGTCGCTCCTGTTCGAGTTCGTGGTCGCTGCGTTCATCCGGCATCCGGTGCTGCCGCTCTGGGTCGACTACTCGAAGCTCACGAAGATCCCGATGGCGTACTACTGGTCACGTGATCTGCTCTTCCACGGTGGGCAGATCCAGGGCATCCAGGGCAACTCGAACCTGCTCGCGCTCGTCGCCTTGTTCGCGCTCATCGTGTTCGCGGTGCAGTGGGCGTCAAAGACGGCATCCCGTGCCTGGCTCGCCGTCTGGGCCGTCATCGCCATCGGCACGCTCGCCCTGACCCGCTCGTCGACGGTGCTCATCGCGTTGGTCGCCGTGATCCTGGTCGGCGCGTTCCTGCTGATCCTGCGACGCACGCTGGGTGTGCGGCGCGGCCTGGTCTACGGCGGCGGGGTGCTGGTGGCGCTCGGGATCGCTGCGGCCGGCATCGTGGTCCGCGGGCCGATCCTCGAGTTCCTCGGCAAGCGCTCAGACCTGACCGGCCGCGCCGAGATCTGGAACACGGTGATCCAGCTCGCCAATCATCGGCCGGTGCTCGGGTGGGGCTGGGTCAGCTACTGGGCGCCGTGGGTCGAGCCGTTCAAGCACCTCGTCGTGATCAAGGGGGTCACCTATCTCCAGGCGCACGACGCCTGGATCGACGTCTACCTGCAGCTCGGCATCATCGGGCTCATCGTGTTCGGCCTGCTCGTGGCGACCACCCTGATCCGGTCGTGGCTCATCGCGATCGATGCGGGGCGAGGTGGCGTTTCGGCGGCGTCCGTCTTCCCCCTGCTGATCGTCGTGGCCCTGATCGTGCACAGCGTCGCCGAGAGCCGTCTGCTGATCGAAATCGGATTCTGCCTTCTCATCGTCGCGTCGATCCGCAGCTCGCAGCGGGAGCCTGCTCCCGGTGTCTGAGGCCGCTACGCCGTCGCGTCGCGGCTTGCTCGTGTCAATGGCCGGTTCGGCGCGGCTCGCGCATGCACTGGCCACCATCGGAATCGCGCTCGGTGCCGCGGCCTTCTTTCTCCAGCGGACCCTCGGTTGGCCCGGATTCTTGGCCGCGATCGTTGTCGCTCTCGTCTTGATGGTGCTGTCGTTTCTGGCGCGCCAGGACGAGGTGCGATGGCGCGCTCTGTTGCCCATCTCGTTGCTGGGGTTCCTGGTCTGGGCGACAGCATCGTTGATCTGGGGCGGATACCAGTGGGCGACCGTCGCCGGGTTGATCTACCTGTTCGCGTTCACCCTGATCGGCTTGTTCGTGGCGATCTCGCGCGACACCATCCAGATCGTCCGCGCCTTCGGCGACGTGCTCCGTGTCGTGCTCGCGGTCTCGCTCGGCATCGAGATCTTCTCGGGCATCCTCATCGACATGCCGATCCCATTCCTCGCCGTGCATGGCAATCTCGGCACTCTCGGACCGATCTCGGGCATCGAGCCGTCACGGGATCAGCTGGGACTCGTGGCCATCATCGGCGCGATCAGCTTCGCCACCGAGTACCGCACCCGCTCGGTGGCGAGGATGACGTCGGTCTTGTCCCTGGTGCTCGCCGGTCTGTGCATCGTGCTCACCCAGTCGCCGGTGATTGCCTTCGGCACGGTCGTGGTCGGCGTCGCAGCGCTCGTGATCTACCTCGTGCGTCGCGTGCGGGCCGAGCGGCGGCAGGTGTGGCAGTTCATTGTGCTCGGGCTGGCCGTGATCGCGGCCGGGCTGCTGTTCGTGGCACGCGGCCCGGTGATCGCGCTGTTCAACGCGAGCGGCACGCTCGACAACCGGCTCGACGTCTGGCGGCAGGTCATCGCCTTGGCCACCCAGAACGGGCTTCAGGGCTGGGGCTGGGTCGGACCCTGGCGCGTCTCGATCGTCCCCTTCTCGGCGATCGCCGCCGCCTCCCCGCGGCCCGTCGACTCGGCGCTGAACGCCTTCCTCGACATCTGGCTGCAACTCGGCTTCATCGGCGTGGTGATCTTCGTGGGCATGGTGGGACTCGCCTTCACCCGCTCCTGGCTTCTGGCCGGTGCGCGCCGCAGTGTCGTGTTCGCCTGGCCGGCTGCCGCGCTGGTCGCCCTGATCATCGTCTCGCTGGCCGAGAGCTCGATCCTGTCGGACTTCGGATGGATGACGTTCGTCATCTGCTGCACGAAGGCGTCGCAGGAGCTGTCGTGGCGGAACGCGCTGCGGCGGCCTCTGACGCAGGAGCCGTTGGAGCGGTCAGCTCCCGAGTGAGGTCGCGGGCGCACGGGGTGCCTGGTAGCGTGCGCGGGTGGTCATGACTCCTGCGGAGATCCGCGCGCCGAGAGTCGAGTCGTTGACCGGTCTGCGATGGTGGGCCGCCTTTGCGGTGTTCGCGCACCACATGACCAACTTCGCCCCGCTGCCGATCTACCCACTGCTCGGCTACGGGACCTATGGAGTCACGTTCTTCTTCGTCCTGTCCGGTTTCGTGCTCACCTGGAGTTCGTCGAGCGAGGTGAGCCCGCGCACCTTCTGGACACGACGCTGGGCTCGCATTTACCCTGCGTACTTCGTTGCCCTCGTGGTCGCAGTGCCGATCTTCTACACGATCGGCGCGGGCGGGCAGCCGTGGCAGAAGCCGTTCGACCCGCTCGCCATCCTGCTCGCGGTGCTGCTGGTGCAAGGCTGGTGGACATCGTCGGGCATCCTGTTCGCCGGCAACCCGGCCGGGTGGACCCTGACCGTCGAGGCCCTGTTCTACGCTCTTCATCCGGCTTTGCAGCGCGGCCTCAGCCGGGTGAGCCGTCGCGGGGCACTGATCGCGGCGGCGGCGATCCTCGTCATCGTGATCGCCTGGAGAGCGGTCGCCGTCGCGGATCCCGCGGTGGCCGCCCTTCCGGAGCCTCTCCTGCACCTCCCCGACTTCCTGGTCGGAATGTGCCTCGCGTGGGCTCTTCGGCACGGCTGGGCCTTTCGGGTGCCGCCGATCATCAGCTATGTGACAGGAGCGGCCGTCGTCCTCGGCATCTACTGGCTGCAGAGCCATCTCGCGGGCTCACCGGTGTCCCTCGTGGTTCTGCCGTTCAGCAACGAACTGATCATGATGGCATGCGCGTTCGCGATCGTGTCGGTGGCGGCGCGGGACATGCGCGGCGAGCGCTCCATCCTGCGGACGCGAGTGCTCGTCCTCCTCGGCGACCTCTCATATTCGTTCTACCTGGTTCACGCGACGGTCGTGTACGCATTCCTGCTGCTGCTCGGGGAGCGGCCGGTCGGGTGGAGCAACCTGGGGTGGTACGCGCTGGTACTGGTGATCGCTATCGGCTTCTCGGCGGCGCTGCATTTCGCGGTCGAGCGCCCGATCGAGAAAAGGATCCGCCGAGCGGATGACGCTCGAGTGACGCGCAAGCGGCAGGCAGACGCGAGCGCGTTTCGACGGGGTCCCGGGCTAGCGAAGAGCCATCCCGGCGCCGCCGACTAACATTGTGGAGGTGCTCGTCGGCACCACATCGTTTCTTCAGGAGCACGCATGACCATTCGCCCCGCCTTCGTCGAAGGCACGGCGGACGTTGCAGGCTCGGCGGTCATTGGCGAGGGCTCGAAGATCTGGCACTACGCCCAGGTCCGCGAGGGCGCCCGCATCGGCGCCGACTCGATCGTGGGGCGCGGCGCGTACATCGGCACCGGCGTCGTCATGGGTGACGGCTGCAAGGTTCAGAACTACGCCCTGGTGTACGAGCCCGCACGCCTGGGCAGAGGCGTGTTCATCGGCCCGGCCGTCGTGCTGACCAACGATCACTTCCCGCGAGCCATCAACCCCGATGGGTCGCCGAAGTCCGCGCACGACTGGGAGCCCGTGGGCGTCACCATCCATGACGGGGCATCCATCGGCGCGAGTGCGACGTGCGTCGCTCCTCTGACGATCGGCCGATGGGCTCTGGTCGGCGCGGGCAGCGTCGTGATCTCGGATGTCGCCGACTTCGCACTCGTCGTCGGCAGTCCCGCTCGCCGCGTCGGGTGGGTGGGCAAGGCCGGAGTCCCGCTCGTCGACGATGGCGGCGGCGTGTGGCGGTGCCCGGCTTCCGGAGACCGCTACGTCGAGACCGACGGAGTACTGAGAGAGGCTGACGCATGAACGACTTCATCCCCCCGGCCAAGCCGATCATCGGCGACGATGAGCGTGAAGCGGTCGATCGGGTGCTGCGCAGCGGCATGGTCGCGCAAGGCCCCGAAGTCGCGGCGTTCGAGAGGGAGTTCGCGGCGCACTTCGTCGAAGGCCGCCCGACGGTAGCAGTCAACTCGGGCACAGCAGGACTGCATCTCGGCCTGCTGGCGGTGGGAGTGGGCCCCGGTGACGAGGTGATCGTGCCGTCGTTCACCTTCGCGGCGACCGGCAACTCGGTCGCCCTGACCGGCGGCACCCCGGTCTTCGCCGACATCGAGCCCGACACCTTCGCACTCGACCCGGCGGCGGTCGAGGCCGCGATCACGCCGCGCACCAAGGGGATTATGCCGGTGCACCTCTACGGGCACCCGGCGCCGATGCAGAGTCTCGCCTCGATCGCCGAGAAGCACGGCATCCAGCTCTACGAGGACGCAGCGCAGGCACACGGCGCCTCGCTCGATGGCAAGCCGGTCGGCACCTGGGGCGAGTTCGCGATGTTCAGCCTGTATCCCACCAAGAACATGACAAGCGGCGAAGGAGGCATGGTCACGACGGCCACGGAAGACGCCGCCCGCAACGTTCGTCTGCTGCGCAACCAGGGCATGGAGAAGCAGTACGAGAACGAGGTCGTCGGTTTCAACGCGCGCATGACCGATATTCATGCCGCGATCGGCCGCGTGCAACTGACCAAGGTGGACGCCTGGACAGCGACCCGCCAGCAGAACGCGGCCTTCCTGAATGCGAACCTGCAGAACGTCGTCGTGCCCCCGGTCGCCGACGGTGCCACGCACGTCTATCACCAGTACACGATCCGCGTGACCGACGACCGCGACGGGTTCGTCACCGCACTGCGCGAGGAGCATCAGATCGGCAGCGGCGTCTACTACCCGATCCCGAATCATCGGCTGCCCTCTCTTGCACGCTATGCCCCGGGCCTCGACCTGCCCGAGACGGAGCGAGCAGCGCGCGAGGTGCTGTCGCTCCCGGTGCACCCCTCTCTGTCGCAGGCCGACCTCGAGCGCATCGTCGGGGCCGTCAACGCGCTGGCCAAGGCGGGATCCTGATGGTGCTCCGCGCCGGCCTGATCGGCCTCGGCGTGATGGGGAGCAACCACGCGAGAGTGCTGGCCGCCCTCGACGGCGTCGAGTTCGTCGGCGTGTTCGACCCGGCCCCGAACGTGCCAGATCGCGTTCACGACCGTCCGGTCATCCGCGATCTCGACCAGTTCCTCGAGTTGGGGATCGACTACGCGGTAGTCGCCGCGCCCACCGCCTTCCACCTCGAGATGGGAACGCGGCTCGCCGAAGCGGGCGTTCACGCGCTCATCGAGAAGCCGGTCGCCGCCACCGCAGAAGACTCCCGCACGCTGCGCGACCTATTCGCCAGCAAGGGCTTGATCGGCGGAGTCGGTCACATCGAGCGTTACAACCCCGCGTTGCAGGCCGCGCGTCGGCGGATCGAGGAGGGGCTGCTCGGCGAGATCTACCAGATCGCGACGCGGCGGCAGGGCCCGTTCCCGGGCCGCATCGCGGATGTCGGGGTCATCAAAGACCTGGCGACCCACGACATCGACCTCACGGCCTGGGTGGCGCAGCAGGATTTCGTGTCGGTGAACGCGCGCAGCACATATCGCAGCGGTCGACCCCACGAAGACATGGTCGTCGCGGTGGGCACCCTCTCCGGCGGCACGATCACCTCGCACGTCGTGAATTGGCTGACGCCGTTCAAGGAGCGCACCACGACGATCACGGGTGAGAAGGGCATCCTGGTGGCCGACACGCTGACGGCCGACCTGAGCTATTTCGAGAACGGGCGCATCCAGGTCACGTGGGACCCGGGCGAGTTCCGGGGCGTCTCGGAAGGTGACATGACGCGGTTCGCGCTCGACCGTAAGGAGCCCCTGCTCACGGAGCACGAGGCCTTCCGGGATTCGGTCCTGGCCGGAGAGCCGCGGGGGATCGTCACCTTCGATGAGGGAGCGCGCGTCGTCGAGATCGCTGAGCGGATGCTCGACGACGGCCGTCAGCAACTGCTCGGAGTCTGACAAACCCTCACTTCTTTCCAATAGAAACGCCCACGACTCGCAAACGGGGGGCGGACAGCGCCTAAGGTGCTGTGTAACCATTGTGGTTACTGCGACTGTTGGGGGAAACGAGCATGCGCACGACAGACAGGGTGCGCGCGCGTCTGCGCACGTGGATCGGCATGGCGCTCGCCACCGCGCTCTTCGTGGTCGCCCTGGTGGCCGCTCAGGCTCCTACCTCGGCACAGGCTTATACCGGCAGCGATTTCCAGCCCGGGTACATCATCAGCGACACACAGTTCTACGACTCCAACGCGATGACGCAGGACGAGATCCAGGCCTTCCTCTCGGCGAAAGAGCCGTCCTGCACCAACAGCAATTGTCTGTCCATCTACAGGATCGACACCTTCAGCCGAGCCGCAGACCGCACGGTCTGCGACAGCTACGCAGGCGCGTCGGGCGAACTCGCCTCGGCGATCATCTTCAAGGTGCAGCAGGCCTGCGGCATCAGCGCCCGCGTTCTGCTCGTCACGCTCCAGAAGGAGCAGTCACTGGTGACGGCGACGGGCCCCTCGGATTCGAAGCTCTCGCGGGCCATGGGCTACGGATGCCCTGACAGCGCGAACGGCGCGTGCGACTCCCAGTTCTACGGCCTCTACAACCAGATCTACAAGGCGGCCTGGCAGTTCAAGCGGTACAGCACGCCCGACCCGTGGGGCTCGTACCAGCCAGGGGTCAGGGCCATTCAGTACAAGCCGAGCACCAGCTGCGGAGCCCTCTCGGTAGACATCCAGAACAATGCAACTGCCGCCCTCTACAACTACACGCCCTACGTTCCCGACGCGGCGGCCCTTGCCAACCTCCACGGCACGGGCGACAGTTGCTCCTCCTACGGCAACCGCAACTTCTGGGTCTACTACAACGATTGGTTCGGCGACCCGCGCACCACCATCCCCACCGGCGTGACGGTGTCACGACTGGGAGGTGACGACCGCTACGACGTGGCGGTCGGGATCAGCCAGAAGAACTTCCCCGGCACGGTGCAGACCGTGTACGTGGCGAACGGGTCCAATTACCCCGACGCCCTGAGCGCCGCGCCGGCCGCGGCTCTGCTGCACGCGCCGCTGCTGCTGGTGCCGACCGATTCGGTTCCTCCCCAGGTCAGCGCCGAGCTCCAGCGCTTGGCACCGCATCAGATCATCGTCGTGGGCGGCCCCGCTTCCGTGTCCGATGCGACGTTCGCCACCTTGGCGAAGCTCGCGCCCACCGCCCAGCGGCTCGGTGGCGACGATCGGTACCAGGTCTCCCAGGCGATCGCGCAGCAGGCATTCCCTTCGGGCTCGGCGACCGTCTACGTCGCGACCGGGTCCACCTTCCCGGACGCCCTGTCGGCGAGCGCGGCAGCCGGGTCGATCCACGCCCCGGTGGTCCTCGTGAACTCGGCCTCCTCGGCCATCGACCCCGCTCTTGTGGCGCTTCTTCGTCAACTCGGCGCGGCCCACATCATCATCGTCGGCGGCGAAGCAAGCGTCTCCCCCGCGCTGCAGACGGCCCTCGGGGCTGTGCCCGGTGTGATCGATGTGCGGCGCATTTCGGGCAGCGATCGCTTCGTCGTCTCCGGCCAGATCAACCGCGACGCCTTCACCACCAGTACCAATGTGTACGTGGCCTCAGGTCTGACCTACCCGGATGCGCTGAGCGGTGCCGCCGTGGCGGGCGCTCAGTCAGCGCCTCTGTACGTCATTCCCGGGTCGTGCGTTCCGTCGTACGTTCTGCACGACATCGTCGCGCTCGGGGCGACCCAGATGACCATTCTCGGAGGCCCCGCGAGCGTGACATCGGCCGTCCAGCGTTTTGCCCAGTGCCTCTAACCGAGCACTGAGTCCCGGCTGAGCACGCGGATGGGCTCGAACCCGAGCATGGTGCGTGCGGTCGCGATGTCGGCGCAACTGTAGCTCGCGCGCGGAGCGCCCACCGTGAAGCACACCGGCTCCAGCGCTGAAACGAGCTCCCGATTGCTGGTCGGGCGGCCGGTTCCCACGTTGACAACGGCCGAGGCCTGCCCGGTTGAGCGATGGCTCGCACGGATCAGGGCGTCCACCACGTCATCCACGTGGATGTAGTCGCGCGTGAACCCGTCGAGGCCGGCAAGGACAACCGGCGTCTCGGCGGGCGCGACGAGCAGACGATTGGCGAGGGAGTCGGCCATGCCCGGGCCGAAGACGTTGAAGATGCGCAGGACGACCGTCGAGAGGGTCGGCGAACTCGCCGCCGCAGCCGCGAGTTCGAGCTCCGCGTCTCGCTTGGTGCGCGCGTAGAGCGACTCGAGGACGAGCGCTCCGCTCTCATCGACGGGCGCGCAGTAACCGTCGCCGTAGACGGCGGAGGTCGAGGCCAGGACGACGCGCGTGACACCATGGCGCGCGGCCGACTCGGCCAGGGACCGCACGGCGCCCACGTTGACAGCAGCGGCGCGCAGCGGATCGGCGTCGCACTGGGCGCCCGTCAGCGATGCGAGGTGGATGATGGCCTCGGGCCGGCGCGCTGCCACCACCTCATCGAGTCGATCCGGGTCGGTCACGTCGGCGACATCCACCGAGGAGCGGGAGCCGATCGGCGAGGGGCGGCCGACCAGGTACGACGCGTCAGTTCCGTCGGCCTCGAGTCGGGCGCGGAGCCGCCGTCCGATGCGGCCCGCCGCTCCCGTGACCAGCAGCCGCGGCATCGGTGTCATTGGATCGCGAAGCCCATGCCGCGAAGCCGCTCAACGGCGTCGGCCGCCGAGATGCGATACGCCAGGGTGTCCTCGAGCAGCGTGTTGATCGACGACAGGAACTCGGAGCGGTCGAAATCCTTCTCGCCCCGCACGACGAAGATCTTGCGGTTGCCCGTCCTGCCCACCTTGTCGGGCTCATAGCTGAGCTCCTCGTACATCTTCTCTCCGGGGCGAAGTCCGGTGATCTCGATCTCGAGGGACGGGTCGACGGCCCGCACCAGGCTCTTCGCGAGGTCGAGGATCTTGACAGGCTCACCCATGTCAAGCACGAAGATCTCGCTGTCGTTGCCCAGAGCGGCCGACTGGATGATCAGTTGACTCGCCTCATCGATCGTCATGAAGAACCTGGTGACGTCGGGATGGGTGACCGTGAGCGGCTTCTTCTGAGCGATCTGCGATCGGAAGGTCTGCATCACGCTGCCGTTGCTCTCGATGACGTTCCCGAATCGCACGGCCGTGAAGCGGGTGCGGTGGCTGCCGTCGGCAAGGGCCTCCATCATCATCTCGCCCAGGCGCTTCGTCGTGCCCATCACGTTGACGGGGTTGACCGCTTTGTCCGTTGACACGTACACGAAGTTCTCGACGCCGTGCTCGATCGCGAGCTGCATCAGGTTGAGGCTGCCCCAGATGTTGTTGTTCACCGCCTCGAGCGCGTTGTGCTGCATCAGCGGGACATGCTTGTATGCGGCCGCGTGAAAGACGATGTCGGGCGAGAACTCGGTGAACAGCAGATCCAGATGGGGCCGGCTCTTCACGTCGGCGATGACGGGGGTCAGGCCGTCAACGGATCCCAGGCTCTGGGTGAGGTAGAACATGCCGTTCTCCCACCAGTCGACGCAGATCACCTGCGCGGCGCCGGCGCCCAGGATGTTCCGGACCAGCCGCGACCCGATCGAGCCGGCGGCTCCGGTGACCATCACCTTCTTGCCCGTGAGGAACTGCTGCGCGACCAGAACGTCGTGCTTGACCGGCTCCCTGCCGACCAGGTCGAGCACGTCGACGTCGGTCAGGTCGTCGATACTGACCGTGTCCTTGGCGAGGATGTCATAGGTGCGCGGAACGATCGCGATGTCGACGGTCTTCGACTCGATCGAGTTGATGAAGTCGCGCACAGTCTCGGCGCGCACGGTCGGGATCGCGAAATACACCAGGTCGATGGCGTGCCGCGCCACGACCTGGTTGACGTCCGCGAGCGTGCCGAGGACGCCATCCCCAGCGACCCGGTCATCGAGGAATCCGGCGACATCACCGCCGCGCCGCCGGATGTCGTCGGCGAGGGTCAGCCCTGCGGTGCCGTGCCCGACGATCAGGATCCTGTCGCTCATCCGCCCACCGCCGGAGCCCGGTAGCTTCCTTCGAGCACCGCGTCGAGAGTGCGCATCAGCCGGTTGCCGGCCTTGACCCGGCCGGCGTACTCCTCGGCCCACGCTCGACCCTTGCGAGCGATCGGGCCGAGCCGGCTCGGGTCATCGAGAAGCGCCTTGAGATTCGAGTACACCTGGAAATGCTTGGTCACGACCCACGCCTCGTTGCTGCCCGCCGGGAGATCGGTCTCGACCGTCTCATCCGAGCTCATCATCACAACACAGGCGGCCATGAGCGCCTCGGCGCCGAACACCGCGGGCGAGAATCCGTAGAACTGGTTCATCGCGATGTGGGCACGCCGCAGTTCGGCCGTCACTGTGGCATTGGTCACGCCGATCAGCTCGACGTATTCGAAGTCGTAGCCCTCGGACCTCAGCTGCGCGATCGCGGCGCGCACCAGCGGCGTCCCCTTGATCTCGGGCGCCGTGGTGGCATGCACGACGACGACCTTCGAGATCTCGCCGAAGCGGGAGAAGTCGGGTTCGGGGTCTTCGGGCAGGAAATACAGGAAGGGCTCAGTGCCCACAGTCAGGTAGCTCAAGTGATCGACGGTGTTGCTGAACATGGCCGAGGCATGCCGGTTGGCCACCTCGGCGATGTGGCGCTTCATGTTGTCCCAGGACTCCGACTCGAAGACCCGCCCGTTCGCCGCGATGTAGGTGGAGATATTGGGCAGGCCGGTCTGCGCCTCGAGTTCATGCATCCGTTTGGTGGACCGGATGTCGGACCCGCACCAGTAGCAGACGATCGGCACCCCCTTCTTGCGCAGGTAGCCGAATTCGAACTCGCGGAAATCGCGATCGGAGAGCAGGAAGCCCGTCGAGCCCACGTAGATGAAGCCCGACGCCTGGTTCATGAGCCGCCCGAGCAGGATCGGGCCGGCGACCACCCGCTCGAGCCAGTTGCCCCGCCCTCCCGACTCGGTCCGGAACTTGTGGTCGTAGCTGTCGGCGTAGACCGGCTCCTCGGTGAAGCTCACCGAGTAGGAGCCCGGGATGGCTCTGGCGATCTGCAACACCATCGACGCGCACTCGTCGGGCCCGACCACCCACGAGATCGGACGCTCGCGTAGCCGTCGCGCGCGCATCCGGTTGACCTGATAGCTCACCACGAGCGCGACGCGCTGAAACGTCGCCACCAGTCGTGAACGCAGATCCATGTCCCTTGCTTCTTCGTCGTGAAAAGTCGGGTTCCCGGGGCCGCACGACCCGAAGAACGATCCTAGGTCACGGCGCTCGGGCTAGAAGATCAGCCGGAGTCCCGGAACCCGTCGGGCCCCGATCGAGATCGCGAACGAGACGATCAGGATGAAGAGATACGCGACGGCCGCCTCGCCCAGCGACCGATCCGCGCCGAATCCGGGCAGGAGTCGGTACGGGATCAGGAGCACCAGCAGGTGCACCAGGAAGACCCCGAACGCAGCCTCGGACAGAGTGACCACGAAGCGACCCAGCCGAGGAGACAGCGGGATCCTGGCCAGGAAGTAGGTGCCGGCGACGAAGACCGCGATCGACAGCAGCACGGTGACCGTTCCCTGGTAGTCCGGGGTAGACAGCGCGGCCAGCAGGCGCAGCCGCGGCAGAAGACCCGATTCGAGCACGGCCGCGGCACCAAGCACGACCACTCCGACCAGGGCGGCGACAGCCCATCGTCGCGTCAGAGAAAGACGGCTCAGCGCATAGCCGACCAGGAAGTAGCCGACGTACGGAATCCAGAACATCAGAGCCTGCCAGTGCAGTGGCTGAGGCATGTGGGCGAGCGCCAGCACGCCGAGCGAGATGAAGTAGAGCTGAGTGGCGCCCAACGTGACGACCGCGAACGTCACCGCGCGGCGCGTGCCTCCGCCGGCAAGGAACGCCGCTAGGACCGGAGCCACCGCGTAGAGTCCCGCGATCAGCCAGAGGAAGTAGAGCTGCGGGTACACGGTGGTGTCGATCAGGGTGCCGACGATCTGACGCCCCGAGAGGTGCTCATGGAGGAGGAGGAGCCTCACCAGGACGAGGTAGACGATGTTCCACACGAGCAGAGCGGGGACGATGCGGCGGAACCGCTTCGCGTAGAACGCTCGCGGACCGTCCCGGTGCGCCCGTGCGCCAAGATTCAGCGCGCCGGAGAGCATGACGAAGACCGGAACCGACCACACCGATCCTGCGCTGAGCACCCTCGCGCCCCATGCCGACGCCGAGCCCGCGATCACTGGGTTCGCCGCGATGGCCCCGAAGGTGTGGATCGCGACGACCGCGAAGATGCTCAGGATGCGCAACAGGTCGTACGCCTGGTTGCGTGCTGGCCGCTCCAGCGGAAAGGAGACGGGAGCCGACGAGGTCACCGGTTCACAGCTCCGACAGCGCTCTGATCTGCGCGGGTGCTGGGTAGCTGATGAGCACGGCCCGGTGCTTGCCGTTCTGGACGAACATGCTGCCCGCGGCGACCGCAGAGGCACCGGCGCGCAGGGCGGGAGCAAAGTCGTCATATCCGCTTGCTCCCCCGAGTGCGACGACCGGAATGGTCACGGCATGCGCCACCGCCTCGATGAGCGGCAGGTCGTAGCCGCTGAACGTGCCCTCGCGGTCGATCGACGAGAGCAGCACCTCTCCGGCCCCGAGTTGCTGCGCGCGGCGGGCAGCATCGACCGGGCTCATTCCGCTCTTGCGGCGCCCGCGCTCGGTGAGGGTGTCCCAGCCGCCGAGCCGCTTGCGGGCGTCAACGCTGACAACCGTGCTCGATGCGCCGAGCGCCTCTGACACCTCGGTGACCGTGTCGGGGTTCGCAGCAGCCGCGCTGCCGATCACCACCTTCTCGATGCCGATGCCGGCGATCCGGCGCGCCTGCGCCGCGGTCGTCACTCCACCTCCGTAGCCGACAGGCATGAAAGCCTCGCTCGCGATCTCCTCGATCAGCGAGTAGTTGGGACCGGTGCGCTTCACCGTCGCGTCGACGTCGCAGATCATCAACTCGTCGACTTGCTTCTCGTTGAAGATCCGCACCGCGTTGATGGGATCGCCGATGTAGGTGTCGCCCTTGAACTTGACGGGCTTGATCAGGTAGCCGTCGCTGACCAGCAGTACCGGGATGACGCGCGGGAACATGCTCACGATGCGGCGAACCTCTTGAGGATCGACAGTCCGAAGGCATGACTCTTCTCCGGATGGAACTGGGCGCCGACCACGTTGCCCGACCGCACCATCGACGCGAACTGCTGCCCGTAGTCGGTGGTGGCGAGCACGTCCTCATCGCGGTCGGGCATCACGTGATAGCTGTGCACGAAGTAGAAGCGGCTGTCGGCCGGGAGGTCGTCGAGGATGCCATCCAGGCGCTTCGGCTGGATCGTGTTCCACCCCATGTGCGGCACCCGAAGCCCGTCCGTCTCGGAGAATCGGATGCTGCGTCCGGGGATGAGGCCGAGCCCGGCGTGCTCACCCTCCTCGCTGCCCTCCAGCAGCAGTTGCATGCCCAGGCAGATGCCGAGGAAGGGCCGCCCCGACGCCGCGAACTCGCGGAGCGGCTCGATGAGCCCCTGATCGGCCAGCCTCGACACCCCCTCGTCGAAGGCGCCGACCCCGGGCAGCAGAACGCGCTCGCTGGCCAGGATGTCCTCGGGGGTCGACACGCGGCGCGCCTCTGCTCCGGCGCGTTTGAGCATGTTGGCGACCGAGCCCAGGTTGCCCAGGCCGTAGTCGATGAGCGCGACGCTCACCGCGATCCTCTGAGCCTCGCCACCGCCGCGCCGACTCGCGTCGTGACGTCGAAGACCGCTTTCGTGCTCTTCTCGCTGTTGGGATAGTCGGTGTAGTCCCTCGGGGGCGACGCGACGATCGCATCCAGTTCGGCAACCGTGATCCCGAGCTTCTTCGCCATGAACTCGTGGTCCTGCGCGCGCAACTCGTCCGGGTAGTTGGTCGAGTCGAGCTTCTCGAGCGCCTCGTCCCTGGTCATCTCGCCGGCGAGGATCAGCGAAGTGTAGTGCGCCAGGCGCTTGTCGAATCCGAACCGCTGCGGCAGGTAGTAGCCCTGGAACCATCGCGTGAAGACCGACTCGTAGTGCTTGCCGCCGTAATCGCGCCACCCCACCTCGGCCGAGATCTCAGCCTTCGCCTGGTCGTAGTGGTACGGGGCGAAATTGAGAAGCGAGTGCGTCTCGATCCGGCGCACGTAGGGGTACCAGAGGGTGCGGGTCAGTTGACCCATCACCGGGTAGGTCTTCAGCTTGACGGTGCCGAACCGGCGCTGGATCGATCTGAGGAGTTTGGCGTCGGCCGAGGTGTAGCCCCACGCCGTTGGCAGGATCGACTCGCTGACGAAGTTGAACCCGGCCAGGATGTGCTTGATCCCGTACTTCTGCGCCTGGCTGTACGAGACATAGCCGAAGGCGTGGTCGGTGGGCGTATCGGCATTGGCGGTGCCCGACTTGAGGAACGACAGCTGCAGGTCTTTCATCTCACGCCAGTCGACCACCTGGGTGTACAGGTCGAGGCCCAACGAGGTGACCAGGTTGTGGATGTTGTCGACCGCGGCCTCGGAGTTCCAGCCGCTGTCGAAGTGGACGAGCAGTGGGCGCAGCCCGAGCCGGACGGCGCTCAAGGTGAGGAAGGTGCTGTCGACTCCGCCCGAGACACCGATCACGACGTCGTAGGGCTTGCCGCGGCCGTCCGCCTTGATGCGGGCGACGAGGGCGTCGCGCTCCGCCAGGCGCTCGCCGGCCTGCGCGCGGCGCAGCACGGGCTCGACGTTCCTGGTGAACATGCCCACGTACGACGAGACGCCATTCTCGTCGAAGGTGATGTCGGGGTCGGTGGTGTCCATCACGGTCACGGTGCACCGCTGGTAGGCACGGACGCGCTCGGCAGCCACCGACATCGTCCACCTCCGCTGTTCCGGCGGGACGCGCCCGCCCCTGGCTGACCCGATACTACCGTGGCCCACCAGCGGCCGCCGAGCCGGGGAGCCACCGCCCGTAGACTGACGTCGCTTCGAGATCGGACGCGGGAGGAACGACAGTGCGGATCGTGAGTGTCGTCGGCGCCCGGCCGCAGTTCGTCAAGCTGGCTCCGATCTCGCATGCCCTCGACGGTCGCGCCGAGCACCTCATCGTGCACACCGGTCAGCACTACGACGAACTGATGAGCGACGTCTTCTTCCGCGATCTGGGCATCCCGGCGCCGGCCGTCAACCTCGAGATCGGCTCGGCGGGCCACGGGCGGCAGACCGGCCGGATGCTCGAGGGGCTGGAACGCGAGTTCGAACGCCTGGCCCCGGATTGGGTGCTCGTCTACGGGGACACCAACTCGACGGTGGCTGCCGCGCTGGCCGCCGTGAAGCTGCACCTGCCGGTCGCACACCTCGAGGCGGGTCTGCGCTCGTTCAACCGCCGGATGCCCGAGGAGCACAACCGCGTGCTGACGGACCACGCCGCCGATCTGCTGCTCGCGCCCACCCGGGTCGCCATGGACCACCTGGCGAACGAGGGTCTCGCCGAGCGATCGGTGCTGGTCGGCGATGTCATGACCGACGTGCTCTTCGAGGTGCGCGACCGGGCGCTGGCCGATCCTCGCCCGATCCCCCTCGGTCTCGAGACGGGCGGGTATGCGCTCGCGACCCTGCACAGGCCGGACAACACCGACGATCCCGGCCGACTCGGCGCGATCCTCGACGCCCTGGCCGGGCTGGATCGCCCCGTGCTCCTGCTCGCCCATCCCCGGCTGCGCGCACTCGCCGCCGAGCAGGGGCTGAGCCTCGACCGGGGCGCGCTGCGCAGCAACGACCCGCTGCCCTATCCCGAGCTGGTCTCGGCCCTAATGCGCAGCACCGCGGTCATCACGGATTCCGGTGGCCTGCAGAAGGAGGCGTTCCTGCTGCGCGTGCCGACCACCACCATCCGTCCCGAGACGGAATGGGTCGAGACGGTCGAGTCCGGCTGGAACGTGCTGGCCGACGATCCCGCGGGGATCGCTGCCGCGGTCACCCGTCCGGCGCCTGCGCCGACCGATGCCGCCCCCTACGGAGACGGCCACGCCGCCGAGGCGGTCGCCGACGAGTTGCTGCGGAGGCGGGCATGAGCCGCCCGCGCTTGCTCATCTTCTCGTTCTCGAACATCTCGGCCGACGCCCGGGTGCTCAAGCAGGTGGCGCGCTTCGCCGAGGACTACGAGGTCACGACCTGCGGCTACGGGCCGAGCCCGGACGCCCGGGTCGAGCACCTGCGCCTCGACGACGCGAACGGCATCCGCCGCTGGCGGCGCCGCGACCTGATCCTGCGGCGCTACCGGCGGATGTACTGGACGCAAGCCGGTGTCCGCCAGGCCAGGGCCGAGTTGACCGGTCGGCCGCGCTTCGACGTCGTCCTCGCCAACGACGTCGACACCGTGCCTCTCGCCCTGCAACTCGATCCGGCGCGCGGGGTTCACGCCGACATCCATGAGTATGCGCCGCGCCTGAACGAGGAGCTGCTGGTGTGGCGGGTCTTCGAAGCCCCCTATGCGCGCTGGCTGTGCAGGCGGTTTCTGGCTCGCTGCGCCTCGATGACCACCGTGGGGCAGGGGATCGCCGACGAATACCTGCGGCGCTTCGGCATCCGCTCGGGCGTGGTCACGAACGCCGCCCCGTACGCCGAGCTCGAACCCCGGCCGGTCGGGTCGCCGATCCGACTGGTGCACAGCGGTGCGTCACTGCGCAACCGCCGCCTCGAGGTTCTCGTCGCCGCCGCGATGTCGACGTCGAGCGACGTGACGCTCGACCTGTACCTGATGGGCAACGACCCCGACTACGTCGCCGAGCTCCGCGCACGCGCCGCAGGCTCCGAACGCGTGCGGTTCCCCGAGGCGGTGCCTTATCGGCACCTGATCGCGCGGCTCAACGAGTACGACGTCGGCATGCACGTCATCGCGCCCACTAACTTCAACAACCGCTGGGCGCTCCCGAACAAGTTCTTCGATTACGTGCAGGCCCGCCTCGCGCTCGTCATCGGCCCGTCGGCAGAGATGGAGAGCCTGGTGCACGTGCACCACCTGGGGGCTGTCGCCGCGGGTTTCGACGCGGCCGCCGTCACTGCGGTGCTCGACTCGTTGACCGCGGAGCGGGTGCGCGGCTGGAAGTCGAACGCCGCCGCTGCCGCGCACTCGCTGTCGTCCGAAACGCAGGTCGAGGTCTGGGCGAGGGCGATCCGCCAGCTAATCGAGCAGGCCGCGGCGTGACCGAGCCGATCGTCGACGTCGTCATCCCGGTTCATTCCGAGTCGAGGCCGGTCGCACGGGCGGCGGCGTCTGTGCTCGCGACGGCCACGGTCCCGACCCGCGTCACCGTGGTCTGCCACAACATCGAGGGCGACCAGATCGCCCGCTCGCTGGGCGCCTGGGCCGACGATGCCCGTGTGCGGTTGCTCACCCTTGCCGACGGCATCTCGAGCCCCGCGGGCCCGATCAATGCCGGGCTGGATGCCGCGACCGCCGAGTTCACGGCCCTTCTCGGTTCCGATGACGAGTATGAGCCGGGCGCGATCGACGCCTGGGTCGCGGTCGCCCGCCGGGACGAAGCGCAACTCGTGATCCCTCCGCTGCGCACCTCGCCCGGCGCCCTCACTCGCAGCCCTCCCGTGCGCCCGTTCCGCACGAAAGGCTTGGACGGGGTGCGCGACCGCCTGGCCTACCGCACGGTGCAACTCGGCCTCGTCGAGCGCACGCGGTTCGGCGGCGTGAGGATGACCACCGGCCTGCGCACCGGCGAAGATGTCGTGCAGGGCGCGACGCTCTGGTACTCGGGCGCGCGGATCAGCCTGGTGCGACAGGCACCGGGCTATTTGATCCACGAAGACGATCCGGCGAGCCGGGTCTCCAGCGCACCGAAACCAGCGGCCGAGTCGCTGCTCTTCCTCGACGCCGTGCTGGCGCCCGAGTTCGTGTCGACTCTGACGCCCGACCAACAGGAGTCATTCGCCGTCAAGCTCCTGCGCACGCACGTGATGGACATCCTCGCTGCGGCCCTCTGCAGCCAGGATCCCCCGGGCGACCTCCGGGCACTCGCGGCCGGCGTCCGCCGCATCCTGGACATGTCCCCACGCGCGATGACCCTGCTGAGCCGACGCGAGGCGGGCATGCTGACCGAGCTCTCCGGCACCGCCGACCCGGCGCGGTTGTCGGCGGAGCTCACCATTCACACCGACTACCGCCGGCCTGCCAACTTGATACCCGCGGCCGCATCGCGACTGCTCCACCGTGAGGCGCCGCTGCGGTTTCTCACGGGGATCGCCTTCATGCGCTGAGCCCGAGGAACGGCGCGGCGGCAGCCGCCGAGCGGCGGCCGTCGTGCACCGCCTCGACGAACGCCGGCCCGACGGCACGCGCGTCCGCGAACTCGGCAGGATCCGCGGCCGCCCGGCGCAGCTCGGCCTCGAGCGAGTCGATGGTCGCCTCCTGGATCGGAAGCTCGAGCCCAGTCTGTCGCCGCACCTGACTGCGGGTGAAATCGTCCACGTGACCCATGACCAGGCGCCCGGATGCCATCGCCTCGCAGGCCGCGACCCCGTAGCTGCCGAGCGCGAACTGGTCGAGCACGATGTCGGCTCCGGCGTACAAGGCCGGCATCGATGCGTGCCGGATGCCGACGACCTCCTCATACGCGATGACGCCCTCCGCGGAGAGACGGTGCAGCATCGGCTCGATCCGGTCGGTGCCCTTGATCCAGCGCCGGGAGGGAGCGTGCACGACCACGGGCGGTCCCGCCGGTGTCGAGGGCGCGTCGCTCAGCCTCCACATCGAGGGGTCGACGACCACCGGCAGCCAGACGGAGTCAGGCAGCCAGCGCTGCAGGTCCGGTGTCGAGACGAAGACGGGGACGCCGACGTCGGCCGCGAGCGCAGCGTTGGCGGCCGCCGTCTCGGCGAGTGCGCGCGTCGGCCCCGCCGTCTGCCGGAAGGGCGACCACGCGCTCTGCGCCGCGTGATCGAAGGGCGGCCGGATGTCGCTGCCGTGGAACAGCAACGCCCCCGAGACTCCGCGGGCGCCGAGCCGCCGCAATTCCTCGCGGACGTCCGAGCCGTAGCGGCGCCCGAGTAAGGGCAGTCCCGACTCCCAGATCACGTGCGTCTGCTGCTCCAGGTACGACTCGAGCGCGTCCTGCCAGGCAGCCGAGCGCTGGTACACCGCGGCCGGGACCCGTACATCGACGCTCGGCAGATAGGTGTCGCCGCCGATCTCGCGCAGTGCTACCGCCGTCACGCCCGGAAGGGTCTCGGCGATGGCCCGCGCCCACAGGTAGCCCTGCCCCGCCGAATTGGCCGGTCCGATGAGCAGCCGGACGGGCGTATCGCCGCGTGGAGGCAGCTCCGGGATGTCCTCGGCCGTGAACCGGAAGCGCACGGCATCCGCGGCCCTGCCGAGCACGCCATGGCCCGAGGCGATCCGGTAGGCCAAGCGCCGGAATCCCGCAGGCGCTCGATCCAGCAGGGTGAGGGTGTCTGGCATGGCACCTCCGCCGCGGGATCGGACGCCGAGCAGTCTAACCGCGGCTCCAACTGACCGGGGGCGCAGACCCCGACTGATACCGTAGAGGCGATGAATCAGCTGTGGAGTGCGCTCCGCGACTTCCTTCCCCTCCTGCCGGGCCGGGCGAAGCAGTTCCTCGTCATCTACATCGTCTGCACGGCCGCACTGGCGTTCCTCGACGTGGCCGCCATGTCGTTGATCGTGCTGATCATCACCCCGATCGCCTCGGGCACCAAGATCGTGCTCCCGGTCTTCGGGTCGTTCCCCCCGAGCGCGACCCCCTGGCTGCTCCTGATCGCCTGCGCTCTGATCATCGTCAAGAGCGCCCTTGCGATCGCGATGTTCTGGGTCGCGACGAGGCAATTCGCGTTCTACGAGTTCGAGATCGGCGCGCGCATGTTCCGCGCGTACTTGGGCTCGAGCTGGGAGGAGCGCTCCAAGCGCAGCACGGTCGAGTTCACCCGCATCGCCGACACGGGCATCTCTGTCGCAATCTCGAGCCTCGTGCTCTCGCTGCTGACGATCCCGGGAAACGTGCTGACCATCGTGCTGACCCTCGGCGTTCTCGTGATCGCCCAGCCGATCACGGCACTCGTCTCGTTGGTCTACCTGGGCATCGTCGCGGTGATCATCAACCAGGTGGTGACCAAGCGGACCCTGCTTGCCGCGGATCGCAACCTCGGGTTCAGCTATCGCGTCGCGCAACTGCTGACCGAGATGGTGGATGCCCTCAAAGAACTCACCCTCCGCGGGCGGCTCGGTCAGATTCAGACCGTAGTCGGCCGCGAGCGGCAGGGCGCCGTCAAGGCGCGCGCGTCGCTGGCGTTCCTGTCGATCATCCCCCGGTACAGCTACGAGGCCGCCCTCATCGGCGGATTCCTCGTGATCGGAGGAGTCGGCTACCTGGTCGGCGGCCTGCCCACCGCGATCATCGCAGTGGCGCTGTTCGGCGCCACCGGCATCCGGCTCGTGCCGTCTCTGACCGGCATCCAGGCCTCGTTCATCACCGCCACGGCGGCTGTCCCGTGGGTGCGGGACGTGGTCAACGACCTGCACGGCACCGAAGCGAACGCCACGGATGCGCTGAGCGGGGTCGACGCCAGCGAACTCCCCGCCTCGCCGCGCACCCTCGCACTGCGCGACATCACCTTCACCTATCCCGGATCGCCCAACTCGGTTCTGCACGGCCTGCAACTCGACGTGCCGCTCGGCTCCTCCCTAGGCATCGTCGGACCGAGCGGGTCGGGCAAGTCCACGCTGGTGGACCTGCTCCTCGGGCTGCGCACGCCCTCGCGGGGCGAGATCGAGATCGATGGCATGCCGCTGCCCGACATCATCCACGCCTGGCGATCGCGCATCGGATACGTGCCGCAGCGCGTGACCCTGTTCGACGGCACCATCGGTCAGAACGTCGCCCTCACCTGGGACGAGGATTACGACCGCGACAAGGTCGCCGCGGTGCTTGAGAAGGCCCAGTTGACCTCGCTGCTCGAATCGCGCACCCACGGCATCGACGAGCGGATCGGCGAGCGCGGCGTCTCCCTCTCGGGCGGCCAGCAGCAGCGGCTGGGCATCGCCCGCGCCCTCTACTCCGACCCCCTGGTCCTGGTGCTCGACGAGGCGACGAGCTCGCTCGACACCAAGACGGAAGACGACGTGGTCCGTGCCATTAAGGCCCTGCACGGCGAAGTGACGGTGATCGCCGTCGCGCACCGCATCTCCACCATCAAGGACTACGACCAGATCTGCTACCTGGACCGCGGGCGCATCCTGGGCACCGGGTCGTTCCGCGAACTCGCGGCTTCGGTGTCCCAGTTCGGGCTCCAGGTGCAGCTCGCCGGCCTGAGCGAGAGCGGATCCGGTGAGTTGCTCGATTCCGAAGGAGCCATCGAATGACGCGCATCCTCTGCATCTCGTTCTCGCCCATCCATGCCGACTCCCGGGTGCTGCGCCAGCTCGAGGTCCTGCGGCAGCACGGGGAGGTCGTCACGGTGGGGTACGGCCCTGCCGCCGAGGGCGTCGCGCGGCACATCCGAGTGCCCGACAACGCGTCCTCGTTGCCGGAGACGCCCCTCGGAGTGCTCCGTCTGGCCCTTCACCTGCACAGGGCGGTCGAACTGACGGCGCCCGGCGAGAAGGCGGTCCGCAGCGAAACCGTGGCGTCGGGGCCGTACGACCTGGTGGTCGCGAACGATGCGCGCGCGCTGCCCCTGGCGTTCGCCGCGGCCGGTGACGCCCCGGTGTACGCCGATATGCACGAATGGTCGCCCGAGGAGCGCTCCACCGTGCTCGTCTGGCGCGTTCTGGTCGCTCCCTACATGCAGCATCTCTGCGCGCGCTACCTGCCGCGCGCCGCGGCGGTCACCAGCGTGAGTGCCGGTCTCGCCCGGCTCTACTCGGAGCGGTTCGGCATCACCACCGGGGTGGTGCGCAACGCGGCCGACTATCGCGACCTCGCGCCCTCGCCCGTCGACCCGCACCGCATCAAGCTCGTGCACAGCGGCACCGCCGATGCGGAGCGCAACATCCTCGAGCTCATCGAAGCCACCCAGCGGCTCGGTCACGGGTTCTCGCTCGACCTGTACCTGCTGAGGGTCCCCGGCGGTCACCTCGACGTCATCCGCACTCGCGCGGCAGCGGTGCCGCAGGTCACGGTGCACGATCCCGTGCCGCCTGACACGCTCCCCGAGGTGCTGAACCAGTACGACCTCGGCGTCTTCCTCTATCCGCTGAAGACCCTCAGCCACCTCTACCACCTGCCCAACAAGTTCTTCGACTTCGTCCAGGCCCGGCTGGGCCTGGTGTTCTCGCCCGCTCCCGAGATCGACGCCCATGTCGCTCAGTACGGGCTGGGCATCATCACCCGCGACACGACCGCGGATGCCCTGGTCGACGCCCTGAGCGGCATCACCGCCGAGCAGGTCAGGGCTTTCAAGCTGGCCGCTGACCGTGCGGCTCACGAGCTGTCCAGCGAGCCGGACCGGGTGACCCAGGACGCGCTGGTCGCACGGCTACTCGCCCCGCATGCCTGAGCCCACCCGTCGCCAGCGGGTGGTGATCGCCACGCGCATCTTCGCGCCCGAGATCTCCGCCGCCTCCGGCATCCTGCGCACCTGGGCCGAGGAGTTCCGCGACCGTGGCTTCGAGGTCACGATCCTGACGGCGAGACCTCCGCGTGGGGCGGTCATCGATGACCCGCCCGGCATCGACATCCGCCGAGCCCGCGTGAAGCGCGACAAGCAGGAGTACGTGCGGGGCTACCTCAGCTACCTGAGCTTCGACGCTCCACTGGCGTTCCGGCTGCTGTTCTCGCGCAAGGCCGACCTCTACGTGGTCGAGCCTCCACCGACGACGGTCGCCGTGGTCCGCGTGATCGGCGCGATCCGAAGGACTCCCTACGTGGTGCGCGCCGCGGACTACTGGTCGGAAGCTGCGGAGTTGGTCACCCGTTCGTCGATCGTGCTCGGCCTGCTCCGACGCGTCGAGGCCTGGGGCCTCAACGGAGCGAGGGTGCTGTTCGCCGCCCATCAACCTCTGATCGACCGGTTCCGCACGGCGGGGATCACGACCCGAGCCGTGCCGATCGGCTTCGGCGCCGACACCAAGGACTTCCGGTACGAGGGGCAGCCGCCGCCCGATCCCCCAGTGTTCGTCTACGCGGGCACGCACTCGGAGTGGCACGGTGCGGGGATCTTCGTCGACGCGATGCCGCAGGTGCTCGCGCAGCATCCGGGAACCCGTCTCGAGTACTACGGCAACGGCGAGGAGCGCGACGGCATGATGGCCCGGGCGCACGAACTGGGCCTGGAGGGCTCTGTCGAGTTCAACGCGCCCATCCCCCCATCGGCCCTGTCCCCCCTGCTTGCGGGAGCCACTGCCTCGGTGGCGAGTCTCACGCCGGTGCCGGCCAACGACTACGCCCTCGCCACCAAGGTGTATTCCTCGCTCGCCTCCGGGTGCCCGGTGATCTTCGCAGGCGCCGGGCCGACGGTGGCGTTCCTCAATGACGCCTCGCACCCGCGGGCCGGCGTCGCGGTGGGCTATGACGTCGACGCCGTGGCGGCCGCCATGAACGCCGCGGCTGCCGCGCCACTGCCCACCGGCGCGCGCGACGAGCTCGCCCGCTGGTCGGCCGGGGAGTACTCGCTGACGACGATCGCGCGCCGCGTGGTCGACGAGAGCCTCGCGAGCATGGGCGCGTAGGCCCACGTACGATTGTTCCGCTCGAACGAACTGGAGACCCTCCGTGAAGATCGCCGTCATCGCCCTCGGCAAGATCGGGCTGCCGCTCGCCGTGCAGTTCGCCGGGAAGGGCCACGAGGTGGTCGGCGTCGACGTCTCGCAGCGCACGGTCGACCTCGTCAACGAGGGCATCGAGCCCTTCCCGGGCGAGGCCGAGCTGCAGGAGCGACTCTCCGACCTGGTGCAGGCGGGACGCCTGCGCGCGACCACCGATTACGCCGACGCGGTGCCTGGCGCCGATGCGGTGGTTCTCGTCGTCCCCCTGTTCGTCGACGAGCAGACCGCCGAGCCGGACTTCGGATGGATGGATGCCGCGACCCGCTCGCTGGGCGAGGTGCTGACCCCGGGCACTCTCGTCTCGTATGAGACGACCCTGCCGGTCGGGACCACCCGCACTCGCTGGAAGCCGCTGCTCGAGGAGGCATCCGGCCTCACCGAGGGCGTCGACTTCGACCTGGTCTTCTCGCCCGAGCGCGTGCTCACCGGCCGCGTCTTCGCCGACCTGCGCAAGTACCCCAAGCTGGTCGGCGGGCTGTCGGAGCGCGGCGCAGCGAAGGCGGTCGACTTCTACCGGGCCGTGCTCGACTTCGACGAGCGCAGCGACCTGCCGCGCCCCAACGGAGTCTGGGATCTCGGCAGCGCCGAGGCCGCAGAGCTCGCGAAACTGGCCGAGACGACCTACCGGGATGTGAACATCGGCCTGGCGAACCAGTTCGCGCGCTACGCGGCGACCGCCGGCATCGACGTGTACCAGGTGATCGAGGCGTCGAACTCGCAGCCGTACTCGCACATCCACCAGCCCGGTATCGCGGTGGGCGGCCACTGCATCCCGGTGTACCCGCGGCTGTACCTGTGGACCGATCCGGAGGCCACCGTAGTCTCGGCCGCTCGAGCGGCGAACGCCGGGATGCCCGACTACACGATCGGGTTGCTGGAGGGCGCATACGGCGACCTGGCAGGCGCCAAGGTCGCGGTGTTGGGCGCTGCCTATCGGGGCGGCGTGAAAGAGACGGCCTTCTCGGGCGTATTCGGCGCCGTTGAGGCCCTGACCCAGCGCGGCGCGATCCCCGTCGTGCACGACCCGCTCTATTCCGACGACGAGCTCGAGGGGCTCGGCCTCACTCCGTACCACCTGGGCGAGCCGGCGGATGCCGCCGTCGTTCAGGCCGACCATGCGGAGTACCGCACGATCGGCCCCGACGAACTTCCCGGAATCAGGGCGTTCATCGACGGCCGCCGGGTCTCATCGGCCGAACAGTGGCCCGACATCGCCTACCGGGTCATCGGCAAGGCGACCGTCTGATCCGGTCTGTTACCGCCGCGCATGTCATCATTAAGCATCTGCGGGCCCAGCATGCACAAGGTCTTGCGACGCCCCTGATCGGAGAAATACCTCTATGTGCGGAATCTTTGGCTACATCGGCGAAGACGCCCTCGACTCCACCTCAGCGAAGACCCTGGTCAAGCACGCGCAGCAGCGCGGTCGCGACTCGAGCGGCATGGTGATCCGGGGCTCTGACGATTACCACGCCTACCGCGCCGACTACCCGATCGGCTGGTTGCTCACGCGCATCCCGCCCCTGGGAAACCTGTTCTTCGGCCACAGCCGCCTGGTGACCAACGGCACGGGCGACAACCAGCCGGTGCTGCGCGAGCAGGTGCTCGTTCTGCACAACGGCATCGTGGTCAACGAGGAGAAGATCTGGACGGCCCTCGGCAAGACGCCGCGTCTGCAGGTCGACACCGAGGTCATCCCCGCCATCATCGCCTCGCACCTGGAGAAGGGCGGCTCCATCGAGACCGCCGCCCAGGCGGTGCTCGACATCGCCGAGGGAGTCGTGGCCTGTGCCGCGCTCGTGCCCCACCTGGGCAAGTTGCTGCTGTTCTCGAACAACGGCAGCCTCTACGTCGCCGACAAGGCCGGCGGCACGGTGTTCTCGTCGGAGAGTTACCCCCTCAAGCAGATCGGGGCGCAGAACATCCGGCAGATCAAGGGCGGCGAGAGCGTCGTTCTCGATGTTCCCGAGCAGGATGCCGAGATCGCCATCACCGAGTGGGCGAACCGCAACATCGACCTGGTGCCGAGCCTCGGCACCTCGCTCGAAGAGGAGAAGCTGCTCGAGTACCCCCAGCCCGAGTTCCGTCGCTGCACCCGGTGCATCCTGCCCGAGACGATGCCCTTCATCAAGTTCGATGAGAACGGCGTCTGCAACTACTGTCACGCCTACAAGCCGCGCAACCACCCGCGGCCGAAAGAGGAACTCTTCGAGCTCATCGAGCCCTACCGCCGCTCTCACGGCGACGAGGTGCTCGTGCCGTTCTCGGGCGGCCGCGACAGCTCGTACGGACTGCACCTGATCATCCACGAGTTGAAGCTTCGCCCGGTCACCTACACCTACGACTGGGGAATGGTCACCGACCTCGGGCGCCGCAACGTGAGCAGGATGTCGTCGAAGCTCGGTGTCGAGAACATCATCGTCGCCGCCGACATCACCAAGAAGCGCGACTACATCCGGCGCAACCTCGAGGCGTGGATCAAGTCTCCCCACCTGGGCATGCTCAGCGTCCTCACCGCGGGCGACAAGCACTTCTTCCGGCATATCGAGACTCTCAAGAAGCAGACCGGTGTGAGCCTGAACCTCTGGGGCATCAACCCCCTCGAGGTCACGCACTTCAAGGCCGGCTTCCTCGGGGTGCCCCCCGACTTCGAAGAGGAGCGCGTCTACAGCCACGGCGCCATGAAGCAGTTGCGCTACCAGTCACTGCGCTTGAAAGCCATGCTGCAGAGCCCCGGCTACTTCAACCGGTCGATCCCCGACACCCTGCTCGGCGAGTACTACCGCAGCTTCACCACGAAGTCCGACTACTTCCACATCTTCGACTACTGGCGGTGGGACGAGAAGCTCATCGAAGACACCCTCGACAGCGAGTACGACTGGGAGCGCGCGCCCGACACCCAGACCACCTGGCGCATCGGCGACGGCACTGCCGCCTTCTACAACTACGCGTACTACACGATCGCCGGCTTCACCGAGCACGACACCTTCCGCAGCAACCAGATCCGCGAGGGCGACATCACTCGCGACGAGGCCCTGCGCCTCGTCGCGGAGGAGAACACGCCCCGCTATCCGAACCTGAAGTGGTATCTGGATGTCGTGGGCGTCGACTTCACGCGAGCGATAACCGCGATCAACAACGCGCCGAAGCTCTACCGGACGACCTCCGCGCCGGCCTTGGCTCCCGCGAAGGACTGACGCACGGGCAGCAGCGGCTCGGGCACCGGCCACCGCAGCTGCGGCCAGAGCACGACGAGAAGGCCAGCGAAGGCCAGGGACCCGATGATCCACACCCAGATGGGTCCGACCGGGAATCCGGGCCACCACCACTGGGCGCCGGCGTCCAGGTCGATCCCCTGCTGCACGACCCCGGTGATGTAGCGGCGGATGTTGACCTGCAGCGCAACGAGATTGGCTCCGGCCAGCGCGGCCACGATCACGAAGGTCTGCAGGCGGGTGAACCGCAGCGCGGCGCCGGGCGGCATCGTCGTCAGCAAGAGGCTGAACAGCAGGATCAGGGGCAGCAGATAGCGCGGCTGCAGCGAGTTGCCCACCTGCTCGCCGCCCACCGTCAGCACATAAACGGGAAGCACGATCAGCACGAGCAGCACGCCGGCCAGGCTGATGGCCTTGCGCCAGGACAGCTTGCCGAGGCCCGCGAACGCCACGGCGATGAAGGCGGCAGCCGCGGCCCACGGCACGACAGCCGGGAGCGTCGTGTCGAACCAGCCAAGAGCCCAGGTGCCCCACACCCCTGTCCAGAGGTATGGCAGCATGAGCAGGTTGTAGGCCGCGAGCGCCCAGCCCGTCGGATGCACGGGCCCGCCGCCCGCCGCGGCGTCAGCGGCCGAGCCGCCCGTGAAGCCGCCGGTCGCCACGCCCGCCTGCGTCGCCGTCGCGAAGAAGACGACGGCGATCGCGATCGCGATCAGGGGCAGGATCGCGCGCAACGCCCAGTCCCGGGTGCGCTCGGCCGACAGTATCCCCGCGGTCACGGTCGCGCCGATCGCGTAGACCGCGGCGTCCCCGCGAGCACCGGAGGCCATCAGCATGCCAAGCAGGTAGAGGGCGCCGAGCGCCCACCGACGACGCCCTGCGGTCTCGAACCAGCCTCGGAGCGCCAAGAAATCGGTGCCGATCCCGGTGATGGCCCACGTACTCGGATTGTCCGAGGCGATGATGAACATCCCGAGCGGCACGGAAGCGATCAACCAGCCCCAGAACAGGGAACTGCGGCGGGAGCGGGGCAGGAGCGCCCCGAGTGCCGTCGAGAGAGCCACGAACAGGAACGCGTTGATCTCTCGGATGAGCAGCGCACTGACCTGGATGTCGCTGCCGGCAAAGATGTGCATGACCGCGTAGTAGACCGGCGGGTACTCGCCGGTGAAATTACCGCGATCTGTGACGAAGCGCCCTGGCTTGTTCCAGATCGAAGTCTGGCAGGCCGCGCTCTCTTTCGCATGCTCCGCGTAGCAGGTGATCTCGCCGAACGCCTTGGACATGCTGCGGGTGCGGTCGCTCGTGCCCGGCTCGCATTGCGCCCCCCCGCCGTCGGCGCACCAGATGCTGACCAGGTGGTAGTCGTCGTCAGGAGCAGCGCCGACCGGCGAGGCGAAGCCCCATGCCGAGAGGGCGACGAAAGCCAGCACAGGAGCCAGGTGGATCCAGCGAAGACGCCGCAGCAGAGCCTGGAGCCCGCGCGCCTGGCGAGGCTCAGCGGTCATCCCGCGACTCCTCTTGCTCGAGAGCCACCTTCTGCACGACGCGTCGGAGCTCGTCGCGCGTTCGCGCAAGCTCGAGGGTGACCTGCATCAGCAAGAGGAGCACGACGAAGAATGCCCCGACGAACAGCAGGTTGATCGGCTGCGCGATTCCGAAGAAGTGGCTGATGGCTGCCAGCAGGCCGGGCCAGGCGGACAGCACGATCGCGGCGAGCGCCGCACCGATCCAGATCACCGCGTACTTCTCGGGCAGGACGTACGAGCGCAGCAGCAGGATCACGGCGAACAGCAGTACGACCGCCATCGCGATGGCCAGAAGCTGCGGTGTCATGCGGCCTCCTCGGCGTCGCGGCGCGCGCGGCGCGCTGCTGGAGGAACCCGTCGGATGCTGGCAAGGCCGAGGATGAACAGGATGCGCCCGGTGTACAGGGTGGCCCGCAGGATCGACTGCGACGGCACCCCGCCCGCCCGTTCGTTCATCGCGACCGGCAACTCGGCCACCTTCAGCCCCTGCCGCGTCGCCAGCACGATGGACTCCACCGTGTCGCCGAGCCATTCGACCGGGTAGTGCTCGGCGAAGACGGCAACCGCGCGCGGTCCCGAGATGCGGAATCCGCTCGTCGCATCCGTGAGCCGGGTGCGGGCATAGAGCGAGGTGACCCGGGCGATGAAGCGCTGCACGCTCCGCCGGGCGGCCGACGACTTGTAGCTGCCGCCCGAGGAATAGCGGCTCCCGATCACGAGATCCGCACTGTCGAGGGCTGCGATCAGGTCGGGGATGAATTCCGGGCGGTGCTGGCCGTCCCCGTCGAACTGGATAACCGCGTCGTACCCGGCTCGGGCGGCGAACTTGAAGGCGGTGCCCATCGCGGCGCCCACTCCGAGATTGATCGCGTGCGAGATGACCCGTGCCCCGGCCTCCCGCGCGATGCGTGCCGTTTCGTCGCTGGAGCCGTCGTCGATGACGACGACATCGCGCAGCGGCTGCGCCGTCGCCAGCGACTCGAGAACCCGGCCGAGCGCCGCCGCTTCGTTCAGCGCCGGAACGGCTACCAGCACCTTCATAGACCTCGAGTCTAGCGGGCGGGCTCCGGGGGCTGGCGGCGCCACAGCACGAGCAGGACGGCTCCCTGGAGCAGCCCTGAGGTCAGTTCCGCGATGCCCAGACCGCACGCGGCGCCCGGCGCACCGAAGAGACCGCCGCCGAGAAGCAGGCCCAGTACGCCGATCCCGGAGGCGATCAGCACGCAGACCATGAACTTCGTGCGCGCGCCCAGGGTGATGAGCCCGATTCGCCCGAACACGGTGCCCAGCGAGATGCCGAGTGTCGCTACGCCGAACCCGAGGGCCGTCAGGCGGTCGATCGCGACGGCGTGGCCGAACAGGACCGAGGTGAGCTCTGGACCGATCAACGTGAACGCGACGAGGCCGAGCACCCCGAGTGCGGCGTGAAGCAGGATCGCGATGCGCAGCCGGCGGCCGAGCGCCGCCCGGTGCTCCATGGTTTCGGCCACCCACCCTTGGAGGGCGTTGCCGAGGGCCGTGACCGAGTACTGGCCGATCCGGTACGCCTTGTCGCCCGACACGTACCGCGCGGCCTGGCTGATCGGAGCGACCGCGGTCACCAGCGTGACGGCCAAGGCGTTGTACGCGCCTGCCGCGGTCTCTGCGATGACCGCAGGAGGGTGCAGGCGGTAGACGGCTCCGATGTCGGCGCGGGTGGGCTGCAGGATGTCGCGCCCGGCCTGACGCACGTACACGACCGCCGGGCCTGCGATCATGGCGACGCCGAGCAGCAGCGGATACCAGATCACCCCGCCGCCGGAGAGCAGGATGACAGTGGCGGCGAGAGTCGCCGCCATCCGCGGGAGCACCTCGAACCACAGGATCGGCAGCGCCCGACCCACTCCGATCCAGTACCAGGTCGGTGCCAGCCCCGAGAGGCTGAACACGCCGGCCATCATCGCGCCCTCCAGGCGGTGGGATGGCGGCGCGAGCAGAGCTGCGACCGTCACCCCGACGATCACTCCGATCACCCAGACCGGCACGCGAGTGTGCAGGCTGGTCGCGACGATGCGCCTGCGGCGCTCGGGCGTGGCGGTGGCGACCTGGGGAGGGGCGAGGGTCGGATACCCGAGTCCGACGACCAGCGCCACGAAGCCGCCGACCGATTGGCCGAGGGCGATGGCAACCCACGCCTCCGCGCCGGAGACACGCGCCAGCACCGGCAGGAAGAGGAAGGGCGCGATCAGCGCGAGAAAGGGAACGCCCGCGAACGCCAGGATGCGCCTGCTGAGTCCCCGCGCACCCCCGCTCGGCGGCAGCACCGGGCCGGGATCGTTCATCGTCGTCACGGCCGGGTCACAGGCGTGGCGCGGGCACTCCGGCGTTGGCGCACCTTGCTCGCGACGGTCGACCACCCACCGTTCCTGAGGTAGTGCAGCACTCGTCGCGCGTTGTGAACAGGCCCGTAGGCCTTCACCAGCCGGAGCCGCACCGAGTGGGTGCGCCGCACCAGGTGCCGGTCCGGGGCCGGCCAGGGGGCGCGCACGTAGTCCACGAGGGGGCGGAGCGCATTCGACCAGCGGAACTCATCCCGGACGCCTCGGATGTTCGCGACCACGCGTTTCGCGAAAGCATCGTCGAAAAGCGTCTTCTCGAGCGCGGCCGCGAGGGCCTCCGGGTCGTCGGGAGGAACCGCGACACCCAGCCGTTCCCGCTCGACCAGCTCGCCGAACGTGTCGCCCTTGGTGACCACCATCGGCAGCGCGGTCCAGAGGTAGTCGAGGATCCGCGTGCGGAACGCCAGGGCCGTCTCGAGGTGCACGTTGTGAGTGCTCACTCCTGCGTCGGCCTCGAGCAGGTAATTCTGGCGCTCGTCGTACGGTACCCAGGCTTCGTTGAAGAAGACGGCAGACCCGAGCAGGCCGAGTTCGGCCGCCAGCGCGCGCGACTGCTCGACGATCGGCATCTCCGCCACACTGGGGTGCTTCGTGCCTTGGAAGAAGAGGCGCACCGTCGGGCGTCTCACCGACAGCATCCCGATGGCGCGGATCAGGGTGAGCGGGTCGAACCAGCTGTACAACCCGCCGCCCCAGATGACCACCTTGTCGTCGGCGGCGATCCCGGGCACGACGCCCTTAAGAACCTGCCGCTGGTGAACGGGTGCGTCCGAGGGCAGTCCGAACGGGACAACGGACAGCAGCCGCTCGAGGTCTGCCCCGTCGTTGTATGTCAACGGATTGAGCCGCCCGAGGGCTGCGAGCTGGCCGAGGTAGAACATCCGCTGCCGCTCGGAGGCAGCCATCAGGAAGTCGGCTCGCAGCAGCTGCTCGTTCAGCAGTTCGACGCGATCGGCGACGATGCGCTCATACTCGGGCAGCGGGCGATCACGCGCCTGCTCCAGTTGCTCAACGTGCATGGGATCGTAGACATCGGCCACGAGCAGCTTCTTCGACCGGCGCAGCGACCGGAACATCGACATGGCGTGCCCCTGGAAGACGATGACTTGAGCCCACCGTTCCAAGTTGGCGAACGCGCGTTGTCGGCCGGGCGGTACCCGGTACTGCTCGAACGGCGCTGGCTGGGCGTCGAGGCTCGACGTCGTCACCAGGCGCACCTCGTTCTCCGCGCTCAGGATCAGCGCGATGTTCCAACTCCGGATCCCCGGCCCCGCCATCCTGAGCCCGATCGGGTCGTTGGTGACAACCAGAACGCGGGTCATCGAGCCGCCTCGAGGAGACCTTCCAGGTAGAGGCCGTAGCCGCTCTTCTTCAACGGCTCGGCGAGAGTGCCCAGGGCGGCATCATCGATCCACCCGGCGCGCCAGGCGACCTCCTCGATGCACCCGATCTTGTATCCCTGGCGATCCTCGATCACCCGGACGAACTCGCCGGCCTGCACCATCGATGCGAACGTGCCGGTGTCGAGCCAGGCCGTTCCCCGGTCGAGCAGGTGCACCTTCAACTCGCCCCGCTGCAGATAACTGTCGTTGACCGACGAGATCTCGAGTTCGCCGCGCGCGCTCGGCGTGATCGCCTTGGCGACCTCGACGACACTGTTGTCATAGAAGTAGAGGCCGGGAACCGCGTAGCTGCTCTTCGGCCGCTGCGGCTTCTCCTCGATCGAAACGGCGCGGAAGTCCTGGTCGAACTCGACGACCCCATACGCCCGCGGGTTGGCCACCTGATAGGCGAAGATCATCGCCCCCTGGATGCCGGTCAACAGTTTGAGCTGTTCGTCCAAATCGGCGCCGTGGAAGATGTTGTCACCGAGCACCAGCGCGACCGACTCGCTGCCGATGAATTCCTCGCCGATCAGAAATGCCTGGGCGAGGCCGTCGGGCGAGGCCTGCACGGCGTAGCTCAACTCGATCCCGAGCTCACTGCCGTCACCGAGCAGTCGGCGGAAAGCCGCTGCGTCATCCGGTGTCGTGATCACCAGGATCTCGCGGATCCCCGCGCTCATGAGCGTCGACAAAGGGTAGTAAATCATCGGTTTGTCGTAGATCGGCATCAACTGCTTCGAGATGCCCTTGGTGATGGGCCACAGTCGGGTTCCCGATCCGCCGGCGAGGATGATCCCGCGCATTGATCAGGCCCCCTCGCCGCGGAACGCTCCGGCGAATGGGCGGAGTTCCGACCAAAGGGGGAGAACCCCGGCGTGCGCGAGATCGTCGAGCGTCGGGGCCTCGCGGTCCTTGTCCGACACGATCAGCTCGGGAAGATCGGAGGGGAACTCGAGGGCGATGGTCGGATCGAAGGGCGAGATCACGCGCTCGATCGACGGGTTGTAGACCGACGAGACAAGATAGCTCACCGTTGTATCAGCTTCGAGGGCGACGAAGGCGTGCCCGAGGCCCTCAGCGATGTACACGGCCTTCCTCGTGACATCGTCGAGCCGCACCGAGCACCACGATCCGTAACTCGGTGAACCCACCCGGATGTCGACGATGAAGTCGATGACCGCACCACGGGTCACCGTGACGTGCTTCGCCTGCCCGGGGGGCGTGTCGGCGAAATGTATCCCGCGCAGAACCCCGCATTGCGACACCGACGTGTTCGCTTGTTGGAGCTCGAAGCTCAAGCCCGTCGCCTGCGCCAACTCGTCCGCGCGGAACCACTCGAGAAACGTTCCCCGCTCGTCATCCCAGAGCCGGGGTGTGAGTTCATAGGCACCAGCGACGTCGAGCGGGCGAATCTGCACCGTCGTATCCTACCGGGCGCCTTCACTCCCCCACGGGCTGCAAGAGGTCGCGCAAGAAGTCCGGGAGGCCGCGTCCGGAAGATCGGTACCGCCCCGTGCGCCACTCCTGGAACCCGGGCCGGAGTCGACGCCATCGGCCGGCGGGCAGTGCAGAGCGCACCCGTTCATGGACCAGCTTGTCGGCGACCACCTGCTGCGCCTCGGGTTGCACGTCGAGCGACTGCACCCGCTCCGAGAGTGATGTCGCGGCCGCGATCAGGCGTCGATTGCGGTCGGCGCGCGGCTCGGCAAGCCGACGGAACTTGCCGGCGAGCGAGAGCTTGCGCGCCCCGATCTGGTTGGCGTCGTGCTGCCGGTAGTCGACGAGTTCCTCACGGAGCACGTCGACGGTTCCGGGCCCGAGCGCCGCCGCGATGATCGCCAGCCACTCGTCATGAACCCAACCGGCTCCGATCGGCGTCCCGTAATCGAGAAGGGCTCGTCGGAACGCGGCCGTCGCCCCGACCGCCAGGTTTCGCCGGATCAGCACCTCGAGCGCGCGTCCCGCATGGATCGTGTCTAGCTCCCACGACGTCGCCTCGAGCGCGCCGAAGACCGAGACGCCCAACGGCGCCCCGTCGGCGTCGACGAGTCGCGCGTCGCTGTGGACGAAGAGCAGCCGCGGGTCGTCGCGAAAACGCGCCTCGATCCTCGCGAGCTTGCCGGGATGCCAGACGTCGTCCTGGTCGCTCAGCACGATGATCTCGCCGGTCGCCGCGAGGACCGCCTGCTCGAAGTTGCGGGCAACTCCGAGCGGCGTGGGATTGCGGAGTACGACGAGCCGAGGCGGCGCTGGAGCTCGCGCGACAAGCTCGCTCACGAGCTCCACCGTGCCGTCCTGGGACGCGTCGTCCGAGAGCACGAGCTCGTCGGGCATCCGGGTCTGGGCGAGATAGCTCTGCACCTGCTCTGCGACGAACCGCGCGCCGTTGTGGGTCCCGAGCGCGATCGAGATCACGAGCCGCTCGCTCACGCCGGGCTCCCGGCATCCGGTCGGTCGTCGAGAACTCTCCCGAGCCACGCGTCGACCGAGTACGCGTCGAAGTCATCGGGCGCGCCCGTCGGGCCGTCGGCGGCACGCAGGGTCGCTTCAAGGCGACCCAGGTCGTCGTCGGTGGGCTGCGACGCGACGACGATCACGCGGCCGGTCGCGCCGAGCTCGGAGCTCAGCGCGGCCCGATTCGTCGTGACGAGGTATGCGCCAGACGCGATCGTTTCGAAGCTGCGCATCGTGAGTCCGGACTGGTTCTCGTGCTGCATGTCAAGCACGGCGCGCGACCGACGGAAGACGTCAGCCACCTCGGCGCGCGAGAGCTTGCGATCGCTCACCTGCGAGGGCGCGAGCCCACGCAACCGGGGGTCGCGCAGCCGGAGGTAGCTGAGATACCAGCGCGCGGGCACGTACAGATGGACGAACGAGTTCGGGAAACGCCCGACGATCTCTTGAACAAATCGAAAGCGATCGGAGTGCAGCGTGCCGACGAAGGCGACGTCGTAGTCCCTGTTGGTTCCGGGCGGCAGCGGTCGATACTCGGGCCCGTAGAACAGAGGCACGTGATCGAACGACACTCCTCCGGCTGCGATGCCCTGCTCGAAGCTGACACGCCGGTCGAAGATGTCGGCAACGCTGACCAGGTTCGGGCTGTTGGCGATGGAGTCGAATGTATACAGCACCAGTCGCGCGCCGGGCGAGTCGGCGCGCACGCGCTCGAGAAACCACCGCGGCACGACCTCGGCCTTCACGACGAGCACGACGTCATAGCCGGATGTGCGCCCGGCCGCGACCTGTGCGCGGTAGTAGCTGTTGATCCGCCGCGAGAGCAGACCTCGGCCGCGCCGCAGCAGCGCCCGGCCCAGCGAGCCGTTCGTCGGCCGCTCATCGACGAAGTCGACATCGTACCCGCGACGTCGGATCGCCTCCGCGATGTCGTGCTCATAGCCGAAGAAGCGCGGAGCGATCAGCAGCGCCCGCGATCGCGCAGTCATTTCAGCAGACCTCGGAGCCGCAATTCCGCGAGAGACCCCTCGTAGTCGCTGTCGGGCTGTTCCTGCTCCAGCGCCCACCGCGTGAAGCGCTGAAGTCCGTCGTCGAGGCTGGTCCCCGCGGTGAAGCCGAGCAACTCGCGGGCGCGGGTCAGATCGGCGAAGTTGTGCCGGATGTCGCCCAGCCGGAAGTCGCCGGTCACCGTGAGCTGCGCCGTCGCCCCCAGGGCGCGTTCGAGGCCCCGAACGACATCCAGCACGGTCGTCGCGATCCCGCTGCCCACATTCACGGCGAGCCCGTTCGCCGCATCGGACGGTAGCGCGCGGATCGTCGCGTCGACGACATCATCGATGTAGACGAAGTCGCGACTCTCGAGCCCGTCCTCGAAGATGTTGATCGGGCGCCCTTGGCGGATGAGCGTCGAGAAGATCGAAAGGATTCCGGTGTACGGATTCCGGAGCGACTGCCCAGGGCCGTAGACGTTCTGGTACCGCAGCGCGGTCGCCGAAACCCCGATGGACTGGCCGACCGCCAGCACGAGTTGCTCTTGGGCAAGCTTGGTGACGCCGTAAACCGACACCGGATGCAGGGCCGAGCCCTCGTCCGTCGCCACGGCCTGAAGGGGCCGCCCGTGGTCAAGCGGGTCGAAGCGCCCCAGCTCGAGGTCGGCAACCGCGCGAGTCGGTGGGAACACCGCGCGACCCTCCTGATCGAGGTACTTGCCCTCGCCGTATACGGCACGGGACGAGGCCACCACGATTTTGCGGGGTCGCGTCGACTGCCGGGCGATCGCCTCGAGCAGGCGCGCCGTGCCTCCGACGTTGACGTCGGCGTAGCGGGCAACTTCGTACATCGACTGGCCAGTGCCGGTCTCCGCGGCGAAGTGGACGACGACGTCGACGCCCGCAAGTGCACGCTCCAGAGTCTGCGCATCGAGGACAGATCCGGCGATGGTCTCGTCATCTTGGCGTGCTGCGTCAGCGTGAATCTGCTCGGAGAAATTGTCGAGCACGCGCACCGCATGGCCCCGGGCTCGCAGGGCTGCCCCCAGTGCCGAACCGATGAAGCCGGCTCCCCCGGTGATGAGTACGAGTTCTTCCACGACCATCCTTCGCTCTTGCGGGCTTGCAAGCCCCGCAATCCTAGCGAGGGCCTCTGTGCGCGGCCCCGCCGCCCGGAGGGGATAATCCCGAAGGGGATAATTGTGCGTCGGCGCGCGACGGAGGAGGGCAAGTGACGGTAGCGGTCATCGGCGGCAGCGGGTTCATCGGCACGCGGCTGATCTCGCTGTTGCGGGAGCGAGGTGTTGAGGTGCTCAACGTCGACCTCATGCCCTCGGCCCTCCACGACGACATCACGACGATCGCCGATGTGCGCTCCGCCGAGCAGCTGACAGCCGCCGTGGCCGGCGCCGAGGCCATCGTCAACCTCGCCGCGGCACACCGGGACGACGTGCGTCCCGTGTCGCTCTACGACCAGATCAACGTGGGCGGCGCGCGTGCAGTCGCCGCCGCCGCCGAAGCCAACGGCATCCGCCGCATCGTCTTCACAAGTACGGTCGCCGTCTACGGTCTCGGCGAGGAAGGCGGCGGCGCAGAAGACGAGGCTCCGTCGCCGTTCAATGCGTACGGCCGCACGAAACTTGAAGCCGAGGGGGTGCTGCGGCACTGGGCGGATGCCGACCCCGCGCGCACGCTCGTTGTCGTGCGGCCTTCGGTGGTCTTCGGGGAGGGCAACAGGGGCAACGTGTTCACCCTGGCCAGTCAGCTTGCCGCTGGACGATTTGTGATGGTCGGCAGCGGGCGCAACCACAAGTCGATGAGCTACGTCGGCAACGTCGTCACCTACCTCGCCAACAGCCTCGCCGCGGGCCCCGGGGTGCAGCTCGTCAACTACGCGGACAAACCCGACCTCACCACTGCCGAGCTCATCGAGACTCTGTCCGCACTCCTCGGGCGTCCGCGCAGCGCTGTGCACCTGCCCTTCCCGATCGGGCTCGCGGGCGGCTACCTCTTCGACGCCGCGGCCAGGATCTCCCATCGCCGCTTCTCGATAAGCGCGATACGCATCCGCAAGTTCGTCGCCGAGACGACGGTCGACACCCGCCGCCTCGAGGCGACCGGCTTTGTGCGGCCGTTCACGCTTCCCGAAGCCCTTTCGCGCACGATCGCCGCCGACTTCCCCCCTCAGCACGGGTCGTGAGAGCCGTCGACCGATTCGGCGGCCCAGACCCGGAGCTTCGATGGCGTTGGAGCCCTGCCCGTCGAAAGTAGACTCGATCCCCGTGAAGATCCTGGTCACCGGCGGCGCCGGCTTCATCGGCTCGAACTTCGTGCGCCGCACGCTCGACGACGCGTACGAGGGCCTCGAGGGGGCCGAGGTCCTCGTCTACGACGCACTGACCTACTCGGGCAATCCCGCGAACCTGGCGTCGGTCGCCGATGACCCGCGCTTCACCTTCGTGCAGGCCGACATCCGAGACACCGGCGCGCTCGACGACGTGCTGCCTGGCGTCGACACGGTCGTCCACTTCGCGGCCGAGTCGCACGTCGACCGCTCGGTGCGCGACTCCGGCATCTTCGTCGAGACCAACGTGCTCGGCACCCAACGGCTGTTGGATGCGAGCCTGCGGGCGGGCATCCAGCGTTTCGTTCACGTCAGCACCGACGAGGTCTACGGCTCGATCGCCGAGGGCTCGTGGGACGAGACCCGCGCCCTCGAGCCCAACTCGCCATACTCGGCAAGCAAGGCGGGCAGCGACCTCATCGCCCGCAGCTACTACCGAACGCACGGGCTGAACCTGTCGATCACGCGCTGCTCGAACAACTACGGGCCGTACCATTTTCCCGAGAAGGTCATCCCACTTTTCGTCACGAACCTGATCGATGGACTGCACGTGCCGCTCTACGGCACGGGCGAGAACATCCGGGACTGGCTGCATGTTGACGACCACACCCGCGGCATCGCGATGGTGACGACCCGCGGTCGCGCTGGTGAGACCTACAACATCGGCGGCGGCACCGAGTTGAGCAACCTCGAGTTGACGCAGAAGCTTCTGGATGCCACCGGCACGGACTGGTCGTACGTCGACAAGGTCGACGACCGCAAGGGCCACGACCTGCGGTACTCGGTCGACATCGGCAAGATCAAGTCGGAGTTGGGCTACGCGCCTCTCGTCCCGTTCGACGAGGGGCTGGCCGACGTCGTTCAGTGGTACCGCGACAACCGCTCGTGGTGGGAGCCACTGAAAGCGCGCGCGGCGCTGTGAGTCGGCGCTCATGACCCGCTACCTCGTGACCGGAGCGACCGGAATGCTGGGTCACGACCTCCAACGCGCCCTGGTCGGTCGCGACGTCACCGCTCTGAGCCGCGCCGAGTTGGACGTGACAGACCCGGCAGCGGTGCGCGAAGCGGTGTTCGGACACGATGTGGTGTTCAACGCCGCGGCGTACACCGATGTCGACGGCGCAGAGGCAAACGAGAGCGATGCCTTCGCCGTCAACGCCGCGGCCGTCGAGAACCTCGCCATCGCCGCCTCTGCTCACCGAGCCAAGTTCGTGACTCTGTCGACCGACTACGTCTTCGATGGCGCCGCAACTGAGCCATACCCCGAAGACCACCTGCGCGACCCGATCAACGCCTACGGTCGAAGCAAAGCCGCTGGCGAGCAGTTGGCGCTCGCCGCGCATCCCGACGGCACCTACATCGTGCGCACGGCCTGGCTGTACGGCGCAGGCGGGCCGAATTTCGCGGCGACCATGCTGCGGCTTGCGGGGTCCAACCCGACGGTGTCGGTCGTCGAAGATCAACTCGGTCAGCCCACCTGGACGGCAGACCTGGCTGTGCAGCTCGTTGCCATGATGGATGCCGATGCCCCTGCCGGGATCTATCACGGCACCAATGCGGGTCAGACCTCGTGGTTCGAGTTCGCCAAGGCCATCTTCGATGATGCTGGTCTCGAACCCGAGCGGGTGCTTCCCACCGACAGCGCGTCGTTCGAGCGGCCCGCCAGGCGCCCCTCATACTCGGTTCTCGGGCACGACGCATGGGCGCATGCGGGCATGAAGCCGATGCGTCCGTGGCGTGAGGCGCTGGCGGCGGCCGCGGCATCCGGAGTCCTCGCGTCGTCATCCACGCCTTCGGGAACGGCGCCCCGATGATCACCTTGCGCGTCATCGTCGACGAGGTGACGGCCGTGCCCAATGGCGGGATGTCGCGCTATGCAGAAGAACTCACTCGGCAATTGATCGCGACGGCGCCGCGCGGATCGAACGTGGCCGGCATCGTATCGGCGTCGCCCGAGCCCGACTACGCGCACCTGGCGGAGCGGCTGCCCGGCCTTGTCGAGCTCTACAAGAGTCCGCTCGCCCGGCGCGAGCTGGCCGCGGCATGGGCGCACGGGTTCACCCGTTTGCCGGGCGCCGGGATGGTGCACGCGACCAGTCTGCTGGCGCCGATGCACCGGCACCTGCCGATGAGCGGACGCAACGACCAGACCGTCGTGACGGTGCACGACGCGATCGCCTGGACAAATCCAGAACTGCTGACCTCTCGCCAGGCGTCCTGGAACCGCACCATGACCAAGCGCGCCGAGCGTTTTGCCGACGCCGTCGTCGTGCCGACCCACGCGGTCGCCGAGGTGCTGGCCGAGACGTTCGAGTTCGGCGACCGACTGCGCGTGATCGGCGGGGCGCCGAGTTCGCGGCTGCATCAGATGCCGGATGACGCGTCACGGCGACAACGGCTCGGGCTTCGCGGGGCGTACCTGTTGACCGTTGCGGGCCTCGACCCGCGCAAAGGCCTCGACGTGCTGATTCAGGCGCTCGCTCAGGTGCCTGACCTCGCGCTGGTGATCGTCGGCGCCGCGCCAGGGGATGCAGAAGGGATCGCCGCGCTCGCGCACGACGGCGGCGTGGCTGGCGAGCGCGTCATCGTGCTCGATCCGCTCGACGACGATGACCTGGGCGCGGTTCTGCAGGGCGCGACGGCGTTTCTGCAGCCAAGTCGTGCTGAGGGATTCGGGCTCGCTCTTGTCGAGGCGCTGGCATTCGGGCTCCCCGTCATCCATTCCGACGCTCCTGCCCTCGTGGAAGTCGCGGCCGACGCGGGCATCGTGGTCCCGCGGGACGACCCGGACGAGGCCAGCGGCTACGCGGCCGCGATCCGCGACGTGCTCGACGACGCCGAAATGCGGGCACGACTCTCGATCGGCGCCCGCGATCGCGCACGTGCCTTCAGCTGGCGCGATTCTGCCGAGAAGGTCTGGCAGCTGCACGCCGACCTCTGAGCGAGCCGACCGTGCTGCTCAGTCTGCGCAGCGGCGCGGTGACGCGCCAACTCGTGCTGCTGCGGTAGTCGTCGACGACGGCCGAGAGCTGTGCCGACTCCCATTTCAGCTTTCGGACCTCAGCGGCGAGACTCGCGTTCGCGGCCTCTAGCGCCGGCTGCGAACTGGCCGGCGACGAGGGCCGTGCATCCAACTCCGCCTGCAGGTCGGCGACGAGTTGCCGAAGTACAGGCACCTCGGCGCGCATCGCGACCTCAACGCCCAGCCGATGGTATGTCTCGCGCACCGACTCGGGATCGCGATTGGCTTCGGCGAGAAAGTCGAGCACGCGAGCCGGGACCTTGGCTCCAACGGCCAGCACCCCGAGACCGTGGCCGTGGTGGAACTCGAACGACGGAGCGGTCGGCGCCAGCTCTTCCCAGAGGCGGTGCACCCCGAACGTCGGCTGGAATTCATGCGTGTCGTGAAAGATGACGACTCCGCGCTCGGAGAGCTTGCTGCGATATCCCTCGAAATCGGCCAGGACGTCGTCATAACCGTGCCTGCCGTCGATGTGAAGCAGATCGACAGAGCCGTCGTCGATCTGCTCAGCGGCGTCGGCGAAATAGGCACGGATCAGGCGGGTCACGCCTGGGTAGTCCCGCTCGGCGATGGCGGTGACCTCGCCGAACACCTCTTCTGAGTAGAACCCGGCCTGGTCATCACCGAGCCAGCTGTCGATGGCGGTCAGGATGGTGGGCAGGCCGAGTCGACGCGCTGCCTCGGCCATGGCGAAGAACGAGAACCCGTTGTGGGTTCCCAGTTCGAGCACAGTGCGCGGGCGGGCCGCGTCAATCAGCCAGCTCGCGAACGGCGCATGCTCTGCCCATGCGGTGATCGCGTAGTGCGTTGGCATCCAATAGGACGCGGCGCTCAGGGTTGCGGAGAAGGTACCCGAGTCATCCGGCATGCCCGTCATCCTAGGCGGCTCAGCCGGTCTGCCCCGCTGAGCACGTGCTCTGGTCGGCTGCCTGTCCGGAGATCGAGCTCGGCAGCGGCACCGGAACACCGCCCTGAGGCGTCGCCGATGCCGAGGGGGACGGCTGTGAAGTCGGCTTCGAGGTGGGCTTCGAGGATCCGTTGGCCACTGCGGCCCCGCCGAGTTGCTGGGTCACCACCGCCTGATCAGCAACCAGCGCGGTCATCAGCACGGCTGCATCCGCCGTGTCTGGCAAGGTCACGCTCTGGCCGTGGACGGTGGTCGGGTGGGAGGGATATTGCACGAACGCGATCCGGTCGAGGGGAACGCTGCGCAGAGCGAGTGCCATCGACACCATGGTCGAGGTCTGCGCGAGTGCCGTGCTGAGCTTCATATTCGCGGCCGCCGCCTGGGCGAGCGCGATCAGCTTGAGCGGGTTGTCGAGTGTCTGCGAACTCTTGATCGTGCGCATCAGCGACGACAAGAAGACCTGTTGGTTACTGATGCGTTGCAAATCGCTTCCGGTCGAGAGGCCATGTCGCGTGCGCAAGAATGCCAGCGCCTGCGCCCCTTGCAGGGTGTGCTCGCCCGCCGCCAGCACGAGGCCGCTGTACGGATCGTCGATCGCCGTCACCAGGCAGACCGGCACGCCTCCGACCGCGTCACTCATGGCGACAACGCCATCGAACTCGATCTGCGCCGCGTACTGGATGGGCAGTCCGGTGAGGGCGCTGGCACTTGCCACCGCGCAATCCAGGCCGCCGCGCGAGAGAGCCGTGTTGAAGCGAGCTTGGGTGACCGCCGCGTTCGAGCCGCACGCGGGCTGCGCGACATAGAGATCGCGCGGGATGCTGACCGCCGTCACCGATTTCGACACCGGCGACAGGTGGATCAGGATCGTCACATCGTTGAGTGCCTCACCGCGCACTCCGTATTGCGCGTTACCGTCTCCGCTGTCGTCGCCGACCAGCAGGATGTTCACAGGACCGGTGATCGGCCCGACCGTGACCGGCTTGCCATCCGGCCCGGTGATGTCGACAGTGTTCGAGGCGACCTTGGCCAGGATGTTCGCGGTCACCCCCGCCGTGTATGAGCCGGCGAAGGCGGCGCCCCCCGCGATCACCAGCCCGACGACCGCCAGCAGTGACACGCCGATCCGGGTCGCCGCGGTGACTCGGGCGAGCCTGGTCAAACGGAAGGTGTCGACAGCGCAGATCACCCAGAGCACCCCGTAGAGCCCGAGCACGACAGCGATGTCCCAGAGCACGGCGGGAATCGTGATGATCGGGACGATCGCCTGTCCGCCGGTGAGCACGGCGAGCGCGCCCACCACAACGAGCAGCCAGAACAGCAAAGTCGTGCCCATGGTGAATCGGCCGAAGCGCCGGCTTCCGGCCAGCACCTGCGGCGATCCCGGGACAAGCAGATTGAGGGCCACCAACCACCAGGCTCGCTTGCTCATGAACGCGGTTGCCGAGGCATCCGGATCCCGCAGCAGCGATCGGGGAGCGCGCGGTGAACTCACAGTCCGCGCTGCAGCTTTGCGTTCTTCTCGACCACAAGGGCCTCGAGGCCAGCGGCGAACTGCTCTAGTCGGGCGGCGAGCGCGGGATCGGAGGTCGACAGGATGCGCGCCGCGAGCAGCCCGGCGTTACGCGCGCCGCCGATCGAGACAGTGGCGACCGGAATGCCGGCCGGCATCTGCACGATCGAGAGCAACGAGTCGAGCCCGTCGAGCTTGGCAAGCGGCACCGGCACGCCGATCACGGGCAGCGTCGTGACTGAGGCCAGCATGCCCGGCAGGTGCGCGGCCCCACCTGCCCCCGCGATGATGACCCGGATGCCGCGACCGGCAGCCTCTGACCCGAACGCGATCATGCGCTTGGGGGAGCGGTGCGCCGAGACCACCTCGACTTCGTGCGGGATCCCGAACTCGGCAAGCGCCGCCGCAGCCTCGCTCATGACTGCCCAGTCGGAGTCTGACCCCATGACGACGCTCACGAGAGGAGCGGAGGCGGCAGGGGTCGCTGGCACGGCCCCATGGTATGCGTCAGTTCTGGAAGAACCCTGCCGCGGCACGCGCCCTGGTCATGGTGTCGTCGAGTTCGGCGCCGGTCGCAGTGACGTGTCCGACCTTGCGCCCGGGGCGCGACTGCTTGCCATAGGAGTGGAACTTCACATCGAGATGGGCCGCCATGGCCGTCTGGTACCGATCCGGCATCGTTGCATTCCTCGGGCCGCCAAGAATGTTCACCATGACGCTCCACGCCGCGGTCGGCGACGGATCGCCGAGCGGCAGATCGAGCACGGCCCGCAGGTGCTGCTCGAACTGGCTGGTGACCGCGCCGTCGATGGTCCAGTGGCCCGTGTTATGCGGTCGCATTGCGAGTTCGTTGATCAGCAGGCGGCCGTCGGAGGCCTCGAAGAGTTCGACGGCGAGCACGCCGGTCACGCCCAGCTCGGTTGCGATCCGCTCGGCGAGCCTGCGTGCTTCTGTCGAGAGTTCGCGGGCGCCGGGCGCCGGTGCGAACACTTCTGCGCATACCCCGTCGCGCTGCACGGTCTCGACCAGCGCCCACGCGCGCACCTCGCCAGACGGTCGCCGCGCAACCAGTTGGGCGAGCTCTCGGCGAAAGTCCACCAGCTCTTCGACCAGCAGCCCATCGCCCGACGCGGCGCCCGCCCCTTGGCCTGCGGCGGCGAACCAATCGTCGGCCTCCGCCGCCCCGCCGACGACCCGCACTCCCTTGCCGTCGTAGCCGCCGCGTGGGGTCTTCACGACGGCGCGTCCGCCGTGGTCGCTGAGGAAGGCTCCCAGGTCGGCCGCGTCGCGCACGACCGCCCAGTCCGGAACCGGGGCACCCATCGCGGTCAACCGCTCGCGCATCACGATCTTGTTCTGAGCGACCGCCAGAGCACGAGGGCCGGGGTGTACGGCGTGCCCGGCATCCACCAGAGCGGCAAGTACCGCCTGGGGGACGTGCTCGTGATCGAAGGTGATCACGTCGACGGCGCTGGCGAAGGCGAGGACGGTCTCGGCATCCGTGTAGTCGCCCACCGCGGTGGCCGCGATGTCTGCCGACGAGCCATCCACTTCGGCAAGCACGCGGATCTCGACACCCAGCTCGATCGCGGGCGGCACCATCATGCGGGCGAGTTGCCCTCCGCCGATGACGCCGACTCTCACTCGTTGCCCCTGAACAGATTCAAAGGATTCACGGGGGCTCTCCGGTCGGGCGTCAAGGGGCGATGGTTAGACTTTTGTTCGCTCAGCCCATTGTCCCCGAATCGAAGCGACCTCCCGCTCATGCGCAAGCTCCTGCTGCAGTTCACCCGCTTCGGGTTGGTCGGCGGCGTCGGTCTGATCGTCGACTTCAGCGTGTTCAACCTGCTGCGCACGACCGTGTTCAGTCCCGATCTCATCCACGAGGGCCCGGTCTTCGCCAAGATCGTGTCGACCATTCTCGCCATCATCGTGAACTGGATCGGCAATCGCTTCTGGACATTCCGCGAGCACCGGGGTCGCCAGTTGCTGCGCGAGGGGGTCGAGTTCGGCATCGTGAGCGTCGGCGGTCTGCTGATCGGACTCTTCTGCCTGTTCCTGTCGCACTACGTGCTCGGCTTCACCTCGCTGCTCGCCGACAACATCTCGTCGAATGTGATCGGGCTCGCCCTCGGCACGGCTTTCCGCTTCTCGCTCTACCGACTCTGGGTGTTCTCACCCCGGCGCGGCGAACCCAAGCCCGGGCTGTTCCCGGATCTCGATGGGCGCGCGGACGTCGACGCGGCTGCTCAGGCGGTCAACCGAAGTCCTGCTCGTCGGACTCGCCCGGGTACGACGGCTCGCCCGGGTACGACGGCTCGCCCGGGTACCGCGACTGCTCCTGGCGCCGCCGTCCCGCAATCGGATTGAGGCTTGCCTCCATCAGATCGTGCAGCGCCGACTGCACGAGATCGGCGTTGGGGACGTCTTTCAGAACAACTGGATGCTCCTGCCCGGTGTTGATGAGCACGTCGCCGCTGCGGAAGAGCAGCTGCAATCCCGCCTGACGCACGGTGACGTCGTAGCCGCGACTGTGCAGCAGTTCTTGCCGGGATCGCACGAGGATTCCTGAGCGGATCACGATCCTTCTTGTGGTGATGGTGTCGTTCTGCGCCAACCACCGCAGCACCGGAAACACGAACATGAGCAGCGCAAGCAGCGCCCCAGCGGCCAGCAGCAGCATGTTCATCCACTGCTCGGGAAATGAACCCGCGAAAAAAGACACCGCCGCGATGTCGGCAAGCAGGGCGACCGTCGGGAAGAACAGGGCGCGAGAGTGCGGCCGCAGTCGCGCGACGACCGCTTCGGGACTCGGCTGAGCTCGGTAGTCAGAACCGTGACCCGTTGGCGCCGACATTCCGGGGACCGACATGGCTCATTACTACCCGCTCTAACGCAGGTGGATGATGTCCCCCGCCGCGACGGCTCTGACGTCGTCGGCGTCATCGCGCACCCGCAGTCGGCCCTGCTCGTCGATCCCTGTCGCCCGGCCCCGCAATTCGGCCCCTCCTGGCAGCTCGACCCGCACCTCGCGGCCGATCGTGCTGCAGCGCTCGATCACCGCCATGCGCAGACCGCTCCGGGAGGCGTCTCCGTCGCACTGCCAGAGAGCGGTCACGAACTCGGTGAGCGAGCGCAGGTAGACGGCGAGCACACGGTCGATCAGCTCGACCGAGTCGGCGGAACCGGCGGAACCGATCGGGTCGGCCCCCTCGAGCGCGAGGGACGTCGCCGTCGGCACCGGCAGCTGTCCAGCCGACATGGTCAGGTTCAGCCCGGCGCCGATCACCACCGCAATGCCCTGCGCTGCAGCACCGGGAGCAACGAGCTCCGAGAGGATGCCGCAGACCTTTCGCCCGTCGATCTGCACGTCGTTCGGCCATTTGATCCCGACGGACACTCCCGCGGGCAGCACAGCCGTGACGGCATCGAACATCGCGGCCCCCGCCGCCAGAGGAAGCCAGCCGAGCGCCTCGGCGGCATCCGCATTGGCGCGCACCAGCACCGACACCGCGAGAGCCGTGCCGGCGGGGGCGATCCAAGCGCGATCAAGTCGCCCACGGCCCGCGGTCTGGTCGGTGGTGATCAGGGTTGTGAATGCCGGCAGTTCGGCATCGGCAGCCAGCCGAACCAGCTCGGTGTTCGTCGATGCCACCGACGCACGCCACAACAGCCTCGGCACCACGCGATTGCTCGCCGGCAGCCGCTCAGCAGCCGGGCCATCGGCGGCGATCGCACCCGTGTCCATGCGCCCAGCCTATGGTCGACGATCACGTACGCTGGCCTCACCATGACCGCCTCGAAACCCGCGACCTCGAGCCGTGGACGCGGGGCTGGGCGGCCTGCAGCTCGTGTCATCGTAATCGTGCCCACCTACAACGAGGTCGAGAACCTCGAGTCGACCGTCGAAGCCATCCGTGCCGCGGCGCCCGCTGCACACATCCTCGTGGTCGACGATTCCAGCCCAGACGGCACCGGCGAGCTGGCAGACCGGATCGCCGCATCCGATCCCCTGCTCACGGTGCTGCACCATGGCGTACGAGCGGGCCTCGGCGCCGCGTATATCGCCGGCTTCGGCGTCGCGCTTGCGGCGGGCTTCGACACGGTCATCGAGATGGATGCCGACGGCTCGCATCCCGCCAACGTGCTGCCAGCACTGATCGCCCGCCTCGAGACCCCCGACCGGGTCGACCTGGTGATCGGATCGCGCCGCGTTCCGGGGGGCGGCTTCGTCGACTGGCCCGCCACCCGACGGCTGCTGAGCCGCGCGGGCAACGCGTACGCCCGGCTCGCGCTCGGCATCCGGGTGAAGGATTCGACGGGCGGCTACCGCGCATACCGCGCTGAGGTGCTGCGCAGCCTCGATCTCGCAGGTGTCGAGTCGCGCGGGTACTGCTTTCAGATCGACATGACGCTCAGAGTGCTGGATGCCGGCTTCCTGGTCGCGGAGGTTCCGATCATCTTCACCGACCGGCAGCACGGTGTCTCGAAGATGAACTCGCGGATCGTGCTCGAGGCGATGTGGCGGGTTACGCAGTGGGGCGTCGCCCGGCGCGTCAGGCGAGGCAAGCCGGCGGCGGTTCGCCCGGCGGCTCCGGTGGAATAGCACCGAACATTCCCGTTCCGCCTGTTGGATTCCTCCAACCCGCGCTCGCTCACCCCTCGATAGGCTGAACGGCGTGACCGCCGACGCCGCCCCTCCAACGCCTTCCACCGCGACACCAGATCTCTCCACGACGGCTGGCAAGCTCGCCGATCTGAAGGTGCGCTACCACGAGGCGGTCACCGCGAGCGGTCTCTCGGCGATCGAGAAGCAGCACGCCAAGGGCAAGAAGACAGCCCGCGAGCGCATCGAGCAGTTGCTCGACCAAGGCTCGTTCGTCGAACTCGACGAGTTCGTGCGTCACCGCAGCCATGCGTTCGGCATGGAGAAGAGCAGGCCATACGGCGATGCAGTCGTCACGGGAACGGGCACGATCCTCGGACGGCAGGTCGCGGTCTACTCGCAGGACTTCACTATCTTCGGCGGCTCTCTGGGCGAGGTGGCTGGCGAGAAGATCATCAAGGTCATGGAACTCGCCATGAAGACCGGCGTGCCGATCATCGGGATGCTCGACTCCGGCGGTGCGCGCATTCAGGAGGGCGTTGTCGCGCTCGGCAAGTACGGCGAGATCTTCCGGCTGAACACGCAGGCATCAGGAGTCATCCCGCAGATCTCGATCATCATGGGCCCCGCAGCTGGCGGCGCGGTGTATGGCCCGGCACTCACCGACTTCGTGATCATGGTCGACAAGACCAGCCAGATGTTCGTCACAGGTCCCGACGTGATCAAGACCGTCACGGGAGAAGACGTCGGCATGGAAGAGCTCGGCGGCGCGCTCACCCACAACACGATCAGCGGGGTTGCGCACTACCTGGCAAGCGACGAGGATGACGCGCTCGACTACGCGCGAGCCCTGATCAGCTTCTTGCCAGACAACAACATGGCGCCCCTTCCGGTGTACGAGAGCGACGTCGAACTCGAGATCACCGATGAGGATCGCAAGCTCAATGCCCTCATCCCGGACTCGCCGAACCAGCCGTACGACGTACGCACGGTGATCGATCACATCGTCGACAACGCCGACTTCCTCGAGGTTCAGCCGCTGTACGCGCCCAACATCGTGATCGGCTTCGCCCGCGTCGAGGGGCGCTCGGTCGGCATCATCGCCAACCAGCCCAACGCGATGGCCGGCACCCTCAACATCGAGGCGGGCGAGAAGGCCGCGCGGTTCGTGCGGTTCTGCGACGCGTTCAGTGTGCCGATCCTCACCCTGGTGGATGTGCCCGGCTATCTGCCGGGCACCGATCAGGAGTGGACAGGCGTCATCCGACGCGGAGCCAAACTGCTCTACGCATACGCGGAGGCGACGGTGCCCCTGGTCACCGTGATCACCCGCAAGGCGTATGGCGGCGCGTACATCGTCATGGGCTCCAAGCAACTGGGCGCCGACATCAACTACGCGTGGCCGACGGCCGAGATCGCCGTCATGGGTGGCCAGGGAGCCGTCAACATCCTGTACCGCGGCGAGATCAAGGCTGCTGAGGCGGCGGGAGAAGACGTCGCAGCCAAGCGCACACAACTGGCGAACGAGTACACCTACAACGTGACGAGCCCGTTCCTGGCAGCAGAGCGCGGCGAACTGGACGGCGTGATCGAGCCCGCCGCAACGCGGATCGCGGTGATCAAGGCGCTGCGTGCGCTGCGCACCAAGCGAGCCAGTCTGCCCCCGAAGAAGCACGGGAACATCCCGCTGTGAGCGACATCCGGATCACAGGGGGCCGCCCCTCGGACGAAGAGATCGCAGCACTTACGGCCGTTCTCACCGTTGCCCTTGACGAGCTCGCGGGCGACCACCGGCGGCGTCAGCGCCTCACGCCGACCGCATGGGAGCGCAGCCAGCGCGGCGTTCGTACCCCATTGACGCCGGGCACCTGGAACACCTTCGGCGCCTGACGCGTGTCGTGAGCGCACCTCAAACCCCGTTTTCGTCGACATCCGCGACTTCCACGGCGGAATCCGTCGCATCCGGCCAACGCGACCACCGATCTCCCACCATCTGAACGCTTTGTCCCCCGGATAACGAGACGTGCGCGAGCCGTGGACAACGTCTGCGGGCTCCCGCCAGACCGATTGTCCCCCTGTCCCCCGAATGTCCGACTGCGAGGGGATGCCGTTTCGGGCAGAGTTATCGACTAACAGGTGTATCTCGTTCTGAGATCCATCGCCATTCATCGGCCGACTAGGGTAAGCGGGCCGATGATGTGGGGGCGAGTCAGGGCGACATTCGGGTTGTCGCCCTGACTCGGATTTTGGTGGGGGCCGGTGCTATGCACCGGCCCCTTTCCTCGTGAGGACGGCGACCCGGCACCCAATAGAGTTGAACTCGTGACCGCCGACGCCGCCTCGACGAGCCCGACGCCGCCCGTTGAACTCGGAACGGTGCGAGTCAGAAGCAACTGGCGGGTACGCGCAGCGCACGGGCTCTACCGGTTCGCCACTCGGCTGCATTGGGCTGAGCCAGAGCTCCTGGGCCTCGGCGCGCTGGTTCGGCCGGGTGACGAAGTGATCGACGTGGGCGCTGCCCTGGGCATGTACACGGTCCCGCTGGCCCGCTTGGTCGGTCGAACCGGACGTGTCTCGTCGTTCGAGCCGCAACGCAGGGGCGTTTTCACGGTGCGGCTGCTGCGCATCGTGACCGGACCTCACAGGGGCAGGGTCAGCCGGATCGCGCTTGGGCCTCATCAGGGCACTTCGACGATCGTCGTGCCATTTCACAACGGCTTTCCGATCTTCGGCCACGGTCACGTCGAAGAGGGCTCAGACGGCGACGAGGGCCGTCAGCATCGCAGCCGCGCCCCGATGACCACGATCGACTCGTGGTGCGAGCAGAACAAGATCGGCCGGATCTCATTCATCAAGGTCGACGTCGAGGGATTCGAACCCGCGGTCGTAGAGGGAGCCATCGCGACCATCGATCGCGATCGCCCCAGCCTCCTGCTGGAGATCGAAGACCGCCACCTTGCTCGTTACGGGCGCACGGCGCAAGGCTTTGTCGCCGAGATCCGCCGGCGGTGGCCCGAGTACCGCATGTACACCTGGCTGAACAGCTCATGGTCAGCGGCCAGCGCGATCACCCCTGAGGTGCGCAACTATCTGTTCGCGACCGACGAGGCGCTCGCCCGCTGAGTCAGCGCCTCGATCGACGCTATTGCCTGACCGCCCGAGGGATCTCGAGCCACAGCGCGACATCCTCGTCATCGTCGCCGGAATCGAGTCCCAGTGCGCGAGCGTGTTCGTCAGGGCTGTTCAGGCCAACGACGGTGACGGCGACATCTGATCCCTCCGGAACGGTGCGCGCGATGACACGGTCGGCTGTCGTCCCGCGGATCGCGGTGGCGAGCTCGTTGAGCACCCTGTCGAGGTCGGCGTCGTCGAGGTCATCGATTCCCCCCTCGTCGAGAAGGGTGATCGTCGTGCCGCGTCGTCGCGCATCCATCACCTCATCGCGCACCACATCGTTGAGCAGCTTGCGCCCGCGGATCTCGTCTCGGATGGCGCCCTCGATGTTCAGGGACTCCTCGCGCTCCATCGCGGTGAGGTCGCCCCCGCGCCGCTGGATCGTTTCCAGCATCCTCGCCGCCATCTCGCTGGTCTGACCGAGCCTGAACTGCCGCTCCATCACGTGCGCCTCCTGAGCGGCGTGCCAGGTGGTGGCCTCGCGTTCGGCGAGGAGGAATCGGCGGGCGTCGCGGGCGGCACGAGTGAGCGCGCTGCGGATGACGGAGGCCACCGTGACCCAGCTCGCGCTGCCGATCACCCCGAGGCTCACCAGCCCAAGTGGGCCAGCCCAGAGGACGGTCTGGGCCATCAGAAAGACGATCCCGATCCACGCCCAGGTCGGCCGGCCACGAGTGCAGACGATCGTCGACACGATGCCGACGCCCGCGATGTACCAGGTGGCGTATCCGGGGCCGCCCGGTCGCTGCAGATCGATCTCGGCGCTGACCATCAACGTAATGGCGGCCTCACTGGCGATGGCGAATGCGGCCATCCAAATCGGCATCTGCGGGCGACCGAACGGCCAGAGAGTGAGCGCGATCACAACCGCGAACAGGGCCATGCCTGCGATGGCCGGATACGGACTGAGTGGAACATCGATCGCGTAGACGCCCAAGACAAGCACGTATGCCGAGAAGAGGCCAGCGAGACTGACAATGATCCAGCGCGGCACGCCGATGCTCACGGCACCGTCTCGCTCTGCTCGATGGGCGCGGCGACCCCGAAGACTCCTGCGGCCCCAGCGGACGACCCGGCGGACGGCCATCGGATGACGACCGTGGTACCCGCCCCAGGGGCCGAGTCGACCTGGGCGTCACCGCCGAGGTTCGCGATGAGTTCGATGATCGACACTCTCACTCCGAGCCGCTCGCTCGGTACCTGGGTGGGATCGAAGCCCCGACCGTCGTCGGCAACGGTGATCTGCACTCCTCGCTCGGAGGCGGAAACTCGAACCGTTCTCGTCGCGCCATCTCCCGCATGGTTGATGCTGTTCACCGCCGCCTGCAACGCCGCGGACTGCAACGCCTCGGCGACCGTCGTCGGAATCGAGCGGGTGCCGAGCCGACTGGTGGTGATCTCGAATCCGCCCTCGAGTTGCTCGATGGCGTCGCGCAGAGCCTGGGCGAGAGCGCTGACCCGCACCGTCGATCCATCGTCTGGCGAGACCAAAGCGGCGTCCCGCAGATGGCCGATCGCGTTGCTCGCCATCGTGGCCGCGAGTCGCTGCGCCTCGGGCGTGTCGGCGCGAGCGGCATAGAGCAATGTGGTGAGAACGCTGTCGTGCACGATCGCGTCGACGCGAACCCGCTCTGCCTCCATGGCGTGGGCGCGCACCGCGTGCGCGTATCCCTCGAGAGCCGTCGACTGTGCGACATCCACGCTGGTCGCCGCGGCACGCAGCATGGTGATGATGACGAGGATGGCGCCGCCGAGGATGACCGCATAGATCGAATCCAGGCTGGCCTTGAGCGGGGTGAGGCTGCCCCCCGCGGGCGTCAGGCGGATCACCGCGTACACCAAGGGAATCAAGATGAGGTAGCCAGCCGCCCAGCGCAGCGAGAGTCCGATGGCGGCCATGGCGGTCGCGATGGTGATCAAGTAATACAGCCACGGGCTGTCGGTCGAGGGATGCAGTACCGCGAACGGCCAGCTCACCAGCACCACCAAGAAGACGGCGGCGAAGGTCACATTCGCCACCCGCACGAGTCGGCGCGCGACCGCGGCCACGACCGTGAACACGAGGGCGGCCACCACCGCGACCACGGCACCGATCGACCAGAACGGGACAGACCCACCGTGCTCGCCGAGCAGCGTCGGCGTCGACTGGAGGAAGAAGACGATGCCGATTCCGGCCCCCGACCGAGCGATCGCCGACTCGACGCGCGCGAGACTGAGGGCGTTGCGAATCGTGAGCGGTGCGCCGGGAGGGACGGCGTTGACGACCGCGCTAGCGGCCATCGCCGTCGGGGTCGAGCCCCGGCAGAATGCCGTCTTCGACGGCGCGACGCAGCAGATCGACCTTGGTCGGCGCCGGTCGCCCGACCTCGACGTACTTCACCCGGATGCGGTCGAGGTACTCGCGAGCGGTTGAGTAGCCGATGCCCAGCTGCTCGGCGGCGAGCTTGAGCGGGAGCCCCGAGGCATAGAGGTGCAGAATCTCACGCTCGCGGCGACCGAGCTGCGCCTTCGCGAAGTCGCGGTCAGCATCGATGGCCGTCGCCCACTCGAGGTTGTTCAGCACCTCGCCGCGCGCAACGGTGGCTGCGGCTGCGAGCACCGTCTTGGTGGCTGAAGATTTCGGGATGACGCCCGCGGCGCCCGCCGCCAGCGCCTCGCGCACCAGGGCGACTCGGTCGGCGATGCTGTGCACGAGCACTGCGGAGCCGGCGGCCTGCACCCGTTTGACGTTCTCGGTGACCGACGACCCATCGCCAAGCGACAGGTCGAGTACGGTGACGTCGACCTCGCGGCCCGCGAGGCCCTCGACGAGTTCGTCGACATTCGAGGCCGCGATGACGAAGTCATAGCCATCTTCGATGAAGGCAGCCTTCAGGCCCAGTCGCACCGACTCGTGGTCATCCACGACGGCGACGCGCACGTGCACGGTCTCGGCTCCGGATGCCGGAGGGCGTTCGATCGTCTCAGCCACGTTCATCCTGTCTCCCCCAAGAAACGGGCGACGAAACGCCCGCGCACCATCGTAACGCGTCAACTCCCCGGGGACCCCGTTCCGCTTACACCCGAACGAGGGCCGCGACCGTTTCGACGTGGTGAGTGTGCGGGAACAGATCGAGGGCTCGCAGCCGCTCAAGACGGTAGCCAAGAGCCGCCAACGTGCCGACATCGCGCGCGAACGCGATCGGATCGCACGCGACATAGACCAGTTGTGCGGGGCCCACGGACGCGAGAGCCTCGAGCACGGCTCTGCCTGCACCGGCGCGTGGGGGATCGAGCACCACCGTTCCGGCCGCCAGGCGTGCACGCTCTCCCGCTGAGGCGTCGGCCAGCGAGCGCACCCAGTGCTCGACCCGCGCCGTCACCGCTGCTGACCCGATCCAGTCGGCGAGATTCTCGGCGGCGTGCTCGGTTGCCCTAGCATCCGACTCGACCGTGGTGATGCGGACGGCGCGACCGAACCTGTCGCCAACGGCTGCGGCGAGCAATCCGACACCGCCGTAGAGGTCGAGGTTGGCGGCGCGGGGATCGAAGAGCGCGGGATCGATCGCATCCTGAACCGCTTCGGTCAGCGCGACGGCCGCCCCCTCGTGCACCTGCCAGAAGCCGCTGTCGTCGACGCGGAACTGCCGATCGCCCACTCGCTCGCGCACGACGCTGGGGGTCTGCCTGCCCACGATGAGACGGGCACCACCCACGCTGGGTGCCAGCACGTCCACGGTGTCTGCGCCGGTGATCGCCTCGCGCAGCGGCGCGATCGCACGCACCGCCCCGGAGGCAAGCGGCAGGCTCGCGACCGGGATGACGCGGTGCGAGCGAGCGGCGTACGGCCCGACCACCCCGCCCGGTGACACGTGCAGCCGCACTCGCGTGCGCCATCCCGTGCCATCGGGGGTCCCGGGCAGAGCCTCCACCTCGACGGCTCGTTCGAGGCCCGCCATCCGCTGCAACGCCTCAGCGAGCACTTCGGACTTCAGGGCGCGCTGGTGAGCGACGTCGATATGGCCGAACTCGGCGCCGCCTGCCCGATCGTCCGGGTCGCGGTCGACGGCCGCTTCTGCCCAGATGTGGGGTTGGCGGTGCGGGCTCGGCTCGAGGACGCGCACGGTTTCGGCGCGCCAGAAGCTGGGCTTGCTGTCATCCGTGATCCTGGCGACGACTGTCTCGCCGGGGATGGTGTCCGAGACGAACACGACTCGGCCGTCCAGCCGCGCCACCGAGACCCCGCCGTGCGCCATCTTGGTAGCCTCGAGTTCGACCTCGCGGCCCGCCATGTCACCCACCCTCCGAGCATAGGAGCGTCCGTTGAGTAGCGCAGACCCGGGTAGTGCGAAGTCGAGCAGCGTCGCCGAGAGCACGGATGCCCCGAGCATGGATACCGGCCCTGTGCGCCTCTACCTGGCCTCGACATCCCCGGCTCGCCTCGCCACCCTGCGTGCGGTCGGCATCGAGCCGATCACCGTCCCGTCGAAGGTCGACGAGGAGGCGGCAACCGCCGCCGCCGGGCCTCTGACCGCCAGCGAACTGGTGCTCATGCTTGCCCGCCTCAAGGCCGAGGCGATCCTCGAGCCCTTGCTCAACGACTCATCCGGGCCTGCGCATACGGGAAGCGGACCGCTCGACGGGCTCGTGCTCGGCGGCGACTCGGCGTTCGAGTTCGACGGCTCGATTTTCGGCAAGCCGCACCTGCCCGAGGTGGCTCGCGAGCGCTGGTACGCCCAGCGCGGCGGCTCGGGGCTGCTGCATTCCGGACACTGGCTGATCGACGCCCGCGGCGGCGTGATCGGTCGGTCGATCGGCGCGGTCGCCGAAGCGCGCGTCCACTTCGCCGATGACATCACCGATGCCGAGATCGACGCGTACGTGGCGACCGGTGAGCCACTCGAAGTGGCGGGCGCCTTCACCATCGACTCGAAAGGCGCCGGGTTCATCGAGCGCGTCGAAGGCGACCCGCACGCCGTCGTTGGGCTGAGCATCCCGCTGCTGCGGCACCTGGTGCGCCAGCTCGGCGTCGAGTGGACCGATCTCTGGAACATCTAAGGGGATCCGCGTCTTTCTGTGGACCTCCGACAAAGGCCCGAGGTCGCCCAGCCCATAGGCTGAGGAACTATGGCCAGGCCGAACCCCCGTCGCATCACCAAGGTCCTGATCGCGAACCGGGGTGAAATCGCCGTGCGGGTCATCCGCGCCGCTCGCGACGCTGGCATTGCGTCGGTCGCCGTCTACGCCGATCAAGACCGCGACGCACGGCACGTCAAGCTGGCCGACGAGGCATACGCGCTCGAGGGCACGACCAGCGCTGACACCTATCTCGTCATCGACAAGTTGCTCTCGGTCGCGCGTCGTTCCGGCGCCGACGCCGTGCACCCTGGCTACGGCTTCTTGGCCGAGAACGCCGACTTCGCGCGGGCAGTCATCGACGCCGGCATGATCTGGATCGGCCCATCACCCGACGCAATCGAGCGGCTCGGCGACAAGGTCAGCGCGCGGCATGTGGCAGAGAAGGTCGGGGCTCCGCTGGCTCCCGGCACTCTCAACCCCGTCAAAGATGCGGACGAGGTGCTCGCCTTCGTCGACGAGGTCGGACTCCCGGTCGCCATCAAGGCAGCATTCGGCGGCGGCGGGCGCGGGCTGAAGGTGGCGCGCACCCGGGATGAGGTCCCCGAGCTGTTCGAGTCTGCGACCCGGGAGGCGATCGCCGCGTTCGGCCGCGGGGAGTGCTTCGTCGAGAAGTACCTCGACGAGCCGCGTCACGTCGAGACCCAGTGCCTGGCGGATGCCGATGGCAACGTCGTCGTGATCTCGACCCGCGACTGCTCGCTGCAGCGCCGCCACCAGAAACTGGTCGAAGAGGCGCCTGCCCCCTTCCTCACCGCGGAGCAGACCGAGCTGCTGTATCGCTCATCCAAGGCCATCCTGAAAGAGGTCGGATACCTCGGCGCCGGCACCTGCGAGTTCTTGATCGGCAAAGACGGCACCGTTTCGTTCCTCGAGGTGAACACCCGGCTTCAGGTTGAGCATCCCGTCTCAGAAGAGGTCACCGGCATCGACCTGGTGCGGGAGCAATTCCGCATCGCCGAGGGCGGCACGATCGACTACGACGACCCACCGGCCGTCGGCCATAGCTTCGAGTTCCGGATCAATGGCGAAGATCCCGGCCGCAACTTCTTGCCGACGCCCGGGCCCGTGCAGGTGCTCCGTTTTCCTGGCGGTCCTGGCGTGCGCATCGATTCCGGTGTCACGACCGGCGACGTGATCTCGGGTGCGTTCGACTCGCTGCTCGCCAAGCTGATCGTCACAGGATCGTCGCGCGAAGACGCACTCGAGCGCTCGCGCCGCGCCCTCGACGAGTTCGAGGTCGCAGGCCTTCCCACCGTGCTTCCCTTCCACCGCAAGGTGGTGCGCGATCCGGCATTCATCGCGGCCGACGGCCACTTCGGTGTGTACACCCGCTGGATCGAGACCGAGTTCGTCAACGATCTCGAACCGTGGGGCGGGATCCTTGCCGACTCCTCAGAGCCCGAGAAGCGCCACAGCGTGGTCGTCGAGGTCGAGGGCAAGCGCGTCTCGGTGTCGCTGCCGACGAAGCTGCTGCCGTCGAGCGGATCCGTGTCGAACGCGCCCGCCCCTAAGCGCCGCGCGGGCGGCGGGGTCGGATTCGCCGCGAGCGGCACCGCGGTCAAGGCGCCCATGCAGGCCACCATCGTGAAGCTCGCGGTCAAAGAGGGAGACAAAGTCGTCAAGGGCGACCTCGTCATCGTGCTCGAAGCCATGAAGATGGAGCAGCCGCTCACCGCCCACAAGGACGGCACGATCGCCAAGGTGGACGCGACGGTCGGCTCGACCGTGTCGTCCGGACATCAGTTGCTCGCGATCGAGGACTGAGCGGGCGCCCGAAGCCGCCCGCGAAGCCGCCCGCCTGCGGTTTCGACCGCTGCGCGCACATTCGACCGATTGTTCGGTCGAAACTGTTGCGAACGGTGCGAAATTTGCAACTAGTGCGAATGGCGAAAAGGCGCGGACCTTTGCGATGCTTGCGAACGGTCCCAACGTCAGTGTGCCGGGAGGCCGCCCCGCCGAAGGCGACCTGCCAAGGCCGCGGGAGAGCGCGCCAGGTCCCACCCCCATCGCGCAAAGCCTCGGCTTCGACGTCGGAGTTCGTCTTCGCGCGTTTTCTCGTCGATGACGACTTGCGCGGGACTGCGACGGCCGCGCAACTGCGGGTCTCGGTACTTCGACTCGCCGTCGAACTCTCCGATGACGCCGTAATCTGGCCACCAAGAGTCAACGAACCAAGGAGAGAAGGACTGCTGCAGCACGGGTGCCGGCAGCCCGGCCCGCCACATCGACACGCGACTGACGGACTCCCCAGGAGACCCCGATCGCGCATCCAAGAACTCCAGCACGTCGCGCGCACGTGAGGACGCGTAGCCGGTACGACTGCGCTCCAACTCCTCGAGGAGGCGGTCGGCATCGAGTGCGGCGGGCGCCGCCAGTTCCGCGCGGGTTGCGCCATTGAGCGAGGCGTCGCCCACGACGACCGCACGCGTGAATCCGCGGGACCTGGCCAGGTCGACAACGGTGCATGCGAGACCGGTGACCAAAAGACCGTCGATCATGACCGGCTCGGAGTCGGTGGTCGGGAGGTGGCGGCAGACCGTGCGCGTCGAGTGTCCGCCGTAGGCGCGCGAGGCGAGCGCGTCGATGCGATCGGGCCACGGTCCGACCCAGGGAAGGCCCCACAGGGCAGCGGCCGAGGCATGGGATAGCACGAGATCTTCGGATGCGAGTGCAGCCACGGCTTTCACCCGCATCCTGAATCGTTCGTCGGGACCCGCGTCGTGCCACAGTGACGCAGGCAGAAACGCCCCGCGAGTCACCCGGACGAACTCGCCCCGGACAGCGCGACGAGCAATGTCACTCCGTGCCGCGGGGGTGCGCAGGTCGCGGTTGAGGATGAGTTGGTATCGCCACTCCCGGGCGGCCGCGGTGTGCACGTCTTGAGTATTCGGATTCCGAACTCGCGAGCGTGGCGGCGAGTAAGACCCGTGCAGAGAAGCCGCCTCCGCCGGGCTGGGAAGGGAGAGACGCATCCCACTCCTTCGTCTCGACCGAGCAGGTTCGACCGATTATTCGCGCGAATGTGCGCGGCAGGGCCGAAACAAGCAGTGAAAAACGGCCTGCGGGCTTAGCCGACGATGTGCATCGCCCTCGCCGCGTCCGTCACCGAGGCCGACAGCGAGGGGTAGACGCTGAACGCCCTGGCCAGCTGATCGACGGTGAGGCGGTGCTCCACCGCGAGCGAGATCGGCAGGATGAGGTCACTCGCCTTGGGCGCCACGATCACGCCCCCGATCACCGTGCCCGATCCGGTGCGGGCGAAGATCTTGACGAATCCGTCTTTGATTCCCATCATCTTGGCGCGCGGGTTGGATGCCAGGGGCAGCTTGTAGATGTCGCCCTGCGCGATCCCCTCTTCGATCTGCTTCTGCGACCAGCCAACGGTTGCGACCTCAGGCTGGGTGAAGATGTTCGAACTCACGTTGCGCAACTCGGTCGGCGCGACCGCGTCGCCCATCGCGTGGTACACGGCGGTGCGGCCCTGCATCGACGCGACCGAGGCGAGCGGCAAGAAGTCGCTGCAGTCGCCGGCGGCATAGATGCTCGGCATCGAGGTGCGCGCGACGCGGTTGACCCGGATGTGTCCACTCTCGGTGAGCTGAACCCCGGCCTCCTCGAGACCGATGCCCGGCGTGTTGGGGACCGAGCCGACCGCCATCAGGCAGTGGGATCCCTCCACGGTGCGCCCGTCGCTCAACGTGACGAGCACGCCGTCTTTCGTTCGCTCGACCTTGCTCGCCCGACTCTTGTTGAGCACGTCCATGCCGTTGCGCCTGAAGACGTTCTCGATGACCCTCGCGGCGTCGGCGTCTTCGCCAGGGAGCACCTGGTCGCGGCTTGACACCAGGCTGACCTTCGAGCCGAGGGCGAGGTACGCCGAGGCGAACTCCGCACCGGTGACGCCGGAGCCCACCACGATCATGTGCTCGGGGACCTCTTCGAGCGAATACAGCTGGGTCCAGGTGAAGATGCGCTCGCCATCCGGTTTCGCGGTGGGCAGCTGGCGCGGGCTGGCCCCGACCGCGACGACCAGCGTGTCGGCTTCGATCTGATCGAAGTCTTTGCGGCTCTTGCCCTTGCCGGTGGAGACCACGAGGCGGTTGGGCCCGTCGAGGCGCCCGTCGCCCGCGATGATGCGCACGCCGGCCTTGATCAGTTGCGACTTGATGTCTTCAGACTGTTGGCGGGCCAGCAACAGCAGGCGCCGGTTGACCTCGCCGAGGTTGACGGCGACCTCGGGGCGCACCGCCCTCCCGTCGCTGTTGCGGGTGAAGAACCGCACGCCGAGATCTGCGGCCTCGCCAGCTGCGCTGGCGGCCTCCGCGGTCGCGATGAGGGTCTTCGACGGGACCACGTCGGTGAGCACGGCGGATCCGCCGACTCCGACCCGCTCGACGAGCGTCACCTCGGCGCCCAGTTGAGCGCCCGCGATCGCGGCTTCGTAGCCGCCGGGACCACCCCCGAGGACGGCGATGCGCTGGGTCCGCTCGAACTCGTATGGCATGCATCCATTCTCCCGTAGATGGGGTGCCAGCGCAGCGCGACGGCGTGTACGTCGCGCGAAGCCGGTGCGCCGCAGCAGCGGCGGCGCACAAGGGAGACGGCCCGCTGCCGGAAGCGGCGGTGCACAAGCAGGCACATAGGCTGGATGCCATGCCAACAGAGCACAGCAACCCCCTCGACGATCCGGCCGCAGACCCGTTCGCGATTGCCAAACAGGCCGCTGCTCAGCTGGCCGAGGCCACCGGTGTCGAGAAGCACGACATCGCGCTCACTCTCGGCAGCGGGTGGGCGAAGGCGGCAGACCTGATCGGCGAAACGACCGCGACGATTCCGGCCACCGACATCATCGGCTTCAGCAAGCCGGCATTGAGCGGCCACGTCGGAACGCTGCGCAGCGTGCTGCTGCCCAACGGCAAGCGGGCGCTGGTGATCGGCGCGCGCACCCACTTCTACGAGGGTCATGGCGTGCGCAGGGTCGTGCACTCCGTGCGGACGGCTGCCGCGGCGGGCGCTACGACGATGATCCTCACAAACGGGGCCGGCGGCATCCGCGAGAGCTGGACGCCGGGAACGCCGGTGCTGATCAGCGACCACATCAACTTGACAGCGGCATCCCCGCTCGAAGGCGCGACGTTCATCGACCTGACCGATCTGTACGCGCGGCGCCTGCGCGACCTTGCCAGGTCTGTCGCGCCCGAACTGGACGAGGGCGTCTACACGCAGTTTCGCGGACCGCACTACGAGACCCCTGCCGAGGTGCAGATGGCCAAGACCATCGGCGGGCACATCGTCGGCATGTCGACCGCGCTCGAGGCGATCGCGGCGCGTGAGGGTGGCATGGAGATTCTCGGCCTTTCGCTGATCACGAACCTGGCAGCCGGCATCTCGTCGGAGCCGCTCAGCCACGCCGAGGTGCTGCAATCCGGGCGCGACGCCGAGCCGGTGATCAGCGCGCTGCTTGCACGCATCGTGGCGGAACTCTAGAAGGGGCATCCATGGTCGACGTTGACCGCACGGAACTGCTCGCCAGGGCTCGCGCCTGGATGGCGCAAGACCCCGACCCGGTGACCCGTGCTGAATTGGACGCGCTGATCGCCGCCACCGAGGCCGGCGACGCGGCAGCCGGGGCAGACCTGGCCGAGCGCTTCGGCGGCAGACTCGAGTTCGGAACGGCGGGGTTGCGGGGAGCGCTGGGCGCCGGCCCGATGCGGATGAATCGCGTGCTGGTCGCCCAAGCGGCTGCGGGTCTGGCGGCATACCTGCTGAGTCGAGCGGCGCATCCCACTGTCGTGATCGGCTACGACGGCCGCCACAACTCGAGCGTCTTCGCTCGCGACACCGCAGAAATCATGCAGGCGGCTGGCGTGCAGGTCAGTCTGCTGCCCCGAGCGTTGCCGACCCCTGTGCTCGCCTTCGCCGTGCGGCACCTTGGCGCAAGTGCCGGCGTGATGGTCACGGCGAGCCACAATCCCGCGCGCGACAACGGCTACAAGGTGTACCTGGGCGGGGCTGACGGCGGCTCGCAGATCGTTCCGCCCGCCGACTCCGGGATCGCGGCCGAGATCGCGAGGGTGGCGTCTGGCTCGATCAGCGCCTTGCCCCGATCGGTCGAGTTCGCAGCGGCGCCCGAGAGTGTCGTCGCCGAATACGTCAAGCAGACGGCGGCGCTGGCGACCTCGGCCTCGGCTCTGAAAGTCGTCTACACGCCGATGCACGGCGTGGGGTGGCAGACAGCGCAGGCGGTGTTCGAGGCCGCCGGATTCGCCGCGCCGGTCACCGTCGACGCCCAGCTGAAGCCCGATCCGGACTTTCCAACGGTTGCATTCCCCAACCCCGAGGAGCCTGGCGCGCTCGACCTGGCGTTCGAGACCGCCGCGAAGTCCGGAGCCGACCTCGTCATCGCGAACGATCCGGACGCGGACCGTGTCGCGGTGGGGGTCCCCGACGACGCCGCGCAGGGCGGTTGGCGGCGGCTCAGCGGCAACCAGGTCGGATGGCTGCTCGGCTGGCAGGCCGCGCGTGCCCTGGTCGCGACGGCCGAAGAGCACACCGCGACGCTGGCCTGCTCGCTGGTGAGTTCGCCGGCCCTCGGGGCAATCGCCCGCCATCATCGCCTGGACTTCGTCGAGACTCTCACCGGCTTCAAATGGATCTCGCGGGTCGGCGGCCTTGCCTTCGGCTACGAGGAGGCCCTCGGCTACCTGGTTGACCCTGGCAAGGTGCGCGACAAAGACGGCATCTCGGCCGCGGTTCGGGTGATCTGCCTGTTCACCGACCTAGCAGCGGCCGGCACGACCCTCGGCGAGCACCTGCTCCAGTTCGCCGAGACCTTCGGCGGCTACGCGTCGTCGCAGATCTCGATCCGGGTGTCAGACCTCGCGCAGATCGGCACGACCATGTCGCGCCTGCGCGCCGATCTGCCCGCGAGCATCGGCGGCATCCGGGTCGAGCGGATCGACGACTTCGTCGACGGCTTCGGGGGATTCCCTCCGAGCGATCTGCTGCGTTTCCACCTGGAGGGTGACGCACGAGTCATCGTGCGGCCGAGCGGCACAGAGCCGAAGCTCAAGTGCTACCTCGACGCCGTCTCTGAACAGGGCAGCGGAGCCGAGCGCCTGGCCGCCGCCGAGGCGACCCTGGCGCGACTCGATGCCGGGATGCGCCAGCTGCTCGACGCCTAGGTGCCGCTCAGGCGGTGCCGCTCAGGCGGCCGCGCCGAGAATGGCGCGCACCTGGTCGGCGGAGCCCGCCTCTGCGAGCCGCTCGACCGCATCCGAGTCGTTGAAGAGATTGGCCAGCTCAGCCACCATGCGCAGGTGCTGCTCGGGCGAGTGCACCGCGAGGGCGAGCACGACGCGCACGGGATCATTGTGCGGGTGCCCGAAGTCGACGGGAGTCGAGAGCGTCACCACGGCCAGCCCATCACCCAGCACCTCGGGTCCAGGACGCGCGTGGGCCAGAGCCAGCCCGGGCGCGATCACGACGTAGGGACCGTGCTCCTCGATCATTCGGATCATCTCGTCCGCATATCGCGGTTCGGCCGCGCCCGCTCTGGTGAGGCATTGCCCGGCCAACTCGACAGCCGCGCGCCAGTCGGACGCTGACGCGTGCAACTGGATCGCGTCATCGGGAAGCGCGGGAAGAGCCATCAGCCGCGACCGGCGGCCAGCGCGGCACGACCCTTGGCAAAGCCGTTTCCTATGCGCTCGATGAGGTCTTCGCGGTCTTCGAGCGGGAGGAAGGCGACCTCCGCGGCGTTCAGCTGGAAGGCTTCCAGGTCGTCGAGGTCGTAGCCGAACGCATCGGCCAGCAGACCCAGTTCTCGGGTGAGAGTTGTGGCACTCATCAGCCGGTTGTCGGTGTTGACCGTGACGCGGAAGCCGAGCTGGTAGAGCAGATCGAATGGGTGATCGGCCATCGTCGACCCCCACTGCGCGATGGCGCCGGTCTGCAGGTTCGAGCTCGGGCTGGTCTCGAGAGCGATGCCGCGATCCTTCACCCACTGGGCGACACGGCCGAGCGTGACGAAGGTGTTCTCGTCGTCTGTGCGCTCGACGGTGATGTCTTCGGCGATCCGCACACCGTGGCCGAGTCGCAGGGCATGGCCGTCGACCAGGGCCCCGCGGATGCTCTCCACCCCGTCCGCCTCACCCGCGTGCACGGTGGCCGGGAAGCACGCCCGCGCGAGAACGTCGAAGCCCTCGCTCAGACGCGATGCCGGGAATCCAGCCTCTGGGCCGGCGATGTCGAAGCCCACGACGCCGAGATCGCGATGGCGAAGAGCAAGCTCGGCGATCTCGGTTCCCCGATCGAGGTGCCGCATCGCGCTGACCAGCTGACCGGCGCGGATCCAGCCGCCGTCGCCGCGCACTCGGTCGACGGCCGCGTCGATACCGCGCTGCACAGCCTCGACAGTCTCATCGAGCGTGAGCCCGCGCTGCAGGTGCTGTTCGGGAGCCCAGCGCAACTCGCCGTAAATCACGCCGTCGGCCGCCAGATCTTCGACGAACTCGCCCGCGACCCGGGTGAGCCCCTCCGCCGTCTGCATGACCGCGATGGTCACGTCGAAGGTTTTCAGGTACTCGACGAGCGAACCCGAGTCGGACTTCTCGGCGAACCAGGCCGCCAGCTCGGGCGCGGTCGACGCTGGCAACTCGATTCCCAGTGGTTCGGCCAGTTCGATGATCGTCTGAGGCCGCAGTCCGCCATCCAGGTGGTCGTGAAGCGAGACCTTGGGCAGGGATCGCAGTCCGATCCCGCTGCCTGGAAGGGTGACGCCGTCGCGGTCGCTCATCCCTCGAATCTACCGGCCCCTAGGCTCGGAGAATGCCGACGAAGATCATCCTGGACTGCGACCCAGGGCACGACGACGCGGTCGCGATGCTCCTGGCCTGGGGCAACCCCGAGATCGAACTGGTCGGCGTGACGACGGTCGTGGGCAATCAGACTCTCGACAAGGTCACGCGCAACGCGCTCTCGGTCGCGCGGGTCGCTGGCATCGTCGGCGTACCGTTCGCTGCCGGCTCGGCCCGACCCTTGGTGCGCGAGATCGAGACCGCTGGCGAGATCCACGGGGAGTCGGGGCTCGACGGACCGGTGCTGCCCGAGCCGACGATCCAACTCGACCCGCGGCCGGCCGCCCAGTTCATCGTCGACACGATCATGGCCGCGGCGCCCGGCGAGATCACGCTCGTGCCCACCGGAGGGCTGACCAACATCGCCCTCGCCGCCCGGCTTGAGCCCCGCATCATCCCTCGTGTCAAAGAGGTGGTCCTGATGGGCGGCGGCGCGAGAGAGGGCAACTGGAGCGCGGTCGCCGAGTTCAACATCGTCATCGACCCCGAGGCGGCGGCGATCGTGTTCGACGCCGGCTGGCCGGTGACGATGGTGGGGCTGGATGTCACCCACCAAGCGATTGCGACCCCCGAGGTCCGCGCGGCCATCGCAGCGGTCGGTACCGGCCCAGCCGTCTTCGTCGGAGAACTGATGGAGTTCTTCCAGCGGGCATACCGCGACGCTCAGGGCTTCGACCACCCGCCGGTGCACGACCCGGTCGCAGTCGCCTACGTCATCGATCCCAGCCTGGTGCGCACCGTTGTCGCGCCCATCGCCATCGAGACCCGTGGCGAGTACACCCTCGGGATGACGGTGGTCGATCTGCGCGGCCCGGCGCCCGCCGACTGCGTGACCCGGGTCACCTTCGACCTCGACGCCGAGCGGTTCTGGGCGCTGGTGGTGGATGCGTTGGAGCGGATCGGCGAGGTAGAGCTCTAGCTCAAGCCGCGCCCCCGGCCCGAACGCGCGTGGTGTGGCGCAATTGCGCAGTGCGCGGTCTCTGCACTGTGCGATCTCGTCACATGACCGGCCCTGTCGTGCACCGTGCACCGTGCGCGTCGCGCCGCACGGGTGAGCGGAGGCTAGGGTCAGCCCACCCGGCCGGCGATCAGCGGGCCGCCATCGTCGATCGGGTCTCCCGCGTCTCCTATGCGGTAGGCGCCGTCGAGCGCCTCCAGGGCGCGGGCGAAGCGGTCAGGGTCGTCGGTGCCGAGAGTGAACAGCGGCTGGCCATCGACGATCGCGTCGCCGGGCTTGGCATGCAGGTCGATTCCGGCCGCGTGCTGCACGGGGTCCTGCTGGCGAGCACGCCCGGCTCCGAGGCGCCAGGCCGCGATCCCGAACGGCAGGGCATGCTGGGCCACCAGCACGCCCGAGTGCTCGGCGCGCACCACGTGGGTCTCGCGCGGAGTGGGGAGTATGGCATCCGGATCACCGCCCTGCGCGCTGATCATGGCGCGCCAACTGTCCATCGCCCGCCCGTTGCTCAACGCCGCCGCGACATCCGCGTCGTGGATGTCGGCCAAGTCGAGCATCTCGCGCGCGAGGGCGACGGTGAGCGCCACCACGTCTGGCGGGCCGCCTCCCGCCAGCACCTCCACCGCTTCGCGCACCTCGTTGGCGTTGCCGATGGCGAGCCCGAGCGGCACGTTCATGTTGGTCAGAAGGGCCCGGGTGGCGACCCCGGCATCGTTGCCCAGGCGCACCATGGTCTCGGCCAACTCGCGGCCGCGCGCCGGATCCTGCAGGAATGCGCCGGAGCCGAACTTCACGTCGAGCACCAGCGAAGCCGTGCCCTCTGCGATCTTCTTGCTCATGATCGACGACGCGATCAGCGGGATCGCCTCGACGGTGCCCGTGATGTCGCGCAGGGCGTACAGCTTGCCGTCGGCCGGAGCCAGACCGCTGCCCGCCGCGCACACCACAGCCCCGACCTCTTCGAGCTGCGCCATGAACTCGGCGTTGGTGAGGGATGCGCGCCAGCCCGGGATGCTCTCCAGCTTGTCGAGCGTGCCGCCGGTGTGACCGAGCCCGCGGCCCGAGAGCTGCGGCACCGCGACACCGAACGACGCGACAAGGGGAGCGAGCGGCAGCGTGATCTTGTCGCCGACGCCGCCCGTTGAGTGCTTGTCCGTCGTCTTCTTCGACAGGCCCGAGAAATCCAGCCGCTCGCCGCTGGCGATCATCGCGAGCGTCAGGTCGCGGATCTCGTCGCGCTCCATACCGTTGAGAAAAATGGCCATCGTCATGGCCGACATCTGCTCGTCGGCGACGTAGCCGCGGGTGTAGGCGTCGACCAGCCAGTTGATCTGCGCGGTGCTCAGGGCGCCCCCGTCGCGCTTGGTGCGGATCAGGTCGACCGTGTCGAAGGGTTCGACGGCCATGTCAGCTCGCGCCATCTGACTGGGCGCCCTCGGCCGCATAGGCCTCGAGCGTTCGCGGCCCGAATGCGTCGGGGAGCACCTCGTCGATCGTCTTGATGCCCGAGACGGTGGCCAACAGCATCCCCTCGGCCGAGTGCTCATAGAGCAGCTGCCGACAGCGTCCGCAGGGCATGAGCGCGTTGCCGTGCCCGTCGACGCACGCGAAGGCCACCAGCTTGCCGCCGCCGGTCATGTGCAGGCTCGACACCAGCGCGCACTCGGCACAGAGCGTGAGGCCGTACGAGGCGTTCTCGACGTTGGCCCCGGTGATGATGCGACCGTCGTCGACGATGGCCGCCACCCCGACCGGGAACTTCGAGTAGGGCACGTACGCGTGAGTGAGGGCGTCGGCCGCCAGGGCGCGCAACGCGTCCCAGTCGACGTCGGTGAGCGAGGTCGCCGTCGTGCTCATGACTTGATGTAGGGCTTGCCGGATGCCGCAGGCCCGCGCACCTTGCCGACCAACCCGGCAACGGCGAACACCGTGACCAGGTAGGGGAGCATCAGCATGAACTCGTTGGGGACGGGGGAACGCGCGATGCTCAGCACGTTCTGCAGGTTCTCGGTGAATCCGAACAGCAGCGCGGCCAGCGTGGCTCGGATCGGATCCCAGCGGCCGAAGATGACAGCGGCCAGGGCGATGTAGCCGGCACCCGCCGTCATGTCCTTGCCGAACAGACCGACAGATCCCAGCGTGAAGTATGCCCCCCCGAGCCCGGCGATCGCACCGGCGAGCGCGACATTCCAGAACCGGGTGCGGTTGACGTTGATGCCCACCGTGTCCGCAGCCTGGGGATGCTCTCCGACGGAACGCAGGCGCAGACCCCAACGGGTGCGGAACAACCCGAACCAGACCAGCACGACGGCGAGATACATCAAGTACACGACGATCGTCTGACGGAAGAGGATCGGGCCGATGATCGGGATATCGCTGAGGATCGGGATGTTGAGATGCTCGAGCCGCATCGTCTGGTTGTTGAGGCGAGTCGGATCCTCGCTGAGCACCTGCGAGTAGAAGAAGCTCGTCAGGCCGAGCACGAGCACGTTGAGCACGACGCCGACGATGACCTGGTCGACGAAGTACTTGATCGAGAACGCAGCCAGCACGAACGACACCAGCATGCCCGCGATCGGTGCCGCGAGGAGGCCGAGGTAGGGATTGCGGGTCAGGGACGCGACCACGATGCCCAGGAATGCGCCACCCAGCAACTGGCCCTCGATCGCCACGTTGACGACGCCGACGCGCTCCGTGAGCACGCCACCGAGTGCCCCGTAGATCAGCGGGGTGCTGAGAGAAACCGCCCCGACGAGGAGTCCGGGAACGACGATGGTGGCGCCGGCGGCCGCCCACACCAGGAAGGCGATGAGCATCAGGATGGCAAACACCGCCGTCAGCCAGAGCGGGGCCTTCGCGGTGCGCGCCACCAGCACCGCGCTGGCGACCGCGAGCCCGACCAGCACGACCGTGAGAACGATCGGGACGACCGTGGAGTCCGTCTTCACGGTAGACGGTCCGAAGGCGACGAGCGCAAGGAAGGCGAGGACGAGCACACCCCACACGATCACGGGCATCATCGAGCGATGACCCCGTCGCACCAGCACGACCACCAGCGCGATCACGACGATGGCCGCGATGAACAGCCCGACCGCGAACACCGGTGACGAGACGATCAGCGGCAACCGGAACTGGTCGTCGTCCGCCGACAGCTGGAACGCGGTGGATCCCGGACGGCGGAGGAACAGGAAGAGCACGATCGCGATGACCGCGAAACCCCCGAGTCCGATCGGCGCCTTCCAGCTGCGCACCACCACGACCGTGCGAGCGATGGTCCCGCCCTCGCGCTCGGCGTTCTTCGGAGCGATGACGGCGGTCACTTGGCGGCCTCTGCCTTCTGGATCGACGTGCCCCATGGCAGCCCACTCGGGGTCGGGAGGCGGAAGGCCGCTCGCACGAGCGGCGGTGCGGCGATGAAGAGCACGATCAGGGACTGCACGACGAGCACGATGTCGATCGTGATCCCGTTCGCCGCCTGCATCGAGTATCCGCCGGCCTTCAGCGCCCCGAACAGCAGGCCGGCGATGAAGACGCCGACGGGGCGGGACCGCCCGAGCAGCGCGACCGTGATCGCGTCGAAGCCGATCCCCGCATCGATACGCGAGGTGAATCCGGTGGTGACCGTGCCGAGCACCTGCGCGACCCCGGCCAGCCCGATGAGCGCCCCGGAGATGACCATCGCATAGACATAGATCCGCTCGACACCGATTCCCGCAACCCGAGAGGCGTGCGGATTGAGGCCGACGGCGCGGAACTTGAAGCCGAGGCTGGACTTGTTGATCAGGTACCAGACGACCACGGTCGCGGCGATCACCAGGATGAAGCCGAAGTTGAGGTTGTACGAGTCGCCAAGCAGCTTCGGGAAGATCGCCGTCGGCAGCATGGGGGCCGATTTCGGGTTGGTCGAACCAGGAGCCTGCAGGGCCCCAGGGGTGCGCAACAGGAAGGAGATCAGGTAGAACGCGACGTAGTTCAACATGATCGTCACGATCACCTCGTGTGCGCCGGTCCTGGCTTTGAGCACGCCGACGATCGCAGCCCAGAATCCGCCGGCGAGGATCCCGGCGAGAATGGCGACGACGATGTGGATACCCGCAGGCAGGTGCCAGGCGAAGCCGACGTAGCCTGCCGCAGCCGCTCCGAAGAGGACCTGCCCCTGGCCGCCGATGTTGAACAGTCCGACGCGGAACGAGACCGCGACGCCGAGCCCCGCCGCGATGAGCGGGGTGGCGAAGTTCAGGGTGTCGGTCAGCGGCCGGATGCCGTTCTCGAAGCCCGGTCGACGGAAGTTGTAGATCGAGCCCTGGAAGAGCGAGGAGTATGCCCCCGACACCGAATCCCAGATGGCCTGGAAGGTGTCGCTGGGACGCGCCAAGAAGTATCCGGCCGCGGACTGCACCTGCGGGCTCGTCGCCGCGATCAGAATGCCGCCGACGAGCATGGCGAGTACGACCGCGAGGATCGAGATCATCGCGCTGCCCCCGACGATGTCCTTCAGGATGCGCACACTGCGCGACGGCTCGGAGGTCTCGCGCTTCTGCTCGCGAGACTGGCCCGGCTCCAAGGTCTCCGGCGCCGTGGCCGCCGCCGGGATCTGCGCGTCGGTCATGCCGCCACCCCCGTTCCCTCGGGGACGCCGCCGGCCATCATGAGTCCGATGGTCTCACGTCCGGTCCCGGCAGGGACCACGCCGACGATGCGCCCGCGATACATCACCGCGATGCGATCGGCGAGCGCGACGACCTCGTCCAGCTCGGTCGAGACGACGAGGACCGGCACTCCGGCATCCCGCGCCTGCACGATACGGGTGTGCACGAACTCGATCGAGCCCACGTCGAGCCCGCGGGTCGGCTGGGCGGCGACGAACAGGTGCAGCTCGCGGCTCAGTTCCCGCGCAAGGACCACCTTCTGCTGGTTGCCGCCCGAGAGACGGCCGGCATTCTCGGTGATGCCCTGCGCCCGGATGTCGAACTCGGTCACCTTCTCCTCGGCGAACTCGTTCAGGTAGCGGGACTGTACCGTGCCCCCGCGGACGAACGGCGCCGAATCCGAGCGGTCGAGCATGAGGTTCTCAGCGATGGAGAACTCGGCGACCAGGCCGTCCTCGGTGCGATCCTCGGGGACGAATCCGACCCCGGCGTCGAGGATGTGGCGCACCGAGCGGCCCACGAGCTCGGTTCCGTCGAGGACGATCGAGCCGCGCATCCGGGGCTGTAGACCGAGGATCGCCTCCACCAGTTCTGTCTGCCCGTTGCCCTGGACCCCGGCGATGGCCAGGATCTCGCCCGAGCGCACCCGGAAGCTGACGTCGTCGACGACGATCTGGTGATGGGCGTCGAGCACGGTGAGGTCGGAGACGACGAAGGCGTCGCCGCCCGGATCCGCCGGGCCCTTGTCGACCACGAGGTCGACCGCGCGGCCGACCATCATCGACGCGAGCTCGGTGTTGGAGGCCGTCGGCGACGCCTCGCCAACGACCTTGCCGAGACGGATGACGGTGATGCGGTCCGCGACCTCGCGCACCTCCCGCAGTTTGTGGGTGATGAAGACGATCGAGGTGCCGGACTCCTTGAGCTGGCGCATGATCACCATGAGCTCGTCGGTCTCCTGCGGGGTGAGCACCGCGGTCGGCTCGTCGAAGACCAGCACCTTGGCGTCGCGAGACAGCGCTTTGATGATCTCGACCCGCTGCTGCACGCCCACCGGCAGGTCGCCGACCCGGGCATCCGGATCGATGTCGAAGCCGAAGCGGGAGGAGATCTCGCGCACGGCAGCGCGGGCAGCGGCCAGGTCGAGCGTGCCGGCGAAACCGGTCTTCTCGTGACCGAGCATGACGTTCTCGGCGACAGTGAATACAGGGATGAGCATGAAATGCTGGTGCACCATGCCGATGCCGGCGCGCATGGCGTCGCCGGGACCGGAGAAGTGCTGCACGACGTCGTCGAGCAGGATTTCGCCCTCGTCGGGTCGGTACAGGCCGTAGAGCACGTTCATCAACGTGGACTTGCCTGCCCCGTTCTCGCCCAGCAGGGAGTGGATCTCCCCCGGTTCGACCACCAGATCGATGTGATCGTTGGCCACCAGGGATCCGAAGCGCTTCGTGATCCCGCGGAGTTCGAGCTTCATGCGACCCAATCTATGTCGAGCGGTCCGGCGACGCGAAGGGCCGAGGTGCAGCAGACGCTGCGCCCCGGCCCCGCGTGCCGAGCGAACCGGCTACTTATTGAGGTAGGACGTCACCTTGAGGTCGCCGCTGATGATGCTCGCCTTGATCTTGTCGAGCTCATTCTGCAGACCCGAGTCGACCTTCGACTTGAAGTTGTGGAACGGCGCGATGCCGACTCCGTCGTTCTTCAAGGTGCCGATGTAGGCAGTGTTTTTGAAGTCGCCACCCGCGGCGTCCTCGATCACGTTCTTCGTGGCCGATTCGATGCCCTTCTCGACCGAGGTCAGCACGAGGGCGTCGGTGGTCGGGTCGGTGACGAACAGGTCGGCGTCGACGCCCACGAGCACGTCGTCCTTAGCCGAATCCTGGATCGCCGCGACGGCGCTCTGATAAATCGGACCGCCGACCGGCAGCAGCACGTCGGCACCCTGGTCGATGAAGTTCTTCGCGACAGTCTTCGCCGCGTCATTCGCCTCGAAGCCGCCGGTGAAGGTCGCCGCGCCCGGGTTCGCCGGGTCGTAACCGAGCACCGCAACGCTCTTGCTCTTCTGCTTGTTGTAGTACGCCACACCCTGGGAGAAGCCGTCCATGAAGATCGTGACGGTCGGGAAGTTCATGCCACCCCAGGTCGCGACCTTTCCGGTCTTGGTGTAGCTCGCGGCAGCGTAACCGGCCATGAACGCCGACTGGGCCGTGTCGAACAGGATCGGCTTGATGTTGGGTTCGTCCACCTGGCCGTCGAAGTTCGCATCTGCCGCGTCGTCGATGATGGCGAACTTTGTGTCGGGGTTGGCCTTCGCCGCCGCCAGCGAGGCGGCGGAGAGGTTGAAGCCGACGGTAACGATCAGGTTGCAGCCCTGCGAGAGCAGGCTTTCAATGTTCGGGGCGTAGTCGCTGTCCGACTTCGACTCGACGGCGATCGACTTGACACCGAGGGTCTTCGCGGCCTTGTCCAGGCCGTTCTTGCCGAGCTCGTTGAACGAGTGGTCGTCGAAGCCGCCCGAGTCTGAAACCATGCACGGCAAGAAGTTCGATGCGGCCTTCGTGGTGCTGCCCCCTGTCGGGGCTGCGGAGCACCCGGCGAGCACGAGTGCGCTCACGCCGAGGGCTGCGAGACCGGCCAACGCGGTTTTACGCGAAGTCAATGTCACTGTGTCCTCCAAAATCACGCCGGGCACGTTGCCGGGCGAATTGGCTCCACGTTACTCAGAATGACGACCCGTTCCGAGCCCGCTCGACAGGATGCGGCCCAAGAGTTACAAAGCCGCGACGGCGCCGTAATGAATCGGAAATGTGCGCGCGGCGTCCCGACAACGTGCCCACGAGATGAGGAGTTGGAACGACTGCTGAGCTAGAGACCATCGACGACGTCTTCGAGACCCTGCGCTTCCGGCTCATGGCTGATGATGCGGCGGTTGCTGCGGATCGTAAAGATTTCTCTTGAATCGGGAGAACCTTCACCGACATACTGAGAACGAATCAGTATTCACCATACTGAAAATGAATCAGGACAGGAGAGCACATTGAAGTCTTCCAAGAAGCGGACAGGTCTCGCGATCGCTGTTGCAGTGTTGGCCAGCACCTTCACACTGGTCGGGGCCGAGGCAGCAAATGCCTCGTTGCCAGGGCCACCCCAGTGCATCGCGAAGACTCAGTTAATCCATTACATAGGGTGGAGCGTGGAGTGGGCCTACACCGGCGCTTGGTACTCCGCTGGCCACGGCGGGTATAAGTACACCTATCTGACCAACACTACGGGCGATTGGATCCCTAGAGGCCAAGTGTCGTGCACCCTGTCATAGGTTTGGCTCGTCGGAACCTTGTGACCGTTTGAGTTGAGGGATGGCAGTCTTTGTCGCGGTTGTCGCGGTTGTCGCGGACAGGGCTCCCTTCCTCGGAGGTCGCCGAGAGCAGCCAGCATCGCATGCTGGCTGCTCTCGCGTTTCTTGTCCTGCGGCAAGGTCAAGGTCTGCTTGACGTACGAGGCTTTCGCAAGCTGAGGCTCGTGCGCGACCGATTGCTCAGAGGACTTCGGATCGCCCACTCAGTTTGAGCGCGTCCACCACGCTCTTGACGCGCTGCGCATTCTGGCTCGTGGTGACCAGCAGCGCGTCGGGGGTGTCGACGACGACGATGTCGCGCACGCCGATCAGCGAGATGATGCGCGAGGTCTGGCTGACGACGATTCCGCTGGAGGCATCCGCGAGCACCCGCGCGTTCTCGCCAAGAATCGCCAGGTCTGAGCTGCGCCCACCCGAGTGAAGCTTGGCGATCGACGCGAAATCGCCGACGTCATCCCAGTCGAAGGTCCCCGGAATGACCGCGAGTCGCCCGGCAGCCGCGGCCGGTTCGGCCACCGTGTAGTCGATGGCGATCTTGGTGAGCCCCGGCCAGATGCGGTCGACCGCCGGGCCGCGCGTCGCGGCGTCGTCCCATGCTTCGGCGAGCTGCTCGAGACCGGCAAGCAGCTGTGGATCGGATTCGCCGATGCGGGCAAGCAGCACGTCGGCCCGCGCGACGAACATGCCGGCGTTCCACAGGTGCTTCTCGTCGGCCAGGTACTTCTTCGCGGTCGCCAGGTCCGGCTTCTCGACGAAGTGCTCGACCACGAGCGCAGTCGGCGCCCCCGAGATGTCGAGCGGTCCCCCGCACTCGATGTAGCCGAAGCCGATGGCCGGCTCGGTGGGTGTGATCCCGATGGTGGTGATCCAGCCGGCGTCGGCGGCGGCGACCGCCTGCTCGACAGCCCGACGGAATGCCCGCACGTCTCTGATGACATGATCGGCCGCGAACGAGCCGACTATCACGTCCGGCTCACGCCGGTGAAGGATCGCGGCGGCCAGCCCGATCGCGGCGGTCGAGTCTTTGGGCTCGCTCTCGAGCACGACGTTCGCGTCGATCAGTTCGGGAATCTGCGCCTCGACGGCCGCGCGGTGTGCCCGGCCTGTGACCACCATGACCCGATCCGGCCCCGCGATCGGAGCGAGCCGGTCCCAGGTTGCGCGCAGCAGGGAACTGCCGGATCCGGTGAGATCGTGCAAGAACTTGGGGGCGTCTGCCCGGGACAGCGGCCACAGTCTCGACCCGATCCCGCCCGCCGGGATGATGCTGTAGAACCGGTCAAGCCCACCTGCGCGCTGTGCCATGCCCTCACACTAGTAACCGGGATCAGAACTCTCTCGACGTCGAGCTAGCTGAGTCGGCAACCGTGGGGGCACAGGCCTAGACTCGAACTGTCCGCATCTGTGACACCAGGAGGAGTTCCGTGTCGAGCCAGGCATCCGGTTCCGGAGCAGCCGCCGCCACCAAGATCAGCGCACCCCGGCGCTCGGCGCCGCGGCGAGTGGCTGGCACCCTCTACCGAGGCCGTGAAGGCATGTGGTCGTGGGTTCTGCACCGCATCACCGGTGTTGCGATCTTCTTCTTCCTGCTGGTGCACGTGCTCGACACCTCGCTGGTGCGCATCAGCCCCGAGGCGTACAACTCGGTCATCAACGAGTACAAGACACCGATCCTCGGGCTCGGCGAACTCGCGCTGGTCGCCGCGATCGGGTTTCACGCGCTCAATGGGCTGCGCATCATCCTGATCGACTTCTGGGCGTGGGGCACCCGCCATCAGCGGTTGCTGTTCTGGATCGTCATCGCCCTCTGGATCGTGCTGCTCGCCGGCTTCGCCCCGCGCCAGATCGCCAACATCGTCGCGGAGATGTCATGACCACCACACCGATCGAGGCGCCCCGCAGCCCGCGCACCGCACGCGACGTCGCCAAGCGCCGCGGGGTCAACTGGGAGAAGTGGGGCTGGCTCTACATGCGCCTGTCGGGCGTCGTGCTGGTCGTGCTGATCTTCGGCCATCTCTTCGTCAACCTGTTCCTGGGCACCGGCGTGCGCGCCATCGACTTCGCCTTCGTGGCCGGCAAGTGGGCGACTCCGTTCTGGCAGGTCTGGGACGTGCTGCTGCTCTGGCTGGCCCTGATCCATGGCGGCAACGGCATGCGCACGATCATCAACGACTACGCGCGCGGTCGACTCCGCATCGTGTTCCTGGTGCTCGTGGCGGCCGCCGTTGTCGTGCTTATCGCGCTCGGCACCCTGGTCCTGACCACGTTCGATGCCTGCCCAGCGGGAGCCCCCGCCAATCTCGTGCCCGACTTCTGCTCGGCCGTCTCGAAGTGAGCCCTGAACGCGTGACCGACTCCCCAACCACCCGGCCGGCTGACGATTTCGAGGATGGCGCAGTCATCGACGGCGTGCACTATCACCGCTTCGACGTGGTGATCGTGGGTGCAGGTGGAGCAGGCATGCGAGCCGCCATCGAAGCGGGACCGAAGGCCAACACTGCCGTCATCACGAAGCTCTATCCGACCCGCTCGCACACGGGCGCAGCGCAGGGCGGCATGGCCGCGGCACTCGCCAACGTCGAAGAGGACAACTGGGAGTGGCACACCTTCGACACCGTCAAGGGCGGTGACTACCTGGTGGATCAGGATGCCGCAGAAATCCTCGCGAAAGAGGCCATCGACGCCGTCCTCGACCTCGAGAACATGGGGCTGCCCTTCAACCGCACGCCAGAGGGCAAGATCGACCAGCGCCGCTTCGGAGGCCACACCCGCGATCACGGCAAGGCGCCGGTTCGCCGGGCCTGTTACGCGGCCGACCGCACCGGCCACATGATCCTGCAGACGCTGTTCCAGAACTGCGTGAAGCTCGGTGTCAACTTCTTCAACGAGTACTACGCGCTCGACATCGTGATGACCAAGGTGAAGGGCAAAGACCGCCCGTCAGCTGTCGTGGCCTACGAGCTCGCAACGGGCGAGATCCACGTGTTCCAGGCCAAGTCGATCGTCTTTGCCACCGGCGGCTTCGGCAAGATCTACAAGACCACCTCGAACGCGCACACCCTCACCGGCGACGGCGTCGGCATCATCTGGCGCAAGGGGCTTCCGCTCGAAGACATGGAGTTCTTCCAGTTCCACCCGACAGGCCTTGCGGGCCTGGGCATCCTGCTCACCGAGGGAGCGCGGGGCGAAGGCGCGATCCTGCGCAACGCGAGCGGCGAGCGCTTCATGGAGCGCTACGCCCCCACCATCAAAGACCTCGCTCCGCGCGACATCGTCTCGCGCTGCATGGTGCTCGAGGTCGCAGAGGGCCGCGGCGCGGGCCCGCACAAGGACTACGTGCTGCTGGACTGCACCCACCTCGGTGCCGAGGTGCTCGAGACGAAGCTGCCAGACATCACCGAGTTCGCCCGCACCTACCTGGGCATCGACCCGGTCACAACGCCGGTGCCGGTCATGCCGACTGCCCACTATGCGATGGGCGGCATCCCGACCAACGTCAAGGCCGAGGTGCTCAGCGACAACGACACCGTGGTTCCTGGGCTCTATGCAGCAGGCGAGTGCGCCTGCGTCTCTGTGCACGGCAGCAACCGGCTGGGCACGAATTCGCTGCTCGACATCAACGTGTTCGGCAAGCGGGCCGGCAACAACGCAGTGGAATACGCGAAGACGGCCGACTGGGTACCGCTGCCAGCCAACCCCGCGGGTTTCGTGCAGGGGCTGGTCGAAGAACTGCGCAACTCCAACGGCACCGAGCGGATTGCGGCGCTGCGCAAAGAGCTGCAAGACGAGATGGACAAGAACGCGCAGGTGTTCCGCACCGACGAGTCGCTCGCCAGGGTGACCGAGACGATCCACGAGTTGCGCGGCCGCTACAAGAACGTGTCGATCCAAGACAAGGGCCGCCGATTCAACACCGACCTGCTCGAGGCGATCGAACTGGGATTCCTGCTCGATCTAGCCGAGGTCGTGGTGTTCTCCGCCCGCAACCGCAAGGAAAGTCGAGGTGGTCACCAGCGTGACGACTTCCCGACGCGCGACGACGCCGCATACATGAAGCACACGATGGCCTACCTGACCGGCGACCCGCATTCGGCGGATGCTGCCGACCACATCTCGCTCGAGTGGAAGCCGGTCGTCATCACGAACTATCAACCGATGGAACGGAAGTACTGAGCATGTCGGATGCTGCGAGCGTTGCCGAGGCGCCGATCCAGGCGTTCACCGTCACGCTGATCATCAGGCGCTTCGACCCAGAGGTGGACGCCGAACCGCACTGGCAGGACTTCGATGTGCAGCTGTACCCGACCGATCGGGTGCTCGACGCGCTGCACAAGATCAAGTGGGAGCAAGACGGGTCGCTGACCTTCCGCCGCAGTTGCGCTCACGGGATCTGCGGGTCTGACGCGATGCGCATCAACGGTCGCAACCGACTGGCCTGCAAGACACTGATCAAAGACCTCGACATCAGCCAGCCGATCTATGTCGAGGCGATCAAGGGCCTGCCGTTGGAGAAGGACCTGATCGTCGACATGGAGCCCTTCTTCGAGTCGTACCGCGCGATCCAGCCGTTCCTGATCGCCAGTGACAAGCCCGAGAAGGAGCGCATCCAGTCGGTCGCCCAGCGCGCCGTGTTCGACGACACCACCAAGTGCATCCTGTGCGCGGCATGCACCTCGAGCTGCCCGGTGTTCTGGACAGACGGGCAGTACTTCGGGCCGGCCGCGATCGTGAACGCGCACCGCTTCATCTTCGACAGCCGCGACGAGGGCTCTGCGGTGCGGCTCGACATCCTGAACGACAAGGAGGGAGTGTGGCGCTGCCGCACCACCTTCAACTGCTCAGAAGCGTGCCCCCGCGGCATCGAAGTGACCAAGGCCATCTCGGAGGTCAAGCAGGCGATTCTGCGCGGCTCACCCGACCTGCCGGCGCAAGACCTGGGGCTCGTGCCGGCCTCTGCCTGACACTGAAAGTGTTGGGTCGGTGCCCGCTTCGGCTGGGATCTCGGCGGGCACCGACCTTGTCCGCCCTCACTGGGACGTCGGAGAGCGGAGTCTATGTGAAGTTGTTCTTCACTCAGAGAGACGGCTAACCGGCCGAACTATGACGCGGAGACGCCAAGAAGTTCTGCTCAGGTGTTGAACAGGCTCAGGTGCAGTCCCAGCGAGTTCACGCTCACGTGCAGCGGAATCAAAGCTCCGAGCAGGCCACCCACCAGACCCGTGGTCTTCTGGCTGATCGTCGCGTCGGCGCCCGTCGTATTCTGCGGCAAGCCGCTGATGTTGACTGACCAGCCCCCGTTCGAGGCCACCACCGTCGTGTAGACCGCGCCGGCGACCGCGGCCGACACGGTGGCGCCGGGCGTTCCGGATCCCGCGAGGTGAAGGTCGACCGTGGTGGCGACGACCGGCGCGCCTCCTGTGACCGGAGCCAGCACGGGACCCGTCACGCCGTTGATCACGCCCGTGACACCGTTCACCACGCCGTTCACCGTGTCGCCGACACCGTCGACAGTGCCTGCGACCGTGCCTCCGACGGACCCGGCGTCGCCGAGCACCGTGCTCGCCGGGTCGGTGGGAGCAGAGTTGGGCCCAGGAGTCGGGACGGCATCCGGTCGCGGGTCGAGCCCTGACGCCGAGGCGATCTGGCTCACCGACGGCGTCGGGACGGAAGCGGCGAGCGGCGATCCTGGCGTCGAAACGCCGAGCGCCACGCCACCGCCGATCACCGCGATGATGGCGAGGCTGCCGACGAGCGCGCCCGCGCCCGTTGATGCTCCCAGCGAGAGCCCGCCGAGCACCGGAGCGGCCAGCACGCCACCCGTGGCCACCGCGTGCACTGCAGCAGGGAGGGCCGGGATGACCTCGGCAGCCATGGCCGCCACCGGATGGGCGAGAGAGGCGAGAAGGGCACCCCCCGCAACGCCACCCAGCAGCAGGGGCACCATCACGAGCGCGAGGTGCGAGCCGACCTCGTCGACCTCTTCGGAGATGACGGCGCACTTGGTGCAGTCCAGCAGGTGAAGTTCGACGCGGTCCTTCTCGCGTGGAGTCAACCCGTTTCGGGCGTGATCGCCCAGGCGAGCCATCGTCCACTGGCACTCGGCCGAGGTACCCGCGTTCGAGATGTGAGCCTGCAGCCACGCGGTGCGGAGCCCCTCGCGAGCGCGGTACGACAGGGCGGCGACACCGTTGGCGGTCAGGCCCATCAGAGGGGCGACCTCGTGGGGATCCATCCCCTCGACCTCGGTGTACCAGAGCACCGTCTGCCAGCGGTCGGGCAGCGAGCGGAATGCCTTCGCGGTCAGCGTGCGATCGAGGGCCCAGGCTGCCGGGTCGTCCGGAATGCGTTCGTCTTCGAACTCTTCGATCACATCGACCTGGATGTCGTGAGAGGCAGCTCCCCAACTGCTCGCGAGATTGCGAATGGTCGTGTACAGGTACGGGCGGAACGCGCCGGTTGGTCCGCCGCCCGCCAGGACACGTTGAAAGATTCGAGCGTAGGCCTCACTGACGAGGTCATCAGCGTCGATCGACGTGAACTGGCGGGCGACGCGAGCAGCGGAGCGGTAGTGGCGACGCCACAACTCGGCGAAGGCGCTCGTATCCCCCGATCGAGCGCTTTCGATCAACTCCGTGTCCGAAGTGGTGAGCTTCGAATCCTGACTGCTCATCCCCCTGATCCATTTCCGGGCCTCTCATGTCCCCAATGGTGAGAAAGCAGTTCGTGGCTGAGTCCACGTTCCGACGTCCTCATTGAGAGAGACAGCCCTGTTGATTCACTATGACGTGCGAATTCGAGGGTAGTTCACCCCCCTTTAGGGGGGTCGGGCGCCCGTTTCGGGGCGCACGGCGGTAGCCGGGGGAGGCGGGTAACCTGGTGATCCTCGTCAACGAGGATGGGAATCCTGCATGAGTACACCCCCAGCGGGCTGGACCGTTGCCCGGCCTGCCGAGTTGAGCAACCTGGTCGGGACCGAACTCGTCAGCGACGACTGGTTGACCGTCGATCAGGGCCGGATCGACGCGTTCGCGGGTGCGACCGGTGACTTCCAGTGGATCCATGTGGAGCCCGAACGCGCCGCCGGCGGACCCTTCGGGGCGGCCGTCGCGCACGGGTACCTGACCCTGGCACTGATCCCGATGCTCACAGAGGGGCTGCTCGATGTTGGCGGGGTTGGCGCTGTCGTGAACTACGGATTCGACAGGGTGCGCTTCGTGCAGCCGGTGGTGGTGGGATCGCGTCTGCGGGCGCGAATCGAAGTCACCGGCGTCGAAGAGAGCGGACTCGGCTATCGGGTCGCGCAGCGGGTGACGATCGAGGTCGAGGGCTCAGATCGGCCTGCGCTCGTTGCCGACGCCATCGCCCTCCTGGTGCCGGCGTGAGTCGGCCGGCCTAACTTGGCCGGCATGACGACCCCCGGACTCGACGTCGCCACTTTCGGGCAGTGGCTCGCTCGCGAGCACGCCGAGCTGCTCGACGGGGCGGCGCCAGACGGCCTGGTGGCCGTCCGGCTGGCAGGCGGACTCAGCAACCTGGCCTACCGCATCGACGGAACGGCTCGGCCACTCGTGCTGAGGCGACCACCGCTCGGGCACGTGCTGAGCACCGCGCACGACATGCAGCGCGAGTTCACGATCATCTCGGCGTTGGCCAGCAGCGCGGTGCCGGTGCCGACGGCGCTCGCGTACCTCGACGACTCCGATGGCGCGGCCGGGCTCGGTACGCCGTTCGTTCTGATGGATTTCGTGGCCGGCCCGATCCTGTCCCGTCCGGCCAACAACGCCGGGCACTCCCCCGCCGCGTTGCGTGCCACCAGCCTCGAGCTCGCGCGGACACTCGGCGAACTGCACCGGCTCGACCCGGCCGCCGTGGGACTTGCCGAGTTCGGCCGCCCCAGCGGGTTTCTCGAGCGGCAGTTGCGGCGCTGGGCGACCCAGTACGACGCGTCGCGCAGCCGCGAGGTCGCCGAGCTCGACACGCTCCAGGAGCGGCTCGGAGCTGGCAGGCCCGAGACGACGCGAGATTCGCTGCTGCACGGTGACTTCCGTCTCGACAACGCGATCGTGCATCCCGAAGCTGCAGACGGCGAGCGCATCGCCGCCGTGCTCGACTGGGAGATGGCGACCATCGGCGACTCGCTGCTCGACCTGGGAACCTTCAGCATGTACTGGGACTTCACCGAGGTCACCGGTGGGACGGGCATCGGCGGGAGCGCGGTCGATCCGGCGGCCGGGTATCCGGTGTTCGGCGAGCTGCTCGACGCCTACTCGTCAGTTGTGGGTGTCTCGGTGCCGCCGCTGGGCTGGTATCGCGCGTTCGCGGCGTACAAGCTCGCGGTGATCTTGGAGGGGATTCACCTGCGGTTCACGAGCGGGCAGACCGTCGGCGCCGGGTTCGAGCAGGTGGGATCGTTCGTTGTTCCCCTTGCCAACTGGGGTCTCGCGCAACTGGATACGAAAGGCTGAGTCCATGGACTTCGCCCACGACGCGCGCACGACCGAGTTGATCGCTACGTTGACCGACTTTCTCGAGACCGAGGTGTATCCGGCTGAGGCCGAGCTTCTGACCGAGCTCGAGGCGACGCCTGGCGTCTGGAGCGAGCCAGCGGTGGTGGCGCGATTGCGCGCGTCTGCCCGCGCTCGCGGGCTATGGAACCTGTTTTTGCCGGGTGCCCGAGGCGCCGGGCTCACGAACCTGCAGTACGCGCCGCTGGCCGAACTGACGGGACGCAGCATCCGCCTCGCGCCCGCCGCCCTGAACTGCGCCGCGCCCGACACGGGCAACATGGAGCTGCTCGCCGAGTTCGCGACGGACGCGCAGAAGACCGAGTGGCTCGAGCCGCTGCTCTCTGCGCAGATCCGTAGCTCGTTCTGCATGACCGAACCGGATGTCGCCTCGAGCGATGCCACGAACATCGAGACCAGCATCGTGCGCGACGGGGACTCGTACGTGATCACCGGCCGCAAGTGGTGGTCG
>JBDSSQ010000003.1:0-148715 GCA_039928695.1 Pseudolysinimonas sp. | reverse complement strand
GTGACCCCAACGGGATTCGAACCCGTGCTGCCGCCGTGAAAGGGCGGTGTCCTAGGCCACTAAACGATGGGGCCGAGACGGGAAAACCGCAGAGCAACCGAGGGTCAAGCATACGGGCGGCGCGTCGTTAACGCCAATCACGCCTGGATCGCCCGGAACCGCCGAAACGGCCGAATCAACCGGGCTGCGCGGCCCCCACAGGTTAGGTTCAACCCGTTGTCGAAGGTTGGCCGCGCGACCCGCGTTCGGCTCGAGATGATTCACCCCTGGAACGATCCCGGGGATGTTGCTAGTGTGAACAGTGTTATCTGTGTGACTCGCGTGGCTTCGCCGCCCGAGCACGGGATGCGGGGAGATCATGACCGGTCGGTGGGGGAGCACTCGCTCGCGCACGGCGCAGCACTCGGCACCGCAGAAGGCACGGCGGGCCGGGATGTCGCGAACCCGCGCCGTCGCGGCATCCATCGCGCTCGCCCTGGTGCCCGTGTCGGTGCTGACCGGAGTCATCGTTCCGCCCAGCTACGCGGTGTCGAGCGACAACCCTCCCCCCGAGATCACCTGGGCGCAGGTTGCCGCCGCGCAGGCCAGCGTCGCCGCGACCCAGGCCCTCGTCACTCAGATCAAGGCTCAGGTCGCGGCGCTGCAGGTGTCCGTCAACAAGACGCAGGCCGAGGCAGAAGCAAAGGGCCAGGTCTACGCCAAGGCGCAGGACGCCTATGACACCCAGCAGCAGATCGTCGAGCAACTGCAGGGTCAGGCCGACGCGGCGCACAAAGAGGCCGACGCGGCCAAGAAGACGGCGGGCCAACTGCTCGCGCAGCTGGCGAAGTCAGGTGGCGCCGATGGCCTCACGACGAGTCTGCTGACCAACTCGGGTCATGCCGACCAGTTGCTGTCGAAGGTCGGCTACATGAGCCAGATCACGGCCCGCTCCAAGCAGGTCTATGAGAAGGCGCTCCGGCTTGAGAAGGGCGCGCAGGCGCTGACCGATCAGGCGGATGCCGCCAAGGTGATCCTCGCCAAGCTCAAAGACGCCGCCCAGACCGCGTTCGCTGCCGCGCAGGCAGCCGCCGACGCTGCCGCAGCCGCGCTGAGCGCTGCGCAAACGACCTTTGCCGACTTGTCGGCCAAGCTCGCGACCCTGACAAAACAGGCGGACCAGACGCTCACGTCGTATAACGCTGCCCTGGTCGCCAAGTGGGGTCCCGGCGCCGCGGGAATCGTCAGCGCATCCGGCTGGGCCAATCCCGTGAACGGCTACCTCGGCGATCGGTTCGGTATGCGCTTCCACCCGATCTACCACGTGTGGAAGCTGCACACCGGGCAAGACATCTCGGGCACCGGCTGCGGCACGCCGATCTACGCCGCGCACTCCGGCACCGTCACCTATGCGGGGCCGAACGGCGACCTGGGCAACTTCATCCAACTCGACAACGGTGGCGGAATTTCCACGGGCTATGGCCACATCATCGCCGGGGGTATCCTGGTGCGGATCGGGCAGCACGTTGCTCCAGGGCAGCAGATCGCGAAGGTGGGGTCGACCGGGGGGTCGCTTGGCTGCCACCTCCACTTCATAGTGCGGGTCAACGGTGCACTCACCGACCCGCTGCCGTTCATGCGTAATCGGGGGATCACTCTTGGCTCATAAGCTCGTTATCCGCAGGCCCGAGGGCGCGGATCGCTGATGTCGTCGTTTCATCTGACGGCCGAGACGGCCGTCAGCGCTGGCGCCGCGGCGAAGACCAGAAATGGTCTTCGCTCCAAGCGGCGCGCGCGCGGGGGGGCGGCAGCTGCTGTTGCGTCCGCACTTGCCATCGCAGCGGGGCTCTCGCTGGCGATCGGCTCCGGCACGGCTATCGCCGCACCAGCCGCGCGCACCGTCGACTATCCCTCGTGGGGCGACGTGCAGAAGGCCAAGGCCAACCAGGCGACCAAGCAGGCCGAGGTCAACAAGATCCAGGGCATCCTGAAGCAGCTTTCGGTGCAGGCAGACGCGCTTGGCAAGGTGGCGGAGCAGAAGGCCGAGCTGTTCAACCAGGCGACCGCGGCGCTCGCCGCCGCCACCAAGAAGACCGACAAGCTGCAGAGCCAGGCGGATGCCGCTTCGGCGAAGGCGGCCAAGTCGTCGAAGCGCGCGTACGCCCTCATCGCCCAACTCGCGCAGACCGGGGGCGGCAACATCTCGCTCGGAGTGCTGTTCGGCTCGGCCAAGCACACCGACCAACTGCTCTCGACACTGGGCACGGCCAACCGGCTGAGCCAGTCGTCTGAAGAGATCCTGAAGCAGGCGCAGTTCGATAAGAACGCTGCATCGTCACTCGCGGCGAGCGCGAAGGTCGCCGAGAAGAAGCGCAAGACGCTCGCCACAGATGCGCAGGCCGCGAACGATGCGGCGAAGAAGGCATCGGATGCCGCGCTCGCCCAGCTCGCCGAACAGCAGGCCGCGGCGAACACCATGTATGCCCAGCTCGCCTCACTGAAGAACACCACGGCCTCGGTCGAGCAGCAGCACCAACTCGGGGTCGAGGAGGAGGCACGCCAGAACGCGGTCAAGACGCCTCCCAGCGCGCCGATCATCAACCCGAACCCGCCGGCTCCGGTCGCGGGAGCCGTTGCGGGTGCAATCGCCTATGCCGAGGCGCAGCTCGGCGAGCCGTACGCCTTCGGCGGCGCCGGTCCGAACGAGTGGGACTGCTCGGGCCTCACGATGATGTCGTACCGCTCGGTGGGGGTTTACATCGGGCCGCACGGGGCGACCAGCCAGTACAACACCATGAAGGCGGAGGGTCGCCTGGTCAACCTGAGCCAACTGCAGCCCGGTGACCTCCTGTTCTACGGGAGCGGCGGGAGCTACTACCACGTGACCATGGCGGTCGGGGGCGGCCGGATGATCGAGGCGCCGCGCGCGGGGGTGCCCGTGCGAATCGTGGCCATCCGGTACGGCGACCTGTCGCCGTACGTCGGGCGGCCGACCGGCTAGGTCAGCCCAACGACTGAGCGGCGGCGATGCCCGCGGCGTAGAGCCAGCGGGCCGGGTCGTCGAGCGCGGTCTCGAGGGAGCCCGCGAGTTCGACCAGGCTGGCAGCCCAGACGTCGGACGGTGGGGTGTCGGCAAGGTTGCCGACGACGATGCCGCGGCTCGCGCCGGGTTTGGTGGTGAGCGAGAGGGCGTTGCCGACGACCTTGCCGCGGGTTGAGGTGGCGTCGAAGCGACCCTCACCGGTGAGGATGACGTCGGCGGATGCCGCTTGCGCCGCGAATCCGGTCAGCTCGGCGATCGCGCCCGCCCCCGCTTCGATCGCGGCCCCCCACACCGCCAGAAAGCCGTAGCCCGTGCCGCCGGCCGCTCCGGCTCCCGGGGTGGCTGTCATCTTCCCGGCGCGTTCTGGATTCCACGGACAGTCCGTGAGAACTGGAGTGTGCGGGGTCGAGAGCACCGTCGCCCACCGGGCGAGCGCAGCCTCGAGTTCCGCGACCTGCGCAGCCGACGCTCCCTTCTGCGGGCCGAAGACTGCGGCGGCACCCGACGGACCGAGCAGCGGCGTCGTCACATCGCTCAGCAACCGCACGCCGCCGGCGGGAGGCGGCCTCAGGAGCGACGCATCGACCCGCGCCAGGCCAGCGAGCGCACCCCCTCCGTCGGCGATCGGCGCCCCCGCCGCGTCGAACATCTCGAGCCCCAACGCCCGCAACGCGCCTGAGCCCCCATCGGTCGACGCCGAACCACCCAGCGCGATCACCACGGCAGTTGCGCCCGCGTCCAGTGCCGCTGCGATCACCTGGCCAAGCCCGCGCGTCGTGGCACCAAGCGGGTCGAGGCGCGACATGAGGGGCAGCCCAGAGCTCAGCGCGAGCTCGACAACTGCCGTGCCATCGGTCAGTTCGAGCCAGTGGCCTTCGACGGGGCGTCCGTCGGGACCGGCAACCGGGCCGACGTCGCGCACCCGCGAGCCGGGAACGGCGGTCGCGATGGCGTCGAGCGTTCCCTCCCCTCCGTCGGCCTGCGGCATCAGAAGCACCTCGTCGAGCGGGCGGACGGCACGCCACCCGCTGCCGATCGCCTCGGCGGCGGCCGCGGCATCCATCGAGCCCTTGAAGGAGTCGGGCGCGACGAGCACTCTCACCGTCGACACGCGCGTGGCCACGATCAGAACCCTAGGCCTGTCAACCGAAAGGGCGCGCTCGCACGTCGAGAGGGAGACGAGAGGAATCAGGATGTCCACCAAGATGCTCCGCACCATAATCGCTCCGCTGGCCGTTATCGCGGTCGCTCTGTCGCTGACCGCGTGCGCGCCGAGCGCGCACGGCGGCGCGCACGGCGCGCATCCGGCCGGCTCGCCGTCGGCTCGCCCTCACCCCGCCGCGACCCACGCCAGTGCCGCGCCGAGCGCGACGCCCACCGGGGCCTCCGCTGCGCACCTCTCGACCTCACCTGGTGACGAACTTCTCACCTTCACCGGAACCGGCCACAGCACCGACGGCTCGGCCGTTGCGGTGACCTTCACCGTTCACGCCCCGGTGGCCTGGAACAGCGCGGCCGGCGCTTCGACCCTCGCGGCGATCGCCGCGAGCGGCAGCGCGCGACTCGGCGACCCCCGTCAAGACTTGCGCGATACCGCCTGGGATGCGGCGAACGCGGTAAGCCTCGCGGTCGTCGACTACTCCGCAACCGTCGCCACCGGGTCGTGGCGTTCCGGTGAGAAGGTCGAAATCAGTCTCGGTCCCTGGGAGTCGGAAGTCGCGGTTGCTCCCAACGGCCTGACCGCGGGCACCCACGGGTCGTGGCTTCTGACCGCGCCAGGATCCGGACATTTCGTCATCGCCTACAAGAACATCAATGGCGCGACGCCAGACCCGTCGGCCTGGGCCGATGCCTTGCAGATCTATGGCCTCGGGGGTCCGCAGGAGGACGGCACGACGCCGGCCAGCTACCAATTCACCGGCTGCCGGATCACCATTACGCCGCTCGGTCGTGAGTCTGCTGGCGTGGCCGACTGGTTCAGCCCCACCGACACTTACTGCTACGCCGGCATCGGTGAGTAGGTCCGGCCGGGCACGCGGTGAGGTGCCTCGGGGTCAGTGCCCGACAGGCGGCACGTATGCCGCGAGGCCGGCGACGATCGCGGCCTCGGCCTCGGCCGCGTTGCCCCAGCCCTCGGTCTTGACCCACTTGCCGGGCTCGAGGTCTTTGTAGTGCTCGAAGAAGTGCTCGATCTCTTTGCGGGTGAACTCGGGGATGTCGTTGACGTCCTGAATCCACGCCCAGCGCGGGTCTTTGGCCGGCACCGCGATGACCTTGGCGTCGCTGCCACCGTCGTCGGTCATGTTGAAGACTCCCACCGGACGCACCTGCACGCCGACGCCCGGGAACAACGGAAAGTCGAGAAGCACCAGCACGTCGACCGGGTCGCCGTCGAGTCCGAGGGTGTTCTCGAAGAAGCCGTAGTCCGTCGGGTAGACGAAGCTCGTGTACAGCACGCGGTCGAGAAAGACGCGACCGGTCTCGTGGTCCACCTCGTACTTGTTGCGGCTGCCCTTCGGGATCTCGATGATGGCGGCGTAGTCGGCCATGACGTTGTGCTCCTCGGGGGTTCTTAGTGGGCAGAGTCTTCGGGTGGGGGCTGATGACGCAATAACGTTAGCCGATGCCTGACCGCCCCCGATTGACTGCAGCACGAGCCGATCTGCGACGTGCGGTGCGGAGCGCGCTGTCGGGTCTGGAGCCCGACGCTCTCGTACTCGTCGCCCTCAGCGGAGGACCGGATTCGCTCGCGCTCGCGGCTGCCGTCGCTTTCGAAGCCCCGCGAGCCGGCCTGCGAGCCGGAGCAGTCATCGTCGACCACGGGCTGCAATCCGGTTCGGCGGATGTCGCGGCGCGCGCCGCGCAGCAGGCAACCGGGCTCGGCCTCTCGCCCGTCCGGGTGGAGCGCGTGCAGATCAAACGGCGCCGCGTCGCCGACGCCCGTGGAGCCGATGGCGGCCCGGAGGCCGCGGCCCGCGTGGCGCGCTACGCGGCTCTCGAGCGAGCGGCATCCGAACTAGGCGCTGCCGCCGTTCTGCTCGCTCACACCCTCGACGACCAGGCCGAGACGGTGCTGCTCGGCCTGGCCCGCGGAAGCGGCGCCGCGAGCCTGCAGGGCATGCCGGCGCGGCGGGCAGTGGCCTCTGGACCGATGGTATTTCTGCGGCCCCTGCTCGGCATCCGGCGCGCGACGACCGTGCAGGCCTGCGCCGATGCCGGCCTCGAGCCGTGGACCGACCCGCAGAACGCCGACCCCGCCTTCACGCGGGTGCGGGTGCGCACCGCAGTGTTGCCGGTGCTCGAGGCCGAGCTCGGGCCCGGTGTCGCCGAAGCGCTCGCCCGCACCGCCGATCAGTTGCGTGAAGACGCTGAAGCCCTTGACTCCTTTGCTGATGAGCTCGCCGAAGACCTGGCCGAGCATGCAGAGGCCGGCATTTCGCTCGACGCAGGCGCGCTGCTCGCCAACCCACCTGCCCTGCGCCAGCGGCTGATCCGGCTCGCCGTGTCGAGCGAGTTCGGCGTCTCGCTCAGCCGGCAGCAGACCCTCGAGGTCGCCAGGCTGGTGACCGAGTGGCACGGGCAAGAGGGCGTCGATCTGCCCGGCATTAGGGTGGTTCGACGAGACGGGCGGCTGCACTTCGTGGGCCAGCACAGCAGTCAAGACGGCGGAGCGAGAGGCAACGATGGAACCGAGTGACGTCGACAGCGACCTGACGGAGGTGCTCTACACCGAGGAGCAACTGCAGGCCAGGATCGCCGAGCTCTGCCGCCGCATCGAGGCGGACTACGAGGGCCGCGATCTGCTGCTGGTCGGCGTGCTGCGCGGTGCGGTGATGGTGATGGCCGATCTCGCGCGCGAGCTCAAGCGCGACCTCGAGATGGACTGGATGGCGGTCAGCTCATACGGCGCCGGCACCAAGTCGAGCGGGGTTGTGCGCATCGTCAAAGACCTCGACACCGATCTGGACGGGCGCAACGTGCTCATCGTCGAAGACATCGTCGACTCCGGCCTGACCTTGTCGTGGCTGAAGTCGAACCTCGAGAGCCGGAATCCGGCGTCCATCGAGATTTGCGCGCTGCTGCGCAAGCCCGAGGCCGAGAGGGTGCATGTGGATGCCAAGTACGTCGGATTCGACATCCCGAACAAGTTCGTGGTCGGGTACGGCCTCGACTACGCGGAGCGCTACCGCAACCTGCGCGCGGTCGCGGTCCTCGCCCCCCACGTGTACAGCTGACTCAGTGCGCTCCGGGCGAACATTCAGAGGCCCCCAAGGCGTCGCGCGCTAACCTGACAGTCACGCTTTCCGAGGAAGGAATCGGGCGACGCCCGAGCCACTTATGGACTTCAAACGCATTCTTCGCGGACCTCTGATCTACGTCGTCCTCGGCATCGCCGCGCTCTTGGTCGGGTTCAACCTGCTCAGCGCCACCGGCTCGCGGCCGGTCACGACCGAGCAGGGCCTCGCGCTGCTCGACGGCAGCACCGTCAAGACGGCCAAGATCATCGATAGCGATCAGCGCGTCGACCTCACCCTGAGCAAGGCCTATGTGGATCCGACCGGCCAGAACCTGGGTACCACCGTGCAGTTCAACTACGTCGCGGCACGCAGCATCGACGTCGTCAAAGCGGTGGATGCCAGCCCGGCCAAGTACGACGACATTCCGCCCTCGAACAACTGGCTTCTTGGGCTGTTGAGCGTTCTCGGCCCGATCCTGCTGGTCGGTGTCTTCGCATGGTTCCTGCTGTCGAGCATGCAGGGCGGAGGCAACCGCGTCATGCAGTTCGGCAAGTCGAAGGCGAAGCTGGTCTCGAAAGAGAGCCCGAAGGTGACCTTTGCCGATGTCGCGGGCGCCGATGAGGCGGTCGAAGAGCTCGAAGAGATCAAGGACTTTCTGAAAGACCCGGCCCGCTTCCAAGCCGTCGGAGCCCGCATCCCCAAGGGCGTACTCCTGTACGGCCCTCCCGGCACCGGTAAGACCCTGCTCGCGCGTGCGGTCGCGGGCGAAGCGGGCGTTCCGTTCTACTCGATCTCGGGGTCCGACTTCGTCGAGATGTTCGTGGGCGTCGGCGCCAGTCGCGTGCGCGACCTGTTCGAGCAGGCCAAGCAGAACTCGCCAGCCATCATCTTCGTCGACGAGATCGACGCGGTCGGCCGCCACCGCGGCGCCGGCCTCGGCGGCGGGCACGACGAGCGCGAGCAGACGTTGAACCAGTTGCTCGTCGAGATGGACGGCTTCGACGTCAAGACCAACGTCATCTTGATTGCCGCGACCAACCGGCCTGACATTCTCGACCCCGCTCTGTTGCGCCCCGGTCGTTTCGACCGTCAGATCGGCGTCGATGCGCCCGACCTGAAGGGCCGTCAGAAGATCCTCGAGGTGCACGCAAAGGGCAAGCCGATGGCTAAGGGCGTCGACCTCGCGGTGCTCGCGCGCAAGACGCCGGGCTTCACGGGTGCCGACCTGGCCAACGTGCTGAACGAGGGCGCGCTGCTCACCGCGCGCAGCAACGCCCAGTTGATCGACAACCGCGCCCTCGACGAGGCCGTCGACCGCGTGATGGCCGGCCCTCAGCGGCGCACCCGTCTGATGAACGACAAAGAGAAGCTCATCACGGCGTACCACGAGGGCGGGCACGCACTGGCGGCGGCCTCGATGCGCCACACCGATCCCGTCACGAAGGTGACGATTCTGCCGCGCGGTCGCGCGCTCGGTTACACGATGGTGCTGCCGCTCGAAGACAAGTATTCCGTGACGCGCAACGAGTTGCTCGACCAGCTCGCATACGCGATGGGCGGCCGAGTTGCCGAAGAGCTGGTGTTCCACGACCCGACTACCGGGGCATCCAACGACATCGAGAAGGCGACCAGCATCGCGCGCAAGATGGTGACCGAATACGGGATGAGCGCGGCCATCGGCTCGGTGAAGCTCGGTCAGTCGCAGGGCGAGGTGTTCCTCGGGCGCGACATGGGTCACCAGCGCGACTACTCGGAAGAGATCGCCGAGAAGGTCGACCTTGAGGTGCGCCAGCTGATCGAGCAGGCGCACGACGAGGCCCACCAGGTGCTCAATGAGAACCGTGACATCCTCGACAACCTGGCCAAGGAACTGATCGAGAAAGAAACTCTCGACCACAACCAGCTGGCCGAGATCTTCGCCGGCGTGAAGCGCCTGCCCGAGCGACCGCAATGGCTGTCGAGCGATCGGCGACCGATCAGCAAACGCCCCCCCATCGATATCGCGGCGAAGGCGCCCATCGACGAGGGAATCGTGGACGGCGGCGTCGACTCGAGTCCGTCGCGACCGAAGCGCAGCCCGCGCCCGCGCAAGTCACCCGGTATCGCGACCGCCTAGGAGGGCCGTGATCGACTCCGGACGCATCGAGGCGGCCGTGGCCGAACTCCTCGCCGCGATCGGAGAGGATGCGGCCAGGCCCGGTCTGGCGGCGACCCCGCGGCGCGTCGCAGAGGCCTACACCGAGTTCTTCTCCGGAATCTCTCGCGACCCCCTGGATCCGCTTCGCGACGCCCCGGAGTTCGTGGCCGACCCCGGTCAGCTCGGCGAACTGGTGCTGCTGCGCGACATCGCCTTCCGCTCGGTGTGCGAGCACCACCTGCTTCCCTTCACAGGCGTCGCTCACGTCGCCTACCTGCCCGGCGAGCGGATCGTCGGGTTGGGCCGACTCCCAGAAGTCGTCGAGATTCTCAGTTCGCGGCCGCAACTGCAGGAACGGCTGGGCGAGCAGATCGCCGATGCGCTGGATGCCGGACTCAGTCCCCGCGGAGCGCTCGTGGTGCTCGACGCCCGGCACTCCTGCGTCACGGCTCGTGGATCGCGCCAAGCCGCCAGCACGACGGTCACGATCGCCAGCCGCGGTGAGCTCAGCGAACCCGCCGCGCGGGCCGAGGCGATGGCATTGATCACGGCGCCCAACAGCGGAACGATCGAGTGATGGCCGCCGAACCCGTACAGATCATGGGTGTTCTCAACGTCACCCCGGATTCCTTCAGCGACGGCGGCCGATTCGCCTCCGTCGACGCGGCCGTCGCTCACGCCGCCGAGATGATCGAGCAGGGGGCCGGGATCATCGACGTGGGTGGGGAATCCACTCGGCCCGGTGCTACCGCCGTCGACCCGAAGACCGAACGCAAGCGCGTGGTGCCGGTGGTGCGCGAGCTGGTGGCTCGCGGCATCCCGGTCAGCATCGACACGCGTCATGCCGACACAGCACTTGCGGCAATCGACGCGGGAGCCCAACTCGTGAACGACGTGACCGGCGGCCTCGGCGACGCCGGAATGGCCCGGGTGATCGCCGAAACCGGCGTGCATTACGTGGTGATGCACTGGCGCGAGGGCGGCGCCGACGCCCCCGCCGACTACAAGAACGTGGTGAGCGATGTGCGCCGCGAGTTGAAGAACCGCATCGCCAGCTTGATCGTCGAGGGCGTGCAACCAGCGCAGATCGTGCTCGATCCCGGTCTGGGTTTTGCCAAGAACGCCGAGCACAACTGGGCTCTGCTTGGCCACCTCGAGCAACTCGGCTCGCTCGGACACGGGCTGCTGATCGGGGCGTCGCGCAAGAGATTTCTCGCGGGCCTGCTGCCCGATGCGGCGCCGGTCGAACAGCGGGATGCTCCCACCGCCGTGATCAGCGCGCTGGCCGCGCGCGCCGGGGTGTGGGCCGTTCGGGTGCATGATGTGCCGTCGACCCGCCTCGCCCTCGACGTCTGGGCGCACTGGAACGAGGGAGCACACTCATGACCACTACCGATCAGCTCGGCGCCGACCGGATCACGCTGACCGGGCTGCGCGCTTCGGCATTTCACGGGGTGCTCGCGCACGAACGGGCCAACGGGCAGCTCTTCCTGATCGATGTGATCGTGCATTTGTCGCTGCGCGAGGCGGGTGCGAGCGATGAACTCGCGGAGACGATCGACTACGGAGAGTTGGCCAGCCGGATCGTCGGGGCCGTAGAGGGCGACCCGGTCGATTTGATCGAGACCGTCGCGGAGCGCGTCGCCGCGCTCGTGCTCGAGTACCCGCGCACCACTCTCGTGGAGGTCACCGTGCACAAGCCCAGCGCGCCGATTGCCGTCCCCTTCGGCGACGTGAGCGTCACGATCACGCGTGGGCGCGCCTCGTGAGTGTGACGAAGCGGCTCATCGAGGCGCCTGCCGTCATCTCGTTCGGGGCGAATCTCGGCGACCGGCAGGCGACGCTCCTGGCCGCCGCGCGCGAACTCGCCGAGACCGATGGCATCGAACTGACCGCCATCTCGCCCGTCATCGAGTCGCCGGCGTTGCGCCCGTCTGGGGTGGATCACCAGGCACCCGCCTACCTCAACGCGGTCGCGCTGATAACAACGACGCTCACGCCTGATGCTCTGCTCGACCTGCTGGCCCGGATCGAGCGCGCGCACGGGCGCATCCGGGCGGAGCGGTGGGGCGATCGCACCCTCGATCTCGACATCGTGGATTTCGCCGGCCTGGTCAGCGTCACCGACCGGCTGACGCTGCCGCATCCTCATGCCTTCGAACGTGATTTCGTGCTGAAGCCGTGGCTCGCGGTCGACCCGGATGCCGTGCTGCCCGGTCACGGTCGCGTCGCCGCCCTCGTGGCGGGCCTGCACAGCGCCGGTCTCGACAGTTCCGGAATCGACAGCTCTGGAGCGCCCTCGTGACCCGCACTCGCCCGGCAACGCTCGTGCTTCTCGCGGTGATCGGCACGGTCATCGGCTTCTTGCTGCAGATCGCGCTGGCCGCCGGCAGCGCACCCAAGTTCCGACCCGAGTTCAGCTTCGGAGTGACCCTGGCCCTGATTGGGATCTTCGTCGTGATTCTGGCCGTGCCGGTGTACCGCGCGACGCACGGGTCGCTTCGGCAACCCGTCGACTCGTTCTATGCCACCCGCGTTCTGGTGCTCGGCAAGGCGTCTGGGCTGGCCGGCGCCCTGCTTTCGGGGCTCGGGATCGGCCTGGCCATCGAGCTGCTGATCCACTCGGGCACGACGACCAATGAGACGCTGCTCCGCGTGCTCGCGGCGCTGGGCGGAGCCGTGCTGTTGCTGGCCGGCGGTCTGGTGGCGGAGTTCCTGTGCCGCGTGCCACCCCAGGACGATGACGACGATCACACGGACCGCGATCCGGAGCGTGTGCACCTGTAAGAGGCGAGGCTCGCACGCGGTGACCGCGTGAGTCGGATGCCCGGGTAGCGTTGACGTGTGACCGAGACGACCAAGATGCCCGCGCCGCGCAAGGGAGGCCTCGACCCCGTTCCCGGGGAGTGGCGGCGGGTCTCGCCGCGCTATGTCTGGGTCGATCTGGTCGGCAGCATCATCTCGGGATTGGTCGCGACCGCGGCATCCACGATTCCGTTCTGGACGACGCAAATCACCTGGTTGCTGGCGATCCCTGCCGTTGTCCTGGTGATCGCCATCGTGGTCGCTGCATTCACCCCGCGGAGAGTTCGCGCGATCGGCTATCGGTTGCGTGACGATGACCTGCTGGTGCGTCGAGGGATCATGTTCCAGCGGTTCGCCGCCGTGCCGTACGGGCGCATGCAGTTGGTGGACATCAACCGCGGCCCGCTCGCCAGGGCGCTCGGTCTCGCAGAGGTCAAGTTGGTGACCGCAGCTGCGGCGAGCAGCGTCACCGTGCCCGGCCTGCCGATGGCCGACGCCGAGGAGCTGCGGGACCGCCTGGTCGAACTGGCCGAGAGCCGTCGGGCCGGGCTGTGACCGAGCCCGCCGCGAGCGACACTGTGAGCCAGCCCGCCGCGGCCGCAGCCGCGACGGCGGTCGACCTCGCCGACGGCGAGTGGCACCGGTTGCATCCGGCGACACCGTTGCTGCGCGGAGGGTTCTACTTCGTGGCTCTTGCTGGGTTCGTGCTGGCCAACCTGCGCGAGCGCATCCTGGGCCTCTTCCTCGGCGGCGGCCCCGACGGTGGATCCGGGGGCGACCCGATCGACCTGATCGTGCGACGGGGCCTCATCCCGATCGCGCTGCTGATCGTGGTTGCCGTGCTCATTGTGATCATCACGATCTTCTGGCTGTCGTGGCGGGTGCACTCCTTCCGCATTACCGACGAACTCGTCGAGGTGCGAAGCGGCATCCTGTTCCGCACCAACCGACGAGGGCGCCTGGATCGCATCCAGGGCATCAATGTGGGCAGGCCGCTCTTCGCGCGGCTGTTCGGCGCCGCCCGGCTCGACATCAACGTGGCGGGTCACGACGCCAATGTCCAGTTGGCCTACCTCTCTGGTCGCAACGCCGACGCATTGCGCCGCCTCATCCTCGTGCGCGCATCGGGCGAGCGGGACGCAACGGGAGCGGCCGCGCTCGTCGAGCACGACGGATCGCTCGGCGGCATTGTGACCCAGCGGGCGCGCGAGTTCGTCGCGCCAGAGCTCGACCCTCAGCTGGCGCCGCACGACGCGGTCGTCGCGATGCATCCCGGCCGTCTTCTCGGTTCGACAGTGCTCCACGACCGCACGATCGTGTTCGTGCTGCTGGTGATCGCTGCAGCTGTACTCGCCAGCGCAGCGCACATGTTCTTCGTGCTCTTCGGCATCGTCCCGGTGCTGCTCGGTCTTGGCTCACAGATCGTGCGTCGGTTCACCCGCTCGCTGCGCTACTCGATCGCCGCGACGCCCGATGGCGTGCGCGTCGGCTACGGGGTGTTGTCGATCAGCAACGAGACCATCCCGCCCGGGCGCGTTCACTCGGTCGAGATCCGGCAGCCGCTTCTCTGGCGACCCGCTGACTGGTGGGAGGTGCGGATCAATTTGGCCTCGCACTCCGACCGGCAAGAGGGCGGCAGACGCACGAGCACGATTCTTCCCGTCGGATCGCGGGCCGAGGTGTTCAAGGTGCTCGAGTTGATCCTGCCCGAGATCGTCGGTGACGGCTCGCGCGAGTTGGTCGTTTCTGGTCTGGCGCGCGCTCTGCCAGATGATGGGTACACGACCTCGCCCCGTCGAGCTGCGGTACTGCGGTGGTTCTCGTGGCGGCGCAATGGCTTTGCCCTCGAACCGGAGGCCGTGCTCCTGCGCCGTGGCGCCATCTGGCGCTCGCTGATCGTCGTGCCGACCGCGCGGATGCAGAGCGTGTCGCTCCGCCAGGGGCCGCTGCTCAGGATGCTGCGCCTCACCGACGTTCACGTGCACACGGTCGCGGGGCCGATCCGCGCGACTCTCGAGGATCTCGACCCCGTGGTGGCTGGCGGATTCTTCCGCGACGTCGCGGCCAGCGGGGTCGCCGCAGCGCACCGCGAAAGCGTCGCGCACCTGAGCAGGGCCGCCCGGTGGCAGGGGATGAGCCGGTCAGGTGACTGACGCAACCGCGCGTCGGCCGACCCAACGCGACGGCCGCCTCGGCATTGGGGTGATCGGCGCCGGACGCGTCGGCGCAGTGCTCGGGGCCGCGCTCGGTGGCGCCGGCCACGCGATCGTCGGCATCGCCACGCTGTCAGAGAGCGGCCGCGACCGGGCAGACGCGCTTCTGCCCGGCGTGCCGATTCTGACGGTGCCCGAGGTGGTGGAGCGCAGCGAACTCGTCCTGCTCGCGGTACCGGAGTCAGAGCTCGCGGCCCTCGTCTCCGGGTTGGCAGCGACCGGCGCGTGGCAGGCGGGGCAACTGGTCGCTCACACCGCTCCGGGGGTGGGTATCGCCGTGCTCGCGCCCGCGCTCGCGGCGGGTGCGATCCCGCTTGCGCTCCATCCGGCGATGGACTTCACCGGCACCAGCGTCGATCTCGCCCGCCTGCGCGATGCCTGGTTCGCGGTGACCGCCCCCACCCCTGTGCTGCCGATCGCGCAGGCGCTGGTCGTCGAGATGGGATCCGAGCCGATCGTCGTCGCCGAGGCCGACCGCGCAGCGTACGCCGAGGCCATTTCGGCAGCCCGCGCCTTCTCGGGCGCGATCGTCGCGCAGGCCACCGGGATGTTGCGTGAAATCGGCATCGAACGGCCGGGCGTGCTGCTGGGCTCGCTGGTGCGATCGAGCGTCGAGAACGCGCTGGCCCATGCCGACGCCGGCGCCGATGTCGACCCGGCCCCGCCGACTACGATCGATCTGGCGCCGTTCGCGGAGGAGGGTGTCGAGGAGGCACCGTGAACACCCCCGCGCCCGACGATGCGCTCGGTCGTACCGAGGTCGTCGAGACGATCGCCGCGCTGCGTGCGAAGCTCGCAGGCCGCACCGTCGCCCTGGTTCCCACGATGGGTGCCCTGCACGAAGGACATCTCGCCCTCGTCGATCGGGCTCGCGAGTTGGCCGAGACCGTCGTCGTGTCAATCTTCGTGAATCCACTGCAGTTCGGCGCCGATGAGGATCTCGACAAGTACCCGCGCGACCTCAGCGCCGACCTGGAGGCGCTTGGTGACCACCATGTCGCGTTCGTGTTCGCGCCGACCGTCGCCGAGATGTATCCCGACGGCGGCACCGAGATCACCGTGACCGGCGGCGAGGTCGCCACCCTGTTCGAAGGTCGCTCGCGCCCCGGGCATTTCGATGGAGTGCTCACTGTGGTGGCCAAGCTGCTGGGCATCGTGCAGCCCGATCACGTGCTGTTCGGACAGAAGGACGCTCAGCAGGTCTTTCTCGTGCAGCGCATGGTCGCCGACCTCAACTTCGCCACGCGGGTCGAGGTCGTCGAGACCGTGCGGGCGAACGACGGACTCGCGCTGAGCAGCCGAAACCGCTACCTCAACCCCGACGAACGCCGCGCGGCGGTTGCGCTCAGCCGCGCGCTCGAGGCCGCAGCATCCGCTGCCGATCGGGGAATCGATGCGGTGCTCGCCGCCGCGCAGTCGGTGTTCATGGATGAGCGGCTGGTTAAGCTGGAGTACCTCAAGGTCGTGAATCCGCGCACCTTCCTGCCCGTCGATGACGGCTACCGCGGACAAGTGCGGGTGCTGATTGCGGCGCGGGTCGGATCGGCGCGGCTGATCGACAACGACACCATCTATCTGAACTGAGCCCCGGATGAGCGACGAGACACCCGCGCCCGAGCCGACCGTTGAAGAGGTCGCCGAGCAGAAGGCCGTGCGGCTGGCGAAGCGCGAGCGCCTGATCGCCGATGGCGCGGGGGCGTACCCCGTTGGCCTGCCGATTACGACGACGATCCCGGCCGTGCGCGCCGAGTACGGCGAGCTGGTCGCCGACGACGTGACCGGGGTGACGGTCGGCCTGGCCGGCCGCGTGGTGTTCTTCCGCAATACCGGCAAGCTCTGCTTCGCCACGCTGCAGTCGGGCGATGGCGAGCGCATCCAGGCCATGGTGTCGCTGGCCGAGGTAGGCGACAACTTGCTCGAGCGCTGGAAGGAATACGTCGACCTGGGCGATCACGTCTTCGTGAGCGGCGAGGTGATCTCGTCGCGGCGGGGCGAGTTGAGCATCCTGGTCAAGGAGTGGCAGATCGCGGCCAAGGCGATCCTGCCGCTGCCGAACCTCTACACCGAGTTGAGCGACGAGACCCGGGTGCGTCAGCGCTACCTCGATCTGATCACGCGCGACCAGGCACGCGTCACCGTGCGCGCGCGTGCCTCGGCGGTCGCCTCCCTGCGCGCCACCTTCACCGGCCACGGCTACCTCGAGGTCGAGACGCCGATGTTGCAGACCATCCACGGTGGTGCGTCGGCGCGCCCGTTCGCCACGCACTCGAACGCGTTCGACACCGAACTCTTTCTGCGCATCGCCCCCGAGCTGTTCCTCAAGCGCGCCGTGGTCGGCGGCATCGAGCGGGTCTACGAGATCAACCGGAACTTCCGCAACGAGGGCGCAGATTCCACGCACAGCCCCGAGTTCGCGATGCTCGAGGCCTACCAGGCGTACGGCGACTACGAGCAGATGGCCGACCTGACGCAGCAACTGATCCAGGATGCCGCGAAGGCGGTCACCGGATCGCACGTTGTCACCTGGGCAGACGGCACCGAGTACGACCTGGGCGGCCAGTGGGACCGCATCAGCATGTACGGGTCGCTCAGCACGGCATCCGGAGTCGAGGTCACGCCGCAGAGCACGGTCGCCGAGCTGAAGAAGCTGGCCGACGCGAACGGCCTCGAGGTGGCGCTCGCGACCCACGGCAAGTACGTCGAAGAGCTCTGGGAGCACTTCGTGAAGAAGGATCTGGTGCGTCCTACCTTCGTCATGGACTTCCCGGTCGATACCAGCCCACTGGTGCGCGACCACCGCTCGATCGCCGGCGTCGTCGAGAAGTGGGACCTCTACATCCGCGGCTTCGAGCTCGCCACGGGGTACTCGGAGCTGGTCGACCCCGTCATCCAGCGCGAGCGCTTCGTCGAGCAGGCGGCCCAGGCCGCCCGGGGTGACGATGAGGCGATGAGACTCGATGAGGAGTTCCTGCGTGCGCTCGAACACGGGATGCCGCCCACCGGAGGCATGGGCATGGGAATCGATCGACTGCTGATGGCGATCACGGGCCTGGGCATCCGGGAAACCATCCTCTTTCCGTTGGTGAAGTGATGAGCTCCCCACTCGAGCCCGGCGGCAATGGCGGCCCGGACAAGCCGAAGCTCACCACGACTCGCATCGCGATCTGGCTGATCGTCGGCGGGGTCGCCGTTTATCTGATCATCTCGGGGATCGTCGGCATCCTCGCCAAGGGCTAGCGATGGACCGCCGCACCTCGCGGTTCGTTGCGATCGCCGGACTCGTGGTGATGCTCATCGCCATCGCGATCGCCTTCGCGGCGAACGCCCACTGACAACGGCGTACCCTGATCCCATGCCGACAGACCTCTGGGGTGGGATCATCTGGGCCCTCGCGCCCACGATCGTGATCGGCCTGCTGTTCTGGTTCATCATGCGCTCGGTGATCAGGTCGGATCGCAACGAGCGCGCCAGCTACGCCAAGGTCGAGGCCGAAGAGCGCGCGCGCATGGCCGAGGGGTCGGCGGACTAGAACCGCGCGGCGATCCTGGCGACCGCGTCGAGGTAGCCGTCGAGGTCGGTCTCGCCGCTGCGTGACTGAAGCAACACGGTGGTCGCGCCCGCGTCGATCATCTCGCGCACCGTTGCCTCGATCTCGTCGTCGGAGCCGGTGGCGGCCACTCGGCGCTCGCCTTCCAGCTTCCACTCGTCGAACTCGGCCTCCATGCGCTGCGCGGCGCCGTCGCCGAACTCGGCCATGAGGAACAACACGATCTCGTGAGCGGCGTCGCGACCAGTCGCCTCGCGAGCGGCGGCGATCGACGCGACGGAGTCGCGAACCATCCCGGCGCTGGTGCCTGTGGTGAGGATCGTGCCATCGGCGACTTCGCCGGTCAGCGCGATCGTCTTCGGCCCCTCGCCGGCGGCAAGCACCGGCATGTGCCGCTGCGGCGGCCAATCGAGCTTCACCCGATCGAGAGACACGTAGCGGCCGTCAACAGTCAGTTCCTCGCCGGCGAGGAGCCCGCGCAGCGCCGGCACGTACTCGCGCATGAGGGTCAGGGGTGAGGCGACTCGGGCGCCGACCTGCCCCATCCAATCCAGGACGCCGTGCCCGACCCCGAAGCGAGCGCGGCCCGGGAACATCCGCTCGATCGTCGCCATCTCCATCGCGAGGAGCGCGACGTTTCGCAACGGCATGGGCAGGATCCCGACGCCGATCGTGATCCGTTCGGTGGCGGCGAGGGCGGCGGTCACCGTGGCGATACCGGACTCTTTGAAGCAGTCCTCGAAGACCCACAGCTCGTGGATGCCAGCGCGTTCAGCGCGCTGCGCTGCTGCGCGCAAGGCCTCGGGCGGGAAGGACGGCTGGTAGATGATACCGATCGAGGCCATGCCCCCAGTCTGCCGCGAACTCCCGACGCGGGAGCCAGGTCAGCCGCCGAGCCGCAACCAGTGTCCGGTCGAGATGACCTCAGGGTCGGCATCCGGGTCTCTGACGAGAAGCGCAGAATCGTCGTCGAGAAAGTACACAGGACTGCCCAGCCGCGCCGCGACAGCTGCCGCCCATTCGTCCGTCTGATTCGGAAAATACGGCGCGTTCAAGTGGCACAGGACGAACCAGTCGAACAGCGGCACCGCAGCCGAGGCGGACGAGAGTCCGAACATCGCCACCTCGTCCTTCTCGTCGTCGAACTCTGCGACCACCGCGTCATGCGCGCGGGAGAAGATCATCGAGCCCGCGCTCCACCCGAGGTAGACCTTCGACTCGAGCAGTTCGGCGAGCACGGGTGCCAGGCCGGTTGCGGTCCAGGCGTGGGCGAGCCAGTGGTTGCTTCCGCCGTAGCAGAAGATCACATCGGCGTCGCGAAGACGCGTCTCGACAAGAGACTGAGGGCCGGCAAAGAGCGACAGAACATCGAACTGCCTCCAGCCGAGGTCCTGCACGCCTTGCAGATGCGAGAGCAGCTTCGAGCTGTCGCCGCCGAACGGCAGGATCGCGTCGATGATCGCAACGATCTTCGCCTCGCCGAACGGCTTGCCGAGCAGGTCAGCGAAGGTTTCGCGGATCAGGTCGTTCGAGACGCCGTTCGACGTCAGCAGCATGCGCATGTTTCGACGTTAGCCTTTCGCGGATTGCTTGAGAGCGCCCGTCAAAACTCCTGCCAGCTCGGTCACCAGCCGGGTAGCGTCCGCGTCATCGAACACCAGCGGCGGGCGGATTTTGAGGGTGTGGTTGGCCGGCCCCGAGGCGGCGAGCAAGATTCGCCGCTCGCGCAGCGCGTTCACCACGTCGAGCGCCAGCGCCTCGTCGGGGTCACCGGCCGTGTCGATCACGTCGACACCGATGAACAGCCCCGCGCCCCGCACCGACCCGATGCGCGGGTTGTCGATCGACTGCAGGGCCTTCAGCAGCCGACTGCCGACCGTTGCCGCGTGCTCGGACAGCGCCTCGTCACGCACGACGTCGAGGGTCGCCTGAGCGGCGGCGATCGACACCGGGTTGCCGCCGAAGGTATTGAAATAGCGGCCGCGGGCGGCGAATGCATCGACCAGTTGGCGTCGCGCGACGACACCGGCGATCGGATGCCCGTTGCCCATCGGCTTGCCCAGCGTCACCAAGTCGGGCTCGAGTCCGTGGCGGGCGAAGCCCCAGAGTGATCCCTCCGACGTGAGCCGCCCGAGCCGGCCGAACCCGGGCTGCACCTCGTCGGCGATGAAGATGCCACCTGCGGCACGGATCGCCGCGACCGCCGGCGCCAGGCCGGCGGCATCCGGAAGCACGCCGTCGCTGGCGAAGATCGTGTCGACAATGAGGGTGGCCGGCCGGATGCCGGCGTCCGCGAGTGACGCGATGGCGGCGGCCACCTGGGTGCCCAGGTCGACCCCGGGTGTTGGCGCGTCGATCATCCGCACCCACGGAGCCAGCGAGCCGACCCCGCCAAGCGACGGCGAGATCGCCGCGACCTCGGTGGTGACCCCGTGGTAGGCGTTGCGGGTGACGATGACGCCATCGCCGCCGGTCGCCGCTTTGGCGATGCGCAGCGCGAGATCGTTCGCCTCGGAACCCGTGCAGGTGAACATGACGTTCCCCCGCCCGTTGCTCAGGTGAGGGGGAAATGTCGAGAGCAGATCCTCGGCGTAGGCGATCGTCGCCTCGTCGAGGTAGCGGGTGTGGGTGTTGAGTCGCGCCGCCTGCTCGGCGATGGCCGCGACGATTCGCGGGTGGGCGTGACCCGCAGATGGCACATTGTTGTAGACGTCGAGGTACTCGACGCCGTCGCGGTCCCAGACGCGAGCGCCGAGCCCGCGTACCAGCTCGAGCGGCTCGCGGTAGAACAGCCGGTAGGCCGAGCCGAGGGCGGCCGCGCGTCTGCGCACCAGGTCGGCCGTGCGCGGGTCGAGTTCGTCCGTGCTGGCCGGATCGAAATAGCTCGTGGGTCCAGGCACGGTTACCAGCCTTCCGTCAAGGCGATCGCGAGCTGCGCCCGGGTGTGGGCGATGTTGCGGCCGAGGTAGTCGGCGTTGCTCGGTCGCTCGCGCGCCAGCCACGAGCCGAGCAGGATGCGCTGCAGCAGCCGCGCAATCACGAGCCTGGGCAGCAGCTCCTGCTCCTCGGGGGCGAGTGCCAGCACGCTCGCCCAGCCGTCCGTCATGCTCGCGAGAGTGTCGGATGCCCGGTAGCTGTCGTCGGCCGGCAGCAGGTAGCTCGTGGCGACGGCCAGGTCGAGCACCCGCGCCGTGCGGACCACGTCGCCGAAGTCGAGCACCGTGATGCGCGGCTGATCGACCAGATCGACGAGCAGGTTGTCGAGGTTGCCGTCGTTGTGGATGACCTGCTGGGGAAGATCGGCAATCCGCGGGGCGACGTCGCTGATGTGTTGCTCGAGAGCGGCCGCAACGGGACCCGGACGCTCGACCGCCTCGATCAGACCGGCGAGCGACGCCAGTTGCGCGACATCCCAGGCGAGCACGCGCGACTCGGCCGGATGGCGGAATCCGGCAAGGGCGACCGACAGCCGGCCCTGGGTCGCGCCGATCGCGTGCAGCAGCTGCGGGGTGGGGGCAGCATTCGAGAGTTCGGCGCGCAGCGACTGACCGGGCATCCAGGGGAAGATCCGTGCGATCCGCCCGGTGCCGGCGACGGGGACGACGGGCTGCAAAGTGCCGTCGAGCGACGACAGGGGGCGCGCGATCGACAGGGAAGAGTCATGAACCGCCGCCCACTCGATCGCCGCGGTCTGCAGGTCGATCACCGCCGGGTCGTCGCCGGGATGCGAGAGCTTCAGCGCGTAGTTTCCGGCGTCGGTTCCCAACTCGAACGTGTCGTCGCGCTCGGTGTCAACGCGGTGCGCGCGCTCGGTGGCGAGACCCCAGTGGCGCAGTGCGATGCTCGCGGCATCCTCGACGTTCGCCCGCTCGAACGGCGCCGCCAACTCGGCAGCGAGCAGATCCGGCACGCCCATGCTGGCCAGGTTAGCCGCGCGTCAGCCCCGCTTCACGGCCCGAGTGTTGGCGATGCCCCAGACGAGACACAGCACGAACAACTGGATCGAGGCGATTGCCTCCAGCGCGCCAGCAACCACGCCGAGGCCGCTGGTGGTGACGAAGGTCACTGTGCCATCGGTGATCGTGCCCGAACTGTTGAGCGTGATGGCTCCGACGAAGATCGTCGCGGCCACGAGCTCGAGAGTGGAGAGGGCGAGCGCCCAAGCGCCGACGACGGCGAACCCGTGACTCGCCAGTCGGGAGTCCCTTTCGTCTCGGTACTCGATCGCGTTGATGCGCAGCCAGTCGCTGGCGCTCGCCCGTCGCGCGAGCAGGGCCGAGAGCAGGCCGCCGCCGCCGACAAAGATCAGCAGCCCCGCGCCGAACCAGTTGCGAAGCGCGACAGTGGCGATTACCCCGGCGAATGCTCCGCCGATCAAGATCATGTTGGGAACTGACAGAGGAAGACGACTAATCGTTGTCGACATGGAAGACCTCCTCGACGGTGGAATCGAAATGCCGGGCAAGCCGCACGGCAAGGGTCAGCGAGGGGTCGTACTTGCCCGTTTCGATCGCGTTGATCGTCTGCCGGGAGACGCCGAGCGCGGCGGCAAGTGCGCCTTGCGACATGCCTGCCTGCTCGCGCATCCTTCGGATCTCGCTGTCCATGCCTGTCAAGTTAGCTTGACAGCGCGCCTGTGTCAAGTGTGCTTGACAGGTTAGGGGCGGCGACCACCATCAGCTCGCCGACCTCGCACTCGAGCGCCTCGCAGATGGCCGTCAACGTGGAGAACCGGATGGCGCGCGCACGGTTGTTCTTCAGCACGGAAAGATTCACGATCGAGACTCCGACCAGTTCGCTCAAGCGGGTGAGGGTCATGCCCCGCGCCTCGAGCAGTTCGTCGAGCCGGCAGTGGATCCGCCCGGCATCCTCTTCGTCCGCCGGCGTCATCAGACCAGCCCCTCGGTGTCGCGCTGCAGCCGCTCGCCGGCGCCGATCACATAGGCGAGCAAACCCAGCACTACGCTGACCGCGAGAAGGGGCAGATCGGGTACGAGCACCTGCGGGCCGATGTTCCAGTAGATCTGCCCACCGACAGGGTGTGACGGATCTTCGACGCCGTCAAAATTGAGCGTCGAGTTTCGTGCGATGTTCTCGACGATCCGAGAGACAGTCGAACCGACCGCCAACGCGATGGCCAGCGACCAGGCTCCGACAGTAACCGCAGGGACGAAACGCACGCCATGCCGGATTCGGCCGAGTAGCGATGCGACGATCAGCGCCATTGACGCGACCGTCAGCCACCAGAGCAAGAAGGCCGCCGCGTTGACCAGTCGCAACTCGAACGGAAAGTCGACGAAGGCTCCGGACGCCAGGCCGCCCCCACTCGGCCACCAGACCTCGGGCCCGAGGGCGGCGATGATCAGGTAACCAACCCCGATCACCGTCGAGATGCCGGCAATCAGAAGCGCGAGGAGGCGAAGGATCGAGAACGTCGTCGAGGTCTCAGGGGCATTCAGGCGTGCCATCAGACCAGCCCTTCAGTGTCGCGCTGCAACCGCTCGCCGAACCGGAACGCCACGGCGACGATGACGAGAACGAGAGCAACGGTGACAGTGAGTGGGTCGAACACGAACGACCGTGAAAAGCGATCACCACCGGCCTCGTCGATGATCGCCACCCTGCTCCACCACGCCAGCAACTGGCTGGCGACTCCCACCCCCAAGACCACCACACTCGACGCGACGACCTCTCGCCAAGCCGATCGATCGAAGGGATGGCCTGTCCGGAGGCGACGTAGCATCCTCACGGCCAATATCCCCAGCGCGATTTCCGTCAGGAGGCCGAACACTGTGGCGACGATGTAGATCACCGTGGTGCCCACGGACTCGCCCGTGACGATGGCGCTGACCGACCCACCGAGGCCCGACACGTGCACTCCACCGCCGTTTCCATCGTCTTGAAAGAGATACGTATTGGGCGACCAGTACAAGGTGGGCCGTATTTCGCCGCTCGCGAGCTGCGTGGCGAGATCGATGATCCCGAACACGACGACCCCGAGGGCGTAGATCACCGTGCCCGCGCTGAGGATCAGCAGCGCGGCACCGGCGCCTCGCCGAGTGGTGGTGGATTCCCCCATGGTGTCTCCTTATCGACAATCGTTAACATAACGATGATCGATAAGCCCCGCAACCCCGCGCTGCCCCCACAACGGCCGCCGCGACATCCATCCCGCCGTGAGCGAACAGGGGCGAATCGCCGACCCGCCCTGGCTACTCTCGAACTAACGGAACTGCCCCTGCGTGGTTCCTGAGGAGCAAACAGACATGTTCGAACGGTTCACGGATCGCGCCCGTCGCGTGGTGGTGCTCGCCCAAGAAGAGGCGAAGATGCTCAACCACAACTACATCGGCACCGAGCACATTCTGCTCGGCCTCATTCACGAGGGCGAGGGCGTCGCCGCGAAGGCCCTCGAGAGCCTCGGGATCTCGCTGGATGCCGTGCGCGAGCAGGTCCAAGACATCATCGGCCAGGGTCAGCAGCAGCCGACCGGCCACATCCCCTTCACTCCGCGCGCCAAGAAGGTGCTCGAGCTGAGCCTGCGCGAGGCGCTGCAGCTCGGCCACAGCTACATCGGCACCGAGCACATCCTGCTCGGCCTGATCCGCGAGGGCGAGGGCGTCGCCGCTCAGGTGCTCGTCAAGCTGGGCGCCGACCTGAACCGCGTTCGCCAGCAGGTCATCCAGTTGCTCAGCGGATACCAGGGCAAGGAGCAGGTCGCGGTCGGCGGCAACGACGCGACGCCAGACAAGGGCTCGCAGATTCTCGACCAGTTCGGCCGCAACCTCACCCAGGCCGCGCGCGACGGCAAGCTCGACCCGGTGATCGGGCGCGAGAAAGAGATGGAGCGGGTCATGCAGATCCTCTCCCGCCGGTCGAAGAACAACCCGGTGCTGATCGGCGAGCCCGGCGTCGGCAAGACCGCCGTCGTCGAGGGTCTCGCCCAGGCGATCGTGCGCGGTGACGTGCCCGAGACGCTGAAAGACAAGCAGCTCTACACGCTCGACCTCGGATCGCTCATCGCCGGATCCCGCTACCGCGGTGACTTCGAAGAGCGCCTCAAGAAGGTCACCAAAGAGATCCGCACCCGCGGCGACATCATCACGTTCATCGACGAGATCCACACCCTGGTGGGTGCGGGTGCCGCAGAAGGCGCGATCGACGCGGCCAGCATCCTGAAGCCGCTGCTCGCCCGTGGTGAGCTGCAGACCATCGGTGCGACGACACTCGACGAGTACCGCAAGCACTTCGAGAAGGATGCTGCGCTCGAGCGCCGCTTCCAGCCCGTGCAGGTGCACGAGCCCACGCTGCCCCACACCATCAACATCCTCAAGGGACTCCGCGACAAGTACGAGGCGTTCCACAAGGTGTCGATCACCGATGGCGCCATCGTGGCCGCGGCGAACCTGTCGGACCGCTACGTGAGCGACCGCTTCCTGCCAGACAAGGCCATCGACCTGATCGACGAGGCCGGCGCCCGCCTGCGTCTGTCGATCCTCTCGGCCCCGCCGGAGCTGCGCGAGTTCGACGACAAGATCGCCGGAGTGCGCGCGACCAAGGAAGCCGCCATCGAAGACCAGGACTTCGAGAAGGCCGCCAGCCTGCGCGACGAGGAGAAGAAGCTGCTCGGCGAGCGGCTGCGCCTCGAGAAGCAGTGGCGTGCCGGGGATGTCGCGGCATCCGGAACCGTGGATGAGGGCGTCATCGCCGAGGTACTGGCGAACGCGACCGGCATCCCGGTCTTCAAGCTCACCGAGGAAGAGAGCTCACGGCTCATCTTCATGGAGAAGGCCCTGCACGAGCGTGTCATCGGTCAGGAGGAGGCCATCTCGGTGCTCTCCAAGACGATCCGTCGCACCCGCGCCGGACTCAAGGACCCGAAGCGCCCCTCCGGCTCGTTCATCTTCGCCGGCCCCACCGGCGTCGGAAAGACCGAGCTGGCCAAGGCGCTCGCCGAGTTCCTGTTCGACGACGAAGACGCGCTGATCTCGCTCGACATGAGCGAGTACGGCGAGAAGCACACCGTCTCGCGGCTGTTCGGTGCCCCTCCAGGGTTCGTCGGCTTCGAAGAGGGCGGCCAGCTCACCGAGAAGGTGCGCCGCAAGCCGTTCAGCGTTGTGCTCTTCGACGAGATCGAGAAGGCGCACCCCGACATCTTCAACTCGCTGCTCCAGATTCTGGAGGAGGGACGTTTGACGGATGGCCAGGGCCGCGTCGTCGACTTCAAGAACACCGTGATCATCATGACCACCAACCTCGGAACGAAGGACATCACCGGTGGACCGGTGGGCTTCACGCTCGAGGGCAGTTCCGAGAACTCGTACCGGGCGATGCGCGGCAAGGTGATCGAGGAGCTGAAGAAGCACTTCAAGCCGGAGTTCTTGAACCGCGTCGACGAGACGATCGTCTTCCCGCAGCTCAGCAAGCCCGAGTTGCTCCAGGTGGTCGGCCTCTTCATCGGCCGACTGTCGGAGCGCCTGCTCGACCGCGACATGACGATCGAGGTGTCGGATGACGCCAAGTCGCGTCTGATCGAGCTCGGCTGGGACCCGACCCTCGGTGCCCGTCCGCTGCGCCGAGCGGTGCAGCACGAGGTCGAGGACGCGCTCAGCGAGAAGATCCTGCACGGCGAGCTGTCTGCCGGCGACCACGTTCACGTGAACTACGTTGCCTCGGCGGAGGGGTTGGGCGAGTTCGTCTTCACGACCGGCCGTCAGCCGGGCCGCGAGGAAGCGCCGACCAAGGCTCTGCCCGAGAAGGTCGGGGCAGCCGAGGCTGAGTAACCAGGGTCTTCTGACTCGCGACAGGGCGGTGGTTCTTCGGAGCCGCCGCCCTTCGTCGTTGCCGGGCCCGCGCAACTCTGTCCAAATGAAGGAGATTTCGAGCGACCGGCCACACTGCCCCCGGTGTCTCGAGGGCAGCTCTCGCTTTTTCCTTCATTTGGACATGGGGGGCGAGAGGCCGCCGCGGTCGGCGCAACCGCGCTTGTAGGGTGGCACGGTGACATCCGAACCAGCCGCGGCCTTCGCGGTGCGACGCGCCCGCACCCGTGACGTGCCGCTGATCGAGGCGCTGATCGAGCCGCTGGTGCACGACCGCATCCTGCTCGGTAAAGACCGCGTCGTCTTCTACGAGGCTGTTCAGGAGTTCCGCGTCGCCGAGACCCCTGACGGGACCCTGATCGGATGCGGCGCACTGCACGTGATGTGGGACGACATCGGCGAGGTGCGCACTCTGGCCGTCGCGGCCGACCAGCGCACCAAAGGGGTTGGCCGCGCGCTGCTCCAGCGACTCGAAGCGGATGCGCGAGAGCTCGGCCTGACCCGCTTGTTCTGCCTCACCTTCGAGACCCGGTTCTTCACCGATCACGGGTACTCCGAGATCGGCGAGGGCATCGTCTCGCCGGACGTGTACGCAGAGCTGGTGCGCTCGTCTGACGAGGGCGTCGCCGAGTTTCTGGATCTGGCGCGGGTCAAGCCGAACACGCTGGGCAACTCCCGGATGCTCAAGCAGTTGTAGCGGCGGGTCAGCAGCGTCGCGCACGGCGCCGGGATTAGCCTGGCCGCATGTCGACGATCAAGAACCCGGTCGGCCCGCAACCGCCGTCGGTCTACTGGCGTCGCCGCCTGCTCCTGCTGCTGGTCGTCGTTGCGATGATCGTGGTCGTGGTGCTGATCATCGTGCGACCGGGATCCGGCGCTCCGAACCCGACCCCGAGTGGGTCGAACAGTGCATCGCACGTTCCCTCGAGCGCCGCAACATCCGGGTCGAGTGCGACCGCGTGCGATCCGGCCGTGATCACGCTCACCCCGATCACCGATGCCGCCAGTTACGCGGCAGGCGTGCAGCCCCAGCTCTCGATGTCGATCACCAACTCGGGCGCGAGCGCGTGCACCTTCGATGTGGGCACCGACGCGCAGGTCTACCTGATCACGAGCGGATCCGATCAGATCTGGAGTTCCAAGGACTGCCAGACAGCGCCTTCGGCGACCAAGAAGGTGCTCGAGCCGGGCAAGACCCTTTCGACCACGCCGTTCCCTTGGGACCGCACCCGCTCGTCGTCGACGACCTGCACCGGCAACCGTCCTGAGGTGACGGCCGGCGGCGCCAGCTATCACCTGGCCGTGCAGGTCGGCCCGGCCAAGTCGACAGGCACGAAGCAGTTCGTGCTGCAGTAGCCAGCTCGTGACCATCCGCGCAGCACCCGTCATCGTCGTCGGCTCGATCAATATCGATCTGGTCGCTGCCGGCGGGCGGATGCCGCGGCTCGGCGAGACCGTTTCGATGCAGCGCTTCGCCCAAGTGCAGGGGGGCAAGGGCGGCAATCAGGCTTCGGCTGCCGCCGCACTGGGAGCGCAGGTGCACTTCGTTGGCGCGGTCGGCTCCGACCATTGGGGCGAAGCTGCCCGCTCCGACCTGGCCGACCGCGGCATCGACGTGAGCGGGCTGGCAACGGTCGACGGCGCGACCGGCGTGGCGATCATCCTGGTGGATGACGACGGCGAGAACTCGATCGCGATCGTCCCCGGTGCTAACGCCGCGGTGACGCCCTCGGCGGTGGAGGGGGCCATCGCCGCCATCGAGTCGGACGACGCGGTGCTGGTCGTCTGCCTCGAGATCCCGCTCGAGTCGGTGGTTGCGGCGGCCCGCACGGCGGTGGCGCGCGGCTGGCGAGTCGTGCTGAACCCGGCGCCCGCGAGCGAGTTGCCCGCCGAGCTGATCGCCGCCGCGACCGTCATCACGCCGAACGAGACCGAGGTCGAGCAGCTGGGCGGGGTCGACGGGCTGCTCGCCGCAGGAGCGGGAGCCGTGGTCGTGACCAGAGGTGGATACGGCACCGAGCTGCACCCCGCCGACGGGGCGGCCAGCCACATCGCGCCCAGCCCGGCTGACGTCGTCGACACCACCGGCGCCGGCGATGCCTTCACGGCCGCCCTGGCCGTTGCGCTCGCCAACGGTCGAGAGCTCGGGGATGCCGTGGCCTGGGCCTCAGCGGCCGGCGCGATCGCGACCGAGGGCTTCGGCGCCCGCGGCTCGCTCCCCACGGCGGCCGACGTGGACTCGCGCCTCGCCCGCTAGGCGGCCGCGGCGATGACGGATGCCCGAGTCGCTCCTGGCGAGGCCGCCGCGCGCAGCACCCGCAGGATGAGCTCTTCATTCGCCAGAACTTCGTCGGTCGGTCCGAGACACGACAGGGACGTGGGAACGTGTGCAGCGCTGTGTCTCCACGGCAAGGCGAAACAGGCCACTCCCTCGGCGAACTCCCCGGACTCCCGGGCCGCGCCGCCGTCACGAATGACGGCGATTCTCCTGGCCACCTCCGCGCGGTCGGTCGGCGTGCTCGAGGTGTAGGCCGGGAGGGTCTCCGGCATGAGGGAGGCGAGCGCGGCATCCGTCAGCTGGGCCGCCAGACTGAGCCCGATGGCTGTGCCGAAGAGCGGGAACGGGTACGCCTCGGTGTCGTCGATCGAGACCGGCCTCAGCCCGGTCGCCATCGCGAGCAGGTGACCGCGCTCCCCGGCGTACTGGTAGACCATCGCGTCCAGCCCCGTGCAGCCCGAGATGACGTGGGCGAGTTCAGCCGCGTGCCGTTCGAATGACCTGGCCTGGCTCGCCCCGCCCAGGGCGGCCGCGCGGGGACCGAGGCCCACGAGTCCGTTCTGCCGCACCAGCCAGCCATCGGCCTCTGCGCTGGCAACCAGGCGTGAGATCACCGCTTTGTCGATTCCGAGACGACGCGCGAGTTCTGAAACGGTCCCTGGCTCGTGGCCGACGGCTTCGACAAGTGCGAGACCTCGCAGCAGCGCGCGGCTCATGTGCCCTCCTGTGAAGCATTGTCTTGATCGAGCGGTTGACGCGATGTTACCCTCGGTCAATCCTGCAACATTATGTTGTGATTTCTGACCGAGGTGAATGTGCGCGCGATCATCCCTGTTCTCCTCGTCACCGCACTGGCGCTGACGGGATGTCAGTCCGGCACGGCCTCGATGCCGGTGCCCAGCGGGACGCCCAGTCCCTCGGCCACCGGAATAGAGGGCGTCGCCGATCCCGACGACCTCGTGCCACCCGCCGGAGCGACCGTCGTCGGCAAGCTCGGCGATCCGTGCTCACTCCTCACCCGTACCGAAGTGGCCAAGGCGCTCGGCGTCGCCGTGCTAGCGGTCGTGCGCGGCAAGGTAATGTCCGATGGCGGGCAGGTCTGCTCGTTCGCCATGGATGCCCCCGGCAGCACCGCGGCGGCCCTCGGTGGGTTCGTGGGCTTCCTCGGGCCGACCGATCCGGGCAAGGTCATCGACGGCCTCGGGACGTCCGGCGGTGTCTTCGGCGTCGTGCTGCAGCCCGCAGATCCGAGTGACGCGGGAGGCAGCGGCGACGACGGCGGCGACGACGGGGGCAACCCGCCCGGCGTCACTCGGACGCCGGTGCAGCTCGGCGGCGGTGGAGTCGTGATCTCAACGCCGAACGGCGGGGCAGCAGTGGTCAATGACGGCATCCGAACGAACATCCTGCTGATGGACCTCGTCGCGGGGCCGTCGGATCCCGCGGCGCTTCAGAAGCTCCTCACCACCGCATACAACCGGCTCTAGAACGCGGGACTGTCGGCCCGGGCGACCGGTGCCGCGCTCGCAAACGCCGCCTGGATCGCGTTCTTCAGCGATCCGGCGTCGCCGTCGACGATCGTCGTGTAGCCGAGCCGGCGTGCTTCGGCCGCGCGTTGCTTCGCCGCGGCAACCGGTCTGATCTCGCCAGCCAGACTGATCTCGCCAACCGCGGCGGTGGTGGCGGGCAGCGGCTGGTCTTTCACGGCACTGGCGATGGCCAGCGCAATCGCGAGATCGGCGCCGGGCTCGGTGAGACGGATGCCGCCGACGGTCGACACATAGACGTCCGAACTCGACAGCCGCAGCCCGCAGCGCCGCTCGAGCACCGCGAGCAGCATCGCCACCCGGGACGCGTCCACCCCGTTCACCACCCGCCGCGGTTGCGGCGCCGGAGTCGCGACGATGAGTGCCTGCACCTCGACCGGCAGTGCGCGGCGGCCCTCGACCGCCACGGTGACGCAGGTGCCACTGACCGGCGTCGCGCCGCGCGACAGGAACAGTCCGCTCGGGTCTGCAACCTCGGCGATCCCATCGCCGGTCATCTCGAAGCAGCCGACCTCGTCGGTCGGACCGAACCGGTTCTTGGTGGCCCGAACAAAGCGCAGCGCGGTCTGCCGGTCGCCCTCGAAGGTGCACACGACGTCGACCAGGTGCTCGAGCATCCGGGGCCCGGCAATGGTGCCGTCTTTGGTGACATGACCGATCAGCAGCACCGGCAGGTTGCGCTCTTTGGCAATCCGGATGAGGGTGCCGGCGACCTCGCGCACCTGCGCGGGCTGGCCCGGCGCGCCCTCGGACATCGCTGACGAGACGGTCTGCACCGAGTCGACGATCAGGAGGCCAGGGCGTACAGCATCCACATGGCCGAGGATCGTCGCGAGATCGGTCTCGGCGGCGAGGTACAGCTCATCGGCGCCGGAATGCGCGAGGGCTCCGGTGCGCTCAGCGCGCATGCGCACCTGGCTTGCCGACTCTTCGGCGCTCACATACAGCACGCGCGTGTCGGTGCGGGCGGCCCGTGATGCCACCTCGAGCAACAGGGTCGACTTGCCGACCCCCGGCTCGCCGCTCAGCAGGATCGCGGCGCCAGGGACGATCCCACCGCCCAGCACGCGGTCGAACTCGGCGATGCCGCTGGGCCAGTGAGCCACCGATTCGGTGCCCAGATCGGTGATGGGTCGGGCCGCCCGGCCGGCGGGAACGGTACCGGCACGCACCGCGGCGACCGGGACTGCTCGCTCGACGACCGTGCCCCACGCCTGGCACTCCGCGCAGCGGCCGACCCACTTGACGCTGGTCCACCCGCACTCGCTGCAGGCGTATGAAGACGTCGGGCGAGCCATGCGGCAACTCTAGGCTCGACCCCCGGCGCTCGAGCGCCGACGGCCCCGCCCAGACCCGGATTGCTCGCGCCTCCGTGTCGAGCTTCGCGGGGGTGTCCATTTGGTGCCGAACCGCACCGAGGCATCCAGGCCCCCGCCGATGCGGTTCGCCAGTTGCACTTCCGCCCCGCTTGCCTGGGCGAGCTGGCTGACGATCGAGAGCCCGAGTCCGCTTCCCGAGCCATCCGAGCGAGCGCGCCAGAAACGGTCGAAGGCGCGCTCGAGCGCCTCGGGCGGCATCCCGGGACCGCGATCCAACACGTGCACCGTGCTGCGGTGGGTGTCGTGGTCGACCCTGACCTCGACTGTCGAGCCCGGAGTGCTCACACTCATGGCGTTGTCGAGGTAGTTGTCGATGATCTGCTCCACGACAGAGGATGCCGCGAGCGCCACCGCCGCGTCCGGCCCGCGGTACTCGATCGCCAGGCCGCGTTCCTCGCCGAGCGGACGCCACTGCTCGACCCGTTCGCGGGCGATTGCCGCCACATCGACCTGGCCGATCGCGACGATCGTGCCCTCGCCCCGACTCAACTGCAGCAATCCCTCGACCAGGGTTTCGAGACGGTCGGCCTCGGATTCGGCGGCGGCGATCCGTTCTGCGGACTCGGCAGATTCCGGGCCGACCAGTTCGCGCGCGCGTTCCAGCCGCAATCTCAGGGCCGTGAGAGGGGTGCGCAACTGGTGCGACGCATCCGCGGCGAAGCGTCGCTGCTGATCGAGGGCCGCAGTCAGCCGCTCCGTCATCGAGTTGAACGAGCGGGCCAGTGAGCGCAGTTCCGGCGCACCGGTGCGTTCCTCGGCGCGCACAGACAGGTCTCCTTCTGCGACCTGTTCGGTCAGCTCGGTCAAGCGGCGCAACCGCCTCGTGACCGAGCGCGAAAAGATCCAGCCGACCGCGCCAGCAAGCAGCACGGTGGTGAGGGCGACGATCCCGAGACCGCCCAGTTTCGCGTTCGCCGCGTCGGTGACGACCTGCGCCGGATACGTGAGCCGCACGGCGCCCACCACTTTGTCACCGTGCAACACCGGCACAGCGACGTAGAGCAGTTCGAGCGACAGGGTCTGCGAGTAGCGCATTCCATTCGCGATCTGGCCGCTCAGTGCTATGCGGATCTCGGGTCGGGAGCGGAACGATGACCCGAGGGCGGCCGGGTCGTCGTCGCTGGTCACGATCGCGGTGCCGTCCGCGTCGACGATCACCACGCGCGCGCCTTCGCTGGAATCGCGGTAGCGCCTGGCCAGGTCGGTGATCGCAACCGAGGCGGCCGCGCTCGGTGCTTCGAGGGATGCCGCTGAGCGCCCCGCCAGCACGAAGGCGTCCCGCTCAAGCGCGGTGGTGATGCGGTCGTGCTCGCTCTGGGTGAGGTAGCCGCTGATCGGAATCAACAGCACGGCCAAGACGACGGCCGTCACCCCCATCAGAGCCAGCATGAAGCGCCAGGTCATGCGGGAATCTCGAACCGGAATCCAACCGCCCGCACCGACTCGATCCAGCTCGGCGAGCCGAGCTTCTTGCGCAGTGCGGCCACGTGCGCATCCAGCGTCTTCGTCGCGCCGAACCAGTCGGTCTTCCACACCTCGCGCAAGATGTCGGACCGTGGCCGCACCGCCCCCGGCTCCTCCGAGAGGTATACCAAGAGCTGATACTCGATCGTCGTCAGGTGCACCTGGATGCCGTCGATGGCGATCCGTTGGCCCCGCAGGTCGATGACGAGAGGTCCCAGCCTCCGCTCGGTGGCGACGGGGGCTGGTGCATGACCGTCGAGGGTGCGCCGCGTCACCGCGCGGATTCGCGCGATCAACTCGCGAATGCCGAAAGGCTTGACCAGAAAATCATCGGCGCCCATCTCGAGGGCCAACACGCGGTCGACTTCCTCGCTGCGCGCGCTGACCACGATGATCGGCACGGCCGACTCGGCTCGGATGCTGCGGCAGACGTCCGTCCCGTCCATATCCGGCAGGCCGAGGTCGAGCACGACCAGGTCGGGCGACTCGTCACGGACCGCCTGGATGCCGGCTGCGCCCGTGGATTCGTGCTGCACGGTGTGGCTCGCCCCGACCAGGGCGTCGATGATGCTCGCCGCAACCGCCGGGTCGTCCTCGATCAGCAGCACGCGCATGATCCATTGTGGCGGTGGGCCGTCAACCACCCGGTGAAGCGAGGGTCGATCTTCGATGTTTCTTGGATATCCGCATGCCCAGCCTTCGACATCCGTTCCGTAGCGTCGAGCACATGAAAACACCAATCATCATCGCCTTGTCCATCGTGGGCGTGCTGGGAACGGCGGGTGCGGCCATGGCCGTCAACGCCGGAACCCTCGCCAGCTTCAATCAGACGCACCTCGGGACCGTGCCGACTGTGCTCGACCCGACACCGTCGCCGACCACCACCTCGGATGACTCGACGGCGACGCCCGAGCCCTCCGAGACCGCGGAGCCGAGCGAGCACAGCACGACTACCGCGCCGAAGTCGGGCGGCGACGACAGCACGGAGCACAGCACGTCTCCGTCGCCGAGTCCCACCCACCACGAGTCCGACGACTCGGGCAGTGATGACTCAACGCACACAGGTGGGCACGGCTCCGATGACTAGCGCGCACCCGGCAGCTGGGGCCCGGGCGCTCGTTGGGACGGTGACGGCTGTTGCCTTCGTCGGACTGATCGCCAGCTATCAGATGACGGCTGCGGCGGCCGACGTGAACTCGACCGCGCCCGCTGCGACGACGACGGGCACCGCAACACCGACACCAGGTGCTTCGGTCCCCGCCGCCCCGGCGGCTGCAGCCCCCGCGGTGCCGGCTCCCGCGGCGAAGGCCCCGGCGAAGGCTCCCGTGAAGGCGGCGGCGCCGGCGCCTGCGGCACCTGCTCCGGCTCCTGCACCCGTCGTCCACGCGCCCGCACCGGCCCCGGCACCGGCACCGCCTGTGGCGTCGACCGGCGGCTCGGGACACTAGAGAATCCTCTGAGCGTGATCGAGTCGCGGGGGGCGTCCGCCATGGGCGGACGGGTCGCACTGACCGTCATCGGCGCTCCCAATGGCCTGCTCGACGAGTTGGTGTGGGAACTCGATCGCCTCGAGAATCTCTGGTCGCGCTTCCTGCCGGGCAGCGAGCTGACGCGTCTCAACGACGCGGAAGGGCGCCCGGTCGAGGTCGACCCGGCAACGGTCGGACTCATCCGAGCGATGCAGGCGGGTTTCGTCGAGACCGCGGGAGCCTTCGATCCCACGCTGCTTCCCAGCCTGGTGGATGTCGGCTACGCCGCCTCGATCGACCACCCGGAGCGAGTGACGGCGATTCCGGCCGCCGCCGCTTCGGGTGGCGACCCGGGCGCGATCGAGATCGAGGGGTGCCGGGTGCGGCTGCCTTCCGGAATGACCTTGGACTCCGGCGGGATCGGCAAGGGCTATGCCGCCGATCTGCTTGCGGCCCGAGCGCTTGAATCCGGCGCATCCGGTGCCCTGATCGAGATTGGCGGCGACCTGGTCGCGGTCGGAACCGGCCCGATCGACGGGGCCTGGACGGTCGGGGTCGAACATCCCGATGATCCGACGACGCACTTGCAGATCATCCGGATCGCCTCAGGCGCCGTTGCCACGTCGAGCACTCGGCGGCGGCGCTGGTCGGTCGATGGCGAGACTCGTCATCATCTTCTCGACCCGCGGACGCTCCTTCCCGCGATCACGGGCTTGGCCACCGCAACGGTCATCGCGGGCACCGGCGCGCGTGCCGAAGCCCTCACGAAAGCCGCATTCGTCCCCCCACCGGAGGGCTTCCTGAATTGGTTGCCCACCCGCAACGCCGCGGGCCTCGTCGTCACGACCGAGGGTGAGATCCGCAGCACAACCAACTGGGAGGATTACCGATGAACGACCCGCATATCTGGTGGTATGTGACCAGATCCAGCGCCATACTCGCCTGGATCCTGATGACCCTTTCGGTGGTCTGGGGGATCCTGTTGTCGACCCGGGTCTTCCGCAAGGTGGACAGCCCCGGTCACCTGCAAGACCTGCACCGGTACCTGGGGAGCCTGGGTCTGGTGATGATCGCCGTGCACATGGTGTCGCTCATGCTCGACGGTTGGCTGCATTTCACGCCCGGGCAGTTGCTGATTCCTGGACACTCCTTCTACCGCGCCGTTCCGGTCGCGCTGGGCATCGTGGCGTTCTACCTGATCGTCGTGGTGTACGGATCGTCGTTGCTCCGCGATCGGCTGCCTCCAAGGTTCTGGAAGTTCTTGCACTACTTCAACTACGTCGCCGTGCTGCTGGTGGCTTTCCACGCCGGCCTCAGCGGAACCGATGCCGGTCGCTGGTGGTATCTCAGCATCTCGGTCGTGATCATCTCGCTCACCGCGACCGCGATCGTCGTGCGCCTGGTGCTCGGAGGCAAGGCACCGCCGGTCGCCGCTCCTGCCGCGTCGGGGACCGGGGTGGCGGTTGCCGATGGCCCCCGCGTCTCGCCGTCCGTCGTGCCGTTCGGCGCTCCTCCGCGTCGCGAGCCGGTCGAACCGTTCTGGGCGAATCGAGCCCCCCTGGCCAACACGGCGGTGCTGGATGCTCCGCCCCGGATCGAGCCACCCGGCACCCCGGCGGGCGTGATCACCATGGTCGTGGCCGGCGTCGCCGCGCTTGCCGACGGGGTACGAGGGGTGCGACTCGTGCCGCTGGGCGGTGAGGAGCTGCCGTCGTGGGAACCGGGCGCGCACCTGACCCTGCAGCTGCCGAACGGCGACACCCGCCAGTACTCGCTGTGCGGCGATCCGGCGGAGCGCAGCTACTTCGAAATCGCGGTGTTGCGAGACCCGGACTCCCGCGGAGGGTCGATCTGGTTGCACGAAGTGCTTCGACCGGGGATGACGGTGTCGGTCTGGGAGCCGCGCAACCATTTCCCGCTCGTCCACGCCCCCGAGTACGTGTTCGTCGCGGGCGGAATCGGCATCACGCCGATCCGCTCGATGATCGAATCGCTGCCGGCTCGACGGGACTGGCGCCTGGTCTACCTGGGCAGAAGCCGCAGCACGATGGCCTACCTTCCCGAACTGCTTGAGCAGTATCCGGGCCAAGTGCTGGTGTATGCCCGGGATGAGCATCCTGAACGCCTGGCGGTCGACCAACTGGTCAGGCAGATGAGCGGCGAGGTGTACTGCTGCGGCCCGGAGGGGCTGATCGACGCCGTGCGATCGGCTTCGGACCCGAAGCACTTTCACGCCGAGCACTTCGTTCCGGTGGCGCGACCGCCGATGATTGCCGGTCGGCTCGAGATCGAATGCTCGCGCAGCGGCGTGGAGCTGACCGTCCCGCCAGACCGCAGCGTGCTCGAGGTGCTCGAAGAGAATCGGATCCCCGTGGTGGCGTCCTGCCGCCGAGGGGTGTGCGGAAGCTGCGAGACCCGTGTACTCGCGGGTACCCCTGAGCATCGGGACTCCGTGATCGACGATGCCGAGAAGGATGAGCTCGGCGTCATGTTCCCGTGCGTGTCACGCGGTGTGAGCAGCAGGCTGGTGCTCGACCTCTGACCCTCAGACCGCCGCACCCCCGGAGTGCTGAGACTCCGGGGGTGCGGTCTTTGCGAGAACGAGGCTTACGGCAGGTAGTACGTCGGGTTCGGCAGCTTCACCGTGAGCAGCGACGAGCCGCCGATCAGGTCGCTGAACTGGTCGCCGAAGTTGGCGACGATCCGGTAGTGGCTGCCGGCCTTGGTCTGCACGTAGGCACGGGTCTGCGACTTGTACTCGATCGTCGTGCACTTGACGGCGGCGCAGTGGATGTACGACGGCTGCTGCGAGGCGCCGACTCCGGTCCACTTGGTGTAGTAATTCCCCGAGGTGAATCCGGTGTAGCCGACCGCGGCCAGGTTGCCGAGCGTCGCCGCCTTCTGGTCGTCATTGCGGCCGGTCAGGCCGATCACGGTGCATCCCGCCTTCTGAACCAGCTTCTCGAGGTCGACCATGTACGGCGTGGCCGGGAAGCGCTGATCCTGCACCCACTGGTTCTGCAGCACCGGGTCGAAGTTGAAGTGCATCGCCGCGACCTCCATGTCGTACGTCCAGAGGTTGGTGTCGTCGGCATCCAGAATCACCGCGGGATTCTGGTGCAGCTTCTTGCCGATGTAGCAGGCCGCAGCAGTGATCGCGCCTTGACGCTGAGTCAGCTGACGCATCTCGCGGATGTACGGCGAGTCGACCTTGTTCGAGATCCCGGTGCCGGGGTCGCCGTAGTAGGTGGCGATCGTCTTCTTCACCGAGTCGATGTTCGGGATGCCCTCCCCGCCCTGGGTTGCGCCGCTCGATCCGTCTGCCGCCATCGTGAAGGTGGTGCGCGGAGCCAGCTGCGGCTCGTTCATGCCGGCCAGGTCGGGCGACGGCAGGTAGTAGGTCGGGTTCGGAAGCTTGACCGACTTGTCGGCGGATCCGCCCTGCAGGTCAGACCACTGGTCGCCCACGTTGAGCGCGATGTCGTAGGCGCCCCCGGCCGCGCTCTCGAGATGCGCGCGCGTGCCGGCCTTGTACTCGACCGTCGTGCAGCTGGCGGCCGCGCAGGTGATGTAGCTCGGCTGCGCGCCCGGCGCCCACTTGGTGAAGTAGTTCGCGGTGGTGAAGCCGGTGTAGCCCACCTTGGTGACGTTCTCGATGGATGCCGCCTGCTGCGCAGCGCTGCGCCCGGTGATCCCGATCACGGCGAATCCCTGAGCGATGGCGGCGTTCTCGAAGGCGACCATCGCCGGAGTCGCGGGGAACACCTCATTCAGCACGTCCAGGTTGTTCTGCACCGGATTGAAGTTGAAGTGCATGGCGGCGACCTCGCGGTCGTAGGTCATCAGCATCGTGTCGTCGGTGTCGAGCACGATCGCCGGCGTCTTGCCAGTCGCGACCGACGCTTGGTACAGCGACGGCAGCTGCGCGGTCAGCTGCGACACGATGCTGCTCATCTCGGTGATGTACGGGCTCGCGGTCTTGTTCGCGATCCCTGTTCCCGGGTCGCCGTAGTAGGTGGCGATGGTCTTCTTGTCGATGTCGATGTTCGGGATGTGCTCGCCGCCCACCGTCGCGCCGCTCGAGCCGTCTGGCTGCATCGTGAAGTGCGTCTGCGGGGTGAGGGTGGAATCGTGCGAGCCGTGATGCGGATCGGGCGCGAATCCCTGAGCGGATGTCGAGCCGATCAGTACGGAGCCGACAGCCACCGCGATCACGGTCGCTGATTTGAGGAAGAGAGAAGACATACATCACCACGTTCTACTGAGAAACGTTCTACCCCCGAACAGGGGGTACTCTCAGCACCCTACGTCGGCCACATCGCCTTGGCCACCCCTCGAGTGTGAACAGCGGGGTGGTCTGGTCTAAACTCGCTCCCGGTACCGTGTCCGAGCGGCCGAAGGAGCATGTCTCGAAAACATGTGATGGTGCAAGCCATCCGTGGGTTCAAATCCCACCGGTACCGCCATGAAAAGCCCCCGCAGCAGCGGGGGCTTTTCGCGTTACTTGAGGCTGAAGTGCGGGTTGGGATTCCCAACTCGTTCAAAACTCGCCACGTATGCGAACGACGCGTTTGACCTCCTAGGGTGCGAACCGGGTTCGCATTTGACATTTGGCTTCCGATGACCCATTATTGATCCAATCGCCCTGAGAACTGGGTATTCACTAGATTGGATAGTAAGATGAAGTCACGTCACGCGGATGCGCTCCCGCTCAAGAAGCGCGCAGTGCTCCGTCGTTACGTAGCGATGGACATCGAGAACATCAACGGAGGGGCCGTGCACCACATGCAACGTGCGGTCAGCGCCTGCGAAGAAGTGGCCGCGGCCATCAATCTTCTTGATGACGAGCAGGTCGTAGTGGGGGTTGGGCCGTCCAGCCTGCTCGCGTCCGGGGCGGGGCATCCCGGTGCTCGGATGGTGATGGGCCGCGGAATCGACGGCGCGGACCACGCGCTCATCGACGTTCTGCGCGGCGAGCACGTCGCGCAGCGCTTCGGCGCGGTCGTGATCGCGTCGGGTGACGGCATCTTCGCTGATGTCGCCGCCGAGCTTGCGGCAGCAGGGGTAGCGGTAACAGTGGTAGCTCGAGAGGGCCACCTGTCCGCGCGGCTACGACTGGCCGCGAAGCAGGTCGTTCTCCTCCCTGACGTGCCGAGCCTCGGGGAAGCCGCGTGACGAACGAGCCGCTGCTGATCAGCACGAGCGACATCGCGGAGTTGGTCGAAGAACGACTGCCGGTTGTCAGCACCTGGCGAAACCGCCACCAGGAGGGGTCGAACGCATTCCCAGCTCCGGCAGGCGGTACCCCCGCGAGGCCGCTCTTCCTCTTCGACCAGGTCAGCGACTGGGTTTCTAGAAACCGGCCGGAGAAGGATATAGAGCACAGGCTGCTCCCCGTGAGGGTGTGGTCCGGGATCCGCAACCTGACGAGCGCGGGGATTGAGCAGTTCGATCTGGTCTTCTGGTTCCACCTCGTTCTCGCTGCCCGGAAGGCGGAGCTCGACGGTCGTCCGATCCTCGGTGTACCCGCACCCGCTACCGGCTTCCGTGAGCAATACCGCGCACACGAGGGTGATTTTGAAAGTCTGGTCGCAATAGTGTCGACCTCGGTTGTCGAGGATCTTGTTGTGCTCAGTGATTTCACGCTCGGTCGGCTCAGCGCCGGCTATGGCCGGAAAGGCGGCGATGTCGGCGCAGTCGACTCGAACATCGCGAGGGTCCTCGCGGCCGCCTCTATTGCCCATCAGGTGAAGTCGACAGGAAGCTCCCTCATCTATGACCCGTCCTGCGGGATCGCTGAAACCGTCATCCAGGTGGCTCGCAGCTACAAGCGGGATGGTCGGCAAGCCACGATCATTGGCACCGAAATCAATGCCCAGGTCGCGATCATCGCGCGGGTACGGCTCGGCCTCCGGGACATTGCAGCGACCATCGCGACTGGCGACACCCTCTCGACACGCCATTTCCCTGACGATCGTCCCGACCTGATCCTCGCCGAACCGCCGCTCGGCACGAACTGGGTCGGCCTCTGGCATCCGGATGATCCGCGCAGTCGCTTCGGCATGCCGTCCGCGCGGAACGCCGACCTGGCATGGGTGATCGATGCTGCAGCGCGACTCCATGAGGGAGGTCAAGCATTCGTCCTGACGTCGATGGCAGCGCTGAGTCGGGGTGGCGCCGAGGAGCGCGTCAGAGCTTCACTGCTGCGATCAGGTGCAGTTGAGACAGTGATCGCTCTGCCTCCGAACCTTCTGCAGTACTCGTCGGTGTCCCTCGCTTTGTGGGTTGTTCGCGCTCCCACCGAAGACGATTCCAACCGGATTGTCGCGCTCGTCGATGCGTCCAGACCTGACATTGACGACGCGGGTCCGGCGAGGCGGGCAGAGTGGGTGCGTCAACACGTTGCGGAGTGGGTGATCGCGCCTCGCGACGTTGACCCCATCGATGGCGTCCGGTCGGCTACGGTGCACTTCGCCGACTTCGCCCAAGCTGGCATGGACCTCACGCCGACCCGATGGATCGCCGAAATCGGCGGCGTGGATCTCCTCCAGAATCTGGGTGATCTCAGCAACCTCTTCACGGGAGAGGTGGATGACTTTCGGCCCGATCCGCCTGGTTTCGACGGCCTGCCCACCACGCAACACATGGTGACCGTCAGAGAGATTACCGAGTCACCGGACTCGCGTGAGGCGAAGCTGTGGAGCGGTCGAGGTGTCTCGAATGAGGCCGCGCCTGAGGACACCATCACGTCGCGCGACATCAGCTCAGGTCGGCTTCGCCCCGTTGGGGAGGTCGCTTCGGAGTCCGGCTTTCGAACCGAAGCCGGCGACGTAGTGTTCACCACGATGAGCCGTGTCCGCGCGGTCGTCGATGTCGATGGTGGACATCGCCTCGGCAATGGCGTGTACGCGCTTCGGCTGGACGCTGGCTCGCGGTTCGATCCCGGTTTCGTTTCCCTATGCCTCAGTGCGCGATGGAACGAAAGGCATCAGAAAGGAGCGACGATCAAGCACGCCAAACCCGGCGACCTGGAGCTTCCTCTGTTGCCGGTTGATGTCCAGCGCGACTGGCTCAATGCGTTCGCGGCCTTGGCTCAGGTCAGAGCAGACGCCCAGAACTTGGTGGACCTTGCCGACGAGCTCGAAGTGGCGGCTCAGAACGCTCTTCGCTTCGGATATCAGGAGGATCGATGATTGAGATCGCGGGCCGCGCGGCAGCCAACGGAGGCGCTCGATGAAGGCGACAGACCTCGGGAAGGTACGAGCCACATTGTGGGCGGCTGCCGACGAGTTTCGGGCGAACTCGAAGCTGACGAGCGTCCAGTATCGGAACCCGGTGCTTGGTCTCGTGTTCCTCGCATACGCAGAGAGCCGCTTCGACTCGCTGAAGGCACAGGTTGAGGCGGGCCACAGCCAGCGCAACCCGGTGACAGCCGCAGACTACAAGGCGAAGTCGGTGCTCTTCGTACCCGACGAATCGCGCCTGTCCTACCTGGTCGATCTGCCGGAGGCCGAGGACCTTGGCAAGGCAGTCGACGAGGCGATGAAGGCGATCGAGGGGGCTAACGCCGAGCTCAAGGACATCCTGCCGCGTGGCTACTCGCGATTGGAACGCTCCACCCTCATCGAGTTGCTGCGCCTGTTCGCCCCGCTCCCATCACAGCTCGGCGGCGACGCGTTCGGACTTATTTACGGGACTTCCTAAACAACTTCGCGGCGCAGGAGGGCAAGGGCGGCGGCGAATACTTCACGCCGGAGTCGATCGTCCGGCTCATCGTGGAGATCCTTGAACCCTTCGAGGGTCGAGTTCTCGATCCGGCCTGCGGGTCGGGTGGCATGTTCGTGCAGTCCGCGGACTTCGTCGAGCGCCACAACGGCTCCGCGGTCCGCAAGCTGACAATCTTTGGGGTCGAGCAGAAGGATGACACGGTACCGCTGGCCAAAATGAACCTCGCACTGCATGGACTTTCAGGTGATATCAGACAGGCGAACAGCTACTACGAAGACCCGCACGCGGCGCTTGGCGCCTTCGACTTTGTAATGGCGAACCCGCCCTTCAACGTCGACAAGATCAAGAAGGATCAGCTCGCCGGGGACAAGCGCTTCCCGTTCGGGCTGCCGAAGGCCGATAACGGCAACTACATCTGGATTCAGGAGTTCTACGCGGCGCTCTCCCCGAAGGGTCGGGCCGGCTTCGTTATGGCGAACTCGGCCGGCGACGCGGGCCACTCGGAGAGGGCCATCCGCCAGCAGCTCATTGAGACCGGCGTCGTCGATGTGATGGTCGCGATCAGCCCGAACTTTTTTTACGCGGTTGCCCTGCCGGTGACGCTCTGGTTCCTCGACAAGGGCAAGCTCGGCACGCCGCGTGAGGACACCGTGCTCTTCATCGATGCCCGGCATGTCTACAACCAGATCGACCGCACCCACCGCGATTTCCGCCTCGAGCAGTCCGAGTTCCTTGCGAACATCGTGCGGCTGTACAGGGGGGAGAGGGCCGAGACAGTCAGCGGGAGTGGTGGGCTGCTGGAGGCGCACTTTCCCCATGACAGCTACCTTGACGTCGCGGGGCTCTGCAAAGTCGCAACTCGCGCAGAGATCGAGGCCCAGGCTTGGACCCTGAATCCTGGCCGCTATACCGGGTCGACAGCCGATCGCGGGGACGACGAAGGCTTCACCGAGACGCTCGATTCGCTCTTCCAGGAGTTCACGCGCCTCAGCAACGAGGCAGCCGTACTCCGCTTGAAGGTCGACACTGCGGTCCAGGGGATCCTCAACGCATGAGGACCATCAGGTTCGGTGAGCTCCTTGCGGAGCCGGTTCGAAACGGCGTTTACAAGTCAAAGGAGTTTCACGGGTCGGGCGTAAGGATCGTGAACATGAAAGAGCTCTTCGCCTACGATTTCTTGTCGGATCAAGCGGACGAGCGGATCAACCTGACGTCCGCTGAGCTGTCCAAATCGGAGCTGCGCGACGGTGATCTTCTCTTCGCGCGTCGCTCATTTGTGCTTGAGGGAGCGGGCAAGTGCTCCTTGGTAGTGGAACCGTCTGAGGCGTTGACATTCGAGTCATCGATGATCCGAGCCCGGCCGCATCGTGACCTCGCGCATTCTCGCTTCCTGTACTACTACTTCAAGTCTCCGGTGGGTCGTGGTCGGATGGCTTCGATTGCTGCTCGAACGGCCGTGTCGGGGATCACCGGTTCGAACTTGTCCGCTTTGACCATCGACGTCCCGGATGTCGCGGAACAGCGCCGAATCTCGGCAGTGCTGGTGCAGTTCGACGAACTGATCGAGAACTCTCGGCGGCGAGTTAGGGTGCTGGAGCAGTTGACACGCGCCATCTATCTTGAGTGGTTTGTTCGCTTCCGCTACCCCGCCCACCAGTCCGTCCCCTTGGTCGGCTCTACCCTTGGCCCCATCCCGAAGGGGTGGGAGGTGATGCCTGCGTCAATGGCGCTGACCGTGAATCCGAGAGTCAAGGCTCCCAAGATTGCCACGCATCCGTTCATGGGGATGGGAGATCTCAACGTCCAGAGCATGATTTGTTACCCGAGCGAAAACCGCAGCGGCAACTCTGGTGCGAAGTATCAGAATGGCGACACGCTCTTCGCGCGAATAACCCCGTCACTTGAGAACGGCAAGACCGGCTACGTCCAGTCTCTCGCGGCCGACGAGGTCCGCACTGGGTCGACCGAGTTCATCGTGCTTCGGGGCAATAGGGTGGGCTCCGCGTTTACCTACTTCTTGGCGCGGACCGAGGAATTTCGCAGCAATGCAATCGCCAGCATGGTCGGTGCCAGCGGTCGCCAGAGAGTTCGCAGGGAATGCTTCGACACCTTCCTCCTTGCGGTACCACCTGTCGATGTCGCTGCGGCTTTCGAGACCATCGCCCAGCCAATCTTTCAAGAGATCGACGCCGTGCACCGCCAGTCACTCGGTCTAGCCGGGCTGCGCGACTTTCTGCTACCCAGGCTAGTGGCCGGCCAGATCGACGTGTCGGGGCTCGACCTCGACGCCCTCTTGGAGGTTCCGGTCGCATGATACAAGCGCGGGGTCCAGAAGCGCTCTACGTCGAGGAGCCCAGTATGGAGCTGTTGGAGCAGCTCGGCTGGGCCCGTGTGGATGCCTTCTTCGAAGTCCTTGGCGTAGGGGGCACGCTTGGCCGCGATTCGCAGCACGAGGTCGTGCTGCCGCATCGCGTTCGCGACGCGCTGCGGCGACTGAACCCATCCGTCGTACCTGACACTCCAATACAGGAGGCGGTCGACGTAATCACCCGGGATCGTTCGGTGATGGATCGGGTGCGGGCGAACCGTGAGATCTACGACCTGCTTCGCGACGGCTACCGTGCCGAGTGGGTCGATGAGAGCGGCGAGAAGCGCACCGAGCTGTTGCGCTACCTCGACCTCAAGGACCCGACGGCGAACGACCTGCTCGCCGTACAGCAGCTCTGGGTGAAGGGCACCCTGCACAGCCGCCGCCTCGACGTGGCACTCTTCGTCAACGGCATCCCTCTCGTGCTCATGGAGTTCAAGGAGCCGAACGAGGACGTCAGGAAGGGCTTCGACGACAACGTCACCGACTACCGGGACGCAATCCCGCAGCTGTTCATTCCCAACTGCTTCGTCCTCATTTCGAACGGCAGCCAGGCAAAGGTCGGCGCCACCTACGCGCCGTGGGAGTTCTTCGGCGACTGGCTGGTGATCGACGCCATGGGCGCCCGTGGTGTGATCGCGTTGGAGACCGCGCTCCGCGGGACCTGCGATCCGGCAATCCTGCTCGACATCTTCGAGAACTTCGTCGCCTACCTTGAGCGACCCGGCGGGCTCACCAAGTCGGTCGCCCGCTCGCACCAATACCTCGGGGTGAACGCGGCAATCGACAATCTGCTTCGCGCCCGTAGCGAGCACGACAAACGGCTCGGGGTCTTCTGGCACACCCAGGGTTCTGGCAAGTCGCTATCGATGCTCTGGTTCACGCAGAAGGTGCTGCGGCAGGTGGCCGGCAAGTGGACCTTCGTGATGGTCACCGACCGCACCGAGCTCGACACGCAGCTGCACGGCGAGTTTGCCGATGCGGGGGCGATCCCCGCCGAGTCGCGAGTACATGCGGAGTCGATGGTGCACCTGCGAGAACTTCTCGCCGCCGACCAGCGCTATGTGTTCACGTTGATCCAGAAGTTCCAGCCATCGAAGGCGGCCGGCGAGCAGGGAATGCCGGTACTCTCCGATCGCTCGGACGTCATCGTCATCACCGATGAGGCGCACCGCAGCCAGTACGACACCCTGGCCCTCAACATGCGCAGAGCGTTGCCGAACGCATCGATGATGGGTTTCACTGGCACGCCGCTCATCGCTGGGGAGGAGCAAGCCACCCGCGAACAGTTCGGCGACTACGTCTCGATCTACAACTTTGGTGATGCGATCAAGGATGGCGCTACCGTCCCTCTGTACTACGAGAACCGCATCCCCGAGCTCCAGCTCGTCAACGAGAACTTCTCCAGCGACCTCAACGCGCTTCTCGAGGCAGCTGAGGTTGACGAGGATGCCGAGGGAGCGCTCGCACGCGAATTCGGGACGCAATACACGCTGCTGACGCGGCCCGAGCGGCTCCGCACGATTGCTCGGGACCTCGTGCACCATTTCGTTGGTCGGGGCTTCTCGGGGAAGGCAATGTACGTCGGGCTCGATAAGGCTGCCGCGGTGCGGATGTACAACCTAGTCGGCGAGGAGTGGGTCTCGTATCTCGCCGAACTGCGCGCCGAGCACGACGCGCTACCCGAACTGGAGCGGCCGTGGATCGCCTCCCGGATCGAGCTCATGGAGACGACGGACATGGCCGTCGTCGTCTCGCAGAGCCAGAACGAGCTGAAGATACTTGACGACTTTGGTCTCGACATCCGTCGGCACCGCGAGCGGATGAACCGCGAGGACCTCGCCGAGAAATTCAAGGATCCAGAGGATCCTCTGAGGGTCGTCTTCGTCTGCGCGATGTGGATGACCGGCTTCGATGCCCCCTCGGTCTCAACGGTGTATCTCGACCGGCCGATGCGGAACCACACACTCATGCAGACGATCGCCCGTGCGAACCGGGTCTTCCCTGACAAGGACAACGGACTCATCGTCGACTACGTCGGCGTCTTCCGGAACCTGGAGAAGGCCCTCGCAATCTACGGCGCTGCCTCTGCTGGTGAGTCGCCGATCGAGATCATCGACGCACTCGCGGCCGAGCTTGATGCCGCCGTCGCAGCGCTCATCGACTTCTGCGCCGAGGTGGGCGTCGACCTGATCGCTATGCGCGACGCGGAAGGCTTTGCCCACGTAGCGGCACGCGACGCCGCCACCGAGGCCCTGCTCGTGTCTGAGGACGTGTGGGGCGACTTCATGAAGCGGGCTCGACAGGTGCGAAAGCTGTTCAAAGCGCTGCTACCGAACCAAGCCGCAGCTCTTCAGCAGCGCACAGTTGCGGCCATCCGGGTTCTCGCTGAGCGAATCGCCGAAGTCACCCGGCCGCCCCAGCCGGACATCTCAGCCGTCGCGGACGCCGTTGACGCGCTCCTCGATCGCTCCGTCGGAGCCGAGGAGTACGTCATCCGAGCTGTGGCCGAGGGCATGAACCCGGATCCACTGATCGATCTTTCCCAGATCGACTTCGATGGGCTCGCTGCAGAGTTCGCCGGACGCAAGCGCGCCGAGACCGACCGGCTCGCGCAGCTACTCCGCATTCAGGCGATCACTGCCGCCCAACGCAACCCCACGCGCTATGAGCTCGTCGAGCGGATCGAACAGCTCATCGCCGACTACAACGCCGGCAGCGTTAATATCGACGAATACCTCCGACGCCTGGTCGAGCTGTCGAAAACGCTCACCGAGGAGGAGGGTCGCGCAGTCCGCGAAGGTCTCACTGAGGAGGAACTCGCAATCTTCGACCTGCTCACCAAGCCGGCGCCGTCGCTTACTGACGATGAGCGGGCACGCGTCAAGAGCGCAGCGAAGCATCTCCTGGAGCACCTCCACGAAAAGCTCGTCCAGGACTGGAGCCGCAAGGTCGCCACCACGAACGACGTGAACAGCACCATTCGCCGCATCCTCGACGAAGAACTACCGGCGTCGCCGTACTCGAAGGAAGTCTTCGATCAGAAGGTGCAGCTCGTGTTCGACCATGTCCTGTCGGCCTACGAGGACGACGCCACCTCGGCCTACACGCGCCGCCCTGGCTACACACGTGTCGTTGGAGACCTGGTCGAGTACGACGGCCCGCTCGACGTCGACCGCATCGCCGACGACGTGGTCGCCCGCATCAAGTCCGACGCCGACTTCGCGGCCCGTATCGCGACGCAACTTGGTGAAAGGGGTGACCGTGACTGATGGGATCCAGGCTGCTCAGCCGCCTATGGACAATCCCATCGAGTCCAAAGCTCAAGATGTTCTCGGGCGAGCCCCGCTTGCCCATGACTTCGCGCGAAGTCTGCGGAGCTTGGACTCGTCACGTGGAGCCGTAGTTGGAGTCCTTGGGCCGTGGGGGCACGGCAAGAGCTCGTTCATCAACCTCATGCGGGAGGAGTTCGCCGCTGACCCGAAACTCGCCGTGATCGACTTCAACCCCTGGATGTTCTCCGGGACGCAGCAGCTGGTCGACCACTTCTTCGACGAACTCGCCACCCACTTCAAGCAGCTGAAGGACCCGACCCTCAAGGCGGCCGCGAAGCTTATCGAGGAGTACGGCGAGTCCATCAGCTCTGTCGCCGGCCTGCTCGGCCCGCTTGGGGTACTCGGTGCAGCAGTGTTCCGCGGTAGCGCTAAGACGCTCAGTCGACACCGGGGGGCGCGGGACAAGTACCGCAAGGCTTCGGAGCTCCTTGCGAAGCTGGAGCAGCCGCTGGTTGTGGTCATCGACGACATCGACCGACTCACATCCGAGGAGATTCGTGACGTCTTCAAGCTGGTCCGCCTGACGGCCAGTTTCCCCAATGTGATCTACCTCCTCGCGTTCGACCGGGCGCGAGTGGAGGAGGCGCTGACCGAGCCTGGCATTCCTGGACGGACGTACCTAGAGAAAATCATCCAGTTGGGCTTCGACCTTCCGGCGACGCCGCCCGGCGTGCTCCGCTCGCACGTCTTTTCCGCCCTCGATGCGTCGCTGAGCGGGCTCGAAGGTGAGCCTCGCCTCCACATGGAGCGTTGGCCGGATATCTACGTCGAGATCATCGAGCCCTTGATTTCGAACATGCGTGACGTCGTGCGATTCGCCGCATCGGTGCGTCCCACCCTCTACGATCTCGCCGCGGAGATCGAGTCAGTCGACTTGTTTGCAATGGAAGCGTTCCGCATCTTCCGCCCCGATATGTTCCTAGAATTGCGAACCATGACGCTCACCCTCACCGAGACCGCTCCGGGGGGTCGAGAAGCACCCGAGCGGAAGGAACGGATCCAGGCGCTCGTAACCTCCGCTGGTGACGACGCCGAGGTAGTCAGGTCATTGATCCGGCGGGTGTTCCCCGCGGCCCAACGGCACATTGAGAACAACAACTACGGTGCAGAGTGGAAGCCCATCTGGCGCAAGGAGCACCGGCTCGCCCACGCGGACTTCCTCGCCATGTACTTCAACCGCGTTGCGCCAGCCTCGCTCAAGGCATTCCGATTGGCTGAGGACCTGCGTGTCGCCATGGAGACCCGGCGGACTTCGAAGCACGACTAGAGGCTATCCCGAGCGACGACTTACCCGACGTGTTGTCGTCCCTGGAGTCGTTTCAGGGTGACTTCCCAGAGGAGTACATCGCCACCTCAGCGGCAGCACTGCTCAACCAGACGCATCGCGTGCCCCAAACGCAGGTGTTTGGCTTTACCGTCAGGCCCGCGGTGATCGTCATCCGGCCCGTCCTGCGGATGCTAGAGCAGATAGCAGACGAAGAGACACGCGGGCAGATCGCGCGTACCATCTTCGACGCAACTCAGTCCTTCTCATCCAAGCGCGACCTTGTTGAAAGCATTGGTCGTCGAGAACAGTCCCCAAACTTGATCTCGACCGAGCTCGCGGATGAGCTCGATGCTGAGATCGTGTCGACGTTCACCACTCCACCCCCACATGTAGACAAGGAGTGGGACCTGGCGCGGATTTACCATTTCATCGGGGAGCGGACCGGAACGCCCGCACAGCTTGTCGGCGAGATGGATGCCCAGGTGACTCGCGCAGTCCTGCGCTCGACCTTGAGTCACAGTACGCGGCAGTCCATGGGCTCGCGCCACGTCGCGACCCAAGCCACCTACCCCTGGGACTGGTTGGTTGAGCTCTACGGCACGGAAGATGCGCTTAGCGCGGCAGTGATGCAACTCCGCCAGGCGGATGGCGAATCCGACCTGGTGATGCTCGCAGAGCGGTACCTCTCCGGGTGGCGGCACAGGAGCTTCACCGATCCAGACGACTGATGGGGCTAGATGGCTCGCTTTCGCCGGCTCGGTCCGTTTTTCGGTCCATAATTGTGTTGTAGCTCTCCCTCGCGATGCTGGTACTGGACCAAATCATGTCGGGCGCAGAGGATGACTCGGTTGCGCCGGTCGACAGCATCCCCCACAGAACCCCCACAACCGCCCCGGATTCAACGGTGGTCATCGGTACTGAAAACAACCATGAAATCAGTGAAGTTGGCCAAGTCCCCAGTGTTCGCTTGACCGCTGATTTGGGTTCAAATCCCACCGGTACCGCCACGAAAAACCCCTGCTGCCGCGGGGGTTTTTCTGCGGTCTCAGGCACCCGATGACCGCGTGAATGGCCAAACTCCGTGCGGCAGCGTTCCACTGGCAAGATTTGGGACATGAATCGTGTCGCGGCGGCCGGCGTGGCCCTCCTCATGCTGCTGTCTCTCGCCGAGCGCGGCTCGTTGTTCGTTCGGCATGACGTCTCGCCGTCGGGGTGAATAGCGGTTACTGCACTGACGCCCACGACTAGCGCGTGTGAGCGAACCGGCCGGTACGTCGACCTCACCCGCCGGGCGATACGGTACTTCTGGAATCCGAACGGGAGGTGACGCAGAGTGCTGGAGGCAGAGGAGCCGCCGCGCCGCAAGGCGCCCACTCTCTACGACGTTGCCCGGCTGGCGGGGGTATCGCACCAGACCGTGTCGCAGGTCGTCAAGTCGGGTCCGAACGTGAAGCCCGAAACGCGTCGCCGGGTCGAGGCGGCAGTCGCGAAACTCAACTACACCCCGAACTTGGCTGCCCGCACCCTGGCTACCGCGAAGTCCCATCGGATCGGGGCCCTCTTTTTCGATCGCTACGACGAGGTCGGGCCGACCCGGACGATGCAGGCGGCCGTGGACCATGCGAGGGATGCCGGATTCGTCGTCGATATTGTCGGGTTCGATACGCGCAGCCCGACTCGGATCGACAGCGCCGTCGAGCTCGTGCTGCAGGCGGGCGTGGCGGGGATTCTGGTGTTCGCGCCCACCGCCGAGGTCATCGATGCCGTTCGGCAGCACGACGTGCCCGTGCCAGTGGAGTTCGAGTCGATCGCTGCCTCCGCGAGCACGGGGCCTCGCATGGGCATGAGGATAGCCGCCGAGTACCTGGCCGACCTGGGGCACCGTCGCTTCCTCCACGTCGCCGGACCCATGTCGTGGGTAACGGCGCAGCATCGGGCGCGCCAGTTCCACGCCGTCATCGACGAGCGCGAACTGGTTTGCGTCGCGGAGTTCGAGGGCGATTGGAGTTCGCGGGCCGGCTACCAGGCGGGACTGCAGATGCCACTGGACCAGGGCATCACGGCCATCGTTGTGGCCAACGACCAGATGGCGCTTGGCGTACTCAAGGCCCTGAAGCAACGCCACCTCCGCGTTCCGCACGACATCAGCGTGATCGGCTTCGACGACATTGCCGAGGCAGGGTACTTTGAACCGGCACTGACCACGATCTCGAACGACTTCGAGGGCCAAGGACGGATGGCGATGGATGCCCTGCTCTCGGCCATCGATCCCGGTCGGCCTCGCCAGGTCGAGTCGAGTCGCGATCCGGTGTTGATCGTGCGCGAATCGACGAGCGCTCCCGCCTAGCCCTCGCGGGTCAAGAACTTTTTCGCACCGCATGTTCTTAGCGCTCAGAAATCCTGCTATCTTCTGTCTCATTGGTTCTTAGCGCTCAGAACATTGGAGCGCGCATCGACAACGGAGTCCAACAGACGTGAACGACAAGGCACCCTACTCGCCCGATTTCTCGGGCGTACTCTTCGGCGCCGCGTATTACGCGGAGTACCAGTTCACCGACCGCATGGACGAAGATCTCGACCTGATGGCAGCGGCCGGCTTCACAGTAATCCGGGTCGGAGAATCGGTCTGGTCGACGTGGGAGCCACGCGACGGAGAGTTCGAGCTCGAGTGGCTGCTGCCCGTGCTCGATGGAGCTCACGCACGGGGAATCGGCGTGATCCTCGGAACGCCGACCTACGCCATCCCGCCGTGGCTGCAGGTGAAGCATCCCGAGCTGGCCGGGCAACGCGCCACCGGTGTGCCGACGCCGTGGGGCTCGCGGCAGGAGGTCGACTACTCGCAGCCGCTCTTCCGCGGCTACGCCGAGCGCATCATCCGCGCCGTGGTGTCGCGCTACGCCACCCATCCCGCGGTCATCGGATTCCAGGTCGACAACGAACCGGGGCTGTTCGCCTTTCACAATCCCCTGGCTTTCGAGGAGTTCGTCGAGCGGCTGAAGCGCCAATACGGCGATGTCGAGACCCTCAACCGCGAGTGGGGCCTCACCTATTGGTCTCATCGGATCGCGGAGTGGACCGAACTCTGGGTGCCGGATGGCAACCAACTGCCGCAGTACGACCTCGCGTGGCGCCGCTACCAAGCCGACCTCACGACCGAGTTCATCGCGTGGCAAGCATCCATCGTTCGGGAGTACTCGAGTCCCGAACAATTCGTCACGACCTGCATGCAGTACCCACGGCCGTCCCAGCACGACGTGAAGCTCGCGGCCGAACTGGACGTGACCGCTGCAAACCCGTACTACGGCATGCAGGAACATCTCGCGTTCGACAAGAACCTGCTGCCTATCACCCACTGGTCGACGACCGGCGTCTGGGGTCTGTTGCGTCAGGGCGATCGGGCGTGGGCTTCGAAACAGGCGCGATATCTGGTCACCGAAACCAACGCGCAGTCGATTTCCGGCGCGGAGCAGAACTACCCCGGCTATCCCGGACAGCTGCGCCTGGCCGCCCTCGCCCTGATCTCCCGCGGCGCGGCGATGATCGAGTACTGGCAGTGGCAGACCCTGAACTACGGCACCGAGACCTACTGGGGTGGAGTGCTGCCGCACAGCCAACGGCCCGGTCGCGTGTATCGCGAGGTCGCCGAGATCGGAGCCTTGCTGAAAGAACTCGGCGGCGCCCTCGACGGCTTCGTTCCGGATGCCGACATCACCCTGGTGTACTCCAACGAGAGCAAGTGGGCATTCGAGTTCACACCGCCCCTCCACACGGATGCCGGCCTGCCGGAGCGGACCGCGTATTCCACGATCTTCGACGCCTTCCACCGGGGCGTGATCGAGAGCGGCGCGCAGGCGCGCATCGTGCACACGAGCCAGTTCGGTGCCGACCCGACTACGTTCGCGTCTCAGCATCCCGTGCTGGTCGTCCCCGCGCTGTACGTCGTCACGGATGACGAGCTCACCTTCCTTCGCGACTACGCGACCGCGGGCGGGCACCTGGTGGTCGGCATCCGGACGGCCTACGCAGACGAGGAGGCCCGCGCGCGGGTGGCCGTTGCGCCGCCCGAGCTCGCCGAACCCGCCGGGGTCTGGTACGAGGAGTACTCCAACCTCGACGCTCCCGTCGCGGTCACCGGTACGTCCGACTTTGCGACGTCAGACGGTGCTCGTGCCACACGCTGGCTCGACTCCCTTGAGCTCGACGGCGCGGAGACGATCCTCGGGTACGACCACCCCGAGTTCGGCCGCTTCCCGGCGATCACCACGCGTGTCGTCGGCGCGGGCCGCATCAGCTACGTCGGCACGGTGCCCAACCCGGCTCTCGCCGCCGACATCGCGCGGTGGCTGGTGGCCGAGCCGATCGCAGCCGAATGGTCCAGGGAGGCCTCGGTGACCGTCGCCTCCGGGACGGCCGCCGCGGGAGTGCGCCTCTGGTTCATCAGCAACTGGAGTTCCGATGTCGCCACCGTGACAGCGCCCCACGCCGTCACCAGCGCGGTTACGGCCGAGACCTTCGCCGCCCATCACACTTTCTCGCTCGAACCCTGGGCTTCCCTGGTCCTGGTCGACGAGTAGGGGGCAGTCGTTGATGACTGTTCCAACCTCACAAAGGAAAGGCACATGAGAACACGAGCATCAAGAACAGCAGTGGCGCTGGGCGCGGGTCTGTTGACGACTGCACTCATCCTCACGGGCTGCACGCCCGGTGCGTCGAAGCCCTCGACGACCACCGTCACCCAGGCCGAAATCGACAAGGCCCTGAACACGCCGACCAACCTGACCTTCTGGACGTGGGTGCCCAAGATCCAGGACCAGGTCGACCTGTTCGAGAAGAAGTACCCGAAGATCAAGGTCAAGGTCGAGAACGTCGGCCAGGGCCTGGACCACTACGCGAAAGTGCGCACCGCCTCGAAGGCCGGTAACGGTCCCGATGTGGTCCAGCTGGAGTACCAGTTCATCTCGTCGTTCGCCCTGAGCGGCGAGCTGGCGGATCTCACGCCGTACGGTGCGAAAGACATCGCGAAGGACTACGTGCCGTGGGTCTGGAAGCAGGGCGTCGCTAACGGCAAGGTCCTGGCAATCCCGCAGGACTCCGGCCCCTTGGGCAACCTGTACCGCGAGGACATCCTCAAGTCGGCAGGTATCACCGATCCGCCCAAGACGTGGGACGACTACAAGGTCGCCGCGCAGGCCGTGAAGGACAAGACGGATTCCGTCATCGGCAACATGGCGCCGAACCAGGGCGCCGGATGGCTCGGGCTGTTGTGGCAGGCGGGCGTGAAGCCGTTCACCTACGACGGCAAGAAGGGTGTCACGATCCACGTGAACAGCCCGGAGGCGAAGAAGGTGATGGCCTACTGGCAGGACATGATCCAGAAGGATCTCGTCACGACCGACCCGGACTTCACCGACGAGTGGTACGCGGGCCTCAACCAGGGCAAGTACGCTGGCTGGCTGGCTGACGGCGGCGTGGGCTCCGGTCTTCCTCTCCGGCGCCGCGGCTGACACCTCGGGCAAGTGGCGCGCCGCGCCGCTTCCGCAGTGGGACCCGAGCAAGCCGGCCTCGGGCAACTGGGGCGGTTCGGCCGACGCGGTGCTCAAGACCTCGAAGCACCAGATCGCGGCCTACGAGCTCGCGAAGTGGATCAACCACGCGCAGGAACCGGCGTTGTTGTTCGCGACCCAGCAGCACTTCTTCCCGACGGCGAACTCTGTGTTGGAGGACCCGAAGTTCGTGGGTGACAAGCCTGACTTCTACGGCGGGCAGAAGGTCAACGAACTGTTCGCGGGCATCTCGAAGACGGTCGATCCGGACTGGCAGTGGCTGCCGTTCATGGAGTTCGCGTACACGAACTTCAATGAAACGTTCGGAGCCGCGGTAGCTGCGCACGGCGATCTCGGCGCCGGCTTGGATGCCTGGCAGGCGGCGCTCGTCGACTACGGAACCAAGCAGGGTTTCACGGTCAACGGTTAGCACCAGGGCGGCCCGGGGACCCACCCCGGGCCGCCCCTCCAACCCACCACCCGAGCGAAGGAGCTTGAGATGGCCCACGGGATCAAGCGCAAGCAGCACCTGGCTGCCTACGCATTCGTCCTCCCCTTCTTCGTCGTGTTCGCGGCGATGCTCGTCGCGCCCCTCGTCTACTCGGGCTACCTGAGCTTCTTCGCCGACCGACTCATCGGCGGCGTGAGTTTCGTCGCGTTCGAGAACTACCTGCGCGCGTTCCAGGATCCCGGCTTCCTCGCCGGACTCGGGCGCACCGCACTGTTCCTCGTGATCCAGGTCCCGATCATGCTCGGGCTCGCGCTGTTCTTCGCGCTCGCGCTCGACTCCGGTCGCGCTCGCGGAAGCAAGGCGCTGCGACTGCTCATCTTCTTGCCATACGCGGTGCCCGGCGTCGTCGCCGTGCTCATGTGGGGGTACCTCTATGGCAAGCAGTTCGGACTCATCGGGCAGATCACCAACGCAATCGGGCTGGACCCACTGAACTTGCTCTCGAACTCCAACATTCTGTTCTCGATCATGAACATCGTCACGTGGACGTACGTCGGCTACAACATGATCGTCATGTACTCGGCGCTCAAGTCGATCCCCGCCGAGCTGTACGAGGCGGCCGAGATCGACGGCGCGAGCCAGTGGCGACTGGCCTGGAGCGTCAAGATTCCGATGATCCGGTCGGCCATCATCCTGACCGTGATCTTCTCGGTGATCGGGAGCTTCCAGATCTTCAACGAACCGAGCCTGCTGCTGGAACTCGCGCCCACCGCGATCACGCAATCGTTCACGCCCAACTTCTACGCGTACAACCTGGCGTTCGTGAACCATGACATCAACTACGCGGCGGCGATCGCCTTCCTGCTCGGCTTCGTCATCATGATCGTCTCGTACGTCGTGCAACTCAGCACCCAGAGAAGGGAGCGCCTGTCGTGACCGCGCAGGTGACCGTCCCGGCGACCGCGCCGCGCCGCAAGCCGTTCAACCGCGAGAGACGCCGCAGCAATCCGCTCACCGTGGTGATGTGGCTGTGCGTTGCCTACTTCATCCTGCCCCTGATCTGGCTCTTTATCTCCTCGACGAAAGACAACCCCGACCTGTTCTCGACATTCGGGTTGTGGTTCGGCCACGACTTCAACCTGTTCGCGAACATTCGTGACGTGGTCACGTTCCAGGACGGCATCTACTTGCGGTGGACCCTGAACACGATCATGTATGCGGGGCTGAGCGCGATTGGCGCGAGCCTGCTCGCGACCATGGCGGGGTACGCCTTCGCGAAATACCGCTTCCCGGGCGACAAGGCGCTGTTCAGCATCACCTTGGGCGCGATCATGATCCCGCTCACGGCGCTCGCGATCCCCACCTATCTGCTGTTCTCGACGGCGGGCATCACCAATACGCCGTTGGCCGTCATCCTGCCGTCCCTGGTGAGTCCATTCAGCGTGTTTCTGATGCGCGTCTACGCAGCCGATGCCATCCCCGACTCGCTTGTCGAGGCTGCGCGAATGGATGGCGCGGGCGAGTTCCGGATCTTCTGGCAGGTGGGCATCCGCCTGCTCGGCCCCGGCATCGTCACGGTGATGCTGTTCACCCTCGTGGCGACCTGGAACAACTACTTCCTGCCGCTCATCATGCTCAATAGCGGCGAGCTCTATCCACTTACTGTCGGCCTCGCCCAGCAAGAGGCGACGTCGGCCGCGGGTGGCGGTGCGCAGGCCCTCTTCTCGACCGTGATCACCGGGTCGGTACTCTCGATCATCCCGCTGATCGTCGCGTTCCTCTATCTGCAGCGCTACTGGCAGACCGGGCTCGCGACCGGCGGCGTGAAAGAGTAACGACCCTCGATGACGATCTGGTACGGCGGCGACTACAACCCTGAGCAGTGGCCCGAGGAGGTATGGGACGAGGATGTCCGTCTCATGCAGCAGGGCGGCATCACCCTGGTGAGCCTCGGCATCTTCTCCTGGGCAAAGCTCGAGCCGCGCGAGGGCGAGTTCGACTTCGGCTGGCTCGACCGCATCGTCGAGAAACTGCACGAAGGCGGCATCCGGATCGACCTCGCGACCGCGACCGCGTCGCCGCCGCCGTGGCTGTCGCACCACTATCCGGAGGTGCTGCCGGTCACGGTAGACGGCGTGCGCCTGCAGGTCGGAAGCCGCCAGCAGTTCTGCCCGAGCTCGCCGGTGTTCCGCCGGCTCGCGGCCCGCCTGGTCGGCAAGCTCGCGGAGCGATACGGACACCACCCCGCGCTCGAGCTCTGGCACGTGGGAAACGAGTACGGCTGCCACGTGAGCCATTGCTACTGCAGCGTTTCGGCGGATGCCTTCCGCGACTGGCTGCGTGCCAGGTACACGACGGTGGACGAACTCAACACGAGTTGGGGCACCGCCTTCTGGTCGCAGCAGTACCAGTCATTCGACGAGGTCTTCCCGCCGAGCGCGGCTCCGGCTTTCCGCAACCCCGGCCAGCTCCTCGATTTCGACCGGTTCTCGTCCGACGAGTTGCTGGAGTGTTACCGCAACGAGGTGGCGGTCCTCCGTGCGGCGACGCCCGACGTCCCGATCACGACGAACTTCATGGGCTTCTTCGACCGTGCCGCCGACTACTGGAAGTGGGCAAAGGAAGTGGATGTCGTCTCCGACGACTCTTACCCCGACCCGGCCGATCCCGACTCGACTTCCCTGGCCGCGATGTCCCGCGACCTCATGCGCTCCCTGCGCGGCGGCCAGCCGTGGTTGCTCATGGAGCAGGCGCCGAGCGCCGTCAACTGGCGGTCGATCAACGCCGCGAAGCGACCTGGGCAGATGCGTGCGCTGTCGTACCAGGCGGTCGCGCGCGGGGCGGACGGCATCCTGTTCTTCCAGTGGCGCCAGTCTGTTGCAGGCTCCGAGAAGTTCCACTCCGGCATGATGCCGCACGCCGGAACGAACACCCGAGTGTGGCGCGAGATCGAGCAACTCGGGGCGGAACTGTCCGCGCTGAGTGACCTCGCGGGCACCCGGGTCGACGCCAGCGTCGCGATCGTGCTGGATTGGGACAGCTGGTGGAGCCTCAAGCAGGGTGCCTTGCCGGCCCAGCTGCCGTACCTCGAGGCGATCCACTCCTGGTACCGCGAGTTGTGGTCGCGAACTGTCACCGTCGACTTCGTGCCCTCCACCGGGAATCTGTCGAGATACTCGCTCGTCATCGTCCCTTCGCTGTTCGCGGCGTCGGTCGATGCCCTCGCAAATCTCGCAGAGTATGCGGAGTCGGGCGGCAACCTGGTCGTGACCTACCAGTCCGGAATCACCGACCAGCGCGCCCACATCACCGCGGGTGGCTATCTTGGCGGACTTCAGACGACGCTCGGCATCTGGATCGAGGAGTTCGCGCCCTTCGCCGGTCCCGCTGGCCAACCGACGCCGTCCGGGGTGCTGGTGGGCATGCCCTCCGGCCCGGCCGATGCGACCATCTGGGCCGAGTACATCCACGCGTCCGACGCTGAGGTGATCGCCACCTTCGGCTCAGGTGCCCTGGATGGCTGGCCGGCGATCACGCGGCGCGCCAACGGAGGCGGTACCGCATGGTATGTCGGAACCCAGCTCACCGGATCGGGGCTCAGGGATCTGCTCGATCGCGTGCTGGGCGAGGCGGCCGTTGTCGGTGTGCTCACGACTCCGGTGGACGGGGTGGAGGCAGTGCGTCGCGATGGTCGACTGCTGCTGATCAACCATGGGGACGATCCGGTCATCGTCGACGGGATAGCTCTCGAGGGCCGTGGCGTGCACATCGGCAACCCCTGAACGGGCCGAGGATGTCCCGGACTGACGTCGTGCTTCAGGGCATCAAGGCCATGATCACGGTCGGGCAACTGAACGCGGGATCGCGACTGCCCATCGAGAAGGATCTCACCGAGGCGCTCGGGGTGTCCCGAGGAGCGCTTCGCGAAGGCGTACGCGCCCTCTGCGTCATGGGTGTGCTCGAAACCCGGCGGGGCGTCGGCACTTTTGTCACATCGCTCGATTCCCGCCTCCTGCTGACACCGGTGGGGTTGATGGTCGACCTGCAGACACCGGAGCACCGCCCCGACCTGCACGCTATTCGGCGCGTGCTGGAGTCTGAGGCCGCGTCGCGGGCCGCGCTGAAGATCTCGCCCGAACAGCTCGCAGAGGCGTCGGCTGTGCTCGAGCGCGTCCGCAACGAGGTGTTCACTGACGAGGCTGCCGACCACGAAACGATCATGGAGGCGGATATCGCATTCCACCGCATCGTGGCGCGGGCCTCCGATAATGGGGCGCTCGCTGCCCTGGTCGACGCTCTGGCCGACCGGACGTATCCCGCACGCCGCGCGATCGGCGTGCACCACATGGGGCAGATACGCCGGGCCTACGAACTGCACATCGCGATCCTGGATGCCCTGAAGCAGGGCGACCCTGACAGAGCGCGCCTGCTGATGAGCCACCACCTGCTCGCAACCGAGGACTACGTCCGCGAGGATCGGCCCGCAACATCCGCTGGAGTGGACGGTAGCCTCGTGTCGATCGCTCAAGGAGGGCAAAGCTGATGACGAGAGGCTGGCACAGGCGGATCGGGCAGACGCCCCTCTTCACCTCCACCATCATCGCCGGCGCTTCGCCTCTGGGCTCGATTCCCCAGCTCTACGGCTACGACGTCGGCGAATCCGCGGCAGTGGATTTCGTCCTCGCCCTGCTGCGGAGTCCCATCCGCGCCATCGACACGTCGAACAACTACGGCGGTGGGGCCAGCGAGCGTCGCATCGGCAAGGCGATCGCGTCGGCCGGGGGAGTGCCTGATGACTTCTTGATCATCACGAAGGTCGACGCTGCTGGCGGCGACTTCTCCGGTGACCGCGTGCGGGAGTCGTTCCGAGAGAGTGGTGAGCGGCTGGGTGTGCAGAGTGTCCCATTGTTGTTCCTGCATGATCCCGACGCTTTTGACTTCGGGTACATGGCGTCCGCCGGGGGGGCCGTCGACGCGCTCGTTCAGCTCCGCGACGAAGGGCGTGCCAATGCGATCGGCGTCGCCACCGGCGACACGAGGCTGTTGCACCGGTATCTCGACCTGGGTGTGTTCGATGCGATCCTGTGTCACAACCGGTTCACGCTCGTCGATCGCAGTGCCGATGAGTTGTTCACCCGCGCCGTCGACCTCGGGGTGGGAGTTCTGAATGCGGCGGTCTACGGCGGCGGAATCCTCGCGCGCCCTGGCGAGTCGACGAAGTACTCGTACAAGCCCGCCAGTCGCGAACTCCTTGAGACGATCGCCCCCATGGACGCGGTCTGCACGAAGGCCGGCATCGACTTGGCCACGGCCGCACTCCAGTTCTCTCTCCGTGATCCCCGAATCGACGCAACAGTCGTGGGAATCACAAGTCCAAGCAGGATTTCGAGCCTCATCGCGTCGGCCGGGATGCACATCCCGGATGCTGTTTGGGACGAACTGGAACACCTTGTCCCGCCCGCTTCGACCTGGCTGGACGCGGTCGACCGATGAACCAGGTCCCCCCTCCCGCACGCCTCATCGACACCCACGTGCACATCTGGGATCCGACGGCGCTGGAGTATTCCTGGTTGGAGGGGGAGCTGGATCGCCCCTACCTTCCGGCCGAATATCTGGCCGGCGCGCCCGCTACCGCCGGAGTCATCTTCGTGGAGGCGGGCCCAGCCAGCACAACGGGCGAGGTTGCCTGGGCCCAGTCTCTCGGCTGGCCGGAGCTGCTGGGCGTTGTCGCCCGCGCGTCGCTGGAGAAGGGCGACGGGGTCGCGACCGAGCTGGCAGCGCTGAGCGAAGCCGGCCCCACGGTAGGAATCCGACGGACGCTGGAGGACGAGCCCCTCTCGTTCTTCGAGCACCCCGGCCTAGTTGAGGGCATGCGCGCGCTCGCGAAGACCGGACTGCCGTTCGATGCGTGCGTCCGGCATCACCAGCTTGCTGCCCTGACCGCGCTGCTTGCGAAGGTTCCGGAGCTGCCCGTCGTGCTCGATCACCTCGCCAAGCCGCCGGTCGCGACCGGTGATGACGGGACCTGGGAGCGAGACCTACGAGCGCTAGCCGCCCTGCCCCAAGTCAGCGTGAAACTATCAGGGATGCCCCCCGAACTGCGTGACGATCAGGAGCTCGTCTCCGCGACTCGCCCGTGGCTTGAGGTCGCGCTCGATGCGTTCGGCGCAGACCGGGCGATGGTGGGCAGCGACTGGCCGATGTCGGCGAGGTCGCCCCGCCGGTTGACTCCGGGGCGATGGCTGTCGATGGTCCTCGATGAGCTGGCCGCTAGCCCAGCAGAGCGCGAACAGCTGTCTTGGCGCACGGCGTCGCGCTTCTACGGCGTCTGAGCCGACGACGAAGCGAGGGTCAGAGCAGCCGAGCGCGGCGGAACAGCGCCGTCGCGACGACGGCGGGCCAGAGCGACTCGGCGTCGGCGGCGACGCGTTCAACGAGGCCGACGACTGGCGAGGAATGCGAGCTCCAGATGAGGAGAAACCACACGCAGAAGATCGTGAGGATCGCGGTCCCCACGATCGACCCGAGCGGGCGGACCAGCCAGGGGAAGTCGGCAGCGAACCGCATCCCTAGAAGAGGCCACGCCGCGAGAGCGACGAACCCGATCATGGCGAACGCGGTGTGTGGTGCCGAACTGCCCGCGACGCTCGGCAAAGGGAACGCCGCGACGCCGAGGGTCGCGAGCGCGCCGATCAGAAAGGCGATCCTGCCCGGTACGCCGATCCCGCGAGCGAAGGTCACGGTGACGAGGTGGCAGAGCCCGGTCAGCACGAAGAAAACGGTCATCAGAACGCGGGTAGGAGCGTCTCCCGCCGCCAGCTCGCTGATGGTCTGTCGAACGGGGTCGTAGCCGGGCGACAGTGCCCCGGCGATGAACGTGCCGCCGATCAAGAGCATGGGAGCGAGCCACGCGGAATAAATCGCCGGACGCCGGATCAAATCTCGTGCCGTGGTCACGGTGTGACGATACTGGCCTTAAACGGCCGACCGCGGGTTCGACGATGAACCCGCGGTCGACCCCTCGCTAGTTAGTGCCGACGGAGGATGAAGAAGCCGGCGATGATGAGTGCGACGCCGAACAGAATCACGAGCAAGGTGGCGATGACGCCGACCGCGAAGTGAAGCAGCAGGCTCAGCAGGAAGATCGCGACGATGATCATCGCGACCAGGAACCACATGTTCGTGCTGCGGGTGAAGGTGCTGTGCATCCAGACCAAGATGCCCGCGGCGAGGCTTCCGACGAGAGCCAGGACCAGGGCAACGGTTGTCAGGCCGCTCACGAAGCCGCCGAGCGCGAGCAGGAGCCATCCGACGGCACCCACGATGAAGGCGATCCGCTCGAGGACATTCATCGATTTCGACAAAGCCATCAAGACGAAGGCGATGCCGAGAGCGAGGTCGGTGATCAGCCCGAGCCAGCTCAGAGGTGTACCCGGGGTGACGTATGCGAGAAGTAGGCCGAGGAGCGCCAGTGCTCCCGCGATGATGAAGAGGATGCCGACCAGAGGACGGGGGGACGTTTTAGTTGTAACCATGTCCGAACGTTAGCGGTTAACCCGCTGTGAGCGATACGGCTTGACAACGTGCATGCTGGGGCGGTGGCCGTGATCGATGACGTCTTGGCGCTCGGCAGCCAACTCGAACGTTCCTATCCCGTATACGTGCACGGGAGGCTGAAGTTCCGCGTCGGTCAGCTGGTCTACGCGTCGTTCTCGCTCGACCAGACGGTCATGGGTTTCGGATTTCCGAAAGACGAGAGGTCTGCGCTGGTCGGCGGGGATCCGGTCAAGTTTCAACTGCCGTCCGAGTCCGACATGCGGTTTCACTGGGTGCTGGCCCGTCTTGACGCCCTCGAAGCCAGCGAAGCGCGCGAATTGGTCGTCGACGCATGGCGCATGGTCGTGCCGCAGAAGGTGTCGCGCGGGTACGACCTCGCGCATCCGTTCGGGCCGGGCTAGCAGTCAGAAGACGCTGTACCCGCCATCGACCGTCAACACCGATCCCGTCATGAAGCTGGATGCCGCGCTCGCCAGGAAGACGATCGCACCGCCCAGTTCGTCCGGTTCGCCCGCACGTTGTTGGGGAGTGTCTTCGATCCAGTGCCGGTGAAACTGCGGGTCGTCGAGGGGCGTCATCTCGGTGCGCATGTAGCCGGGCGCGAGGGCGTTGACCCGGACATTGTGAGGTGCCCACTCGGCGGCAAGGCTGCGTGTGAGGTGATGCACGGCGGCCTTCGACGCGTTGTACGCCGGTTGCCACTGAGGACGGTTCACGATGGCCGCCGACATCGAGCCGATGTTGACCATCGTGCCTCCTCCCTCGGCAATCATGTGGCGCCCGAAGACCTGACTGGCGATCCAGAGCCCGTCGACATTCACGCCCATGACGTGCCGCCACTCGTCATCGGTCACGTCGACGGCCGGCTTGTGGATGCACACCCCGGCGTTGTTGACCAGGATGTCTGCCCGGCCGAACGCCGCGACGGTCTGCTCAAGCAGGTTCTCGACGTCGCCGCGCGAGGTCACGTCAGCCGCAACGCCCACGGAGCCGACACCCAGAGCGCGGATGTCGTCGCTGACAGCTGTTGCTTGGCTCGAGTCGAGGCCCACAATGACAACATTCGCGCCAGCCTCTGCGAGCGCCTGGGCGAATGCGCGGCCGAGCCCGCGAGTGGAACCGGTTACCACCGCGGTCTTTCCCGTGAGATCGAATCGATCGAGAACCTTCATGCCGCACTCCTGTCGTCGTTATGCCATTTTCGCGCAGCTTGACAGTGCGGAGGTGCACGCCATTGCATCATTCATCACATGTATGATCTAATATGAACGCCACCAGAGCCGGTGGCGCAGTCGTCAAGGAAGTCGACAGAAAAGGACGCGACATGTCATCACAGCAACGCCGCACCACCCGAATCCCCCGGGCGCTGGGACTGGTAGCTGCAGCAGCAACTCTTGCGCTGCTCGCGACCGGTTGCGCCACGGGCGGCGGCGGGGGCAACTCCAACTCGCCATACGGATTCAAGGCAGCCAAGCAGGACCCGAAGAGCGGCATCACCATTTTGGTGGACGCTGACCGCTCGGCCATCGCGAAGGCATTCCAGACGGATCACCCCGAGTACAAGGTCAACATCCAGACCTACGACGGAAACTCCGGTGGTACCAACTCGTTCCAGACGAAGATCTCGCTCGCCGACAAGGCAGGCTCAGGCTGGCCGGACGTCGTGTGGTCGGGGCAGGTGAACGACGCCAGCTGGGCAGCTGTGGGCAAGAATGGCGCTCAGGCTTTCGCCACGCCGCTTGACGAGGGCGTCATCTCCAAGAAGTGGCTCGACGGCTACACGAAGGGTGCAGAAGCCCCGGTGACGGTCGGCGGCCACATCTACGGCGTCCGCGACAACCTGGCGCCGGTGGTGTTCTGGTACAACAAGACCCTGTTCGACCAGTTCGGGTACAAGCTCCCCGAGACCTGGGAGGACTACCAGGCCCTAGGCGACAAGCTCGCGGCCGAGCACCCTGGCTACACGCTGGGCACGATCGGTGACTCGTTCACCGCGACGCTCACCGACATGTGGGCCATGCAAGCGCCGATCTACACGGTCAAGGGCAAGACGTTCACGGCCAACTTCGCGGATTCTCACACCAAGAAGGCGGTCGCTCTCCTGGACCACATGCTCGCCAACAAGAGCCTGAACACCGTCGGCATGTTCACCCCTGACTTCGCGAAGGTCGACAAGGGCAAGCTCCTCGGCATCCCCGGACCGACCTGGTTCACGGGAGCCATCTTCGCCAGCGGGTCGGCGCTCGCCGGACAGCCGGGCGAATGGGGAGCTGGCGCGCCGCTGCACTGGGCCGGCGAAGACATCGCCACCGGCAACGTGGGTGGTGGCTTCTGGTACGGCTCGAGCCACTCGAAGAACCTCAAGGCCGAAGCTGCCTTCCTGCAGTACGCGGTCTCCGGACCGCAGTCGGTCAAGCTGATCACGGGTCTGCCGGCGTACGCCTCCACGGCGAGCGCCTGGCTCGACGCGCAGGTCAGTGGCGGTTTCTGGGCTGACTCGGACAAGTTCAAGGACGTCATCAACACGGCAGCCACTCACATCTGGCCGGGCTGGGGTGCGACCCTGTCGTTCAGCTCCGAGCCGGCATGGAATGAGATCGTGGCTCCGGCGCTTGCCAAGGGTCAGACGATCGCTTCGACCGTCGACGCGTGGCAGAAGCGGTACGAGAACGACGCTCAAGTCAACGGCTACACGGTTAAGTAGAGAAGACAACTCCCATCTCTACTGATCTCACGTCCCTCGCTGCCGTCCCTTCACAGGGGCGGCAGCGGGGGGCAATCATTCGACGCCCTCAGCGGCGACTCGGCGCGCAGACCGTCATCGGCTACGTGTTCTCGAGTGGCTACCTGCTCTTCCTCCTGGCCTTCGGTATCGGGCCCATGATCTACGCGCTGTATCTCTCGTTCACCGCGAACGGGGCGTTCGCCGGGGTCGACAACTTCGTCCGGGTCTTCCACGACTTCCGATTCCTGCCGGCCGTGCAGCACGTGGCCCTGTTCGTGGTCGTCTGGCTGGTGACGCTGATCGTGCTGGTCACGATCCTGGCGCTCGTGGTCCACGCGGTGCGCACCAGATGGCTGTCCACGACCGCGCGCTTCCTGTTCTACATCCCCGGAGCCCTCGCCGGGTCGGCGAGCGTCTTGCTCTGGCTCTTCATACTCACCCCGAGCGTCAGCCCGGTGGCCGGACTTCTGGATGCGCTCGGACTCAAGAGCTTCACCCAGATCGTCTCCCTCGAAAACCTTCCCGTGGTATTCACCATTGTCGCGTTCTGGACCGGCGCCGGCGGATGGATCATCATCATGTACGGCGCGCTGAATACGATCTCGAGCGACGTGATGGAGGCCGCCCGTATCGACGGCGCTGGGCCCTTCAAGACTGCGTGGTACATCCAGATCCCGTTGATGCGCAAGTGGATCGCCTATATGGCCATTGTCTCGCTTGCCGGCGGAACACAATTGTTCGTCGAGCCCAAGATCCTCAACCTCGCGAGCCGGGGCGTCGTTCCGCAGGAATATTCGCTCAACCAGCTCGCGTACACGATCGCGTTCGGTCCCCAAGCGGACTACAACGGGTCGGCAGCGATTTCGATCGTCCTGCTGGTCGTGGCCATGGGCCTTTCCGCAATCTTCGTCTTCCGAGGAGGACTCTTTGACCGCGACTAATTTGCGCCTGGTGCCCTCGGCGCCCGCTCCGGCCCGCTGGCTCGGGCGGGTGCTCGCGATCGCCGTCATCGCGTTCTTCGCCATCTTCTTCGTCATTCCGTTGGCATGGTTGCTGCTGGCTCCGACGAAGAACGGCAATCAACTCGGCAGTCTCCACGGCGAGTCGCCCTTCAGTTTCGGATCCTTCGACCAGCTCGCACACAACTGGCATCAGCTGATCACGTTCCAAGACGGCATCATCTGGACGTGGCTCGGCAACTCGGTGTTCTACTCGGGCGTCGCGCTCGTGATCACGATCCTCATCACGATTCCCGCGGGCTACGCGCTCGCGATGACCAAGTTCAGGTTGCGGCGGGCCCTGCTCATCACGACGCTCATGGTCATGCTCATCCCGAACACGGCGCTCGCTTTGCCGATCTTCCTCGAGCTCTCGGCGGTTCACGTCTTCGGTTCCCCGCTCGGCGTGATCCTGCCGTTCTCCTTCTTCCCGTTCGGCGTCTATCTGGCGTATATCTACTTCTCCACGACCATGTCGCACGATCTTCTGGACGCTGCCCGCATCGATGGTGCGGGAGAGCTCAAGGTCTTCACGAGAATCGCCATGCCCCTGGCGACCCCCGTGATCGCGCTCGTCGGCTTCTTCAGCTTCGTGGGCAACTGGAACAACTACTTCCTGCCCTTCATCATGGAACCCGGGGCGGACCAGTTGCCCGTCCAGGTCGGTTTGGCGGTCTTGCTCTCGAGCACCCCCGCGTTCAACCCGACCAATGCGGCGGCGCTCACGATCACCCTTCCGGAGTTGGCGCTGGCGACACTCGTTTCCGTGGCGCCCGTGCTGATCGTCTTCTTGTTCTCGCAGCGCTTCTTGGTGACCGGGCTGACGGCGGGCGCCACCAAGGGATGACAGGAGTTCGCCGCTTCGGCATGGCAGCACGGCTGGTTCCGGAGAAGCGCGAGGAGTACCTGCGGTTGCACCGCCAGGTGTGGCCGCAGGTCGAGTCGACGATCACCGAGTGCGGCATCCGCGACTTCACGATCTTCGTTCTCGGTGACGTCATCTTCGGCTACTACGAGTACGTCGGCGACGACTACGAAGCGGACCAGGCGCGCATGGCCGCCGACCCGGTCACCCAGGACTGGTGGACGCGAACCGCACCCTGCCAGTTGCCGTTCGAGCCGAACTCGTCAGCCCCCAACTGGCAACAGTTGGACGAGGCCTGGCACCTGGACTGATGCCCACACATCCGGTCGCCTCGAAGAGTATCGAGAGTGTCGTTGAGTTCGACTAACGTGCGCGGGGTCCCGGCAGGACCCGCTGCCGCCAGCTGGCTGGGGCGCGTGTCCGCTGTCGCCGTTCTCGCGTTCTTCAGCGTCTTCTTCGTCGCCCCGTTGGCGTGGCTGCTGCTCGCACCGGCCAAGAGCGACACCCAACTCAACGGCCTCCAGGGCGAGCAGCCATTCAGCGTGGGTTCGTTCGCCCAGCTCGCGGAGAACTGGAAGACCCTGTCCGGGTTCGAGGACGGCGTCTTCTGGACCTGGGTCGGCAATTCGCTGCTGTACTCGGGCGCCGCGCTGGTGATCACTATCGTCCTGGCGATCCCGGCGGGGTACGCGCTCGCAATGACGAATTTCAGAGGCCGACGGGTCATGCTCATCGCGACGCTCATGGTCATGCTCATCCCGAACACCGCTCTTGCGTTGCCGATATTCCTCGAACTCGCGGCGGTTCACCTGCTCAATACGCCGCTCGCGGTGATCCTGCCGTTTTCGTTCTTCCCTTTCGGTGTCTATCTGGCCTTCATCTTTTTCTCCACGTCGATGTCGCACGAGCTGCTCGACGCGGCGCGCATCGACGGAGCCGGGGAGTTCCAGATCTTCCGGCGGATCGCCCTGCCCCTCGCGACCCCCGTTGTCGGGCTCGTCGCCTTCTTCAACTTCGTCGGCAACTGGAACAACTTCTTCCTGCCGTTCATCACCGAGCCGGATTCGCAGAGGAAGCCCGTGCAAGTCGGTCTGGCGGACGTTATGCCGGCCGTCCTGCATAGCGCGCACCTCAGCTTTCCCCAGTTTGCCTTGGCGATCCTCATTTCCGTTGTGCCAGTCCTGATCGTCTCCCTGTTCTCGCAGCGCTTCCTCGCGACCGGGATGACGGCCGGCGCCACCAAGGTATGAACGGGTCGACGTTCCTGCCCATTCGCGCGGCCTGACGGGACCGGGTCGACCGACGCACGATTAGTTCGGGGCGCCGCGGAGGCAGCGGCGGCGGCGCTGATCACCCGGTGCGGCATTCGCTACACGATCTTCGTTCGCGGCGACGTGCTGTTCGGCTACTAGGAATACGTCGGCGACGATTACGAACGCGATCAGGCTCTGATGGCGTCAGACCCGGAATCGCAACGGTAGTGGTCGCTCACGGACCCGTGCCAATACGGATCCTGCGAGCGGTTCAGAATGCCGAGAACGGATCGCCAGGACGGCGCCGCGCCCAGGCGAGAGTGATGTGGTTCACCATCGCGGCAGTGGCTTCGGCGGGGTCGCCGCCGACGATCGCTTCCAGGATCGCTTTGTGCTCGTCGAGGGTCTCGGGCGGGACGCCGGCCTGCGGTGTCCCCGTGAAACGGTTGCTCTCGCGAGCACGGGCGAACAGGATCCGGGTGATGTTGGAGGCCAGGCGATTGCCCGACTGCTCCATGATCGTGTAGTGGAATGCGGCATCCGCGTCGTTGTAGGCTGCCTCCGCCAGAAGGTACCCGACGTCGCCCTCCTTGTATCTTGCAAGGTCGTCGGCGTGACGCACCGTCTCGGCGTATGCGGCGGAGAGTTCGGCCGTTCGCTCGGGCGTCTGCCGCTCGGCGGCGCCCGCGGCCATCGAACCCTCGAGGCTGGCGCGCACGACCGAGAGGTCGTCGAGCACACCGAGGGAGTCGTCGTGGTCGACCAGGGCCGAGAGGACCACGGGGTCGAGCACGTTCCACGAACTGGGAGGGTTCACCGACGTGCCCCGCCCCTGCGCAACCGTGAGCAGTCCCTTCTCTTCGACGCGCTTGACCGATTCACGGATGACCGTGCGGCTGACGCCAAACTGCTGGCTCAACGTACCTTCGGGAGGAAGCACCTCACCTGGCCCGAGGTCGCCGGTGACGATGGCCGCCACGAGGTCCGTTACGACCGCGACCCCGAGACGCGCAGCAGGGGTGCGGGGGGCACCGTCGCCGAACACCGACCGTGTGGGTATCGAAGTGCCCTGCGCCTCGACCGTCATGGGTCTCAGTTTAGGGTTCGACTCCATGCTGATTTCGACTCAGCGCTCGGCCGCGTCGTCGGCGACGAGACGCAGCCCGGCTCGGCGAGGACGAACATGGGGACCCTGCGGGATGGGCCAGCCCGCCTCCTTCTCATCCGCGGCCGCGATAGCTGCCTCGTCGACGGCCAGGCCCGCGCCCGGCTGCTCGCCCAGAACAATGCCGCCGTCGGCGTAGTCGAGATCGAGGGTGACCCCGAACGGGCTGCCGAGATCTTGCACCTCCGCCGTCAGGTGGTTCGGAATCGCGGCCGCCGCGTGGGCTACTGCGGCATTCGCGCTCAGCCCGACCGGGCTCATCGGAAGGTCGCGGGCGTGGGCCGCCAGGGCGACGCGCAAGAAATGGGTGACTCCCCAGACGGCGGCCGCTTGCACAACATCCACGGCGGCAGCATCGAACAGCGGTCGATACTGCTCAAGCCCCGTCAGGTTCTCGCCGGTGGCAACTCCGGCCCGCACCGCGGCAGACAGCCTGGCTTGTCCGACGGCGTCCCACCGGCGCAGCGGTTCTTCGATCCAGGTCAGGTCGTGCGCCTCTTCGACCAGTGAGACGTACCGAACAGCCTGCTTCAGGTTCCAGGCCTCGTTCGCGTCAAGCATCAGCGCTGGCCGTGCGGTGTTCACCGAGAGCGCGTCCGAGATGATGCTGAGGCGGCGGATGTCTGCTGACGCGTCGCGGCCTCCCTTCAACTTGCCGCTGCTGAATCCGCGCTGAGCCATCTTCACGTAGAAGGCGGAGAGCTCACTGTCGCTGAGCGCGATGTCGAGCCCCGATGCGTAGCCGGCGACGAATCGGTCCGAGGCGCCCAGCAGGCGCCACAGCGGTTCGCCGGCGATCTTTGCCTTGAGATCCCAAAGGGCAGAGTCGAGAGTTCCGATGCCGCCGAACGTGGAGCCGGCGTGGCCGGCCTTGAAGACCCGGGCCAGCATCCGGTCGTACAGGGTCGAAACGGCGCGAGGATCCTGCCCCTCGAGCGCGGGGAAGATGCGCTCAATGCCCTCGTGTGAGCCGGTGGCGAAGCCCGAGAGGCCCTCGTCGGTGTCGATGATCACGATCGGCACTTCGGTGATGCCGGAGTCGATGTATCCATTGACGTCACCGATGGGCCGACCCCAGTCGTGATAGCTGCGCAGCACGCGGTAGCCCGTGATCTTCATCATCACCCTTGACGGTTCGTGCGCGGAGGCGCGCGAAAACAGCATACATCACACGTTCTACCTGAGGGGAACTGGTCGCGCTTCCCAACATCCGCTATTTCACTCAGACGTCGGGCGTCGTGCTTCCCGTTGACGACGCGCGGCCGGGTCGGTGAGTCATCGCGACCACGAGGGTGAGCCCAATCGCTGCTCCCACGAACTGGGCTGCGATGAACCCCGGTGCCGATCCCGGAGCGATCCCGGCAAAGGTGTCGCTGAACATGCGGCCGACAGTGAGCGCGGGATTGGCGAAGGAGGTCGAGCTGGTGAAGAAGTATGCCGACCCGATCCAGGCTGCCGCGGCCGCGGCGACCCAGGATGAGCGACTCGTTTGCGTGAGCAGGAAGATGACCGCGATGAGACCCGCCGTTGCGACGACCTCGGCGAGCGCCGTTCCCGGAGTCAGCCGGTCACGGGTGCTGATCGACATGGCAGGGAGGCCGAACATGAGGTTGGCCAGGATGGCGCCCGCGATCGCACCGACGAACTGTGCGATCAGGTAGGGAGCAACGCCTCGCCATGGTCGCCGCCCGAACACCGCGTCGACGAGCGTGACGAGAGGGTTCAGATGAGCGCCACTGATAGGCCCGAGAGCCACAATGAGCACGAACAGCCCGAGGGCGGTCGAGGCGGCGTTCTCAAGCAGCTGCAGCCCGGTGTCGTGTGGTGAGAGCCGGGATGCGGCGATCCCAGAGCCGACGACGACGCAGCTGAGCACCAGGGTGCCGACCAGTTCGGCGGTTGCACGGCCGACGATCGAGCGCCCAACGGTCACGGCGCCGCTAGACCGTGGTGAGCACGGCGGCGATGGAGTCCAGAGCGCCGGGCACCAGCTTGTAATATGCCCAGGTCGCGCGCTTGCTGCGGGTCAGGAGGCCGGCATCCACCAGCACCTTGAGGTGGTGCGACACCGTGGGCTGCGAGAGTCCGATCGGTTTGGTGAGGTCGCAGACACAGGCTTCGCCGCCTTCGTGCGCGGCCACCAGCGAGATCAGTCGCAGTCGGGCGGGATCGGCAACGGCTTTCAGCGAGCGCGAGAGCTGCTCGGCCTCGGACTCCGAGATGATCTCTCGTGTGATGGGCGCGCAGCACGCGGCGATGTCTCGAAGAGGGAGCAGTTCGGCGACCGGCATGAGTGCAGCCTGTCACAAACATTGACGTCCGTCGATGTTTAGCGCGATACTCATTCCATCGATACCCATCGATGACCGGAGGCTTCACCCGTGACTGACAAACCGATCGTGCTTTTCGTCTGCGTTCACAACGCCGGCCGGTCGCAGATGGCCGCCGGCTTCATGCGTGAGTTGGCTGGTGGCTCGGTCGAGGTGCGCTCGGGCGGCTCAGAACCCGGAGACCAGATCAACCCGATGGCCGTTGCCGCGATGGCTGAAGAGGGGATCGACATCTCGCAAGGGGTGCCGCAATTGATGACAACGGAACAGGTGCGCGACTCGGACGTCGTGATCACCATGGGATGCGGTGACACCTGCCCGATCTTCCCCGGCAAGCGCTACGAGGACTGGGAGCTGACCGACCCAGCGGGGCTCGACCTCGCCGCGGTGCGTCCGATCAGGGATGACATCAAGCGCCGGGTGACCGAGCTGCTGCAAGAACTGAACGTCGAAGGCGTCAGCGCATGACCATGACGGTGGAAATTCCGGATGCCGCGGTGGACTCGATCACCGCGCTGCCTGTGGTGATCATCGGCGCCGGCCCGGTCGGGCTCGCTGCCGCCGCTCAGTTGCTCGCCCGCGGGATCGAGCCACTGGTTCTCGAGCAGGGCGCGCAGGCGGGCTCCGCGATCCTCGAGTGGGGCCACGTCCGACTGTTCTCGCCGTGGAAGCACGTCACTGATGCGGCGTCGGTGAAGTTGCTGACCGCTGCGGGCTGGACGCCCCAGCATCCCGAAGCCGCCCCCATAGGGCGGGAACTCGTGAAGCACTACCTTGAGCCTCTCGCCTCGACGGATGCTCTGCGTGATCGCATTCGCTACGGGGCACGTGTCGAGTCGGTGTCGCGGCTCGGAATGGATCGCACCCGATCGCTGGGCAGGGCGACCACTCCCTTCGTGGTCCGTGTCGATGGGGAGGAGCACGAGATCCGCGCCCGCGCCGTGATCGATGCCTCCGGGACGTTCTCGACCCCGAACGCCGTCGTGGCATCCGGATTGGACCTGCGGCATGCCGAGTCGGTCGCTCCGCGCCTGACTCACGGTCTTCCGGATGTTGTGGGTCGCGACCAGGATCGCTTCGCAGGCAAGCACACCGTGGTGGTTGGGGCCGGTCACTCGGCGGCCAACACCCTGATCGCCCTGGCCAAGCTTGCCGAGCGCGCGCCAGGGACGCGGGTGACCTGGCTGGTTCGCAACGAGAGCCCGGCGCGGGTCTACGGCTCGGCTGATGACGAGCTCGAGGGTCGCGCATCGCTCGGAGCCTCGACCCAGCGTTTGGTAGACAGTGGGCGAGTGACGCTGCTGAACCGATTTCTGGTGAACGATGTCGTGCCGGCCCCCCAAGGACGTATCGCGGTCGTCGGCGCGCAGCGAGGCGTCCCGCTGACGATCGAGGCCGACACGGTCGTCGTTGCGACGGGATTCCGTCCCGACCTCGGCGCGCTACGAGAGATCCGCCTGGGCCTGGATGACGTGATCGAGGCGCCCGTTCGACTCGCGCCGCTGATCGACCCCAATCTGCACTCGTGTGGAACCGTTCCGCCGCACGGCGTCGGCGAGCTCTCGCATCCGGAGCCGGGCTTTTGGCTGGCTGGAATGAAGTCCTACGGGCGTGCCCCGACCTTCTTGCTGCTGACCGGTTACGAGCAGGTCAGGTCGATCGCCGACGAGATCGCCGGCAGTCACACCGCCGCACGCACGATCCAGTTGGTGCTGCCCGAGACCGGGGTCTGCTCGACCGGGCCCGCCTCGACCGGCTCCGCGTCGTCCTGCTGCTGAGATGATCATCGTCCGCGAGTTCGAGCGCGCCGATTGGCCAGCCGTGCAGGTCATCTATCAGCAGGGCATCGATGCGGGGAATGCCACCTTCGAATCCGAGACGCCCACCTGGGAGCACTTCGATGCGGGCCGGCGCGCGGACTTGCGGCTGGTCGCGGACGACGACGGAACGGTCGTGGGCTGGGCGGCTGCGTCTCCCGTCTCGGCTCGACCCGTCTACCGCGGTGTTGTCGAGCACTCGGTCTACGTGGCGAGCGATCGGCAGGGGCGTGGAATCGGTCGGCAGCTTCTCGCAGCCCTTATCGAACGCGCCCGCGACGTTGGGGTATGGACCATTCAGTCGAGCATCTTCCCCGAGAACCAGGCCAGTCTGAGGCTGCATGAGGCCGCCGGGTTCCGAGTCGTGGGGCGCCGCGAGCGCATCGCGCTGATGGCAACGGGGCCGTCGGCCGACCAGTGGCGCGACACCATCCTGATCGAGCGTCGCGCGCCCTGAGCATCCCCTCCTGGTCGTTCTCAGAAGGCGCTGAGCCCGGTCAACTCGCGGCCGAGCACCAGCTGATGGATCTCGTCAGTACCCTCGTAGGTGCGCACCGACTCCAGGTTCGCCATATGCCGCATCACGGGGAATTCGCTCGTGATGCCGTCACCGCCGAGGATCGCGCGAGCCTGGTGAGCGATCAGCAGCGCCTCACGCACGTTGTTGAGTTTGCCGACACTGATCTGAGCGGGAGTGAGCGTGCCGTGCTGCTTCAGCCGCGCGAGGTGCAGGGCGAGGAGTACGCCCTTTTCGTACTCGACGAGCATGTCGGCGAGCTGGGCCTGGATGAGCTGCCGGCTTCCGATCGGGGCCCCGAATACCTCGCGGCTGCGCGCTCGGCCGATCGCCGCCTCGAGGCAACTTCGCGCGGCGCCCATCGCGCCCCAGGCAATCCCGAAGCGCGCCTCATTCAGACACGCGAATGGTCCGGAGAGTCCGTGGGCTCCTGGCAGCATGGCCGACTCGGGAACGCGCACACCATCCAGCCCGACGTCACATTGGATCGAGGCGCGCATCGACAGCTTGCCTGCGATGGGAGTCGCGCTGAAACCCGCCGTCGCGGTCGGCACGACGAATCCGCGCACGACCCCGTCTGCGGAATCCTTCGCCCAGACGACGGCGACGTCTGCAACGCTGGCGAGGCCGATCCAGCGCTTGGTTCCGTCGAGGACCCAGTCGGCGCCGTCTCGCCGCGCGGTGGCCTGCATGGCGGCGGGGTCGCTGCCACCGCCCGGTTCGGTGAGGCAGAAGCATCCGATCGCCTCGCCGCGGGCCATGCGCGGCAGCCACTCCTGCTTCTGCTCCTCTGAGCCGTGCAGGTGGATGGCGGTCATCGCCAGCGAGCCCTGCACCGAGACGAAGGTCCGCCAGCTGCTGTCTGCCGACTCGAGTTCGAGGCAGACCAGACCGTAGGCGATCGGGTCGGCCCCCGCGCATCCGTAGCCTTCGAGCTGCATGCCCAAGAATCCGGCGCTCCCGAGTTCGCCAACGAGTTCGCGCCGGAAGAACTGATCCTCGAAGTCCGCATCGATCACCGGCAGGATGCGTTCGGTCGCGAAGTCGCGCGCTCTGTGCTGCCAGGTGCGGGCGTCATCACTGAGCAACGGGTCGAGCGCGAACACCGCGTCGACGACGAGCGCAGGTTCGGCCTGCTCGTTCGTGCTCATCTGGGTGTCCTCCCGCCTGCGTCGAGGCAACGATCTCACACCGCTGGGCGCTGGATCGAGTTCCGCTCCGCAACCGCACGTGGCCTCCCTTGCATCGGTCATCGGATGTCTTTGCCCTGATATCACGCGGTTTGCGGCAATTGCGCCAGGATTCGCGCTAGACATCTGATGATTCGGTCGCTACAGTCCAAACAATCAGCAAGGAGGCTGGCGTTGCCCGATGCAAGTCCCCGCACCACCCCGACGGCGGTGACCCCCCCGCGGCTGCGACTCGTGCGCATTCTGCTGGCACTGCTGCGCCTTGGTCCGTTGCTGATCCTCTTGCTGATCATCGTGATCCTGTCGTACCTCTCGCCGGTGTTCTTCACGGCGGGCAACCTCGGCAACGTGCTCGCTCAGAGTTCGGCGATCGCGATCTTGGCAATCGGTCAACTGCTCGTCATCCTGACCAGAGGCATCGATCTCTCGGTGGGTTCCAACCTGGCCCTCTCTGCGGTGGTCGGGGCCGTGGTCTTCGCATCCACCAAGAGCTCGGTGCTGACGCTGCTCGCGATGTTGATCACCGGCGCTCTGGTCGGCGCCGCGAACGGGTTCGGCTACGTCTTCGGAAAGCTGCCGCATCCCTTCATCGTGACGTTGGCGACCCTCAGTATCGCCAGAGGCCTCGCCTTGGGCATCTCGGGGGGACAGCCGATCTCGGGCATGCCCGACATCGTCCAACTCATCGGCGGGGGTACGGCGTCTCCGGTTGCACCCTGGCTGCCCTATTCGGCGTTCCTCGTGGCGGGCGTCGCCATCCTGGTCGCGATCTTCCTGACGAAGCTCGTGTGGGGTCGATGGATCTACGCTGTCGGCGGCAGCCCTGAGGGTGCCCGCCGGCTCGGCATCCCTCGCGACTGGGTGCTGGTGTCCGTCTACATCCTGAGCGGTCTCATGGCTGGGGTCGCCGCGATCGTCACTGCTGGTCGGCTCAATGCCGGCTCACCCACCTTCGGTGACCTCGCCGAACTCGACTCCATCGCCGCTGTCGTGATTGGTGGCGCGAGCTTTCTGGGTGGTCGTGGCAACGTCGGCAACGCGCTGGTCGGGGCGTTGATGATCGGGGTCATCCGAAATGGGATGAACCTGCTCAATGTCGATGCCTTCCTCCAGCTGATCGTCATCGGCGTCGTTATCGTCTTGGCCGTCGAGTCCGATGTGATCCGCGGGCGGCTCGAGAACCGGTTCCGGGTCCTGAAGGCGGCGACCGCATGAGCGCCGCAGAGACCACGCCGACCCTGGTAGTCCGTGATGCAACCAAGCACTTCGGCGCGGTTGTCGCCCTGGAGAACGTCGATCTGCACGTCTCGGCGGGCGAGGTGCTCGCCATCCTCGGCGACAACGGTGCTGGCAAGTCGACGCTCATCAAGTGCATCAGCGGAGTGCACCGCTTGGACTCCGGGGTCATCGAGGTCGATGGCTCACCCGTGCACATGTCGAATCCTGCCGTTGCGCGGGGCGCTGGCATCGAGACGGTCTACCAAGATCTGGCCCTGTTCGACAACCTGGACGCCACGGCCAACTTCTTCGCCGGCCGCGAGGAGGCCGGGCCCCGCTGGCTTCCCGGCGGTCTGCGCTGGATGGGCGGCAAGCAGATGGCGGCGCGATCCAGCGAACTGGTTGGCCGGCTCAAGATCAACCTCCCCGAGAAGGCACCATCCGTCGGCATGATGTCGGGCGGTCAACGCCAGGCCATCGCCGTCGCGCGAGCATCGGCCTTCGCCTCGCGGGTGGTCATCCTCGACGAGCCGACCGCTGCCCTCGGCCTGCGCGAGTCGCGCCAGGTGCTCGACCTCATCCTGCGTCTACGCGACGAGGGATGCGCGGTCATCGTCATCTCCCACGCCATGGATCACGTGATGGAGGTGGCAGACCGGGCGATGGTCATGCGCCGTGGGCGTGTCGTTGGCGAGGAGATTCCGCGTCCCGAGAACCGGACGCGGCTCGTGTCTCTGATCGTGGGGGGTGACGACTGACCCCACGTTGCTCCCCCGCTTGTCCCGCAATTCCGTTCCCCATTCACACCACCCCACAGAACAGAGGATTTCAATGAAGAAGCGATATGTTCTCGCCGCGGCAACCGCGGCACTCGCCCTCGCGCTGACAGGGTGCGCCCCGTCCGGCGGATCCAGCGGCGGCGGCTCCGGCTCCAAGGTCATCAAGATCGGATTCATCACCAAGTTCCCCGTGGACTTCTACGACACCATGGTCACCGCGGCCAAGGCGTGGGACGCCAAGGAGACAGGCGCGGAGCTCGTCTTCTCGCAGGGCAAGAGCGGCACCGACGACGAGAGCGAGATCAACGCGATCCAGGCGGACATCACGCTGGGCGTCAAGGCCATCGCGATCACCCCGACCAGCCCCAACGTGCAGGGCGCCCTTCAGAAGGCGGTCGACGCGGGGATCAAGGTGATTCTGATCGACAACGACATCCCGAAGTGGGATGGCAAGTCGGCGGTCGTGGCCACCGACAACCTCGCGGGCGGCAAGCTCGCGGGCGCCTTCCTGGCCAAGACGCTGAAGCCTGGCGCCAAGATCGCCGTCCTGCAGGGGGTCCTCGGCAACCCGTCGCTTGACGACCGCGTGACCGGCATGATCGACGGCCTCGGCAGCGGCTTCACCATTGTGTCGAAGACCCCGACCGACTGCGACCAGACCAAGGGTCTGAACGCAGGTCAGGACGTCCTGACCGCCAACCCGGACCTCGACGCGATCTACTCCGCGTGCGGGCCGCCCATCACGGGCGCTCTGCAGGCGGTCAAGGCCGCTGGCAAGGAAGGCAAGCTCGTCACGGTGGGCTTCGATGCCTCTCCCGACGAGGTCGCCGCCATCGCGGGTGGGACCGAGACCGCTTCGGTCGCGCAGTTCCCCTCGAAGATGGGCAGCCTGGGAGCGCAGACGGCGTTTGACGCCGCGAAGGGCAAGAAGGTCAACGCCAATGTCGACACGGGCACCGCGATGGTGACGAAGGACAACGTCTCTCAGTTCCAGTGAGCTTTCGCTGACTGACTGATCGACAGCACGTGGACAACCGCCGCGCCGACACCGTTGGCGCGGCGGTTGCACGTAGCCCTGCTGCGCGACTTCGCGCTCCGCTTTCTAGACAGGAGACATCGTCCGATGACGACCATCACCCGCGTAACCGTGACCGACGTCAGATTCCCGACGTCGCTGAGCATGGACGGCTCGGATGCGATGAACAAGGACGGCGACTACTCCGCCGCCTACGTCGAGTTGTCGACCGATGATCCAGAACTCTCCGGATTCGGCTTCACCTTCACCATCGGCCGCGGCAACGATCTCTGTGTCGAGGCTGCCCGGCAGCGTGCCCTTCCGCTGGTCGGCCGAGACGTCGACCAGATCGTCGGCGACCTCGGCGGCATCTACCGCGAACTCCAGAGCGACTCCCAGTTCCGCTGGCTCGGCCCGGACAAGGGAGTCATCCATCTCGCCCTCGCGGCGGTGATGAACGCCGTCTGGGATCTCGCGGCTCGGCGGGCAGACAAGCCACTGTGGCGCCTGCTCGCCGACATGACGCCCGAGCAGTTGGTCGACGCGGCCGATCTGCGCTACCTCTCCGACGTCCTGACCCGCAGTGAGGCGATCGCGATCCTCGATGAACTGGCCCCAACGCGCGCCGACCGGATCACTGAGCTCGAAGCCAGCGGGTACCCGTGCTACACGACCAGCGCAGGGTGGCTGGGCTATTCAGACGACAAGTTGCGGCGCCTCTGCCAGGAAGCCGTCGACTCCGGCTACCGGCACATCAAACTCAAGGTCGGCGCGAACCTCGAAGACGACATCCGCCGCCTCTCTATCGCGCGCGAGGTGATCGGCTGGGATGCCAACCTGATGATCGACGCCAACCAGGTGTGGGACGTTCCGCAGGCGATCGAGTGGGTGCTGGCCCTCGCCGAGTTCAAACCCCTGTGGATCGAGGAGCCGACCAGTCCCGACGACATCTTGGGCCACGCGGCGATCCGCAAGGCTGTCGCGCCCATCGGCGTCGCGACGGGTGAGCACGGCATGAACCGAGTGCTCTTCAAGCAGATGTTCCAGGCAGGGGCCATCGACTACTGCCAACTCGACTCGGCCAGGCTCGGCAGCGTGAACGAGATTCTCTCGGTCTACCTGATGGCGAAGAAGTTCGGCGTGCCGGTCTGCCCGCATGCAGGAGGCGTTGGGCTGTGCGAGCTGGTGCAGCACCTGTCGATCTTCGACTACGTCGCGGTCTCGGGCAGCCTCGACAACCGCGTGACGGAGTTCGTGGATCACCTGCATGAGCACTTCGTCGATCCCTGCATCGTGAACGGGGGCGCATACCGCCTGCCGGGAGCGCCGGGCTACAGCGCCGAAATGCATGCCCAGTCGGTGGCCGAGTACCGCTATCCCGACGGTCAGTACTGGTCGTCAGTCCTGACGAAGAAGGCCGGGTAAGCCAGCGCTGGCTAGCGCCCCAGCCACCCGCCGTCGACCGGCAGAACGACGCCCGACACGTAGTCGGAGGCGGCGGAGGCGAGGAAGACGGTGGCTCCGGCCAGGTCATCGGCCCTGCCCCACCGGCCGGCCGGGATGCGCGCCAAGATCGCAGCCGATCGGTCGGCGTCATCCTGCAGCGCCTGCGTGTTGTCGGTGGCGATGTACCCGGGGGCGATGGCGTTCACCGTGATGCCCTTGCTCGCCCACTCATTGGCCAGAGCCTTGGTGAGCCCGGCGACACCCGACTTCGCGGCTGCGTAGCCGGGCACGTTGATGCCACCCTGAAAGCTGAGCAGCGACGCCGTGAAGATCACCTTGCCGCGACCGCGAGCGATCATCGACCGACCGACAGCCTGGGTGAGCACAAACGGGCTGGAGAGGTCGACCTCGAGCACGCGGTCCCACCAGTCCAGAGGGTGATCGACGGCAGGAGCGCGCTCGATCGTGCCGGCATTGTTCACCAGGATGTCGATCTCAAGCGTTGCGAGCTCGGCGCCGAGGGCGATGACGGCGGCGCGATCCGAGAAGTCCACCTGGCGAGCGGTGAAGGCGCGGCCGTGCGCCTCGACTGCAGCGGCGATTCGACTGCCGGTGAGTTCCAGCGTCGCGCTGACCCCGATGATGTCCGCGCCGGCCGCGGCGAGGGCCTCGGCCATGGCGAACCCGATCCCGCGCTTGGCGCCGGTCACCACCGCGGTCGTGCCGGTCAGGTCGAACATGCCGGTCATTCCGGGTTCACCGCGACCAGGATCTTCATGGCGCGGCCAGCCTCGAGATCGGCGAAGGCATCCTGCGTCTCGTGGAGAGGGACGATTTTGGTGATCAGCGACTCGGCCGGGATGACGCCGCTCGCCAGAAGCTCGACAGCCTTCTCGAAGTCCACACGCTGGTAGACCCGAGCTCCGAGAATCGACAACTCTCGCCAGAACAGACGCTGCAAGTTGATCTCGCGAGGCACCGGATGGATGGCGACCACGACGATCGTGCCTCGCACCTTGGCGAGGTCGGTTGCCCCGAGCACCGCCTGCGCTGCCCCGGACACCTCGAACACCACGTCGGCGCCCGCGCCGGCCGTCCACTCGGTGACCCACTCGACCTGATCGGTGGCGCGCGGGTCGAGGGTGGTGAAGCCGAGTGCATCGATCTGGGCGCGGCGAGTGGCATCCAATTCGATGACGGCAACGTCGCCGCCGAACTCGCGAGCGACCGACGCGATCAGCACGCCGATCGGGCCGCCACCGATGACGACCACCTTCTGGCCCTGTTGCAGCTGGGAGCGCCTCACGTCGTGCACGGCAACAGCCACCGGTTCGACGAGAGCCGCGTGGTCGAGCCGGAGCCCGGCCGGGAGCGCAACGAGGACCGAGGCGGGCACGTTCCAGAGTTCCTGCAGCGAGCCAGGGGAGTCGATACCGATGAAGGTCAGGTTCTGGCAGATGTGCTGATTTCCTGCCAGGCAGGCCGGGCAGGTGCCGTCCCATTCGAGCGGCATGACAGTCACAGCATCCCCGACGGCCCAGCCGGTGACCCCATCGCCAAGAGCCGCGACGGTGCCGCTCATCTCGTGGCCGAAGGTCAGCGGGGTATGCACGCGGGCGTCCATGTTGCCGTGCAGGATGTGCAGATCGGTGCCGCAGAGGCCGGTGTACGCGACGCGTATTTGCACGTCGCCGGGAGCCGGCGGGGTTGGATCGAGTTCGGCGACGGTAATGGTGCGGTCGCCCATGTATTGCGCAGTCAGCATCGGCTCGAAATCCTATTCATCAGATGAATGCCATCTTAGACCGAGTCAGTGCCCTCACCGACGAAGTCCTCGATGGTCAGCAGGTGGTGGCTCATCAGAAGCCGCGCCCTGTCGGGTTCGTGCTGCCGGAGCGCTCCGAGAATCGCCCAGTGCTCGTCGTACGACCGCCGCACCTGTTCTTCGTGGAATTCTCCGATCGAGAGCCGGGCACTGAATGTCCGGTCGGCCAGGGCGTCGATGAGAGCGGCGAGCGCCCCGTTATCTGCCCCGCGTGCGATCACGTGATGGAACGCGACATCCTGGGCAATGATCGTTTCGTGCTCGGCGACCGGGGTCGCGAAGACCAACGGGCGCATCGACTCGAGAATCGTGTCGGCTTCGCGCAACTGTTCGCCGGTGATGTGCAGAGCGGCTCGCGCTGCCGCCTCAGACTCGAGAGTGCGCCGCACCACGTGCAGGTCGCGTCGATGCTCTGCGGTCTGCATGTCGATCATGAAACCCATCGGCGCGAGCAGCAGGCTCGAATCGAGCGAGGTGACGTACGTGCCGTCGCCCTGCCGCGTTTCGAGCACTCCCATGATGCAGAGGGCGCGCACCCCCTCTCGCAGGGATCCGCGCGAGACCCCGAGCGTTGTGGCGAGGTCTTTCTCGACGGGAAGTCGGGAGCCGGCCGCGAGGAGGCCAGAGGTGATCATGGACTTGATCCCCTGCAGGACGACATCGGTCTGCGAAAGACCAGAGACGGGCACCACATCGAGCGACGGCGCGTCGCGAGAGATGGTCACCCGCCCATTCTAAGGATCCGACGCCGACCGAGGCGCGGATCGGGTGCCAGGTCGGCGGTGTTCGCGGGTGACATCGTTCGCGGGACAAATCGGAGCGATAGATTGGAATCGGAGCGCCGGGAAGTCTGGTCGGCAGTACGTTCACCGCGACCGGAAGGCGCCCATGGATGAATCGACATTCACCCTCCTCGTTCTGATCTGCGCGGCGTCGATCGTTGCTGCGGTGTTCTCGAACCGGCTGACGCGACTGCTGCGCGTGCCGACCCCCGCTCTGTTCCTGGTGCTCGCGTCGATCGCAGCGTTGTGGCTTCCGTCGTTCACCGACCAGGCCCGGGTGATCGACGAGCGGATCGTGAGCATCGCCTTGGTGTTCATCCTGTTCGACGGCGGGATGCACATCGGGTGGACACGCTTTCGCACGTCGCTCGGGCCGATCGCCTGGATCGGGATCGCCGGCACGGCAGTGACCGCGGCGGCCATTGCAGTGGCCGCGCACTTCGTGTTCGGGTTCGAGTGGCAGGCCGCGTTGCTGCTGGGCGCGGCACTCTCACCCACCGATCCGGCCGTGGTGTTCTCGGTACTGGGGCAGCGCGAGATCTCTGGTCGGTCCGGCACGATCCTCGAGGGCGAATCCGGCGCGAACGATCCCGTCGGGATCGCGTTGATGGTGACACTGCTCGGAGTGACGGGCTCTGGTTGGCAGGCGATCGGGAGCGGCTTGGGCGAGTTCGCTCTGCAACTCGCCATCGGCGCCGTCATCGGCATCGCGGGTGGGCTCGCCCTGAAGTGGCTGCTGCAGCACAGCCGACTCGCCGACGAAGCTCTCACGTCGATCATGGCGGTCGCCGCGGCTCTCTTGCTCTACGGCGTCGCGACGGCACTCGGCGGCTCCGGATTTCTCGCGGCGTTCATCGCGGGCATCCTGGTCGGTGACCAGCGGGCACCGTACAAGCGCGAGGTGGAGCGCTTCAGCTCGGGACTGGCGAGCCTGGCCGAGATCGCGGTGTTCATCCTCCTCGGGCTCAGCATCCGCCTCGAAGACGTGCTGCAGCCCGACATTCTGCTCACTGGGCTCGCGATCGCCGGTCTGCTCATCTTCGTGATCCGACCGGTGCTGGTCGGGATCCTCATCCTGCCGATCCGGCTGCGGCTGGGGGAGCGCGCCTTCGTGCTTTGGGCGGGGCTGAAGGGTGCCGTGCCGATCCTGCTCGGCTTGTTCATCCTGGGCTCGGGTGTGCAGGGTGCCGCACGGCTCTATGCCATCGTCTTCATCGTCGTGCTGGTCTCGGTGCTGCTGCAGGGCGGTCTCGTGCCGGTGCTGGCCAAGGCGTTCCGCGTGCCGACCCGACCGATTCCGGTGCGGCCGTGGTCGCTCGACATCCGTTTCGCCGACGAGCCTGACGGCCTGCACCGCAACGTCGTCGCGGCGGGCTCGCCTGCCGACGGCCGCACCGTTGCCGAGATGTCGGCAGGCGACGACGACTGGATCAGCCTGATCAGTCGCTCCGGACGCAACATCCCGGTGCGCAACAGCACTCGCCTGCGAGCAGGCGACGTCGTGCTGACGCAAGCGGACGCGGAAGGTTCACTGACATCGCAGTTCATGCCGCGTGATCAGCCGTGATCAGTCGTCGTGTGCGCCGCTCGCCATCCCGGTCTGGATCGCGCTCATCACCGTCGAGTCTGCGAGGGTGGTGACGTCGCCGATCGGCCGGTTCTCTGCGACATCCTGAAGCAGTCGGCGCATGATCTTGCCGGATCGCGTCTTGGGCAGCTCTGAGACGATCATGATCTGGCGCGGCTGGGCGATCTTGCCGATCTCCTTAGCGACGTGATCGCGCAGCTCCTTCACGATGTGGTCGCCACCGGTGCCGGCTTCCGAGCGCAGGATGACGAACGCCACCACGCCTTGGCCGGTGATCTCGTCCGCGGCACCGACCACGGCGGCCTCGGCGACCTTGTGGTTCGACACCAGGGCAGACTCGATCTCGGTGGTCGACATCCGATGCCCCGACACGTTCAAGACGTCGTCGACGCGGCCCAGCAGCCAGATGTCGCCGTCCTTGTCTTTCTTGGCGCCGTCTCCCGCGAAGTACAGACCGGGAAAGCGCGACCAGTACGTCGACTTGAATCGCTCGTCGTCGCCCCAGATGCCACGCAGCATCGACGGCCACGGTTCCGTCAGCACCAGGTATCCGCCGTCGCCATCCGGCACCGACTTGCCGTTCTCATCGACGACATCGGCTGCGACACCGGGCAGGGCCTTCATGGCCGCGCCGGGCTTGCCCGCCGTCACTCCCGGAAGCGGGCTGATCATGATGGAACCGGTCTCGGTCTGCCACCAGGTGTCGACCACCGGCGTGTTGTTGTGACCGATGTTCTCGCGGTACCAGATGTAGGCCTCAGGGTTGATCGGTTCACCGACCGACCCGATCAGCCGCAGGCTCGAGAGGTCGTACTTGGCCGGGATCTCGTGGCCCCACTTCATGAAGGTGCGGATGCCGGTGGGCGCGCAGTAGAGGATCGTCGCCTTGTACTTGTCGATGATCTCCCACCAGCGGCCCTGGTGCGGAGTGTCGGGCGTGCCCTCGTACATGATCGACGTGGTCGCGTTCGAGAGCGCACCGTAGACCACGTAGCTGTGCCCGGTGATCCACCCGACGTCGGCCGCTGTCCAATAGATGTCGGTCTCGGGCTTGAGGTCGAAGACCTCCCACTGCGTGAACGAGGCACCGGTCAGGTAGCCGCCGGTGGTGTGCAGGATCCCCTTCGGCTTGCCGGTGGTTCCCGAGGTGTACATGACGAAGAGTGGGTGCTCAGAGTCGAAAGCCTGCGGCACGTGCTTCGTGCTGGCCTGCTCGACGGTGTCGTGCCACCACACGTCGCGGCCCTCAACCCAGTCGACGTCCTGTCCGGTGCGCTTGACGACGAGCACCGACCGAACGTCGGGGCACGAGGCGACCGCCTCGTCGACCGCGGGCTTGAGGGCCGACGCCGATCCCTTGCGGTTTCCGCCGTCGGCCGTGATGACGACGCGCGCGTCGCAGTCCAGGATGCGGGTCTTCAAGGCGTCGGCCGAGAAGCCGCCGAACACGACGGTGTGCGGGGCGCCGATGCGTGCGCAAGCGAGCATCGCGATGACGGCCTCCGGGATCATCGGCATGTAGATGGCGACGCGGTCGCCGGCCTTCACGCCGAGATCGGTGAGGGTGTTCGCGGCCTGGCAGACCGCATCCGTCAGCTGCTGGTATGTGATGGTCCGGGAGTCTCCCGGCTCACCCTCGAAGTAGTAGGCGACCCTGTCCCCGAGCCCGGCTTCGACATGCCGATCGAGGCAGTTGTATGCCACGTTCAGCTTGCCGCCGACAAACCACTTGGCGAACGGCGGATTGCTCCAGTCGAGAACCTGAGTCCACGGGGTGCTCCAGCTGAGGCGCTCTGCCTGCTTCGCCCAGAATGCTGGACGATCGGCGGCGGCTTCTGCATAGGCGTCCGCTTTCACGTTGGCCTTCGCCGCGAACGCCGCGGGCGGAGGGAACGATCGGCTCTCGTACGAAAGGTTTTCCAGCGTCGCGCCAGTGGCGTCGCTCGGGGACGGGGTCGTCATGGTGTGTTCCCTTCTAGCTCGGGGCGCCGACGGGCAGCACGGTGCGCTTCCACGTCGAGTTGATGACAGATGCTGCCGCGCCGTACCAGGCGAGAGCCGCGGTTACCAGACCGAGGAAGCCGCCGATTTGGTGGGCGGTCGCGCTTCCGGCGAACTCACCAATGGTGAGCAGCAGGAAGGTCAGCGTCAGCGCGATGAACACCAGCAGCACCACCTTGCTCGACTTCACGGCGCCGATCGTCATGAACGCGGTGAAGATCGTCCAGGCCAACAGATACGCGCCGACTCCGGCGGCTCCGGCATCCTTGGCGGCTCCCGTGGTGAGAAGGAACCAGAACGACAGCCAGAACGCTCCGTATGAGCTGAACGCGACGGCTCCGAAGGTGTTGCCCTTCACGAACTCCCACATGCCCGCAAGCAACTGGGCGATTCCACCGTAGAAGAGCGCGAGGCCCAGCACTGCGGCTCCGGCCCCGGCGATAAACCCCGCGTTGGCGAGGCTCAGCACGAAGGTGGTCATGGCGAAGCCGGCCAGTCCAAGAGCGGCTGGGTCGGCGACCGTCGATGGAAACTTCGGTGCTGACATTTCTTGGGTCGAACTCATCGGATAGCACTCCTTTGTGTTAGTGGATGATGCGCGCCGGCGGGTGATGGTGTGTGCAACTTCTTCCGGTGCCGACAGCCGAAAGTTTGGGGGGTTGTTGGGTGGATCGGCCCTGCTAGCATGCAGGCTACGGACACGACGAAGTGCCCAACTACCATCCGAAGTAGGTAGTCATTTTGCCCCAATCAGTTGCCACCCCCGAACACGATCTGTTGCAGCGAAGCGTCAAAGAACTCACCAGACTCGCTGGCTTTCCCGTGGCCTTCGGCGGGCTCACGGCTGCCGATGGCACACCCCTCACGGCGTTCTCCGGTGCTCACGCCCGCAGTCTCGACGGGGTGCTCATCGAGCCGACCCACGGCTGCGGAGGACTGGCTGCCGTCGACCGCAAACCGGTCGCCGCCACCAACTACCGCGAGTCGTCGACGATCACCCACCACTACGACCGCGAGGTCACCGCCGAGGGGATCGTCTCGCTGATCGCCGTGCCGGTGGTCGTCGACGGGCGCGTGCGCGCGATCCTCTACGGGGGTCACCGCATCGCCACTCAGTTTGGCGAGACGATCGTGCGCGACACCCTCAAGGTGTCGAAGGCACTTGCCTGGGAGCTCTCGGTTGCCGACGAGGTGAGCCGCAGGCTCGCCTTACTCGAGACTCAATGGCCTGAGCAGCAGAGTCCCGAGCTCTGGACCGGTGAGCGTCTCGAACTGCGCGAGCTGTTCGCCGAGTTGCGCGAGCTCGGGCGTACGATCGCCGATCCCGAGATCGTGCGCCGCCTCGATGACATGGGTCGACGCATCCTGCCGCACGGCATGACCGTTTCGGTACCGACCTCGCTTTCGCCGCGTGAGCTTGACATGCTGGCTCAGGTCGCTCTTGGCAAAAGGAACGGACAGATTGCGACCCAACTCGGCCTGACCGAGGCGACGGTGAAGAGCTACATCTCCGCGGCGATGCGCAAACTGAATGCCTCGAACCGCTACGAAGCCGTGATCGCGGCGCGGCGGGCGGGGCTCATCCCCTAAAGACGGCCCGGCGCGTTGCCCACTCAGTACGTCGCGCGTCCGCCGCTGATGTCGTAGACGGCGCCGGTCGAGAAGCTCACGCGGTCCGAGGTGAGGAACGCGACCAGCTCGGCGACCTCCTCGGGCCTGCCGACGCGCTTCATCGGGATCAGGCTCGTGATGTGAGCGAGGGCATCCGGATCGGTGTCGGCGTTCATGGGCGTCGCAATGACGGCAGGCGCGATGGCATTGACGAGCACGCCGGTCGTTGCCAGTTCTTTGCCTGACGATTTCGTCAGGGCGATCACCGCCGCCTTCGAGGCGGAGTAGATCGACATGTTCGGGTTGCCGTCCTTGCCGGCCATGCTCGCGACGTTGACCACGCGGCCCCAGCCTCGTTCGACCATCCCAGGCACGAAGGCGCGCATCGTTGCGACCGTGCCCAGCACGTTCACGTCGAACACCTGACGCCAGTCGGCTGCAGTCGTCTCGACGAGCGGCCGGCTCGGCCCGACGATTCCGGCGGCGTTGAGCAGGATGTCCACCTCGCCGATCTCTGCCGCCGCTGCCGAGAACGCGGCCTCATCGGTGAGGTCGACCAGCACATCGGCGTCTCCGGCGGCGTCGAGCGTGATCACGTGGATGCCGTCGGCCCGCAGCCGCTCGGCGCTCGCGGCGCCCAGCCCGCGTGCGCCGCCGGTAATCAGCGCGGTCCTGGACATCGCTGCCTCCTTCGACGCTGGCAGTCTTCCACGCTTCGGCGCGGCTCCTCGCGGGAACCGGCCTGCCGCGCCGTCACCGCTAGATTCGATCCAGGAGGATCGAGAGCGATGACGCGCGAACACGATCACGAGCTGCACTCCGGGTTGCGCCCCGAGTTGCGCAGCAACGAGTGGTACTCCGGCACCGATCGGAACAGCTACATCCACCGGGCCTGGATGCGTCGCGGCGTGCCGTCGGACGCCTTCGACGGTCGGCCGCAGATCGCGATCGCGAACACGGCATCCGATCTGACGCCGTGCAACAGCCACTTGGATGAGGTGGCCCAATCGGTCAAGAACGGCATCTACGAGGCGGGCGGGATCCCTCTCGATCTGCCGGTGGTCTCGCTCGGCGAGACGCAGGTGCGGCCGACCGCGATGCTCTGGCGCAACATGGCGGCCATGGCGACGGAAGAGATGCTGCGCGCCAATCCCATCGACGGGGTCGTGCTGCTCGGCGGGTGCGACAAGACCATACCGTCGTTGCTGATGGCCGCGGCATCCGTCGACCTGCCCGCCGTCGTGGTGCCGGGAGGGCCGATGCTCACCGGTCACTTCAGGGGCGAACCGCTGGGATGCGGCACCGACGTCTGGCGTCTGAGCGAGGAGGTGCGGGCCGGCACCTTGTCGAACGAGCAGTTCCTGCGCTCCGAATCGTCGATGATCCGCAGCAAGGGGCACTGCAACACGATGGGGACTGCGTCGACGATGGCGCTGGTGGCCGAGGCGCTCGGGACGATTCTGCCCGGCCTCGCCGGAACGCCGGCGCCCGACGCTCGGCTGCTCGAAGCGGCGCACGAGACGGGTCGGCTCGCGGTGCAACTCGTCGCCGACGACCGGCGCCCGTCGACCTTTCTCACCCCGGCCAGCTTTCACAACGCGATCGTCGCGCTCGCCGCGATCGGCGGCTCGACCAACGCGGTGGTGCACCTGCTCGCGATCGCGGGCCGGCTGGGCATCGAGCTGAGCATCGACGACTTCGACCGGATCGGCGCGAACGTGCCGCTTCTGGTCAACCTGCAGCCCGCCGGCCAGTACCTGATGGACGATCTCTACCGGGCGGGCGGCTTTCTCGCCGTGCTGCGCGAGGTGCGCGACCTGCTCGACCCGACCGCGCTCACCATCACCGGCAAGCCGCTCGTCAGCTACCTGGATGACGCGCAGATCTGGGACCCGCAGGTCATCACCCCGCGCGACTCGGCTCTGCTGCCCGCGGCAGGCATCTCGGTGCTGCGGGGGTCGCTGGCGCCGGGCGGCGCGATCATCAAGCCGGCCGCGGCATCCCCGCATCTGCTCAAGCACCGCGGCCGGGCCGTGGTATTCGACTCGATCGAAGACTTCCGCGCTCGCATCGACGATCCCGACCTCGACATCGACGCCGACTCGGTGATGGTGCTTCGCGGGTGCGGCCCGAAGGGCTATCCGGGCATGCCGGAGGTGGCCAACATGCCGCTTCCGACCAAGTTGCTCGAGAAGGGCGTCCGCGACATGGTGCGCATCTGCGACGGCCGAATGAGCGGCACGGCGTATGGCACGGTCGTGCTGCACGTCACTCCCGAGGCCGCGGCGGGCGGCCCGCTCGGGCTGGTGCAGACCGGCGACTGGATCTCGTTGGATGTGCGTGGCAAGCGCCTCGACCTCGAGGTCTCGGCCGAAGAACTTGCCAGACGCACCCCCAACCGAGCCACCGTCGACGGCTTCGCCGCACCGCGCCGCGGCTGGGAACGGCTCTACGTCGACCACGTGATGCAGGCAGACACCGGCGCCGACCTCGACTTCTTGCGAGGCGGGAGCGGATCGCAGGTGAGCCGTGAATCCCACTGAGCCCGCTTCTGACCGCGCGGCCGAATGGCGGGTGGCCACCATCGAATCCTTCGACCTCGCAGAAGGGCCGGTCTGGGACCCGATCCGCAACCGGCTGCTCTGGGTCGACATCCGGCGCGGGGCAGTGCTGGTGGGCGAATTACGCGACGACGGGACCATTTCGGTCGAGGACCGCATCCAGACTCCCGAGATGGTGGGAGCGGTCGCGGTGTCGCAGGCCGGCGACTGGATTCTGGCGGGCGAGCGCGGCATCCTGACCAGGTCGGCGGCCGGGCAGTCCGCGGGGCAGTTCGCCGATGGCCCCACGATCCTGGCGGATGATTCGGGGCGGCGCCTGAACGACGCCAAGGTCGATCCGGCCGGGCGCTTCGTCGTCGGCACTCTGAAGATCGACGAGGGCCCGACCACCACCGAGCGGCTCGTGGTGGTGCAGCCCGATGGAGCGCTGCAAGATCTCGACAGCGACCTCAGCCTCTCGAACGGGCTCGCCTGGTCGCCGGACGGATCCGTGCTGTACAGCATCGACACGGTGCCTCGAATCGTCTACGCGCGCGATTACAACGTGACAACAGGCACGGCGGGACCGCGTCGGGTGCTGATCGCGCTCGAGGAGGGCGTCAACCCCGATGGCATGTGCGTCGATGCCGATGGGCGGCTGTGGATCGCGATCTGGGGCGGGGGCCAGGTGCGGTGCTACTCGCCAGATGGCGTGCTGACGCGCACGATCGAGGTCCCGTCTGCGAACACCAGCTGTGTCGCGTTCGCGGGCCCAGACCTCTCGACCATGGTCATCACGACCGCGACGAAGGACCTCGGCGATGACGAGCTCGCCCGGTCCCCGCTCGCCGGCCGCCTCTTCACCGTTGACGCCGGGGTTCGCGGGTTGCCCGTCACCTGGTGGTCGGGGCTCCCGCGGTGAAAGCGTTCGTCATCACCGGGCCCGGTGAAGCAGCAGTTCAGGATGTCGCCCCTCCCGTCGCGGCACCGGGCGAGGTCGTCGTTCGGGTCGCCCGCGCGGGTGTTTGCGGCACCGATGTCGAGTTCTTCACCGGCGAGATGCAATACCTCCACGACGGATTCGCCGAATACCCGATGCGGATCGGCCACGAGTGGATGGGCACCGTTTCGGCTCTGGGCGACGGCGTCGACCGCCGCTGGCTGGGACGTCGAGTGACCGGCGACACGATGCTGGGCTGCGGGGCGTGCCGTCGGTGCCTAGCCGGGTACCAGTGGGTGTGCGAGTTCCGCACCGAGATCGGGATCAGGGGCGGACGACCCGGCGCGCTCGCCGAGCAGCTGGCGGTGCCCGCCACCGCGCTCCATGAGTTGCCGGACAGCGTGGACGACGCGCTCGGCGCCCTTGTCGAGCCGGGCGGGAACGCGTACCGCTGCGTCCGCGCGGCGGCGCTGCATCCGGGCGACCGCGTTCTGGTGCTCGGGCCGGGAACGATCGGGCTGCTGGTGGCGATGTTCGCGCGCGCTGCCGGGGCCGAGGTCCATGTGAAGGGTCGATCGCGAAGAGCGATCGACTTCGCAAAAACTCTTGGTTTTGAGAGTGCCTGGGACGAGGAAGGGCTGCCGGATGTCCCCTGGGACGCCGTGATCGATGCCTCGAATGCCCCCGCGCTTCCCGCCCAAGCGCTCGACCTCGTCGAGCCCGGCAAACGCGTCGTCTACGTGGGCCTGGCAGGCTCGCCGAGCACCATCGACACGCGAACCCTTGCGCTCAAAGACGTGACCGCGGTCGGCATCCTGAGCGCGTCGCCGGGGCTGGCCGCGACGATCGAGGCGTATGCAGACGGAACCGTCGATCCGCGCCCGCTGATTGCCGCAACGGTGCACCTCGACGAACTGCCCGCGGTGCTCTCGGGCAAGCGGCCGGAGCACTCCGGAGACGGTCCGAAATATCAGGTGGCGATCGGCTAGCTGCCTGGGCGACTCATGCCGCGGTTGTCCGTCCGGCCTGCCCGCCCGTACCATCACCAGTGCGCTGACCCGCGCCGGTGCCTGTGCGGGGGTCGTCGCGCAACTCGAGCTGAGTGACCACCAGCGCAGCCAGGTCCTGGAGGTTCTGGAGTTCGGCTTCTGAGACCTGATGCGGGGTGAAGTCGGCCACCGACAGCGTTCCGAGCGTTCGGCCCTCCGACCCCTTCAGCGGCACGCCGGCGTAGAAGCGAATGCCGATCGGAGGCTTCACAAGCGGCAACTCCGCCAGTTCTGGGACGGCGAGGGCATCCTCGACGACGTACGGTTCGTCGCGCGGCGCTTCGGGGTCGGTCAGACCGACCTGGCGGACGATCTGCTCCACCTCTTCTCCGTAGTGCGACACGAGCCAGGTATGACCGTCGTCGTGAACGCTCACCACCGAGATCGGAGCGTCGAGCAGTCTCGCCGCCATCGCGGTGATGCGGTGAAGCGCCTCGTTGGGAATGGGCTTGGCCATGGCCTCGGGAGCGTCGTCTTCGGACGAGAAGAACGCCTCGCCCTCCTTGTGACGGCCCGACTCGGCGATGACCACCTGACGCAGCGCCGAAACCACGTCGCGTCCGGAGGGACGGTCGCGCGGGTCCCGCGCCGTCATCGAGGTGAGCAGGGAGCGCCAGTGATCCGGAAGGTAGTCGGGAATGTGGGGCTGGCGCGAGAGACGCGCCATGGCCGACTCCACCACCGTGCCGGGAAACTCGATCGTCCTGGTGAAGCACTGCAACAGCACGAGCCCGGCGGCGTAGATGTCGGTCGGGGGGCCGACCTCTTCCCCAGCGGCCTGTTCTGGGCTCAGATAGGCCGCCGTCCCCGTTGTGGTGCCGACTGCCGTGAAGCGCTCGACGCCCGGGGCGAGGGCGATTCCGAAGTCGGTGAGCTTGGCGCGAGCGCGCGCGGCGTTGTTCCCGTAGTCGACCAGCAAAATGTTCGACGGCTTGACGTCACGATGCACGACGTCTTGCGCGTGGATGTACTCAAGAGCCTCGGCAATGTCGTAGCCGATCTCGCCGATATTACGAGCAGCGATGCGCGATCCGTGCAGGCGCTCCTGCAGGTTCATGCCGCGCACCAGGGGCATGACGATGTATCTGACCTGGCGACCGGCGGCATCCGGATGGCTGCCCGCGTCGAGCACCGTGATCAGGTTGTGATGGTCGAGCCCGGCCAGAATCGACAGCTCGGCATCTTCGCGCGCGCGGTCGGTCGGACCGATGTTGAGCCACTTGATGGCGACGTCGCGACCGAGCGCCTCATCGTGCGCTCGGTGAACCGTCGACAAGCCGCCATGTCCAATCACCGAGTCCAGGCGGTAGCGGCCGCCGACAAGCTCCTGCGGCGCGTCTGCTGTGTGTGCCACGTGGAAGATCACCTCATGAGAGATTGTGACAGTTGCGCGAGGTTTTCCGGGGCGGTTGACAGTCGACCTTGACTGCGGTAGACGCGCCTACAGTCCTTTGCCGCAGGCGACCGGCACGATCGCCGTCCCGATGGCCACGCGATGCCCGTGCGGCGAGAGGATCGGGGCAGCCGCTACGGCGTCGTAGAGCCGACGCGCCACGGCGCGAGTGGCGGGGTCGACCGGCAGCAGCCGGTCGGCGTCGAGGCCGAGTCTCATGAGCACCATCCTCGCCCTATTCGCTCGCTCGGTGGCGCCCGTGCTCAGCGGGCTCGAGTCGTCCGTCGCGCAACGTCACGGTGACGTCGGCCCGCGCCGCCATCGCGGCGTCGTGCGTCGTGACGATCGCGGTGGCGCCCTCGCTGCGCACCACATCGACGAGCAACTCGATCATCTCTGCCCCTGTAGCGCTGTCGAGCTGCGCTGTCGGCTCATCGGCGAGCAAGATACGCGGTCGCCGTGCAAGAGCGCGGGCGATCCCGACGCGCTGCTGCTGTCCGCCCGACAACTCGCCAGGCCGCTGCGACCGGTTGCGGGCGAGCCCCACCAGTTCAAGAAGGTGGGTGACCCGGTTGTCGCGCTCGCCAGGATCCATGCCCGCCAGCCGCAGCGGGAGTTCGACGTTCTCAGCCGCCGAGAGAACGGGAATCAGCCCGAAGTCCTGGAAGACGAAGCCGAAGCTCGCGCGACGAGTGGCGACGAGCTCGCGCTCGGATGCGGTAGCGAGGTCGATCGCGCTTGAGCCGCCCGGGGCGAAAAGCCGGATCGACCCGGATGTCGGGCGGTCCAGCCCGCCAAGCAGGTTGAGCAGGGTGGTCTTGCCCGCACCGGATCGGCCGCGGATCACCATCAACTCTCCGGTGGCAAGCTCGAGGTCGATGTCTGCGCACGCGGTGACCGATGCTTTACCCGACCCGAACACGCGGGTCACCCCTGTCGCACTCAGCACCGGCTCGGCGGCGGCACCCCGGCCTGCCGTCGCGCCGTCAACATGCATCGCCTCACTCATGAGGGGCCTCCTCGCTGGTGGTGCCATCGCCCGGTGAGACGCGCACGTGGTCATCCCTCAAGGCGAGCCGGACGCGATCGTGCAGCGAGAGGTTGCGCACGTAGTCGGCCGGTAGTTGCAGCCGCCCTTGAGCGTCGATCACCGTGAAGGTTTGTGCTCTCTCGAATATTGCACCGCCTGTCGCGGGGTCGGCGCCCCCGACGTTTGCCGGACGACGCAACACCTCAGTCGACGTGCGCCCATCTCGGATCTGCACCGTACGGCCCACGTGCTCAGACACCGTCGCGTCGTGGGTGACGATCAGCGTCGTCGTTCCGAGTTCGCGGTTGACCGCGCGCATCGCCTCCAGCACTTGCACAGACGCCGCCTCGTCCAGCTCGCCGGTCGGCTCGTCTGCAAGCAGCACCTGCGGCCGGTTCGCCAAAGCGACGGCGATCGACGCGCGCTGCAGCTCGCCTCCCGACAGTTCGGCCGGCGAGCGATCGGCATCCGCATCGAGCTCGAGCAGCCCGAGCAACTCGTCGAGCCGCGCGGCCCGCTGCTGCTTAGCGACCCGCGCCAACAGCATGGGGAGCGCGATGTTCTCGGCAATGCTGAGGTAGGGCAGAAGGTTGCGCGAGGTCTGCTGCCAGATGAATCCGACCCCGGTGCGCAGGTAGTCGACTCGCTGCGCCGGCGTGAGGGTGCCGATCGTGCGACCTGCAACGCGCGCAGTGCCGGCTGTGGGGGCATCCAGTCCCGAGAGGATCCCCAGCAGAGTGGACTTGCCCGAACCGGACGCCCCAACGATGGCGACCAGCTCGCCGTCGGCGACGCGCAGATTGAGCCCCTGGAGCGCCTGCACCTCGATGCCCTCGGACCTGAAGATGCGCACCAGATCGGTGCAGACGATGGCAGCATCCTCAGCGCGAGCAGGGGCGCCGACCGTGGTGGCTGCAGTGCTGTTCGGAGTCATGACGGATCCAACTCTCTGGGACGACGGGCGGACGAAAGCGAATGAGTTGAGGCGATCGCGGTGGCGAGGGTCGCAACCACCGCGCTCACGACAAGCACCGCGAGCGAACCCAAGGCGAGAGCGGGGTCGATCGACAAGACAGGAGGTGATGTGCCGCCCACGAATGTCGACAGGTCAACGGCCGAGAGGAACAGCACCGCGATGAGGATACCGAGCACGGCTCCGGCGAGAATGCCGAGCACGACCATCGGCCCGAGTTCCCACCCGATCACGCCGACCGCTTGCCGCCGGGAGAAGCCGAGAGCGCGCACGCGGGCGAGCAACGCCGCCCTGGCGCCGGCATTCATCACGAGGGTGAGAAGCAGTGCGAGTACGCCGAACAGCACGGAAAGCAAGATCGCGGCCACGGCCACGCTCGTCAGGCCGGGCACGAGGGGCGAGGATGCAAGATCGCGCGCCTGGTCCAGGGCCGAGGCGATCAGAGGGCCGGGGCCGATCACGCTTCGGATACTGCGTGCCACGCCGTCGGGATCGGCTCCTGGTGTGACGCGGATCATGACCGAATCCTGGGCTTCCTGCCCGCGTTCCGCCAGCGGGATCGCGCCGGCGTCGATCAGCACCCACGGCGAGCTGCTGACGAACTTCGGCGGCGGGTCGTTGTCGTTGATCGAGCTCACGACCATCGAGACCGAGCCGGTGATGCGGGGGTGCGCTCCCAACGGCTTCAGGAATCCGCCGCTGTAGGCGATCGGATGGCCGTTCTGCTGCTGGCCGAGCAGGGGGAACCGGTGCTTCTGCACCGAGAGGTCGGACTCGACGGCGGCGAGTTGGGCGGAGTCGACGGTGTACAACGGAAACACCTCTGCGTGCCCGGGCACCTGAGTGCCCCCGATTGCCGTGACCACCGCGAGGGCGGCGACACCGGGAAGTGCGCGGAGCCTGTCGATGCGTGCATCAGAGACCTCGCCGGCCGAGATCCGGATGTCGGAGCCGATCCCTCCCACGCTCGCGTCTGTCAGGCCGCGCTGCTGCGTCGCCAGGATCGATGAGGCGAACAGAGCGGTGGCGATCGCTGTCACGGTGGCGAACACCGGCAGGAAGCGTGCGCTCGTGCTGGCGGAGTTCGCGCGTCCGATCAGGGCCACCGCGCCGCGACCGCGCCGCACGACCGACCCGATGGCACGAAGAGCGGGAGGGAGCGCGCGGAGGGCGAGCGCGCATCCGGCTGCCGACAGGACGAGAGGGGTCGCGGTCAGCAGGGGGTCCGCCGCGAGGCCCGGAGCCTCGCCTGCCAGACCGCGCTGCACAAGCAGCAGGATGTCGAGGCTCGCCAGAATCACCAGAACGCCATCGAACACCAGACGCGCTCGGCGACCGCCGCTTGCGTGCAGCAATCCCGACCATGGTGGAGCGAGCTGCACGGCGCCCACGATCACGGGAAGCACTGCGGCCACCGCGGCGACGACGATCATCGGGGCGATTGCGGGCGCGCCAGGGCTGATCAACGCGCCGAGAATCACGCCGAGCGCCGCCCCCGGCGCGGTCGCGACGATCAACAGACCGGCGAGCTCCGCACGCAACTGGCCGGCCGATGCCCCACGCGCGCGTTGCAAGCGCGCGCCCCCTCGCCGCCGCTCGACCAGCAGACTCACCGCCAGCAGCAGCAGGGCGGCCGCCGTGCCGAGCGGGCCGGCGTCGATGACCGAGAGCACGCCGCTGGCGGCTGCCGCGCGGTCGAGGTAGCTGCTCACGACCAGCGAGAGGTTGGTGACGAATCGGGGACTGACTGCGTTGTCGCCCGATCCGACCTGCTTCGCTGACGAGGTGAACTCCGCGATGCCCGCCCGCACCCGGTCAAGGCTCGCTGGCGTGATCCGAGTGCCGTCGATCGAGAACCAGCTGCGGATGGCCGCGCCGCCGAACTCGCCAGAGCGATCGACCCACGAGTCGGGATCCATCCAGATCACGCCGTGGAAGGTCGTGGTCTCACCATCTTTCGAGGGGATCGCGCCTGCCTTCGCGCGCGAGACGTCGAGCTGCCAATAGTCGGCAGTGGGGTCACGGGGCCGTACCGTTCCCACCAGTTGGATCGTCCTTGCCTCGCCGAAGACGGTCCCCAAGGTCTGAACCTCGCCGACCTGCCACTCGAGTTCGGTTGCCGTGGCCGCGCTCACCACTACCGGAAGGGGCACCGAGAAGTCGTCGGCCGCTGGGCTTGGCCAGGAACCCGAGACCAGCACAGCGTCCGAGTGCAGCCCCGGGTTCGCCTCGAGGGACAGGGTCAGCGCTCGCTTGGGGGGACCGTGCGGCGCGCCGCTCGCACTGAGGCCGGCATGGGTAGACCCATCGTTGCGGCCGACGAACCGGCCCGCATCGGTGACCGCCTTGAGAGCCTTCGGCATGCTGTTTCGGATGATCGGCAGATCGCCGTCGAATGCCGCCCAGGTGTTTGCGGTCGCGGTCGCGAAGTCGCCGCTGGTCGTCGGAACGGGGTCGACCGATGCCTGGAGATCAAGCGTGTTCGCGCTGGCCGTGGTCAACCGGTATGACAACTCGGACGCGAGGACGCCCGATGCGATGCGGGGCCCAGCGGTGGCGACGGCGGCGGCGATGAGCGTGAGCAGAGCGATCATCACGAGTCCGCCGCGCATGGCGGCGATCCCCCGACCTAGCAGGCGGCGAGGACTCAACTCGCGTGCTGCGTTCATTCGAGACCCTCTGTCGCGACGGTGCGGCCGTAGATCGCGATCAGCACTGCGGCGCCCGCGGCAAGCACCGCGGCCGCGAGCCCGATCGGCGCGAGGTCGGTCGTCAGCCGGGTGGTCAGGAACAGCGGGGCAGTTGGCGTCGCCAAGCGGGCCAACGGTGCAACGGTCACGAGCGTCGTGACGACGCCCGCGAAGACGCCGATCAGGATGCCGATCGCACCGACGCCTGCGAACTCGGCTCGCCGCCAGCGACCGCGCCGCGAATCCCGCACCCCCAGTGCGCGGAGCACGCGCGCTTCTGCCCGCCGCCGCCGCAGCATGGCCAGCGCAGCGGACCCCATCGCTATCCAGGCGAAAACGATCGCACCGATCGCGCCTGTCCAAAGCATGGCAACCGCGATTCGAGTGAAGTCCGTTCCCCGGGCGTCGTCAGCACGGGTGACCCGCGCAGGCGGGAGTGCTGCAGCCAGCCGGGTCGCCACTGCGGCGGGTGTCCCCGTGCCCACCCACACTTCATGCATTGCCTGAAGCTGCTCCGATGTCCGCAGCCGCCCGGCATTCAACGCGACCAGGTCGGCGATTACGGAGGCGCCAGAGGTCGTTCCGGGGACGAGATCGACGACTCGTCGCACGACGCCGGAGAACGAAGACCACGCCCCATCGAGTTCGACACCTCGCCCGACTGTCAAGCCGTACGCCTGAGCGAAGGGGCGGCTCACCACGAGCGGGACCCGTGTGGATCGGGAGGGCATCAGCCGCACGTTGAGACCCCCGACGTCTCCCGGCGGCACGAGCACGCGGCTCACCGACAGGGGCTGTCCCGCGACGGGGGTGGAGGTGCCGTCGCCGAAGACGGAGTTCAGAGGTGTCCAGCCCCGAGAGGGCAGCTCCACCGTTCGGCTTGCTCCGGCGGCGGCGACGCGGATGCGTGAGACCTGGAACTCGAAGTCGATGACGGCCTGCGGAGCCTCCAGCCTGGCGTCAAGAGCGACGATGGTCCACGGCCCGCCTGTCGGAAGCTCGGCCTGCACATCGGTCGGGGCGCTCGAAGCGGTCAAGGAGACGTTCACGGCATCGAGGGTCACCGGCACCAAGCTGCCAAGCGGATCGGAGAGCCACAGCGTCGCCAGAACGGTGTCCGGGTCGGTCGACGCGGGCGGTTGCGGAATCGGTGAGCCGTCGAAGTCGAATTGCGCGCTATTCGGGTCAACGAGCAGAGGGTCCGGCGTTGCGCGGGCAGACATCGTGAGCGTCACGGAACCGCCGCGGCCGAGCGCGATCCCGGTGGGCGCCTGAGGACTCAGCGCCGCGGCGATGGCGTCGGCGTCGCCCACTGCCGAGACGGATGGCAGCAGACGGCCGAGCTCGCTTGCACGCACCCCGATCACGGTGACGGGGGTGCCTGAATACTGATCGGCCTCGCGACTGACTGGGACTGCCGAGGTCACGCCATCGGTCAAGCGGTAGGGCTCGAGGTCGACCAGTTCGCGGGGATCTTCGATCAAGGCCGGGCCGCTGATGGCGACATGAACGGGGGCACCCGTCGTCAGCAACTGCGAGTCGGCGAGGTACCGCGACCACGTCGCTCCGTAGCTTCCGGCGATCGTTGCCGTGCTGACGGCGAGGGCGAGAAGCACGGCAGGAGCGACCAGCACGGGGACTCGCCGGGCTGAATCGCGAAGCGGCAGCATCACGTGCACATTTCGGCCGAGAGCCAGTCGTCCCTCGACGAAAGCGGCCACTCGCACCGCCAGGATCAGCCCGAGGATCAAGACCAGACACAGCAGGGCGGCCGGCGCCAAAACCGCCGCAGGGTCTTGCGCGAAGTTGGTCCCGCTCTGCGCGCCAGACTCAAAGCGCCACGTCGCAACTGCCGTGATGACAATGGCAAACGCCAGCGCGGTGCCCGAGGCAACCGCACGGCGACGTCCCGAACTCTCTCGGGGCGCGCCCTGTGCCGCCAGCGCCGCCCGTCGCGACGTCACGACACTGATGGCAAGTGCTCCCGCCAGCACGGCGAGGGCGGGGAGCGCGACAGCCAGGGGGCTGGGCGGCGACCCGAAGACGACGACGTTCGCGATGAGGGAAACCGCGACCCCGAGCATGGCGCCGGTGAGGCAGACGATCAGAGACTCTCGCGCGTCCAGGCCCACGATGCTCCGCACGGTGGCACCTCGCGAGCGCAGCAGCCGCGTCTCGTTGCGCCGGCCCTCGGTGAGAGATCCGCACGCGAGAACGAGGGCGATGAGACCGGAAAGCGCGAGCACGCCTTCGGGCACCGGAGAAATCGCGCCAAGCGCCGACAGCCCTCGGCGCACGCTGACGACAGTGGCGACTGCGTTGCCCGCGATCCGAACGGCAGGCGAGTGCGCGGCGCCGTCCGCTTCGATGCGCGCTGGGATGGTGCGCAAAGCGTGCTCGAGCGCCCCGAGTCGAGACGCGTCGATCCGCGACGCGACGGGCGCGATGGTCCAGCGGTCGGACGTGCCCACCCTGCTGCGCGTTACCGTGACCGGCACGCCCGAAAAGGTGGCCGCGATCTCTCGGCGGATCGCGGCATCCTGAGCCGCATCGTTCGTGGCACGCGGCGCCATGACCGTGAGCGCTGCCGCCTCCGATCCGAGAGACGCCTGGATGCCCGCCGCGCTACTGCGGTCGAGCTCACCGACCGTGAGCCCGACCGCGGACGCGAGCACGAAAACGGTGGCTCCGATCGTGGTCAGCGCCGCTCTCGCCCGGCCAGCTCGGCGCAGCCAGGTGCGCGCGGCCGAGGTCCTCATTCGACCATTTTGCGGTACGCCGCCCCGTCGGCGGCGACTGGCTGGATCGCCTGCCACCGCACCGAGGCACAATGGGACCAACGATGAAGGAGAAAACCGCATGGCCCTGAAACTCGGATACAAGGCATCCGCCGAGCAGTTCGACCCGCGCGAGCTGGTCGAGATCGCGGTGGCCGCCGAGGCGCACGGCATGCAGAGCGTCGCCGTGAGCGACCACTTCCAACCGTGGCGGCACGAGGGCGGGCACGCGCCGTTCTCGCTGACCTGGATGGCCGCAGTGGGCGAGCGCACGAAGACGATCCAGATCGGCACCTCTGTGATGACGCCGACCTTCCGCTACAACCCGGCCGTGATCGCCCAGGCCTTCGCGTCGATGGGCGTCATGTATCCGGGGCGCGTAATGCTCGGTGTCGGCACCGGCGAGGCCCTGAACGAGATCGCCACGGGATGGCGCGGCGAGTGGCCCGAGTTCAAGGAGCGCTTCGCACGGCTGCGCGAATCGATCGATCTCATGCGCCGGCTTTGGACCGAAGATCGCGTGACCTTCGACGGCGAGTACTACCGCACGGTCGATGCGAGCATCTACGACCGTCCCGAGACACCGATCCCGGTCTACGTCGCCGCGGGGGGCCCGGTCGTCGCGCGCTACGCCGGACGCGCGGGCGACGGCTTCATCTGCACATCGGGCAAGGGTATGTCCCTCTACACCGACGAGCTCATCCCGGCGGTGAAGGAGGGCGCAGAGAAGGAGGAGCGCGACTACGAGGCCATTGATCGCATGATCGAGATCAAGCTCTCCTACGACACCGACGCGAAGGTAGCGCTCGAGAACACGCGGTTCTGGGCCCCACTCGCGCTTGGCAAAGAGCAGAAGCACGACATCACCGATCCCATCGAGATGGAGAAGGCGGCGGATGCCCTGCCTCTCGAGCAGATCGCCTCACGCTGGATCGTCGGCTCAGACCCCGACGAGGTGGTCGCCGGCGTGAAGCAGTACGTGGACGCGGGGTTCAACCACCTGGTCTTCCATGCACCGGGGCACGACCAGCGGCGGTTCCTCGAGCTGTTCGAGCGCGACCTGGCGCCGCGGCTCAGGGCGCTCGACCCGTCTTTGTGAGGTCGCTGAGGCGCGTCTACTCCAGCGGCCGCAGCGTCGGGGGAATCGGGAACGGCACCGTGTAGTAGACCTGCGGCGCCGTCATGTCGCCCCAGTCGTCCTTTTTGGCTCGGATGCCGTCGGTCGACACCTCGGCGAGGCGCACCCGCAGCCATTGCCCCGAGTCCAGCTGCAGCTCGAACGGTTCGGCGAGGTAGCCGAGGCCCAGAGTGTCGAGGGCATCCTCGGCGGATTGCCAGTCCACGGCGCCTGTGATGTCGCGGCCCAGCAGGTCGATCGCCACGAAGGAGTCGTTCTCGGGGCGGATCCATCCGATACGTTCGCCGTCGCGGCCGCGCCGATGTTCGATCCAGTCCTCGCGCACGACGATGAGCCTAGCGAAGCCGCCGTCCAGCCCCGCGCGTCGTACGGTGGACTCGAGCAGTTTCAACGAACGTGAAGGGCAACGATGCAGATCACAGGAATCACGGCGTTCGTCACCGGTGCCGCGTCGGGGCTCGGGGCCGCGACGGCGGCACTGCTCGCGTCGAAGGGCGCGCAGGTCGTCGGGTTCGACCTGCCGGGCGCGGTCGAGAAGCCGGTCTCGCCGCCTCCCACCGGGGTCCGCCTAGTTGGCGGCGATGTCACCAGCGAAGAGGACGTGCTGGCGGCCCTGGGCACGCTCGGCACGACAGACCCGCCACTTCGACTCGTCGTCAACTGCGCGGGTATCGCCCCCGCCCGCCGCATTCTGTCGTCGCAGGGAGCACACGATCTGGCGACCTTCCAGAAGACGATCGCGGTCAACCTGGTCGGAACCTTCAATGTGATGCGACTGGCCGCAGAGGCGATCTCGCAGACCGAGCCGGTCGACGAGTTCGGCCAGCGCGGACTCATCGTCAACACCGCCTCGGTGGCGGCGTTCGACGGGCAGATCGGTCAGATCGCATACTCCGCGTCGAAGGGCGGCGTGGTCGGCATGACACTGCCTGCCGCCCGCGACCTGGCCCGCAACGGCATCCGGGTCAACACCATCGCGCCCGGCATCATGGACACCCCGATGCTCGCAGCGCTCGGCGAAGAGGTGAACGCCTCGCTGGCGGCGAGCGTGACGTTCCCGCACCGGCTCGGGCGTCCAGAGGAGTACGCGCAGCTCGTTGTCATGCTGGCCGAGCACGACTACCTGAACGCCGAGACGATCCGCATGGATGGCGCGATCCGGATGGCCCCGCAGTGAGCAGCGTGATCGTGGCCGGCGCCCGCACCCCGATCGGCAAGCTGCTCGGCGGCCTGTCGAGTCTCACCGCGGCCGAACTCGGAGGCGTCGCCATCGCCGGCGCGCTCGACAAGGCGGGGGTGGCCGGGTCCGACGTCGACTACGTGATCATGGGCCAGGTGCTGACCGCCGGGGCTGGCCAGCTGCCGGCACGGCAGGCGGCGATGGCAGGCGGCATCCCGATGAATGTGGCATCGACCACGGTGAGCAAGGTGTGCCTCTCGGGCATCCAGGCGGTGATCATGGCCGACCAGTTCATCCGCAGCGGAGACGCCACCACCATCGTCGCCGGCGGGCAAGAGTCGATGAGCCAGGCGCCGCACCTGCTGAAGGGCTCGCGCACCGGCACCAAGTTCGGACCCGTAACCATGGTCGACCACATGGAACTCGACGGACTCGTCGACGCCTTCACCGTCGAGGCGATGGGCCTGCTGACGGAACGGGTCAACGACGCCGTGCCGCTCACCCGCGCCGCCCAAGACACCTTCGCCGCGACCTCGCACCAGCGCGCCGCCGCCGCGTGGGAGGCGGGCGACTTCGCCGACGAGGTGGTTCCGGTGTCGGTACCGCAACGCCGGGGCGAGCCGGTCGTCGTCGCGCGTGACGAGGGCATTCGCGCTGACACCACCGTCGAGACCCTGGCCAAGCTTCCGGGCGCCTTCCGCCCAGACGGCACGGTCACGGCGGGCAATGCCTCACCGATCTCGGATGGCGCGTGCGCCATGGTCGTGATGGATCGCGCCCGCGCCGAGCAGCTGGGTCTCGCCTGGCTCGCCGAGATCGGCGCCCACGGCATGGTCGCCGGCCCGGACTCGTCGCTGCAGTCCCAGCCCGCCAACGCGATCGAGGCCGCCTGTGCCCGCGAGGGAATCACCCCGGCAGACCTGGATCTGATCGAAATCAACGAGGCATTCGCGGCGGTCGGCTTGGCATCGGCGGCGCAGCTCGGGGTGCCGCTCGAGCGCGTGAACGTGAGCGGCGGAGCCATAGCACTCGGTCATCCGATCGGCATGTCGGGAGCGCGCCTGGTGCTGCACCTGGCCCTGGAACTCAAGCGACGAGGCGGTGGCATTGGCGCCGCCGCCCTGTGCGGGGGCGGCGGCCAGGGCGACGCGCTGATCGTGCGGGTGCCCGCGACGTGAGGGCAGGCGGCGGGGCTTCAGGCGGCGTGACCTCAGCCGGCGATGATGCCATTCACGACAAGATTGGCGAGATCGTCGTACGCCTCGGCGTCGCTCAACCCGGTGGATCGAGCAACGTCGCGTTGCTGGATGCGCACCATCGTCGCGCTCACCACGTCGGCGATGAACGCCGCGTGCACGTCACGGAAAGCCTTGCTCTGGATGCCGTCCATGATGAGTTCGCGCACGCGCTGGGCCGCGATGGCGGTGTTGCGCTCGTAGATCTCGCGGGCGGGCGCGAAGCCGGCGACGTCATCCATGAACTGGGCGGATGCCGGCCGCAACTCATCAGCCACCGCGAGCAGGTACGCCCTGACCCGTCGCACCGGATCCGGCTCGAGCGCCACCCGCTCTTCGACCCGCTCGGCGGCGTCGCGGAAGAAGGCGACAACCACGGCGCGGATCAGCTGTTCGCGCGATCCGGCCAGCGCATAGATCGTCGACTTGGAGCAGCGCAGCGCCATCGCCGCCTGCTCGAGCGTGTAACCCGCGAACCCGCGGTCGAGGGTAAGCGCCAACAGCCGCCTGAAGACATCGGCTTGGCGCGGGCTCCGCACCGGATTGCTCAGCTCGATCGTGAACGTCGGCGTGGGCATCGCTCTCTCATTCCGTCAGCGGCATATGCAGGGTGTGGTTGTCGTCGAGCGTATAGCGTCACACTCTAGGCCGACCGGGCAAACAAGGAGTCTCATGAATCACGCAGTGATCGTGGATGTGGTGCGAACGGCATCGGGCAAGGGCAAGCCGGGCGGCGCCTTCTCTGAGACCCACCCGGCGGATCTGCTCGCCGAGGTGCTGCGAGCGCTGCTGGTGCGCAACGGACTCGACTCCCGGCAGGTCGATGACGTGCTGGTCGGATGCGTGAGCCAGGTCGGCGAGCAGAGCGGCAACATCGCGCGCACCTCGCTGCTGGCCGCCGGCTTCGACGAGCGGGTGCCCGGAGTGTCGATCGATCGGCAGTGCGGCTCGAGTCAACAGGCCGCCCATTTCGCAGCGCAGGGCGTGATCGCCGGCGCGTACGACATCGCCATTGCGGCGGGGGTCGAGGTGATGAGCCGGGTGCCGCTCGGCTCGGCGGCCCAGGGCGCGTCACGGTATGGGGCGGGCATCGCCGCGCGGTATCCGAAGGGTTTGGTGAACCAGGGCATCTCGGCCGAGCTGATCTCGGCCAAATGGGACTTCAACCGCGAGCAGCTCGATGCCTTCGCGGCCGAGTCGCACCGGCGAGCGGCGGCGGCCGCAGCATCAGGAGCCTTCGCTCGGGAACTGGTGCCGGTGACGGTGGCCGATGGTCGCGTGATCGATGCCGATGAGACGATTCGGCAGGCAACCACCACTTCGGGGCTCGCCCAACTGAAGCCGGCGTTCTTCACCGAAGAGATGGAGCTGCGCTTTCCGCAGATCGACTGGGAGATCACGGCGGGCAACTCGTCTCCCTTGACGGATGCCGCGAGCGGCGCCCTCATCATGAGCGAGGCCATGGCGCAGAAGTTGGGTCTCACCCCGCGCGCCCGGTTCCACGCCTTCGCGGTCGTGGGGGATGACCCCCTCTTCATGCTCACCGGCCCGATCCCGGCGACCCGCAAGATCCTGGAGCGGTCGGGGCTGTCGTTCGGTGACCTCGACGTCTACGAGGTGAACGAGGCATTCGCTTCCGTGCCGCTGGCGTGGGCGCACGAGTTCGACGCGGATCCCGAGAAGCTCAACCCGCTGGGCGGCGCGATCGCCCTCGGGCACGCGGTCGGCGCGTCAGGAACGCGGCTGCTGGGCACGATGCTGCACCAGCTCGAAGCCACCGGCGGCCGCTACGGCCTGCAGACCATGTGCGAGGGCGGTGGCATGGCGAACGCCACGATCATCGAGCGGCTGTAGGACATTGGGCCCTGGCGTGGTGACCGGGCCCGCGCCCAGAATTCAGCGTGCCTGAAGCCCCTTCCACGACGAACGAACGCGAAGTACCGCGCCCCACCCGTCGCGACATCTTGAATCGCGCGCTCTGGGGTGCGGCCGGGCTGGCGGTGGGAGCGAGCGGCACGGTCGGTATCGAGGCCGTTCTCTCGGCGGGATCGAAGCTGCCGCATCGTGAGCGCCCAGAGGGTGCCGGGTTCGATCACCTCGTCGTGCTGATGTTCGAAAACCGCTCGTTCGACAACGCGCTGGGATTCCTCTACGGCGAGAACGGGAGTGTCGTGCCTGCTGGCCAAACCTTCGAGGGGCTCGACCTCGGGTACAGCAACCGGGCAGCGGACGGCACGATCATCGCGGCGCATTCATACACAGGGCCGACGGACGAGATCTTCGCTCAGCCGACGCCGAACGCTGGCGAGCAATACCCGCACATCACCACCCAGGTCTTCGGTGTCGCGAATCCACCGCCGGGCGCCAAGGCCGACATGAGCGGCTTCGTCATCGACTACATGAACACGTATCGCGCGGCGACCGGTCAGCAGATGACGGTCTCGCAGGCGGCGACGATCATGGGGTCGTTCACCCCGCCGATGCTGCCAGTGCTCTCGACCCTGGCTCGCAGTTTTGCGGTCTACGACCACTGGCACTCGGCTGTCCCCTCGCAGACCTATGCCAACCGCAGCTTCGTTCACGCCTCGACATCGCACGGTTTCGTGATCAACAAGGGGGCGGGAGGATTCGGAAAGTGGATCGACCCCGCTCAGAACACCGGCGACACCGTCTTCAACCGTCTCGAGGCCGCGGGGCTCGAGTGGGCTGTCTACTACGACGAGTCCCAACTCATCTCGTTCACCGGTCTGATCCACGCTCCCCAGCTGGAGCGCTATTGGAAGACCCGCTTCCGCACGATGGCCCAGTTCCATCGGGATGCCGCTGCCGGCACTCTGCCCGCGTACAGCTTCATCGAGCCTCGCATGATCTACAACCACAACGACATGCACCCGCCAACAGGCAAGCTGGCAGTGCAGGCGGTCGACGGGACGACCGTTGTCAGTGGCGGCGTGTCAGACGTGCGCGCGGGAGAGGTGTTGCTTCACGAGGTCTACACCTCCATCAAGGAGAGCGGTTCGAAGGCCGGCTCGAACGCCCTGAACACGATGCTCCTCGTTGCTTTTGACGAGACCGGCGGGACGTTCGACCACGTGCCCCCTCCTTCCGCGATTCCTCCCGACACCCTCGGGCCCGGCGAGGATGGCTTCGAGTTCGACCGGCTCGGAGTGCGAGTGCCGGCGATCGCGATCTCGGCATACACCGCGGCGGGGTCGGTGATCCACGACGAAATGCACCACGGAGCGATCATCAAGACCCTGTGCGATCGTTACGACCTGGCACACCTGACCGAAAGGGATAGGACCGCCCGCTCCTTGGCCAACGCCATCAATGCGACGTCGGCGCGTGAACCAGCGAGCTGGCCGACGACGACGGCGCACTATGTGCCGGCGAACCCTGAATCGCTAGCTCCCGACGCCACGACCGCGGAGCATCCGTTGACAGAGCCGGCCGTTGGTCTGTTGTCGTTGCTGCTGGCGAAGTACGGCCAACCTGGCGACCCGATCCCCACGACCTACGGGGCAGCTCTCGAGCTTCTTGAAAAGCGCGGGCGTCAGCTCTTCGGCTCCTGAGCCGACTTCATCTGAGGCTTGCTGTGCCGGCACGGCACGGCACGGCTAGCGAGTCGAGCTGCCCTCCGGCGCGAGTTGAGGTGATGGGCCGCTCTTGCGAGCCAGCGCGCTGCGCAGCGAGACGCGGCTGCCGTAGGAGATGGATCCGTAGCGGAACAGTTGCACCGCGATCCGCAGCACGATTGCCGCGAGCACGAGCAACTCCGCTCCCAGGGCGAGGCCCTGCCAGAGCGGCAGCGAGCCGAAGGCGTTGCGCAGCAGCGCCGTGACCGGCGCCGAATAGGGGAACCAACTGAAGAACTCGACGATCGGCGCCGTCGGGTCTGACACGATCAGCGTCACGATGTAGAACGGGATGAAGATCAGGATCATGAGCACGCCGAAGATCGGACCGGCGTCTTTGGCGGTGGGCATGATCGCGCCGATTGCGACGAGGGTGCCGGTGAACAGCGCAAACCCGCCGACCAGGATGACTGCGCCCACGAGCATCTGCTCTGGGTTGATCGCCAGATGGCTCAGGTCGAGGCTCGGCAGGTTCAACTGGGAGCGGAACAGGAGATACGCCACCACCAGCGGCAGCGCGAACACGACCATCTGCACCAGGCCGAGCGCGAACAGCGAGATGATCTTGCCGAGGATCAATGAGGTCGGATTGATCGTGGTGAGAATCATCTCGGTGACCCGATTCTCTTTCTCCTCCAGAGTCGACGCGAGCATCTGGTTGCCAAGCAGCAGGATCAGCAGGTAGAACGCGACCAGGTACAGCAGTGGCGCGATCACGCCGTTGAACCCCGCTGTCTTCTCACCGTCGCGATAGGTGACCGTGACCGAGTTGACGTCGCCGCTGGCGAGCTGCACCAGCTGCGGGGAGTCGAGCTTGCCCTGAGCGCTGGCCTGCAGCAAGGCTTGGGCCACCGAGCTGTAGACGCCGTTGGAAAAGATGTCTTTGTCTTGGCCGTAGACCTTCAACGACTGCTTGGCGGGGTTCGCCGGATACTCGAAGAAGGCCTTGCTGGTGCCCGCCTTCACGGCGGCGATCGCCGCGGCGGCGTCAGTGGTGGGGGTGCCACCGAACTTCGCGGCGACAGCGTCATCGATCACGCCAGACCGGTCGAGGTAGCTGAAGTGGATGTGCGCATTCTTCTGCGCGTTGGCGGCGGCGTCGGTCGAGGTATTCGACAGCAGCACGAGCGCGAACACCACCATCAGCGCGATCGGAACCACCAACGTGATGATCCAGAACCGCGGCTTCGACAGGTTGCGACCGAACTCGAAGCCGATCACAGTGCTCAGATTGTGCCGGGCCATGGTCATGCGCTCCCCTCGTCGCGGGCCACTTCATCGCCATAGACCTCGACGAAGATGTCGTCGAGTGAGCGACGGCGGGGCTCGAAGCGGCTCACGGTGACCCCGGCATCCATCAGGCCGCGCAGGATGCCGGCCAGGTCTGCCCCGTTGTCGACGCTCAGCACGGCGTGCCCGCTGCCCTGCGAGACGATCCCGTAGCTCGCCGACTTCGGAAGCTTGCCCGAGTAGTCGAGCGTGATGGTGAGGCCTCCGAACTCCTCCTGCACCTCGGTGACGGTGCCGTAGGCCCGGGCCGCGCCGTCTTTCAGCAGGATGATCCGATCGCAGAGGCGCTCGACTTCTTCCATCTGGTGCGTGACCATCAGCACGGTGGCGCCGGCCGCGCGCTGCTCGTCGATGATGTCCATCAGCAGTCGCCTGTTGACTGGGTCGAAGCCCTTGGTCGGCTCGTCGAGAATGAGCAGCTCGGGCTTGTTCATGATGGTGACCCCGAGTTGGACCTTCTGCTGCTGACCGCCCGAGAGCTTGTCGACCCGGGTCTTGGCCTTGTCGGCGATCTCGACCCGATCCAGATATTCCATCGACCAGGTCTCAGCCTCGTGCTTGCCGAGACCCTTGAGCCGACCGAAGTAGGTCATCACATCGATGACGGATTCCTTCTTGTAGAGGCCGCGCTCCTCTGGCAGGTAGCCGAGGCGATGCGCGAAGTCCGGATCGAAGGGGCTGCCGTCGATGAGCAATCGGCCGGCGGTCGGGCGGTAGATGCCGAGCAGGGCGCGCAGGGTGGTCGTCTTACCCGACCCATTGCTGCCGAGAAACCCGAAGGTCTCGCCGCGTTTGACGTCGAACGACAGGTCGCGGATGACGGTGGTGTTGCCGAAGTCCATGCGGAAGTGGTCGACCTCGACGATCTGAGCGCTGGTCACATACACACGCTAACCGCGCAGGCGGCGCGGCGCGAATCGTGCCGCACGTTGCTGTTGTCGAATAGTACTAGACCTGATACAGTACTAAACATGACACCGATCATCCGAGAGCCGGGCGCCCCGAACGATGCGCCAGATGCATTCGCATCCGACCTGCTTCGGGGGCACACCGACACGATCGTGCTCGGCGTGCTGCGTGCAACAGACCGGTACGGCTTCGAGATCTACAAGACCATCCGCGATGCAACGGATGGCCGTTACGAGATCAAAGAGGCGACGCTGTACGCCACCTTCCGGCGCCTCGCCAAAGACGGTCTCGTCGAGGCCTATTGGGGCGACGAAACCCAAGGCGGCCGCCGCAAGTACTACCGCATCACCGATGCCGGCCGCGCCGTCTACCGGCAGAACGTTCTGGACTGGACGGCCACCCAGCACATCATCAACACCCTCCTGAACCTTCCAACCACACAATCGAAAGAGACCGAGCGATGAACGCCGACAGCTCAGACATTCACCGCCTCCTTGACGAGGCCTTCACCGGCGTCACGATGACGCCGGAGTTGCAAGACCTCAAAGAGGAGCTGCGGGGCAACCTCGCCGCTCGCTCGGCCGAACTGCAGTCCAAGGGAAAGGATGCCGCCAGCGCGGCCCGCACCGCGGTCGCCGAGTTGGGCAGCATCCCCGAGCTGATCGCCTCGGTCGGTGGCGGCGGGGTCGGCGGCGACGCCGGAACCCCGCTCTCACCGGGAGCCGCTGCCGCTGAGGTTGCCCGGCTGCACCGAGTGCGGCCGAAGTCCGGCTTCGTCGTGCGAGCGAGCGTGCTCTCGGTGGCGATCCTGGCCTTCGCGTTTCACGTGATCCTCGACCTGGTCCAGCAACGGACCGCCTCGACGCTGGACGCGCAATTGTGGACGATCGGGTTCGCGGTTCTCGTTGCAGCCCTGGTGGCCGACAGCCTCCACCAAGAGACGGCGCAGCACTATCCGATGCCGCTTCCGAGAAGCATCCGCTGGGGAGCGGCCTCCGGATTTCTGGCCGCTGGCATCGGCTACGCGCTGTTCTTCTTCTGGCACCGCCCGCCGCTCGCCCTGCTCGCCGCGGCAATCATTCTGACCGTTGCCGCCACGATGGCAATGATTGCGCTCGGCGTCACGCAGACGAATCGACTCAAGCCGTGGGCTCTCGCCCAGAACCGGCAGTACGAGGTCGAGGACCGCTTCTCTCAAGACCCGGTGGCGGCTGCCCGCTTCGGCATCTACACGGTGATCATCTGGCTCACCGCGATCACGCTCTTCGTCGTGCTGAGCATCGCGGTCGGCTTCGTCTGGTCGTGGCTCGCGCTCGTCGCGGGGCTGGTGGTGTTCTTCCTGGTTTTGGCGCGAATGCTGTTCGCCCCGAAGAAGTAACTCATGTGGTGGCCCGGATGCGTCAACATCCGGGCCACCTGAACCCGACGGTTCCCGAGAACGGGACTGCGCTAACAGAGGTCGAGGCTCTCCTCGACTGTAGAAGAAGAGGAGCATGACATGACATCCCATGACGTGGGCATCTCGGCCCGCGAACTGCGCAAGAGCTATCCGGCCGGCCGCAAGGCCCCGCGCATCCAGGCTCTGGATGGCCTGAGCATCGAGGTCGAGGCTGGCACCATCTTCGGGCTGCTCGGTCCGAACGGTGCGGGCAAGTCCACCACCGTGAAGATCCTCTCCACTCTGTCGCGCGCCGAGTCCGGCACGGCAGAGGTCGCTGGGATCGACGTGGCGCGGCATCCAGATCGGGTGCGTCGCGTGATCGGCTTCGTGGCCCAGAAGGCGGTCTCCGACCCGACGGACACCGGCCGCGAGAACCTGGTGCTCGCCGGACGGCTGCAGGGCATGCGCGCCGGCGATGCCCGCGCCCGCGCGCTCGAACTGCTGACCCGATTCTCGTTGACCGACGCCGCGGACCGGCTGGTGAAGACCTACTCCGGTGGCATGGCTCGAAAGCTCGATGTCGCGATCGGCCTGATGAACCGCCCGCAGGTGCTCTTCCTCGATGAGCCGACGACGGGGCTCGACCCCGAGGCGCGCGCCGAGATGTGGGCGGAACTCGAGGCGATGGCGAAGGTCGAGCGCATGACCGTGCTGCTCACCACCCACTACCTCGAAGAGGCCGACCGCCTGGCCAGCAGCCTCGCCATCGTCGATCACGGCCGAGTCGTGGTCACCGGTTCGCCCGAGCACCTGAAAGACGGTCTGCACGGTGATGCCGTCATCGTCGAGCTGGCGTCGGCAGAGGATGCTGCGCAGGGGCTTCGCCTGCTCGAGCGCATCCCCGGCCTCGACGAGGTGCTGGTCGACGGGCGAGTGCTGCGCAGTCGAGCCGCCTCCGGCGCCGAGGCGCTGCCGCGGGTGCTGGCCGCGCTCGAGGGTGGCTCGGGCGGTGCGCGGCTCGCCGTCGCATCCGCAACGGTCGCGAGGCCCAGCCTCGACGACGTCTACCTCCGTCACACCGGCCACAGCTACTCGGCCGCAACATCCGTCGCCACCTCAGAAGGAGCACACCCATGACTACCCTCATCGCACCGCTGGCTCACACCACGCTGCTGACCGCCCGCCAGCTTCGAGCCTTCGGCCGCAATCCCGCATACCTGCTCATCAACCTGGTGCAGCCGATCATCTGGCTGCTCCTGTTCGGGCAGCTGTTCACGTCTGTCGTTTCGATCCCCGGATTCACCGGCGGCGACAACTACCTGACCTTCCTCACGCCGGGCATCGTCATGATGATGGCGCTGTTCGGCAGCGCGTGGGCCGGAACGACCTACATCCAGGACATGGATCGCGGGGTCATGGACCGCTTTCTCACCTCGCCGACCAGCCGCGGCGGTTTGATCGTCGCGACCATGCTCTACCAGGCCGTGCTCACGGTGATCCAGACCCTCGTGGTGCTCGGGGTGGCGTGGCTGGCCGGCGCGCGCTTCGACGGCGGGGTTGCTGGCATCCTGATCCTGCTGCTGTCCGCGGTCCTGCTGACCTTCGTCTTCGCGGCATTCTCAGATGCCATTGCGCTCCTGGCCAAGCAGCAGACGGCCTTGATCGCGATTTCGCAGCTCATCTCGTTCCCGCTGATGTTCCTGAGCTCGGCGATCATGGACACCACGCTCTCGCCGACTTGGGTCGCACACGTCGCGCGGTTCAACCCGGTCGAGTGGGCCGTGGTCGCCGGGCGCCAGGCGCTGACGTCTGCGCCGGATTGGGCCGCGGTGTGGGGTCACCTCGGGCTGCTCGCGGGTCTGACCGTCGTCATGACCGCGCTGGCCACCCTGGCCTTTCGCGCGTATCAGCGGTCGGTGTAGCGGCCGGTTCTGCGAATCCCTCTCGGGCTCGAATCTTCCATCGTAAGATTCGAGCCATGTCCCAGCCGTCAGTCCAGCTCTACTCCGTGCGCGACGCCATCGACGCAGATCTCGACGGCGCGGTGGCGCGGGTTGCCGAGATCGGGTTCACGCGGGTCGAACCGTATGCGTTCCAGCTGCGCACGGCCGACTACGTTCGCGCCTTCGCGGCCACCGGCCTCACTGCGCCGACGGGGCATGCGGCCGTGATCGATGCCGACGATCCGTCGGCGGTCTTCGATGCGGCAGCCGAAATCGGCATCGTCACCGTCATCGACCCGTTCATCCCGACCGAGCGATGGCAGACCGCCGACAGCGTGCGAGCGACGGCCGAGCGGATCAACGAGCTCTCGGCGGAGGCCGCAACACGGGGACTTCGATTCGGCTACCACAACCACCAGTGGGAGCTCGCGAACCAGATCGACGGGCGCCCGGCGTACGAATACTTCGTGGGGCTTCTCGGGTCAGAGGTGGTTCTCGAGGTCGACACCTTCTGGGCGACGGTGGGTGGGGCCGATGTCCCAGCGCTCCTGGAATCTTTGGGGTCGCGCGTGCATGCCCTGCACATCAAAGACGGCAAGGTCAGCGGCGACATCGCCACCGCCCTTCCGAGCAGCGAGAGTGCCCTGATCGTCCCCGACGCCTTGCGAGCCGCTTTCGAGAACCAGATGCCGGCCGGGCAGGGAGACGTCGACGTGTCGGCCATTCTGCGGGCGGCCCCGCACGCCCTGCGAGTCGTCGAGTTCGACGCATACTCTGGCGACGTGTTCGACGGCATCGCGCAGTCCCTCGCCTGGCTGCAGACCCACGACGTCCCGGACGCAGAATGAGCGGCCGCGCGGGGGTCGGCCTGATCGGTGCCGGCGTCATCTCGACCCAGTACCTCGAGAACCTGACTCGCTTCGCCGACGTCGACGTGCGATTCGTCGCCGACCTCGACCTGCCGCGAGCGGCGTCGCAGGCCGCGGCCTTCGGCGTGCCGGGCTCAGGTACCGTCGACGAGCTCCTGGGCAGGGACGACATCGAGATCGTGCTCAACCTCACCGTGCCGGCGACCCACGCCGAGGTGGGCCGTCGGATCATCGCCGCCGGAAAGCACGTCTGGAGCGAGAAGCCGATTGCCCTCGACCACGCCTCGGCGGCCGAGTTGCTCGCCGAGGCCGCGGCGAAGGGCCTTCGCGTCGCCTGCGCACCCGACACCGTTCTGGGCGCGGGAATCCAGACCGCGTTGCGAGCGATCGCGCGCGGTGACATCGGTGAACCGCTGACGGCAATCACGATGTTTCACGTGCCGGGGCCCGAGGGCTGGCACCCGAATCCAGACTTCCTCTACGCCGAGGGAGCCGGCCCGCTGTTCGACATGGGTCCGTACTACGTGACCACCCTGGTGCATGCATTGGGCTCGGCATCCCGCGTGCACGCCACCGCCTCCACGGCGCGCGACACCAGGACCATCGCCACGGGACCGCGAGCCGGGCAGCAGTTCTCCGTCGAGGTTCCGACCCATCATTCGGCAATCATCGAGTTCGTCGGCGGGGCTTCTGCGCAGTCGACATTCTCGTTCCAGCACGCCAGGGCGCGCATGGGGTTCGTCGAGATCAACGGAACAGAGGGCACCTTGAGTCTCCCGGATCCGAACACCTTCGACGGCCCGACAGCGCTCTGGCGCGCGGGAAGCACCGAGCCCGAAATGCTGGAGGCCGAGGGCGCCGCATTCGGCCGGGGCACCGGGGTCGTCGAGTTGGCTCGAGCCATTCGAGCGGGGGAGCCCGAACGGGCATCCGGCAGGCTTGCCGCCCACGTGCTCGACATCCTTCTCGGTGTCCGCGACGCGGCAGCCTCTGGAATGCCGGTCGAGATCACCTCGGACGCGCCGGCGACCCAGCCCCTTCCGGTGGAGTGGAGCCCGGAGGTCGCGACCCTGGCCGACTGACCGATGCCTAGCGGCCCTTGGGCGCCGGGGGCAGGGCACGCTCCAGGAGCGCAAGCGATCGACGGATGTCGACCTCGTCAGGTTGCAGCAGCCACTGCAGTTGGAGTCCGTCCGAAGCGGCGGCAACCAGGGCTGCCGCGTCATCGGGGTCGATATCGGGATCAATTGATCCCGCGGCCTGATCGGAGCGGATCCGCTCGGCCAGATCTGCGCGCACCCGCCGGAAGCGGGCCTGGATGAAGTCCCGGGTGTGCGGATGCCTTTGCGCTTGGAGGGCATCCGACGTCAAAGTGGCGTACAACTCGATGAGCCCGGGGATCACGCCATTGCTTTCGGCGCTGATCTTCATGACTTCGACGGCCGACGCGGATGGAGGAATCGGCTCTCCACGCCCCGACTCCTCGTGAGCGCCGTACACCCCGACCAGCAGCTCATCACGCGAGGGGAAGTAATACCTGAGCGCCGCATGCGAAACCCCGATGGTGTCGCCGATCGCGCGCAGCGACGCCTCGACGCCGTGCTCGGCGAACAGGCCGATCGCCTTCGACAAGATCTCGGCGCGGCGAGCGGTGCCCTTGCGGTACGACCGCCCCGCGTCCGGCGCGGCGTCTGATGTCATGTCGCCATCGTATGCAGGGCGGCCCTTACCGCCGCCTATCGTGCGTCGACGTAGTGGCTGGCGATCGTCGCGGCCGGAAGCGCCACGTTGTACATCGCGATCTCGTCGAGCGTGCCGGCGAGGTAGTTGGTGGTGGCTGTGCTGCGCCCGAAGTTGATCGCGGGCGTCGAGGTGAGAGCGTTCGTCGTCCCGGTCACCGTCCCCACGGACGCGCCGTCGACGTAGAGCTCAACGAGACCGGTTGACTGCGTCCGTGTCATCACCACGTAGTGCCAGGCGCCGTCGTTGTAGGTCGCGGTGCTCGCGATGCTGGGGTCCGGGTTGCCTCCCACTCCGCCGATGACCTTGCCGGAGCACAGGGAGATTCCGAAGTCGTTGGCACCACCACCACTATCCGCGTCGACCAGGGCCGCACCCTGCCACCAGCGGGTGCAATGCGGGTTGCCGAGGTCGTTCGAGTAGCTCTGCGTCGAGTTGAACCAGAACTCGATCGAGAAGTCCGTCGAGATCTGGCGCGCGACGTTGACGAAGCTCGTGGTGCCGTTGAACGTCGCCGCGGTATTGGGGTCGTTCGTGATAGCCCCAGCGACCCCCAGCGTCGGTGCGTTGATGTACGTGCCGTTGTTGACCGCCTTGGCATCGACCGCCGTGGTTCCCGACGCTTCGCCAAGACGCCAGTAGCTCAGCAGGCCGGGCGTCGCGCTGATCCGGGTCGAGTAGGCCCCCGCCAGGGCAGTGAGCTCGTCCGCGCTGAGCACGCGGTCGTAGAAGCGGGTCTCGTCGAGAGCGCCGTTGACGAAGTCGACATTCCCGCTGTTCCACTTTGCACGTCCGACGGTGGTGGAGCCGGTTGCCTTCCAGGCTGCCACTGACGTCGCGGTTCCCTGCGAGACACCGTTCACGAACAGTTCGATGGTGCTCGTGGAACTGTTGTAGACGCCCGCCACGTAATACCAGGTTGCCAGCGTCGCTGTTGCGGGACTCGTCACTTGAGCGAGGGCCGCCCCGGTCGAGTCGCTGCCGCGCTGCGCGAAGTTGAACTTGTTGGAGGTATTCAACTGCAGGTAGAACGGGCTGATGGTGGTGCCGTCGATGCTTGCGAAGGTCTGATTTGCACCGGTGAAGCCGGTCAGCTTCACCCAGGTGGCGACTGTGTAGCTCTGGCTCGAGTCAATCACCGGGTTGGGGACAGTCATCCAACTGTTGCTCACACCAGTGAGGTTGAGTGCGTTCGATCCGATCTTGCCGGTGGTCCAGCCTGCTGCAGACTGAAGCGTTCCGGTAAACAGGTCGCCGGTGCTGTCGACTGCCGTGGTCCCCGAACCCGCGTCGAAGGCGTAGTAGGCGCCGTATGGGGTGGTCGCGACGTTCGTGTTGGTGGCAGTTGCCGTGTTGCCCACGTTGTCGGAAACGACGTACCGGTACTGATAGCAGTTGCTGTACGAGACGGTGTCGACGACGGGCGACGTCGGATTCGTGCCGCCGGTGACCGTGGCAAAAGCGCTGTATGAACCGCAGGTGCCGCTCAGGAGAGTGGCGCTTGCGCGCTGCAGGAGGCGAGTACCGATGCCGGCGCCGGCGTCTGTCCCCGTCGTGAAGCTCACGCTCAACGAGGTGCTGCCCACAGGCCCCGCCGCGTACGTGACGGTGCCCGTCGAGGGAGCCGTCGTGTCGTTGAGCAAGCTCAAGCTGGTGGTCGTCGAGTTGCCCGCGACGTCACGCCCTGTGACCACTTCGCCAGGCCCGGTCGTCGTTGCCACCCAGGAGAAGGCAGCCGAAGCGTAGGGCCCGCCGGCGGGGCTCGAGACGGTCGACCCCGTGTGCGTCCAGCCCGTGCTGGTCCCCGTCAACGCCGCAGTCTGACTGGATGCCGGGCCCGAGAGGGCGTCAGTGACGGCGTTGGTCAGTGTGAACGATCCGGCACTGCCGCCGTTGTAGTAGATCGTGTTGCCCGACTTGAACGCGCCGCCGGTGATGTTCGACAGGGTGATGGCGTTGGTCGGCGCGACGGTGTCAACCATTGCGGTCGCGCTCTTCGCGCTCTCGGCGCCCCGCCAGTTGGTGCCGATCACGGGGGTGACCGAGTACTTCCAGGTCCCGTCGGGCACGGCACTCTCGACACAGCTGGTGGTCGCGACGGTTCCTGTGCACGCGGTCTTGATGGTCTGCAGCACCAGGGTGTTCGCGTCGTACCGCTTGATCTGGTACCCGGTGACCGCTTGTCCATTGGCGAGTGTTGACGCCGCCCAACTGACGGTGACGGATGTCGTGCTCACACTTGTCGTCGGGGTCGCGCCGGCGTTGACCGATGTCGCCGCCGATGCTCCGTTGCTGCCCGTCGTCGACGCGGCAAGCCAATACGCCCACGCGACGCTGCTGACGGCCACCAAACCAGCCGTCAGGGCGAACAGGACGACAAGCCGCCGCAGCCCCCCGGGGGCTCGGGTTGCTGGTCGGGGCAGGGCGTGGGCGGACATCAGCCGGCCGCCAGATACACAGTGAAGGTTGCGCCTTGGCAGGCGTCAGCCGCGGAGGTGGACATGGCGAGCGCGTTGGTCAGCGTGATGGCGAGCGTCCCATTCACCGCTCCCACTCTCGCCGGCACGCTCCAGCCGGCACCGCCATTGGACTGCGTACTAAAGGTCAGCGCCGCCACGGAGCAGCCAGCGTGCCCGGCGTCGACGGAAAAGCCGCCCGTGCCCTGAGCCGTGTTGAGGCTCAGTGTCGAAATGTGGACATTCGAATCGTTGGTATTGGTGACGGTGAGCACCACGCTGGCCTGCCCGCCGGGATACAGCGAGCTGCTGGGTGTGCCGGGGCCAAGCGTGACGGCGACGGTGGTTCCCGTGCTTCCCGTGCCGGTGCCGGCGCCCGTCGCGCGCCAGTAGCCATAAGCCGCGCCCCCGATGCCCAGAGTGAGCACCGTGATGAGCGCGATCAGTCCCATGAGCTTCGGGTGCCTCAGGCGCGGCATGACTAGGCCGTCCCCGAGCCGCTGAAGGCGAGCTTGAGTGTCGCGCCCTTGCAGCCGTTCTGCAGTGACGAGGAGTTGATCATCCCGATCTGCGGCCACTGCGAACTGGGGATGCCGCGGGCGCTCAGCGAGGTGGTTTCGTGGGCACCGAGGGCCACCGAGAGGCTCCCTGCCATTTGGACGACCTGAAAATCGCTCACCGAGCACGGCAGTGACGCACTCGCGTTCGGGGCGGTGACACCCGCGATGGTGACGTGCAGGACGGCCGCGCTCATCGCCGCGTTGGTCTGATTGCTGAGAATCAGATCGAGAGGATATTGGTCGCCGGGTTGCAGTTGCTGCGCGAGAGTGCCGGAGATCGTGTACGAAGCACCCGGCTGATCGACCGGCGTCGTCGATGTTCCACGGCCGACCCCGCCTGACGGGTTCGGAGTTGCGTCGACCGGATCGGTCGCGGTCGAAGAAGGGGTCGGAGTCGGGGTCGAACTTGACCCTGGATCGGACGTGGGTTGTGCGACTTGTCGTGGACGGTCGAAGCCCGCCGGGCGCCCGATGAAGACGAAAAGCAGAACGAGCAGGACGATGCAGAGCGCGCTCAGCGCCCAAATCGCCACGACGAGCTTGCGTCGTTCGATGCCCATCCTCGCCTCCTCACCCGGCGGCAATGTCGCGACAACCCGGTACGCACGGCAGGGGATCGAGCTGTGTCAGCCCGAACCCCCGCCGTGTTGCGTACTAGTTGACGACGTACGCCAGATTCACCGTCGCGCCCTTGCAGGCATCCTGGTTGGTGGCCTTGTCATTGAACTTGATGGTGGCGCCGGTCCAGGCATCGACGCCTGTGCCCGCTGCCACCTCGTGGCCGACCGTCATGCTGGCGTTCGCCAGCGTGTAGTCGGTCGAGTCGCAGCCAACGGCCGTGACGCCTCCCTGGAACACGCTCGCGATCGAGACGACCACGTTCGTGACGTACACCGGACCGGAGTTGGTGTTGGTGAAGGTGCCGCTCAGCGTCTGAGCGGAGTCGCCCGGGCGCATGTTGGTGATGGTGCTGGTCTGGTTGGCTGTGATCGCCACATTGCCGCTGCCGGTCGTGGCAGAACCTGTGCCGGCACCGCCAGCCGACCAGTATGCGAAGGCGATGCCGCCGCCGGTAAGAAGCAGTGCCGCCGTGACAATGAGCACGAGGCGCTTTCTGGGCAGTTTGTTCATTTTTCCGACTCCTGAGTCGATAAGTCGGGGCTTTGTGAGAGGTGAATCTTCCCCCGGTGCGGACTCCCCCGAATCCAGTTCTCACCTATGTACAAGGCTATCGGGGTAGGCAGACCTGTCTATGCCTTGGGAGGTCAATCTTGTCCCCAGTGAAGGGGACCACTTGTACCCCGCCAATGCGCGCCGAATCGGGCTCGAGAAACGATCGGATGTCGGTGGCCTGGAGCAGACTAGCTTTTGTCGCGACACGCCGAAAACCACTACATGTAGTGGAATGACATTCGTGGCATTCCGGTTATATAGTGAGAACTCACTGCGGAGCAAAACCGGTAATGAGACATCACAAGGAGGCTCGCCATGAACGACGTTGACAGCGTGGGCGGTTACGCGGTTCCGGTCGACCCCATGGACGACCTGCAGTGCGAGAGCTGCCAGTAGGCGCACCCTGACCCCCTGAAGGCCCCGGCTGACATCGCGTCGCCGGGGTCTTCGCTTGCCCGCCGGTAGGCTCGAACCGTGCCAGTGAACGCCGAACTCGCGGGTCGCAGCTATCCGCCGACGCCTCCGTATCTGGTCGGGCGCGAGAAGGTGCGCGAGTTCGCGCGCGCTGTGCTCGCCACCAGCCCGCTGAGCCTCGATCCGTTGGCTGCACGTGCCGCCGGCTATTCCGACGTGGTTGCGCCCCCGACCTTCGCCGTGGTTGTGCAAGAGCACACCCTCGCGCAATTGCTGTCCGATCCGGATGCCGGCATCGACTTCTCGCGCGTGGTTCACGGCGACCAGCGGTTCAGCTTCACCCGCCCGATCGTGGCTGGCGACGAACTGACCGCGACCTTGACGGTGACGAGCGTCAAGACGCTCGGCGGGCACAGCATGGTCACCGCAGAATCCGCCATCGTCGACTCGGCCGGCTTGCATGTGGTCACCGCCACTTCGACCCTCGTCGTGCGAGGCGAGGAGTGAGCGCCCCGACGAAGGTCGGCCTGAGCGTTGGCGATGTGGTGGCCGAACAGAGCTACCACCTGACCCGCGACACCCTGGTGCGCTACGCGGGGGCTTCTGGCGACTTCAACCCGATCCATTACCGTGACGATGTCGCCACCTCGGTTGGCCTGGACGGCGTGCTCGCCCACGGGATGCTCACCATGGGTCTGGCGGTGCAGCCGGTCGTCGACTGGCTTGGCGGCGACAGCGGCAAGGTGCTCGACTATCAAGTGCGGTTCACTCGGCCGGTCCTGGTCGACGCGCAGGGCGGGGCCGACGTGAGCGTCGTGGCGAAGGTCGGCGTTGTCGATGACGACGGCGCCCGCATCGACTTGACGGTGACCTTCCATGGCGAAACGGTGCTGGGCAAGGCGCAGGTGCGGGTCGCGCTCTCATGACAGATCCGGCGACCCCCGCCGGGAGTTCAGTCCGCGAGCTGCGCGAACTGACCACCCTGCGCGTCGGGGGGCCAGCCGATCGTGTTCTCGAGCCGGCTAGCCGCGACCAGCTGATCGCCGCGGCACTCGAGATGTGGTCGGGTGTCGATGATTGGCTGATTCTCGGCGGAGGATCCAATGTGGTCGTCTCAGACGACGGCGTCAGTGGCGACGTTCTGCACGTCGTCACGCGCGGGATCTCTGCGCGGCCGCACGACGACGGCACCGTCCACCTGCTGGTGGAGGCCGGCGAGCCATGGGACGCGGTGGTGGCCTACGCCGTCGAGAACGGTCTGGCCGGCATCGAGGCGCTCAGCGGCATCCCGGGTAGTGCGGGCGCTGCGCCGATCCAGAACATCGGCGCGTATGGCCAAGAGCTCAGCGGCAGTCTGGTCGCGATCGACTTTCTCGCCTTCGGGACGGGCGAAGTGCAGCACCTCGAGGCGCGAGAGCTCGGGTTGGGGTACCGCAGCAGCGACCTCAAGCGGGGGCGGCTGGGGGTGGTGCTCGGCATCGAGTTGGGCCTCGTCGCATCCCCCGATCGGCTCTCGAACCCTGTCGCACACGAGCAGCTGGCGGCGGCGCTCGGGGTCGAACTGGGCACGCGTGTTCCCGTGACCGACGTGAGAGCGGCCGTGCTGGCCCTGCGCAGGTCGAAGGGCATGGTTCTGGATGCCGCAGACCCCGACTCGGTCAGCGCCGGCTCGTTCTTCACCAACCCGATCGTGAGCGAGAACTTCGCCCGCGGGCTCCCCTCGGACGCCCCGCGCTGGCCGACCGATCCGGAACGGCCGCCGCAACTGCTGCCGCTGGGAACGGCGATTCCCCCCGCACCGGCATCTGGCGAGTACCTGGTCAAGCTCAGCGCAGCCTGGTTGATCGAGCGCTCCGGAATCACGCGGGGCTTCGTGCTGCCCGGGTCCGGCGCCGCCATCTCGAGCAAGCACACGCTGTCGATCATCAACACCGGCGCGGCAACGGCTCACGACATCGTGCAGTTGGCGAACTACGTGCAGACGCGCGTGATGTCTGAGTTCGGGGTCATGCTGCAGCCCGAACCAGTGCTTGTCGGAGTGAGCCTCTAGCCTGGCATCACCGGCCAGACCAAGGGAGTGGATGTGATTCACGCGCGCGGGCTCGCCCGCAGTTTCCAGACCAAGAAGGGTCGCGAGAGGGTCGAGGTCACGGCCGTTGCGGGCGTGGACATCGACGTCGATGCGGGCGAGATTGTCGGGTTCCTCGGCCCGAACGGCGCGGGCAAGACGACGACGCTCCGCATGCTGACGACTCTTCTGAAGCCAACATCCGGCACGGCGACGGTGGCCGGCTACGACGTGGCGACTCAGCCAGAGCAGGTGCGGCAGAGCATCGGCTACGTCTCGCAGTCGGGCTCGAGCCTGCCAGAGGCGCTGGCCGGTGAAGAGGTCGTCGACCATGGTCGCCTCTACGGCATCAGCAAGGAGCAGGCCGAGTCACGCGGCAAGGAGCTGTTCGAGCAGCTCGACCTCGACGGACTCTGGACCAGGCAGCCGCGCACCATGAGCGGTGGCCAGCGCCGCCGTCTCGACATCGCGATGGGTCTGGTGCACGACCCCAAGCTGGTCTTCCTCGACGAGCCGACCACCGGGCTCGACCCGCAGGCGCGGGCGAACCTGTGGGAGCACATCTCGGCGCTGCGCACCGACCGCGGCGCGACGATCTTCCTGACCACCCACTATCTCGACGAGGCCGATGCGCTCTGCGACCGCGTCCTCGTGATCGACCACGGCGTGCTGGTGGCTGCCGACAGCCCCGAGGCGCTCAAACAACAGGTAGCGGGCGACTTGGTCGAGATGATCGTCACGGATGCCGCGAACGTCTCCCGCGCCGCGACGGCGCTCTCCGCGCTGGTGCCCGGCTCGACGGCCGAGGTGCTGGGGCACGTGGTCGCGCTCCGCGTACCGAAGGCCGGACGCGAATTGCCGGCCCTCCTCCGCACCCTCGACAAAGAGGGGATCGCCCTCGACTCGATCGACGTGCGCCGCCCAACGCTCGATGACGTGTTCCTGACCTTGACCGGTCGCTCCCTTCGAGAGGATGCCGCCTGATGACTGCCGTGACTACTTCGCCATCGACCGCTGTCGTTCGACAGAAGCCCTCGTTCGCGCGGGTCACCTGGATCGTGTTTTGGCGCCAGCTGCGCATCGCCCTGCGCAACCCGGCCTGGGTCATCATCGGGCTCGCGCAGCCGATCCTGTACCTGGCGCTGTTCGGGCCGCTGCTGGAACCGCTCGCCTCGTCGTTCGGCGTGACGAACGCCTACACGATCTTCGTGCCCGGCCTCCTGGTGCAGCTCGGGATCTTCGGCGCGCTGTTCGCCGGATTTGGCCTGGTCGCCGAGTGGCGGGCGGGCGTGATCGAGGCAGAGCGCGTCACCCCCGCGAGCCGGACCGCTCTGCTGCTCGGTCGCATCCTGCGCGACGTCGTTCAACTGCTCGTGCAGGGCATCGTGTTGATCGCGCTGGGCTACGCATTCGGTCTGCGCGCCTCGGTGCCCGGCATGGCGTTCGGCCTGCTGCTCACCCTGCTGCTCGGGGCATCCTGTGCCGCCGCGTCTTACTCCCTGGCGCTCGTGACCAAGAGCGAAGACGTCTTGGCGCCGCTGATCAACTCGATCGCGTTGCCCGTGCTGCTGCTCAGCGGCATCCTGCTGCCGATGACCCTGGCGCCCAAATGGTTGCAGGTGGTCAGTGACATCATCCCGACCAAGCACATCGTGGATGCGATCCGGGCCAGCTTCGTCGGCGACTTCGGACTGCCGATCCTGTGGGGCACGATCTGGAGCATGGTGATCTTCGCGGTGCTGATGTGGATCGGCACGCGTACCTTCCGCAAAGAGAACGCCTAGCCCCGCGCCCGCCAGCCGGCGCTCACAGCAGCTTCAGCTCCATGGCCCGCGTCACCGCGCGCGTCCGGTCGTCAACGTTGAGCTTGGCGAACACGTGCAGCAGATGCGTCTTCACGGTGGCTTCGCCCACGTACAGGCGTGCGCCGATCGCGCGGTTGCTCAGGCCCTGGGCGACCAGCCGAAGCACCTCGAGTTCGCGCGGGCTCAGCTCTGGTGTCGGGGGGCGGGCGGGTGCGGCTGCACGCTCCACGAGCAGTCGGCTCACGCTCGGCGCCAGCGCGACTTCGCCGGCGGCCACCGAGCGAATGCCCGCGAGCAGCTCCTCCTCGGGCGCGGCCTTCAGCAGGTAGCCGCTCGCTCCCGCCGAGATGGCGCGCAGGATCGCGTCATCGTTCTCGTAAGTGGTCAGGATGATCACGCGCGGAGGAGTGGCCGAGCCCGCCAGAATCAGCGCGGTGGCTTCGTCGCCGTCGATCCCGCCCATGCGCAGGTCCATCAGCACGACGTCGGGAGCCAACTGCGCGGCCAGCGCGATGGCCTCCTCACCGGAGGCCGCCGTCCCTACCACTTCGATGTCGGCCGAGGCGTCGAGCAACGCGACCAGTCCGGCGCGCACCACCGGGTGGTCGTCGGCGACCAGCGCTCGGATGCTCACGAGGCGGCCTGCAGTGGGACTCGTGCCGTGAGGGTGGTCGCGCCCGGAGTGCCGTCGATCGACAGGGTGCCGCCGACCAGCGCGAGCCGATCGCGGAGCCCACTGAGCCCGAACCCGGCGGATGCCGCGACGTCCGGATCGAAGCCGTGACCGTCGTCGATCACCGTCACCCGAGCGAAGCCCCCGCCGCGTTCGGGCTTCTCGCCGGCTTCGTCGCCGAGTTCGACCCGGACCGTGTGCGCGCCGGCGTGCTTGCGCGCATTGGCCAAGCCCTCCTGAGCGCAGCGCAGCAGCACCACCTCGGTGTCGCGGTCGAGAGGACTGCTCAGGGTGCTCGCGACCGTCACCGCGATGCCGGACTCGCGTTGAAAGCGGGCGGCGAGCTGTTCGAGAGCTGCGACGAGGCCTCCGCCCGGCAGCTCGACCCGCGCCCCGGCAGCGACCAGCGAACGGGTCTCGGTGAGGGCTTCGCGCGACGAGCTTTCGAGCAGCTCGAGGGTCGCGTCCGTCAGAGCGCCGGCGGCGAGTTCGCGACGGGCGCGCTGCGTCAGCAGCACTTGCCCGGTCAGGGTCTGCGCGATCGTGTCGTGGAGTTCGCGAGCCAACCGCTCCCGCTCGTCGGTGGCGCCGGCATCCCGATGCAGCATCTCGAGTTGTGCCTGGGCGGCGGTGAGCTCGTCGAGCAGCCGCTTGCGCTCTTTGCCGAAGTCGGCGATACGGGTGATCCAGACGCCCATCGCAATTGCGAAGACGAACGAGATGCCTTCAATCGTGCCCGCCAGCAGAAGGGCATCGATGGTGAAGCCCAGTCGCGCCATGAAGGCGATGGCCACGGTGATCGCGATCATCGCGCAGGCCAACACCGAACGACGGATGCCGCCCAGCAACGTCCAGGCTGCCGGGAACGCGATCACTTGGAAGAACGCGAGTGACGTGTCAGTCGCGGTGACCGCCGCGGTGACGGCGATGGTGACCACCAAGGCGAAGATCGACCGCGGTGTGTCCTCGCAGTCCGGATCGACGACCACGATTGCCCAGAAGGCGACGAAGGCCGCGAGCACGGCGGCGCCGATCCAGAACCGGGGGCCGATGCCGACGTGCAGGCCCAGCACCAGGACGCAGAGGACTGCTGTCCCCGCGACCGCGAGCAGCCACCAGCGCCGAGCGTTCACCTAGCTATCCTTGCGGATCCACCGGAAGGTCAACCGCGCGAGGAGCAGCCCGGCGACCAGCCAGATCGCCAGCACGATGGCAACGCCGCTGAGGTTCCAGCTGCCACCGGCTTCGGCCGCCTCGAGCGTCGAAGGCAGGAACACCGAGCGCATGCCCTGGGCAAGCCACTTGAGCGGAAAGATGCTCGCCACGTTCTGCAGCCAGGTCGGAAGGTTCGTGAAGGCGAGGTAGACGCCCGAGATGAACTGCAGCACCAGAACAATGGGGATGATGACCGCGGTCGCGCTCTTGCCGGAACGCGGCAGCGCACTCAGCCCGATGCCCAGAATCGCGCAGGTCGCGACCCCCAGCACGAAGACCCATGCAAAGGTCAGCCAGGTAGCTGGTGCGGTGGGCAGCGCGACGCCGAAGGCGACTCGCGCGAGCAGGATCAGCAGCGCAGCCTGCAGGATCGCTGTCAGCAGGGCGCGGCCGATCTTGCCGATGAAGTAGCTGATCACCGAGAGAGGGGTGCCGGCGAGACGCTTGAGAGTCCCGTCGCTCTTCTCGCCGGCGATGTCGACTGCGAGGTTTTGCAGACCGCTCAGCAGCACGCCGGCCGCCAGCATCCCTGGCAGGTAATAGGCGGCCGCGCTCACAGAGTGGCCAGCGGCGTCCTTTCCGAAGAAGTTGCTGCTGCTGAACGCCACCGAGAAGATCGTGAGCATCACCACCGGGAACAGGAAGGTGAAGAAGACCACGTCGCCCTGCCGGAAGTACGTCAGGGTCTCGTAGCGGATCCGCGAGAATCCGTTCCGCAGAACGCGGGCGGGGGTGACGACCGATGGGGTCTTCGTGGTGGCGATGTCGTGTGTGGTCATGAGCGTTCAGGCCTTTCCGGTCGCCGCTGAGGTCGCTGTGGCGAGTTGCGGCTGGTCTCTTGCGACCAGCTCGAGGTAGATGTCTTCGAGGCTGGGGCGGATGATCTCCAACCGCTCGGGCTCGCCGCCAGCCGCCAGGCGAGCAACGAACTCGCCTGGCCTCTCGGTGCGCTCTTCGTGCACCACGCCGTCCCTCGTCCATCGCACGAGCGGGATGCGCGCCTCCGCGCCGCCGATGGTGTCGATCGGGCCGAGCTCGACCAACTGTCCGTCGGCAACGATGCCGGCCCGGTCGCTGAGTTGAGCCGCCTCATCGAGGTAGTGGGTGGTGAGCAGGATCGTCGCGCCCTCCGCCTTGAGCCGCTCGATCAGGGTCCAGAACTGGCGCCGCGCCTCGGGGTCGAATCCCGTCGTGGGCTCATCCAGGAAGAGCAGCTCGGGTCGACCGATGATGCCGAGCGCGACATCCACTCGTCGACGCTGTCCGCCCGAAAGCTTCCGGATGAGCGACCCGGCCTTGTCCTCCAGGCCCACCGAGGCGATCACCTCATCGACGTCGCGCGGATTCGGGTAGAAGCCGGCGAAGTGGATCAGCTGTTCGCGGACTGTCGCGGCTCCCTGCTCACCGCTGCTCTGCAGCACGATTCCGAGCCGGGCCTTCCAGTCCAGGCCGCCCTTCTGCGGATCGACGCCGAGCACGCTCACCTCGCCGCCCGTGCGATCCCGGTAGCCCTCGAGGATCTCGATCGTGGTGCTCTTGCCGGCGCCGTTCGGCCCGAGAAGAGCGAAGGTCTCTCCGCGTTGGATGTCGAAGTCGAGGCCGCGCAGAACAGGCACGCCGTGGTAGTTCTTGCGAAGGCCGCGTACTGACACGGCGGGGGTGGAAGTCGTCATGCGTCCCATGCTGGCTGCAGGGTCGATGCGAGGGCAACGATCCTGCGGTGGACGCCTGGCATCCACCGATCGGTGGATGCCGCACGGATGGGCATCCTCAGCGCAGCGCGCTGACGGCCAGGCTCACGGCCAGAACGAGCATCACCACCGCGATGACCGCGTCGAGCAGCCGCCAGGCGATGGGCCGCGCGAAGAGCGGAGCGAGCAACCGCGCGCCGAACCCGAGCGCAGAGAACCACAGGATGCTGCCGAGCCCCGCCCCCCCACCGAACGCCCAGCGCGCATCACCGTGGGTGTTCGCGACCGAACCAAGCAGCAGCACAGTGTCGAGGTAGACGTGCGGGTTGAGCCAGGTGAGCGCGAGCGCTGTAGCCGCGACGGCCAGCGCGCGCGGCGCCGAGGTCAGGCCAGCGTTGGCGTGCACGTCGAGACGCGCGGGTCGCAGTGCCCGCCGCGCCGCCAGCAAGCCATAGAGCAGCAGGAACCCGGCGCCGACCCAGCGCACCACCTCGACCAGCCACGGCACAGCGGCGAACAGCAGCCCGCCCCCCGCGATTCCGAAAGCGATGAGGGCGAGGTCTGAGAGCGCACAGATGGCCACGACGAGCGGCACGTGTTGGCGGCGCAGTCCCTGCCGAAGCACGAATGCGTTCTGGGCGCCGATCGCGATGATCAGGGAAAGCCCGAGGCCGAGACCGGCGACGGCGGCAGTTATCCAGGTGGCGGGCACGTGGCCACGGTAGCGACGCCAGACGCCAGACGCCGAACGCCCAACGCCGACGCCCAACGCCGGACGGTCCTGCTCCGAGGGATGGAGCAGGACCGTCATGGCAGCGGGTGACTGACGCGCGGTGCGCGCTGGTGGGAAGAGATCAGCCTCCGAGGCCCAGCAGCCCGAGCAGTCCGCCCGAGCTACTCGAGGGGCTCGGGGCCGGAGTCGGTGTTGCGGCTGGCTGAGAGGCGCTGGGTGTGGGCTTCGGCGCGGTGCTGGGCGCGGGCGCTGAGGGCGCCGGGCTGGGTGATGATGGGCTGGGCGCCGACGGCTTGGGCGACGAGCTGGGAGTCGGCGCCGGAACGGCTGACGGCGCGTTCTTGGTGCGCACCAGCGAGGCCGAGTCGAGGCGGTACGCGACTCCCGAGTTCGACAGCACGACGTCGACGCGCAAGCCGGTGTGGCCCGCATTCGCGACGGCAAGGCCGATGCTGACCTTCATCCATCCGGAACTGTCGCTGAAGGTTGTCGTGGCCGTCTCTGTGGTGCCCCCCACCGCGGTCAGCTTCAACGAGCCCGTGATGCCCGATGACGCCGCCGGTTTCACCCAGATCGTCACGGTGTCGGTCTCGCCAGCGGTCACGGTTGCCGAAACGATCTGGCTGACGGTCTGACCTCCCGAGACGGAGAGGGCGTACTTGCCGCCCCGAGCGTTGGTGTTCGGGCCGTCCAGCGAGGCGTTGGAGGCGCTCCATCCCGAGAGGCTGCCCTCAAACGACGGGGACCTCAGGGGGAGGGCGGTGCCGGCAGGGGCTGCGGGCTCGGCCGGATAGCCACCAGTCGATGGGCTCGAAGTCGGCGCCGGACTGGCCGGTGCAGACGGTGCGGCGCTGCTCGGCGGCGTGCTTGACGGCGCCGTGCTCGCGGATGCCGAGGGGGAGGGCGCGTTGGTCGGGGTCTGCTTCGGCGGCACCTTCGTGCTCGCGTACTTGGCGAACTCCTGCACCCAGTAGGTGCGGCCATCGGCCCCCGTGAACTCGCCGATTCCGAGGTCGGTGTAGTCGCCGACCAGGTTCTTGTAGTGTTCGGCGGATGCCTTCCAGGCCGGGACGACCTGGGTGTAGGTGTAGCCAGCGGCAACGTTCTCACCCGCGTGGCTCCAGCCCGCCGGAATCTGCGTCGAATAGTTCGGATTGTGGCTCATGGCGCCGTTCTGCGACTGCTGCTGCGCCCAGTCGGAAGCGACCTTGTCGAGAGCGGTGTTGCGCACGAGCGGTGTGGTCCCGGCCTCGGCCCGAACCTCATTGGTGTCGTCGAAGACCCGCTGGGTCTGCTGCGCGGTAGTGACCGAGGATGACGAGGCGGCGCTCGTCGCAGCGAGCGACGACTGCGCGACGCTGAGCGAGGCGGCGATCCCTCCGATGAGAGCGACAGCGGCGATGGCGACGACGACCTGGCGACGCATGGACGTCCCTGATCCGTGAAGAGTCGAGAGCATGGTGAGTTCCCCCCGGAGCCGGTGCGGATGCCTCGAACTCCGGGTCCACGCTATGGGGGACAGAACGGGGGATGCAGTCCCCCTCTGAGGGATAGACGGGTCTGTGCGTCGCCGGGCGCTCACCCGGACGTCATCTCCCATTCATCCGGCAATTTTTCCGGAATTCCGGGCTTTTGTCGTTCCCGGCGGCAAAAGGGCTGGGGGTACAAAACAGGGCGACCCCCGAAGGGGGGGTCGCCCGAAACGGACAGAAAGAAGCCGGGACCGTCGGTCTTGGGGGGCAGACGGTCCCGGCTTCTTGGCGCTACCGCGTCCTACCGGGCCATGGCCGAGTGGTTGCGACGGTAGCTTTCCCGCACCAGATAGGCACCCGCTGCCAACAGTGCGAGGACGGCGGCGACCAGAGCGGCGATCCCCACGCCGGTGGTCGCCAGCCGAGCAATGTTCCCGAGGGTCGTACCGGGGTTACCGGGGTTCCCGTCAGTCGGCGGAGGCGTGGTGTCGACGCCGCCGACCTCGCCGGGAACCACGTTGGGGCCGACCGATGCACGAGCCAGGTTGATCTGCGCTACACCACCGGTTGTCGCACCGGGGAGCACCCGGACCTCAGCGGCCGTCTCGGTGAAGGTTCCGTCGCTCACGTCCTGGTTGTTCACCTTGATCGAGAGCACGTCGGCCAGGTTGGCGACCGAGTTGGTGTCACCGGTGAGCCCCTGGACTGCCGGGTTGACGAGTCCGGTGTTCAGAGCGTTCACCAGATCGGTGACCGCACTGTCGGAGTCGAACAACTGGTCGTTCAGCGAGCCCGCGATGTTTCCGACCGCCAGCTTCAGGTTGACCGGCACCCTGACACCGAGCACCTTCGCGGTAGCGGTGGCGTCCACCTTGGCCCCGGTGAGGAACTCATTGATCGTTCCGGTGACGTCGGCCGTCACGCTGGTGTTGAGCGCCGGCAGGGCGGTCGTCACCGGGGAGCAGACATTGTCGGTCACCGTCTGGTCGACCAACTGGGTCACCGTCTGATTCACGGTCATCGTGATGTAGCTCAGGATCCCCGTCACTTTGCCGAGCAGGCTGCCGACAACCGGAACCCCGTTGAGTTGCGGGACGCCATTGACGACAGGAAGCGGAACGCCGTTGATGACCGGGTCTTGGATCACAATCTGATGCACGACCTGAGTTGGCACCTGGATGACCTTGCTGACGAGCTTGCACACGGTCTGCACCAGAGGCGCTTGCGCCACATTCTCAGACAGGTCGGCGTGCACCGTGACCGTGGCGTTGTTCAGCGCGTCTTTGACCGCGCCCACCACCTGGTCGGCGATGCCCGAGACCTTGGTGGTCACCGAGTTCAGAACCGGGTTGAGAACCGCCGAGTTCACCAGTTCGGTGCCGGCCGGCAGCTTGTTCAGATCTTTGCCAAGCAGCTTCTCGAGGTTCAGGGTGACGACGCCGGTTTCGAGGTCGAAGGTGACACCATCGCTGCCGTACTGCGTGGTCAGCAGGTTCTGCACGAGCTGGCGCAGATTGCCGGTGTCGATGGATGCCGTGACGTGCGCATTCGCGCCCAACAGGTTCAGGGCCGGGTTCAGCTTGATGAGCGCTTTGTTGAGATCGACGATCAGCAATCCGTCGGATCCGTCGAGCTTCGACAGCCGGTTGGACACCGAGTCGAGAGCGGAATTGACCTTCTCGGTCAGGTTCGCGACGGCCGGGCTGGTGAGCTTCAGGTCGACGCCCGCGAGCGAGTAGTGACCAGAGGCGTTCTGGCCGTCAGAAATGGCTTGCGCGGTGACCGCGTCGATCGCGACCTTCAGGTCGGCGATGTTCGAGGCGAATCCGCTACCCAGCAGCTTGCTCAGGTCGATTGTGGCGTCGCCGCCGGGCATCGATTGGTCTTTGCCGACTCCGACTCCGCCATCTTTCTGGACTCCGCCGGTCTCGGCCGCGGATGTGCCGTTCTTGGCCGCCGTGGCGTACGCGCCGAGCGCGCCGACCTGAAGGAACTCCCCCAGGTTGCCCTGGATGCTCGAGCCGTTACCGACCTTGACGGTGTTGAGCGCTGTGGCTTGGAAGGGGTCCTTGACGGTCATCGGCGCGTCATCCGCGTCCGCGTGGGCGGACGCTCCGTTCAGCGCTACGACGTTGTTGAGGTTCGTTCCGAGCAGGTTGCCCGAGAGGAACTGCGCCTCAGCGGTGGCGACAGGAGCAGTGTCTGCCGCCTGGGCGGTGCTGGCTCCGGCGAGAGCGAATCCGGTGGCCATCGCCACCGAGACGAGCCCTGCGGCGATGCGCCGGCCGCGAACTGCGGCGGGCGCGCGATGCGAGTTGGTGAACACGGGGATGCCTTCCTGATCCATACAGACAAGGAAGGCCGGGTCGGCGATGCCCCGGCAGGTGCCGAGGCGAACGTAGCTGCTGATCCCAGTTTCGTTGCCCGTATTCGGTTTGAGTGATGCAACTGCGGGTGGTGCGAAGGGATGGTCAGTCCCTTCACACGAAGAGACCGGGTGATCGCCGGGTTATGACGCGGGGGATTGGTCGTAATCTGTCCCCATTTCGAGGGTCACCGTGGCAAGCGCCACGCAGCCGGGGAGCGCTCGCCCGGGATGGCATACACTTCAAGGTGTGGTGAAGTCTGCCAAGCTTTGTCGTGCCCGCTTTCCGGTGGCCGTGCAGCTGGGCGGTCCGAACCCTGTAGGGCGGTGGCTCAATTGGTAGAGCAGCGGTCTCCAAAACCGCAGGTTGCAGGTTCAAGTCCTGTCCGCCCTGCGATCCCCCGCACGACTGAGCGGGGTTCAGCGTTAGTAAGTCCTGTTGAAAGGTGTTGAGAGTGGCACGCAAGGTGGTCGACGATCCCAGCGAGGACCTCGTCGCGAGCGCCAAAGCGGAGCGCGCCGAACGGCGTGGACCCTTCGCGCGCATCGCACTCTTTCTTCGACAGGTCGTTAACGAGCTGAAGAAGGTCGTCACGCCCACCCGGCGTGAACTGTTCAGCTACACGGGTGTCGTGCTCGCCTTCGTGATCGTCATGATGGCGCTGGTCTACGGGCTCGACTACGGCTTCGGCTGGCTCGTCGCCTGGGTCTTCGGCAACGGCACCCTCACCCAATAGACATTCGAATGGAAGTAGTAATCACTGTGACTGAAGACGAGCGCCGCGACGTGGATCTGGCGCCGGCCGCCGAGCAGTCGTCTGAGACCGACGACCTGCTGCAAGACGACGTGCTGAGTGTCGACGAAGCCTCCGACGAGAACGCCGAGAGCAGCGCCATCCATCTGATCGATGACGCGGGTGAGGTCGAGGCCAACCTCGACAGCATCCTCGACGCCTTGGATGCCGCGACCGACCCAGAGGCCGACGCGATCGTCGACTCGGCCCTCGACATCGGCGAGGCATCGGACACGAACGATCCCACCGACTTCGACGCCGCTGAAGCGGCCGCCGCCGATGAGAACGAGGCCGAACTCGAAGAGGAAGAGACCGCGGTCGATCCCTACGACGAATTCCGGGCCGAACTGCGCGGCAAGCTGGGCAAGTGGTACGTCATCCACAGCTACGCCGGCTTCGAGAAGCGCGTCAAGCAGAACATCGAATCGCGCCGCCAGTCACTGGCCATGGAGGACTTCGTCTTCGAGGTCCAGGTGCCGATGGAAGACGTCGTCGAGATCAAGAACGGTCAGCGCAAGCTGGTCAACCGCGTGCGCATCCCCGGCTATGTGCTGGTGCGCATGGACCTCAACGAAGACAGCTGGTCGGTCGTTCGGCACACCCCGGGCGTGACCGGATTCGTGGGCAACTCCCACAACCCGACCCCGCTGCGCTTCGAAGAGGCCTTCAACATGCTGAAGAGCCTCGTCCAGGTCGTCGAGGCGCCCACCAAGGGCGGCATCGCTGGTAAGGGCGGCGGCAAGACTGCTACGCGGGTCATCCCGGCAGAGATCGACTTCGAGGTCGGCGAGACGATCACGATCAAGGAGGGTTCGTTCGCGGGCCTGCCCGGCACGATCAGCGAGATCAAGCCCGAGAGCGGCAAGCTCACTGTGCTCGTATCGCTGTTCGAGCGCGAGACGCCGGTCGAGCTGAGCTTCGACCAGGTCACCAAGCTCTAGTTCTACTCACTCGCGGGGTGTGGCTGTCAGCCATACCCTAGTTGCCACAAAGGCACCGTACATTTCTCGAATGTACGGTGCCTTTCTTCTTCTCTTCTTGACAAAAGAAGTGACACGTGTGAGTAATATAAGTGGAATATAGCGTGAAAGGGAGTTGCACATGAGAGACAGGCGAGAGCGGTTTGTTTCGCTTGCAGAAGGTAGGACGGATCGCGCAATAGGGGCCATGCGGCTCCTTGGAAATCTTTCAAATAGGTCAAACTACGAATACACCGAGGCGGATGCTCAGCAGATATTGAAGGCGCTCGAGCAGGAGTTGAAGGTGCTCCGTACGAAGTTCGCTGAGGGAGCTGGCGCTCGAGAATCGAGTTTCAAGCTCCGAAACGACTAGGAAGTAGCTCGGTTCATCAATAGGTTGATGGGGCGAGTCTCCAGTCCGCGCGCCCAGCCTCACCGAACTGGAGATTCGGACCACGAAAAGATTGAGAGAGATGGCATCTGAGACATTTCCGATGACGGCTGCGGACCCCACGCCGGCTGTCAATCGGGCATACCAACAGGGTCAGGTCTTTGGGTGGGTTCGGGAGACGTACGTAAACGCCGTTCAGGCCGGGGCTACTCAGGTGCTCTTCACAACCGAATGGACTGCGGCGACCGAGATCGGTGTACATCGACGAGTCATTTTTGACGATGGCAGCGGGATGAGCGCTGACGAGCTGCCTACGTTCTTCAATAGTTGGGGAGGGTCCGCCCAGTCGGTTGGTGGACTCAACGAAAACTACGGCTACGGGTCCAAGGTCTCGCTCTTGCCCTGGAACACATACGGAGTGGTAGTTCTGTCCCGCCGGGATGGCGCCACATCGATGATTTGGTTGCATCGGGGGGCCGATGGCACTTACGGGATTCGACCGCTTGAAGATGTTGACGACGAGGGTGTGTCTCGTTTCGTCAAGGTGTTGGCATTATCTGAGTACACAGATGGCTACACCGATCCGGACGACCCAAGAGTCGACTGGGTCGATGTCATGCATTCTATTTTCGGCGAGATCGGCAGCGGTACGGCTGTAGTCCTCCTCGGCAACGATCCGAGTGAAAACACCGCGTTCCACGGGGACAGAAGTCGTCGCGAAGACACAAAGCTCGGCATCGCCCAATATCTGAACAGTCGGTTCTACACGCTGCCTGTCCCGGCTCGGGTGGACCCCCTGTATCCCACGGATCCAGACGAGTGGCCCAAAAAAAATGGGTCGAACGAAACTCGGCAAGCGCGTGGGCTCGGGGACACCATCACTCGTGGCGCGAACGATGGAATCGAAAGCGGCATTGTTGAGATCCCGGCGGTCGAGGGAGCTGGATTAGCCGCCAGGGTTCATTGGTGGTTGGCCGGAGCAGAGGTTCCCACCTCTGGCGATCGAATCGTTATTCCGTTGTTCGGATATCGCTTCTCTAGTCACGAAGGAATCGACGAGATCTACTCGTTGGAAGCGGGGCACAGTAGCCCGCATCTTGGCCAACTCGTGGTTTCTGCCCCAGTTCGACGTCGCGTTGGGATTCTTGTCGAACCAGTCATCGGCGACGAGCTGTACGTGTACCCGGCAGGTAATTCACGAGCCGGACTCCAATACGACGTCGCTGGCCAAGGCGGAGGTCACGACCTCCCGTTTATTCAGTGGCGTGCAGCGTGGCTGAGACGAGTTCCTGACGCGATCCGAGAAGCGATTCTCGCGGCGATGCCCAAGGACGACGCTAACCCGGCGGTAGAGGCGGCAATCCAGAAATACCTCGCCGAGGAATTTCTTCCGTATCTACAGAAGTCGCATGACTCTCTCGTTCGAGACCCCGCTGGTGAACCCCACACCGGCAGTGACACGGCGGATCGATCGAAAGCGCCGAGCGGTGACGCGCCCGGGCGCCAACGACCCCGCCGAGGCGAGCACTCCCGCACACCGCGGCCCCCCGTTCCTCAGGGTGAGGAGGCTGCCCCTTCGGTTATCGCACGTCGACAAGCTGGACTGGTCGAGGTGCGGCTAGTAGATGAGCCCGATCGTCAACACGCAGTGTGGTTCGACGGGACTGCGGGGATTCAATGTGCCTACATCAACAAGTCCTCTGCGACATACCTCCGGGCTAGGAACTACCTGGCCACGAAGTATCGCTCCCTTGGGCGCATTGGGGAAGAAGGTGACGCGCGGTGGTTCACCTTCGTGAAGTTGGTAGAACAGGTAATGCGCACCCAGGTCACGACAGCGGTGACAGAGCTCCTCGCTACCGCAAATGCAGACAAGTCGAAGTTCGACAGCTACATGTCTCCCGAGGCGTGTAGTGCAACCTTGATGGGAATGAACTGGATTTCCCAAGCCATGAGTAGGACTGTGACCGCTGCGAACCTTCCGATTTTGGGAGACGGCTCCGAAGAAGATTTCTCAGGCGACGACGAGGACCTACCTTTGGAAAGTGACGTCATATAGTCCGAAGGATCCAGTTGTCTACGGCTCAATCACAGGAGCCCCCGTGACGAGTGTCCCGGCAAACGAGCCAGTCCTTTCCGGTGTCGTCGGGACCAACCGCGATCTGATCGCCACGGCGAGGCGACTTTGGATCGCCCCCAACGACATCGTCGCGGATGTCACTTGGGGTAAGGGAGCCTTCTGGCCCAAGGGCCTAGCGGACTCGGACCAACCACAGTTTCGATACGACGTAGCAACCACAGAGGTCTCAGTCGATTGCCGCGCTCTGCCAAACGAGACCGAATCACTTGATGTCGTCGTGTTCGACCCGCCCTATCGGCCGAATCATGGCGGTGATCAAACAGACTTCTACCGTCACTACCGCTTGGCGGAGTCCGGCTTGAACTCGATGAACGATGTGCTGGACCTCTATCAGGGTGGTATCCGTGAGGCGCATCGCGTACTTCGATCCGGCGGTCGCGTTCTGGTCAAGTGTCAAGACATGACCTATTCGGACCGACTTCACTTGGTTCACCTCGACGTTGTACGTCTCATGCAGGCGGCCGGGTTCGACTTCGTCGACATGTTTGTGCTCGTCAACACAACGAGGCGACCCTCGAGCGCCGCACCCGCGTCCGCCGCGTCGGAGGGGGAACCAGAAGCGCCGCGGCGGAGCCAGAAGCGAGCTCGCAGGGCACATTCGTATCTCCTGGTTGGAAGCAAACCGTCGCGCGATCTTCGGATTCAGAGCACGATCGAGCGGCTGCGTGCTGAGTTCGGCGATCAGTCGGTACTTGATGAGATCAATCGCCAAGTCGCGACGAACCTGGCCGATGGAAGCGATCCAGCTCAGTAGGAGGTCAGCGTCCTTGAGGTAGCATTGCAAAGTTGCCTGTATCGGCAACGATCACCCACCACTGCCAGGAAAAGCCTGGTTCGTGGCAGCGCGCCTCCGGGCGCACGACGAGAAAGAAGCCATTCATGGCACCCAAGAAGAAGGTGACGGGGCTGATCAAGCTCCAGATCCAGGCCGGCGCGGCCAACCCCGCTCCGCCGATCGGACCGGCTCTCGGTCAGCACGGCGTGAACATCATGGAGTTCTGCAAGGCGTACAACGCCGCGACCGAGTCGCAGCGCGGCAACGTCATCCCGGTCGAGATCACCGTTTACGAAGACCGTTCGTTCACGTTCATCCTCAAGACCCCGCCGGCTGCCGAGCTCATCAAGAAGGCCGCAGGCGTGCAGAAGGGGTCGCCGACCCCGCACACCGTCAAGGTGGCCAAGCTGACGCGCGACCAGGTGCGCGCGATCGCCGAGCAGAAGCAGGTGGACCTCAACGCCAACGACGTCGAGGCCGCCATGAAGATCATCGCCGGCACCGCCCGGTCGATGGGGATCACGGTGGAGGCGTAATCATGACAAAGTCCAAGGCATATCGCGCCGCCGCCGAGAAGATCGAGCCCGGCAAGTTCTACGACCCGACTGAGGCCGTCAGCGTCGTCCGCGAGACCGGGTCGAAGAAGTTCGACTCGACCGTCGAGGTCGCGCTCACGCTCGGCGTCGACTCGCGCAAGGCGGACCAGATGGTGCGCGGCACCGTCATCCTGCCGCACGGCACCGGCAAGGTCGCCCGCGTCATCGTCTTCGCGACCGGCCCTGCGGCCGAGGCGGCCATCGCGGCCGGCGCGGACGAGGTCGGCGGCGCAGAGCTCATCGAGAAGGTCGCCGGCGGCTACACCGCGTTCGACGCGGCCGTCTCGACGCCCGAGCTCATGGGCCAGGTCGGTCGACTCGGCAAGGTGCTCGGCCCGCGTGGCCTCATGCCCAACCCGAAGACCGGAACGGTCACGCTCGACACGGCGAAGGCCGTCTCCGACATCAAGGGCGGCAAGATCGAGTTCCGCGTCGACAAGCACAACAACGTGCACTTCGTCATCGGCAAGGCCGGATTCACGAAGGAGCAGCTCGACGAGAACTTCCGTGCGGCTCTCGACGAGATCCAGCGCGCCAAGCCGAGTTCGTCGAAGGGCCGCTACATCCAGAAGGGCACGCTCTCGACCACCTTCGGCCCTGGCGTCCCGCTCGACGTCGCAGCGCTGTCCGCATCCTGACTCTCGCCAGGATTACGCAGGGGGGGTTCCGCTTCGGCGGGGCCCCTTTCTGCGTACCTGCGCGACTATGGAGACCGTGAAGCTCAGCCTTCGCTGACTCTCAGCACGATCTTGCCGCGGGTGTGCCCGTTTTCGATCTGACGGTGCGCCTCGGCGGCATCCTCGAGGTCGACCACCTGGTCGACGTGCACGCGCACGTCACCCGAGTCGAGCAGCCGCGAGATGATCGCCAGCGTCGCGCCGTCTGGTGTGACCTGGAATCCGGTGGCACGCACGCCGGCCGCTGCGGCCTCTTCTGCCATGGTCGGCCAGCTCCCGCTCGGACCATTGACGATGATTCCGCCCTGGCGGAGCACGCGCAGCGAGCGGGTCGCCGTGTCGTCTTTCACATTGCCGATCAAGTCGATGACCGCGTCGATGTCCCGCACCGAATCCTCGAATCGCGCCGTCGAGTAGTCGATGACCTCCGAGGCACCGAGCTCGCGCAGCCAGCTCGTGTTGCGCGCCGAGGCGGTGGCGATCACGTGGGCTCCGAAGTAGGTGGCGAACTGCACCGCGAAATGGCCCACGCCGCCAGCCCCGGCGTGGATCAGCATCCGTTGGCCCTCGTGGGCTTTCGCCGTTTCGACCACCATGCCCCATGCGGTGAGGGCGGCGACCGGCACTCCCGCTGCCTCGATGTGCGACAGGGTCGACGGCTTCGGGATGACGCTGAGCCCCGGTGCGCTCACATACTCGGCGTATGCACCTCCGAAGCGCGGTACGGGCACCATGCCGTAGACCTCGGTGCCGGGCTGGAGCGGATGGGCCGCGTACGGCGACTCCACAACAACGCCGCTGAAGTCGTTGCCGAGCACCGCCGGAAAGTTCGCGATCGCCGCGAAGGGGCCTCGGCCCGCGCGGGTCTTGGCGTCGATCGGATTGACGCCGGCCGCGACCACCTTGACCAAGACCTCCGAACTGATTCGCACCGGTCGATCGATCTCGGTCATTGACAGGACTTCAGGGCCACCGGCGCCTGAGAACGTCATGGCACGCATCGTGGTCATCGCTCGGCCTCCCCGCCTCTGGTACCAGTAAACGACGTGAATGATTCGCCGGTGTTACGGTCGCATCACCGTGGTGCAAACCTTCAGCCGCTAGCATTTCGAGGGTGGCGCATGGGCGCCGAAAAAGGGGCACGGCGTGCGCATTCTGTTCATCGTCATCCGGATTGCGGCGGCCATCGCCGGCGTCGCTGCCATCGTCGGCCAGCTCATCACCACCTACAACTTCTGGACAAACCTGGGCATTGAGAACCGCGGCGCCCTCTTCGTCAACTTCTTCAGCTTCTTCACGATCGATTCGAACGTTGCGGCAGTGGTGGTGTTCGCGATCGGTGCGGTCTGTTTGATTCGCAACGAGGGCGATCCACGCTGGTTCGCATTGCTGCGGGCGAGCGCGACGACCTACATGGCGGTGACCTTCGTCGTCTACAACCTTCTGCTGCGCGGAATCGAGCTGCCGCAGGGCACGACGCTCGCCTGGTCGAACGAGGTGCTGCACGTCGTCGCCCCGCTGCTGCTGGTGCTCGACTGGTTTTTCGCGCCCGGTCGCAGACGCCTCGAGTGGAAAGACCTGCGGGTCATCGTGGCCTTCCCCATCATCTGGGTGATTTACACCCTGATTCGCGGACCGCTCGCCTACAACGAGACGGCGCATCAACCCACCTGGTACCCGTATCCCTTCCTCGATCCATCGCTGTCGCCCGAGGGCTACTGGTCTGTGCTGTTCTACGTGATCCTGATCGCCGGAGCCATCCTCGGTACAGGGGCCGGCGTCATCTGGGTCTCACGCCGCCGCGAGCGCTGGCCCTTGCGCGTCGCCGGCTGAGCAGCGGCATCCCAAGATTCAGACCATGATCGACCGTCTCGTCGCGCTAGTCGGCACCCTGTGCATGGCTGCGGCCTTGGTCATCCTGTGGCTGGTGCGCTTGAGTGTGCCGTACGACCTCTATGTGAGCCAGCTCGGCGCCCAGGGAATGCCGACCGCACGCGCCTTCCAGACCGTGCTGCTGCTCATCGTGCTGGGTGGCGGACTGATCGCCTGGGCCGGCCGCGGCATCCGATCGCGCGCGCGGATTCTGCGCTGGTGGCCGCCGTCGATCTCGCTCGCGATCGCCAGCGCCTTTTTTCTCGTCGACTCGCAGGTGACCTGCACCGCTGGATGCCCGCTCCCGATCGGCGCGACATTCACCCTGCAGGATTTCGTGCACGTTTCTGCGGCAGTCCTGGCATTCGCGGCGGCCAGTTGGACCATCCTGCAATGCGCATTCGCGGTGGGGCACCCCGCACTCGCCCGCTTCTCGATCGTCGCGGCGATCGCTGTGGCGGCCATCTCATCGGCCGGCGGTCTGATGTCGGTATTCCGCTTCGAGGTGGAACTCGGCAGCCGACTCGAGCTGGTGGCGACGACGATCGGTCTCGCCTGGGTCGTGGTGTTTGGCGTAACGCTGGCGGTGAGGACGGGAGCGCACTCGGCGACCTCAGCGTCGCATGGCATCCAGAAGCTGGTCGGCCAACCCGATGAGTCGGTGGATTTCGTTGTCGTCCCGCTCGACCCAGCGGCACTCCGGCTCGGCGCCGACCGGCACGAAGGCGTCGTGCTGCTCCCAGACGACGAGGGTGCGGTCGGCACCTAGCACGTACTGCTGCCACCACACCTGCCGCAGGTAGTGGCGCGGGATGCTCTTCCACGCCGTGTTGGTGGTCTTGATCTCGCATAACTCAAGTGCGGCGCCGCGCTCGCGCAGCCCATCGGGGGTGGCGAGGTGCTCGGGCCGGCCGTCGGCGTGGAACAACGCGCTACTCGGCTGCATCCCATAGACCCTGCGTGCCCAGTGCGCGATCTCTGGCTCGCGCAGCCGGCCGTGCGCGGTGAACGCATTGCCACCGAACCCGGTGCCCAGCAGCTTTTCGAGGGCGAGGGCCCGCAGGGCTTTGGGCCCGGACAAACGGGCCATGTCGGTCGCCGTCACGCCGCGGGCTCGTGCTTTGAGCCATGCCATGCGGTCTGCGGCGTCGGCGACGATGCGGTCGGTGTGCCGGCTCGGCGGTGCATCCCAGAGGGAGAGGGTGGGTTGCACGACAGTCACGGCACCATTGTGCGACCAACCAGGGTCATGCGAGGTGCGCGCCACGGGGCGGCTTCGAACTCGCACGGTCGACGCAGATGTCGCTCACAGGATCTTCATAGAAACGAAGTGCTTCATAGGAGTCGTGACATCACCCCAAGCTGCCCCGCCGGCCAAGCTCACCCGCATCGACGGCTCGCCCGTTCGCGCCCTGGTCGTCGACGACGAGGTCTCCCTCGGCGATCTGCTGCAGATGGCCCTTCGCTATGAGGGGTGGGACGTGCGCACCGCCACCGGCGGGCAGCAGGCACTCGCCCTCGCGCGCCAGTTCAAGCCAGACGTCATCGTGCTCGACGTGATGATGCCCGACCTGGACGGGCTCGAAGTGCTGCACCGGATGCGCGCGGACGGCCTCGACATCCCCGTGCTCTTCCTCACCGCCAAAGACTCTGTCGACGATCGCATCTCGGGCCTCACGGCGGGCGGCGACGACTATGTCACCAAACCGTTCAGCCTCGAGGAGGTGGTCGCGCGACTGCGCGGGCTCATCCGGCGCTCCTCGCGCATCATGAGCGACGCCGTAGACCCCGAGTTGCGAGTCGGCGACCTGTTGCTCAACGAGGAGAGCTATGAGGTGTCGCGCGCCGGTGTGCCGATCGAACTGACGGCGACCGAGTTCGAATTGCTGCGCTATCTGATGCGCAACCCGCGCCGCGTGCTGAGCAAGTCGCAGATTCTCGATCGGGTGTGGAGCTACGACTTCGGCGGCCGCTCGAGCATTGTCGAGATCTACATCTCATACCTGCGCAAGAAGGTCGATGCCAATGCGGCACCCATGATCCACACCGTGCGGGGCGTCGGCTACCAAATCAAGCCGGCCAGCTGAGATGGAGCGGCCGCGTTAGCGTGGACTCATGATCGCTGTCACGGGAGGTAGCGGCAAACTGGGACGAGGCGTGATCGCCTGGTTGCAGGATGCCGGGTACGACGTCATCAACCTGGACCGCTCACCCGCCCCCGGCGGGCCCGCCCGGCCGGATGGCTTCATCGAGATCGACCTGACGGACGCCGGTCAGGTGATCGACGCCCTGAGCGGTGTCGAGGAGCGCTTCGAGAAGCTGGACGCCGTTGTGCACCTGGCTGCGATCCCCGCCCCTGGGCTGCTCACGAACGTTGCGACCTTCCGCAACAACATGCTTGCCTCGTTCAACATCTTCGAGGGCGCTCGTGTCGCGGGCATCAAGCGCATCATCCACGCGTCGAGCGAAACGGTTCTCGGACTGCCCTTCGACGTGCCGCCGCCCTACCTCCCGGTGGACGAGGAGTACCCGGCGATTCCGAACTCGACATACTCACTGGTGAAGCACCTCGAAGAAACCATGGCCGTTCAGCTGTGCAGATGGGACCCGGAACTGAGCGTCACCGGCCTGCGCTTCTCGAACGTGATGGACGGCAGCGAGTACGCCGGATTCTCGGCATTCGACGCCGATCCGATGTTGCGCAAATGGAACCTGTGGGGCTACATCGACGTGCGGGACGCCGGCCAAGCCGTCCAGCGGGCCCTTGAAACCCGCGGCCCCGGTTACGAGACCTTCATCATCGCCAATGCCGACACCGTGATGTCGCGTTCCAGTGCATCGCTGGCCGCCGAGGTCTTTCCCGGTGTTCACGTGACGAAAGAGCTCGGCGAGCACGAGACGCTGCTCTCGATCGACAAGGCGCGGCGACTGCTCGGTTACGAGCCGCGATTCGGGTGGCGGCACGCGGTCTAAGCGCGCTCTCACCGCTTCCATAGGGATTCCATAGCGCAGAGGCGAGAGGATGAGCCGTGCGTTCCGTCATCCGCCCCGCCCGCTGGTCACTCCAGCGGCGACTCGTGCTCGGAATTCTCGTGCTGCTCGCGGTCGTGAGCGTGGTCGTGGGCGGGGCGAGTGCGCTGGTGCTTCGGCAGAACCTCCTTACCCGGCTCGATCAGCAGTTGGTTCAATCGGTCGGTTTCACAGCGGACGCCGAGAACGGCGGGAGCCTGCCTCGCGACGGCACGGGGGGCATCGGTCCGCGGCACTTCGGGAGCCTCCTGCTCCTCTCGGCCGGCGGCCAAACCGCGGGAATCGCTGTCGAAGAGGACGGCACGGCCGTCCAGCTCACGATCGCTCAGCAACGCGCGCTTCTCGCCCTGCCCACGAGCCACCGCGAGGCGCAGACCATCGACCTGGGGGGAGCCCTGGGCTCGTACCGGGTGGCAGCCGCGATCCGTCCCGACGGCAGTCGAATCGTCGTGGGGCAGTCGCTGTCCGAGATCACCACCACCACCAACAACCTGCTGCTGATCTTCGGGCTGGTGACCCTGGCGGCACTGATCGCCGCCGCCATCGCGGGAACCCTGGTGGTGCGGGTCGCCCTGCGTCCCCTCGGTCGGGTCGTCGCCACCGCGACACGGGTGTCGGAGCTCGAGCTGGCTAAGGGCGAGGTCACCCTCGCCGAACGAGTGCCGGATGCCGACACCGACACCCGCACCGAGGTCGGCCAGGTTGGCGCGGCCCTCAATCGCCTGCTCGGGCACGTCGAGGGGGCACTGGTCGCGCGCCAGGCCAGCGAAGACAAGGTCCGGCAGTTCGTCGCCGACGCCAGCCACGAGTTGCGCACTCCGCTGGCCTCGATCCGCGGGTACTCGGAACTGACCAAGCGGGGCGGTTATCAGTTGCCGGATGACGTGGTGCGTTCGCTGGCGCGCATCGAATCCGAGTCGATCAGGATGACCTCGCTCGTCGAAGATCTGCTGCTGCTTGCTCGTCTCGACGCGGGCCGCGAACTCGTGCTCGGCGAGGTCGACCTGGTTCCGCTTGTGGTGGATGCCGTGAGCGACGCCCACGCGGCAGCCCCCGATCACGAGTGGCAACTGCATACCCCCAGCGAGCCCGTGATCGTCACCGGCGACGGCGGACGCCTGCAGCAGGTCATCGCCAACCTGTTGGCGAACGCGCGGGCGCACACGCCCGCAGGCACCCACGTGACGACGACGTTGGCCGTCGACGGTGCCGACGCGCTCATCTCGGTACAGGATGACGGCCCCGGCATCTCGCCTGGACTGCTTCCCGTGCTGTTCGAGCGGTTCGCGCGCGGCGACGGTTCCCGCTCGCGCGCCACGGGAAGCACCGGACTCGGGCTCGCGATCGTCTCTGCGGTGGTCGACGCGCACGACGGCGCCGTGAGCGTCGAGAGCACACCGGGTGACACGCGGTTCGTGGTGCGCATCCCGCTGCGCCTGCCGTCTGTCGCGCCGATCGGGTGATTGGATGGGCAACGCCCCCTGATCCCACTCGAGAGTCGACCCCGCATGACGAGTTCGTCCGCTCCACGCCGCGGCGTGCGACTGCGCGCGGTCAGCGCGCTCAGCGCGGGGATCGGGCTGGCCGCAGGGCTACTCGGGTTGGCGCTGGTGCCCGCGGGAGCGGCATCCGCGAGTCTGGGTTCTGTTCCGGCGGAGGTCACGGCCTACGTGACGAGCGGAGCCATGGTTGCTCGGCTGAACGACGTGTACGGCCCCAACGCCGCCGGCACGGCAGGGATCAAGTTCGACGACACCACGAAAGAGGGCCCGATCAGCCGGGTCTACGAATGGACGGCCGACCGTCTCGCCAACAAGGCGACGGATCACCCGGTGCAGCTCACCAACAACTGGGTCGTGCCCATCACGATCGGTGGCACGTCGGTCGGGCTCGCCACGATCTGGATCAATCCCCAGACCGTCGACGCCGAGTTGGCCGAGTTCACTTCGTCTGCCGCCCTCGGCACGGCTCTGACTACCGTGCCGGCCACGGCCGCGCTGGTGCGCGACACGACGACGAATGCCTGGCTCGCGCTCGACGGTGGCAAGGTTGCGCCGCTGGTGGCCGGCAAATCTGGCCTGACGGAGCCAGTTCCGGTCGAATCGCTGAAACTCTCGCCCACCGCCCCTGCGCCACCGCCAACCACCGAACCCAACACCGGACTGGCTCTCGCGATCGGCGTTGTCGGCCTGATCGTGATCATCATCGTCGTGGCCCTCCTGCTGCCCCGCGGACGCCGGGAGAAGAAGCGGGATTCCCCAGCCACGGCTGAGCCTGCAACAGCTGAGCCCGCCACCGTTCAGCCGGCAACGCCCAAGCCGGCAACGCCCAAACTCGCAGCGACCAAACCGGCAGCGACCAAACCGGCAGTGACCAAGCCGGCAACGACCAAACCCGGGCCGACCAAACCCGCAACGCTCAAACCCGCGACGCCCAAACCGGCGACGCCCAAACCCGCGGGCCCGCGCCCGAGCGGACGCACCCCGACGACGTCGCCCGCCGCGAAGCCCGCGTCGTCGAAGCCCCCCGTGAGCCGCTCAGCGGCATCCAAGCCCCCCGCGTCCAAACCTCCGGCTCCGAAACAGCCGCCCCGCCCGCGCGCGTCGAAGCCGCCGTCTGATTCCGGATCCGACTCGTCCGACTGAGCCGGTTTGCAGGGATCGGCAACGTCCCGTACTCTTATCGAGGCCGTAGACCGCTGGTTTCTGTTGCGTTCGTGAAGAACCTGTTCTTCACAACACAGCAGAGCAAATCCCGCGCAGGTGTGTGAAGCAGTTCTTGAGGTGCCGTTGAGAAGCGGCGTTCAGGTATTCGGCTCCGTGCGCTTAGCGCCGGAGCTTTTTTGCTTAACAGAAGCGGGCTGTCGTCGGCCGCATCCACGAATATCAACCAGGAAAGAGCGCCATGGCGAACAAGGAAGCAACGGTCGCCGAGCTGACGGATTTGTTCCGCAACTCGAACGCGGTCGTGCTCACCGAGTACCGCGGCCTCACGGTGGCGCAGCTCAAGCAGCTGCGTGGCAACATCCGTGAGCACGCGAGCTATGCCGTGGTGAAGAACACGCTGACCAAGATCGCGGCGAACGAAGCGGGCATCACCGCTTTCGACGACGAACTCGCTGGCCCATCGGCCATCGCGTTCGTGCACGGTGACACCGTGACCGTGGCCAAAGCCCTGCGTGACTTCTCCAAGGCCAACCCTCTGCTCGTGGTGAAGGGCGGCTATTTCGATGGCGCGCCCCTGACTGCTGCAGAGGTGGGCAAGCTCGCCGACCTGGAGAGCCGTGAAGTACTGCTGGCCAAGCTGGCCGGTCTCTTCAAGGCGCCCCTGTTCGGAGCTGCCTACCTGTTCCAGGCGCCGCTGTCGAAGGCCGTTCGCACGGTCGACGCGCTGCGCGAGAAGCAGGAATCCGCGAGCTGATCGTCACCTCGACGATCTCATCAACCACACGATCCACAAGTAACTAGGAGTTAGACATGGCAAAGCTCAGCACTGACTAGCTGCTCAACGCATTCAAGGAGCTGTCGCTCATCGAGCTCAGCGACTTCGTCAAGAAGTTCGAGGAGACCTTCGAGGTCACCGCCGCCGCGCCGGTCGCGGCTGCCGCGGCGCCCGCTGCCGGTGGCGCCGGTGGCGCTGTCGAAGAGGTCGAAGAGAAGGACTCGTTCGACGTCGTCATCGAATCTGCGGGCGACAAGAAGATCCAGGTCATCAAGGAGGTGCGCACCCTCACCAGCCTCGGCCTCGGCGAGGCGAAGGCACTCGTCGACGGTGCGCCGTCGACGGTGCTCGAGGGCGCCAACAAGGAGACCGCCGAGAAGGCCAAGGCCGTTCTCGAAGAGGCTGGCG
>JBDSSQ010000002.1:0-21266 GCA_039928695.1 Pseudolysinimonas sp. | reverse complement strand
GTAGTCGACAAAGTTGACCTGCTTCTGGCGCTCGGTGTTGTCGGTGAACGACGAGACACCGACGTCGTACTTGCCGCCGGTGATCTTGGGAATGATCGAGCTGAAGTCGGCAATGTTATAGACCGCCTTGACGCCGAGCTTCTTGGCGACCGCGTTGAAGAGGTCGATGTCCCAGCCGACCGCGTTGCCGTTGGCGTCTTTGTACTCGTTCGGTGCGTAGGTGGCGTCGACGCCGACCTCCATCTTGCCGGACTTGGCGATATCCGCAGGAAGGAGCTTCGCGAGAGACGCATCCTTGCCGCCGGACGTGACCGCGCCACCCGTAGACGAAGGGGCGTCGTTGTTGACACAGCCGGTCAACATGAAGGCTGCCGCAATGGCGATAACGGGGATCGCGTACCTGATGCGCATAAAAACATTCCTTGAATCTCGTCGATAGTCACTTCAGCGGGTGGAGAAGTTTTGGAGCGTATCAGCGCACTGTCAGCAGATCACGCCCGATTTCGTTGATTTTGCAGGTATGAGCACGAAATCGTGACCTGGGGCGTCGAAACGCTGAGGATTCGCGCCGAGGTCGACGGTGCGACAATGAACCTCGTGACCTCCGCATCCATTGGCTACGCCATGATGCTCGAACGTTTCGCCCCCGCCGACGCCATCGCCTACGCCGAATACGCCGAGCAGCACGGCTTCACCGGCACCGTGAGCAACGACCACTTTCAGCCGTGGCTCAGCAGGCACGGGCAGGCGAGCTTTCTCTGGAGCGTGCTCGGCGCTCTGGGCGCCCGGACCGCCGGCGAGCTGGGGGCGGGCGCGGTCGCCGCAGGGGGGCGGATGCATCCGGCCGCCATCGCCCAGGCCAGCGCGACCGTTGCCGCCCTCTACCCCGGTCGGCACTGGCTGGCCCTCGGAGCGGGCGAGGCGCTCAATGAGCACGTCACCGGCGGCTACTGGCCAGAGGCGCCCGAGCGAATTACGCGCATGTTCGACGCGATCGAGGTGATCCGCAAGCTGTTCGCGAGCGGCAGCAACGGTCGCCCCGTGCGCCACCACGGCAGCCATTTCGAACTCGAGAGCACCCAACTCTGGGGTGCGCCCGCGACGCCCCCGCGCATCCTGGTCGCCACTGCCGGGCCGGTGGCCGCGAGACGCGCAGGTAAGGCGGCGGACGGCATCCTGACCATCGGCACATCGCACGACAAGGCCGCAGCCCTGGTCGAGCGCTTCGACGACGGGCTGAAAGAGGCGGGCAAGCCGCGTGGCGAGACCCTGCGCGTCGTGCGTGTCGATCTGAGCTGGGCACCGACCGACGAGCAGGCGATGGGCAACGCGCTGGCCGAGTGGCCGCTCGCCGGCCTGCGCTTTCCGCGCAGCGACGTGCGCTCGCCCGGTGACTTCGAGCATCTGGCGCGCACGGTGCGTCCCGAAGACTTCGAAGGCAGGATGCTGGTTTCCAGCGACCCCGACCTGCATCGCGCCCACCTGCAACGCTTCGTCGATCTGGGCGTCGACCGGATCTTCCTGCACAATGCCGGACCCGATCAGCGCGAGTTCATCGAGGTCTTCGCCCGCGACGTGCTGCCGAAAGTGACCCGATGAAAGGTGACCCGGTGAGCGGCAAGCTGCCCGACGACGCCGTCACAGTGTTTGCGATCGACGGCCTGCCCGAGATCCATCCCGGTGACGACCTCGCCGGGATGCTGGGCGACGCTCTCGAGGGAACGCTCCAGGCCGGCGACATCGTGGTGATCACCAGCAAGATCGTGTCGAAGGCCGAGGGTCGCATCATCCAAGCCAAGGATCGCGAAGATGCGATCACCGCCGAGACTCGCCGCCTGGTCGCCTCCCGCGAGCACGCGGCGGGCACCACCCGCATCGTCGAAACGCACCACGGACTGGTCATGGCCGCCGCCGGCGTCGACGCGAGCAACGTGCCAGACGGGACGGTCGCGCTGCTTCCCCTCGACCCGGATGCCTCTGCTCTCGCCCTTGCGACGGCGCTTCGTGAGCGGCTGGGTGTCGATCTCGGGGTGATCCTCAGTGACACCTTCGGACGACCGTGGAGAGACGGCCAGACCGACGTCGCCATCGGCGCCGCAGGCCTGCACGTCGTCGACGATCTGCGGGGGAGCACCGACACGCAGGGACGAGTGCTCGAGGTGACGGTCCCGGCGATCGCGGACGAGCTCGCGGGCGCCGCAGACCTCGTGAAGGGCAAGGCGGCGGGGCGCCCCGTCGCCGTCGTTCGGGGGCTCGGGCGTTTCGTTGCGGGGTTGGACGCGCCAGGCGCGAAGCGGCTCATCCGCAGCAGCGAACTCGACATGTTCCGCTTGGGCAGCGATGAGGCGCGCGCCGAGGGATACGACGAGGGCTACGCGGCCGGCTTCGAAGAAGGCTCAGCAGAATCGAGCGGTGAAGGCTCGTCAGACTGATGCCCGTCGAACTGCAGTCGGTGACGTTCGAGTCGCCTGAACCAGACCGCGACGCAACGTTCTGGGGCGGTGTGCTCGGGCGCCCCTTCCAGCCCGACGCGGGTGGCATCCTCCTCGCGGGCGGCCAGGGGCAGGTCGGCCTGCGATTCACGGCGGGCGAGGCCCACGGCGACGTCATGAACCGCCTGCACCTCCACCTGAGCGAGGCGACGCGCGGCCAGCACGCCAGCATCGAAGCCTGCCTGCAACTCGGCGCGAAGCTCCGGGGCAACGGGCACATCCCCGAGAACGACTGCGCCTACCTGGCCGATCCGGTCGGCGACGAGTTCTGCGTGATCGAAGACGGGAATCGATATCTGGCTGGATGCGGTCCGCTTGGCGAGGTGACGATCGCCGGGTCACGATCGGTCGGTCATTTCTGGAGCGCGGCGCTGGGCTGGCCGCTTGTCTGGGAGGTCGGAGAAGAAACGGCGATCCAGTCGCCCCTCGGCGGAACGAAGGTCGCCTGGGGTGGCGAGCCAGCGGGACCGCAGTCTGCGAGGGGCCGTCAGTACTTCGTGCTCACCGTGCCGACCGATGAGTTCGACTACGAAGTCGGGCGTCTTGTGGGTCTGGGGGCGACGGGAGGCGTGGCAGGTGCTTCCCGGGAGACAATCCTCCGCGATCCGGACGGGATCGTGTTCGTACTGCGAACGATCGAACGGCCATAGGGTCGACGTATGGCCAAGCCCCCGCAAGATGGTGAGCGGCGCATCCTGTTCGCCGACGGAACGCTCAGCGGCGTCGAGAACTATGTGCACGGCAAGAAGTCGGGGCGCTGCGAGTACTGGTACCGCAACGGGCAGAAGAAGGCAGAGGGCCAGTTCGCGAAGGGACTCTTCACCGGCGACTGGGTCTGGTGGCGCGAAAACGGCGAGCTGCTGCAGAAGGGCGCATTCGTCGACGGCGAGCAGAACGGACTGTGGCAACGCTGGCACGACACTGGCGCCCTGATGGACGAAGGCGTGTGGGTGCACGGCAAACGCTCCGGCATCTGGAAGCACTACGACAAGGCGGGCCAGCTGGCGACGACCAAGTCGTACGCGGAGCGCTCATGAGCACCTCGCCCCGAAAGAAGAAGCCGGATGCCGCCCCAGACGCCGCGGTCGAGGCCATCGACAAGCCGACTCCGCAGGTCGAGCCGCCCCCGATGTCGCGGCCGATGATGTCGCCGCCATACGCGTTCCCCATCCCGTTCGGGGAGCCGCCTTCCGAGCCCGTCACGCTGGTCGACGGAGAGATCCCGTGGGAGCTGCGCGACGGGGAGTGAGACTCCCCGCCGTAGCACCTACTCGCCCTGGCCTCCCTCGATGGCGTCGCGCGAGGATGCCGCGACGATGCCCGAGAGCACCTTCAGGTCCTTCGTGCGCCGGCCGATGGTCGCCCGGTAGTTGTGGACCACCGATTCGGTGACCCACTGCTCGAGGTACTGCCACGGTTCGGCGCAGACCAGCAGCCAGGCGCGCTTCTTGCTGTCGACGTAGTCGCCGTCTTCGAGCAGCTCGCAGCTGAGCACGGCGAGCCCCTCCAGTGAGGTCAGGGAGCCGACCTCAGCGAGGATCCTCGTCTGGATTCCGGATGCGGCGATCGCCACGAGCTGGGCGCGGAACGCGCGACGCTCCACCTCGGCGAGCTCGCTGTCGCCCCAGCTGAGGCGGGGCGCGCGCATGACGAAGGCGCGAAGGTCGCGATCGCTCCAGCGTTCGCTGGACATGTGAATACTCCTTTTCGGTTGCGGGATGTCAGAAAAAGTGGGGTCGTCACCGCGCGGGTTACGACATCTCCACTAGGACATCCGGCAACCTGCGCGCACCACGAAGGGCGGCTGAAGAGCCGCTCGGTCGGATCGCACGCAGAGTCACGTCGGGGAGGTTAGCAGGATCGGCCCGTGTGGGGGAAGGGCGAACGCGCGCGATGACGCTCAGCCAGCGGGCAGCACCTGAATCAAGGCCTGACCGATCGTGGTGAGCTTCGCGGGATCGGCCAACAGGGGCGAGTCTGCCGTCGCCCAGTAGCCGTCGGTGTTGAAGATCTGCAACGTGGTTCCACTCGTGTACGCCGACACGAACGAGCCGAACTGTGTCGTCGGCGTACCGGCCCGGGTCTTCAGCGCGGCGAGAGTGGCGGCATCGGGTTGCGCGGCGGTGACCACAAGGGTGGTCTGCGAGCTCGCATCGCTCCATGAGCACGCTGTCCCCTTGATCGACACCGCTTCGTCAGCGGACGACCCTGACGCTGGCTGGAAGTCCGCGTCGGCCGTCAAGTTCGCATCGAGGGTGCCGAGCGTCACATCGTCGAGCAGCTGATCGCATGGATAGGTGACGTCGCTGCCTGAGCCGAATGTCGCGCTGGTGGCTCCCGACGCCGGTCCGGCCGTTGCCGGCGGAGGCGGCGTTCCGGTGGTGACGGGCCCGTGAGCCGCGCATCCCGTCACTCCGAGCGCGAGCATCAGGGCCGCTCCGACGATGGCCGACGTAGGTGCGCGCATCACTGCCTCCCTTCGTTGTGCTGGGATGCTGCCGCCTCATCCGCGTCGCGCTGCAGCTGCTTGGCAATCGCGCGATTCATGTCGCGACGATGGATGAAGATGCTCGCGATCACGAGTGCCAGTGCCGCGAAGATGAGGTACGAGTTCGAGTGGCCGCCGGCGAGCACCACGATCACCGCGAGCAGAGCGACCCCGGCCGCGACGACGAGCACGCGGCTCAGTGTCGACATCAGGCTCCAGTGCATGCGTTCAGTATGACCGCAGCCACTGAACCGAACCGCGCCCCGCTACGTATGACATTCGTGAGGCTCTTCCCATTCACGACGCGGTGACGGAGACTGAAGCTGATGGATGCTTACTCGGCCCCGACCAACCGGACCACTGGCAACGCCGTTGACGGCGACCCCGACCTGAACGTCGGGGCGCTGCCGATCGCGGAGTTCCTGCTCGAAAGCCGTGCCGTGATGGCCGCGGTCGAGACGGTCATCGACGGCAAGCGGGAGGCTGTCGAGATCGCCCTCACCGTTCTGCTGTCCGAGGGGCACCTCCTCGTCGAAGACGTACCGGGCGTTGGCAAGACGATGCTGGCTCGCGCGCTGGCACGCAGCGTCGACTGCTCGGTGTCGCGCATCCAGTTCACGCCCGATCTGCTCCCCGCCGACATCACGGGTGTCTCGGTCTACAACCAGAGCGACCGGGAGTTCGAGTTCAAGCCGGGCCCGGTGTTCGCGAACATCGTGATCGGCGACGAGATCAACCGCGCATCCCCGAAGACGCAGTCGGCGCTTCTGGAGAGCATGGAGGAGCGCCAGGTCACCGTCGACGGCACCACCTACGAGCTTCCCCGCCCGTTCACGGTCATCGCGACGCAGAACCCGATCGAGATGGAGGGCACGTACGCGCTCCCCGAGGCGCAGCGCGACCGGTTCATGGCGCGCATCTCGATGGGGTATCCGGATGCCGCCAACGAGGCATCCATGCTCCGCCAGCGCGAGACCGGCAGCCCGCTCGACGCCCTGCGCCCCATCGTCACCCTGACGCGCCTGCAGCAGATGGTCGAGACGGTGCGTCAGGTCTACGTGAGTCCCGCGGTCGAGCACTACGCCGTGGCGATCGCCGCCGCCACCCGAGTCGACCGCGAATTGCGCCTCGGCGCGAGCCCGCGCGCGACGCTGCAGCTTGTCCGTGCGGCGAAGGGCCGTGCGGCCCTCGACGGGCGCGACTTCGTGCTGCCTGACGACATCGACGCCCTGGCAGTGCCGGTGCTTGCGCACCGGCTGATGGCGGTGCGCACCTCGGTCGGTGCGAACCCGTTCGGCGGCGAAGCGCTCGCCGACATCACGGCTCGGATCGTCGCGTCGACGCCGGTTCCGCTGGGAGCCGCGGGCCCGGCCTGATGAGCGCCGCCCCATGATGGTCTCCCCATGAGTGACCGTCGCGTCCGTGCCCGCCGCCGGCAGCAGAGCGAGCGCAGCGCTGCGGCCGTTCGTCGCGCGCCCCGCGGCCAGACCCGCGGCGGAACCGTCGAATCGGCGCCAGGATCGGCCGAAGCGGCTGCGTCTGCCGCAGCGCGCAGCTCGCTCGACAAGAACCAGCGCCTGCGGCCGAGTGTTCGCGGCGTCGGCACGTTGATCGTCGCACTGCTCGCCTTCATCGTGGCGTACAGCGCCGGTCGCCATGAGGTGCTCGTGGTCGCGTCTGCTGCCGTGCTCCTCGTGCTGGGCGGATTGCTTGTCGCCCGGATCCGACGGCCGCGGCTCGACGTCGTCCGACTCTTCAGCCCGCCTGTTGTGTCGGCGGGAACCAGCGTGCAGGTGACGCTGCGCATCCAGAACAAGGGGGCAGGGCCAAGCCCTCACCTGGTGTGGAACGATGCGATCCCCTGGCGTGAAGACGCACGGCCGAATCAGTTGCCGCCCATCGGAGGCGGTCAGAGTCGCAACCGGCTGGTGACCGCGCACTACGAGCTGCATCCTCCGCGCCGCGGGCTCTACCAGATCGGCCCGCTCGTGATCGAGCACGAAGACCCCTTCGGCATGGCCAACTCGACGATCGCGGTCGGGCTTCCCGACCGGCTGGTCGTCGTTCCCGCCATCGTCGATCTGCCGGCGGGCGGCCCGACTCTCGCCGACGGTGAGGGCAGCGCGAACCTGGTTCAGCGCCGAGTCACCGGAAACGACGACGACCTCACGACGCGCGAGTACCGTACCGGCGACGCGTTGCGTCGCGTCCACTGGAGGGCGTCGGCGCGGCGTGGCGAGCTCATGGTGCGGCAAGAGGAGCATCGCAGCCATCCCGACGCGCGCATCATTCTCGACACCCGTCTTGCCGGCTATCCGGATGTCGACATCGACGAGACGGATGTCTGGCATCCGGTCTTCACCAGCGATGCATTCGAGTGGACCGTCAGGATGCTCGCCTCGCTCGGCGTGCACCTCGACACCACCGGCTTTCACGTCACGATCGAAGAGACCGCCGCCACCCAGATCGAGCAGCTCGGCGAGCGCTGGGACGGCTCTCGGCGCGAGGGCTTTCTCACCAGCCTCGCGGGAGTGACGCTGGTGGATGCCGGGCCCGAGCGCCTGCAGCGCGCCCCGATCGTCGATGCCTCCGGCCCGATCTTCGCGGTGCTCGGCGACCCAGAAGAGCTCACCCTGGACTGGCTGATCCGTCGCAGACGGGGCGGCGACGCGGCGATCGCGTTCCTGGTCGGCCCTCGTCCGCAGGCCGTGAAGCGTCTGACAGAGGCGGGCTGGCTGTGCGTGCCCGTGCAGGTCTGGGATCAGCCGGGGGCGGCGTGGAAGGCCGCGTCGAGTGAGGCGGGCATGGCAGCGAGGTGGTCGAGAACATGACGACCACCCTGAGGCCTCGCCCGGCCGCAACGCCCTCTCGCGTTTCCGGATCTGCCACGAGGCCACCTCGGCTCCCGGTTCCGGTACGACCGAACGCCTGGCGCCGGATGTTCCTGCTGGCCGGCACCCTTCTCGTCTCGCTCACCGGGTTGCACGTCGCTCTGACCGGCAACTCTTGGTGGATCGTCGCAAGCGTGTTTCTCCTGCTGGTGCTCTTCACGACAACGCTGGTTCGGCAGCTCACGCATCCGGTGTGGTTGCCGACGGTCGCTGGCCTGCTCGTGGGGCTGGTCGCTCTGACCGTCGGGTACGGTCCTGATACCGCGTTGCTCGGCGTCATCCCCTCGCCAGAGACCGTGACGCGCTTCGTGCATCTGAGCAACGACGCGTGGGGCGAGATCGCCGTGCAGAGCATGCCGTCGCCGCCGGAGTTGAGCATCGTGTTCCTCATCGCGATCTCGTGCATTGGCCTCGCCGTGCTTGGCGATCTCATGCTGCAGCTCGCACCGGCCCTGACGGCGCTGCCCATCCTGACCCTTTTGGTCGTTCCGGTCGCCGTGCGGGCCGACATCGCCGAACCGATCTGGTACGTGGTGGCGGCGATCGGCTATCTCGCATTGCTGCGCGTCGGTCGGTGGCGCACCAGCGGAGCGAGCGTCGTTCTGCTGGGTGCCATGGTGGTCGTGGGCTCGTTCGTGGTGTCTGCGGCCTTTCCGCCCGTCGTGCACTCGCCGGATCAGGTGACGTCGGGCGGCGTCTCGACGGGCATCAACCCACTCATCAACCTCGGAGATGACCTGCGCCGTGGCGCGCCGGTGACGGCGGTGAGTTACACGACGAGCAACGACGTCGCGGTGTACTTGCGCCTTGCAACGCTCGATACCTTCGACGGCCGCTCCTGGACGCCGACCCTGGTGGGCCCCGGCGCGAAGAACACCCTGGCGAAATTTCCGCCGTCGGTTGGACTGTCAACAGCCGTGAAGCAGTCGAAGCAGACCGCGGCGGTCACCGTGGGCGGCATCCAGGGCAATTGGCTGCCGGTGCCCTATCCGACGACGAAGGTCACCGGCGCCACCGGGCGCTGGTTCTGGGAGGCGGACGGGCTTTCGGTGCGCAGCAGCGACACCAACATCGGCGGTCAGACCTACTCAGCGACCTACCTCGACGTGCAGCCGGATCTCGCGCAGCTGCGCGCGCCGAGCACGGCCCAGACCGTGTCGAAGTCGTATCTGGGCCTGCCCGCGCGACTCCCGGCGATCATCAGCGCGACGGCGACCTCGGTCGCGGGGTCAGCGAGCACCGATTACGACCGCGCGTTGGCGCTGCAGTCGTATTTCCGCAGCAGCGCGTTCACCTATTCCACGACCGCGCCGGTCGCGCAGGGCTACGACGGGACGGGGGCGGATGTCGTGGCGGAGTTCCTGCAGAAGAAGGCCGGCTACTGCGTGCACTTCGCCTCGGCGATGGCGATCATGGCGCGGGTGCTCGGCATCCCGTCGCGGGTTGCCGTCGGGTTCCAGCCCGGTCAGGCCACCGTGAAGAACCGCCAGACCGTCTTCACCGTCAGCACCCACGATCTGCACGCATGGCCGGAGCTGTACTTCAAAGGAATCGGCTGGCTTCGCTTCGAGCCGACCCCGAGTCGGGGTGAGTTGCCGAGCTACTCGGATCCCGCCGCCGTCTCGCAGCTGCCGACCGACTCGCCAACCGGCGGAGCAACGGCGACCCCGACCGCCACCGCAGACCCCTCAGCCGCTGCCGGGCGTGACCTGCCGACCGATCAGGCAAACTCGAAGGGCAGCGCGGCCGACAAGGGTTTCAATGCGACTCCGCTCGTCTTGCTGATTCTGCTGGCGCTGCTGCTCGGTGCGGCGCTCGCTCCGGCAGTGGGACGCGTGTTTGTGCGCTGGCGTCGTGAACGAGCGGTGGCGCGCGGCCGAGACGCCGCCACGAATGCCTGGGCAGAGGTGCGCGACACGGCACGGGATCACGGCTGGCTGGCTCCCGAAACCGAGACCGCCCGCGAGTTCGCGGCCCGGCTCTCGATGGTGCTCGCCGATGACTCTGACCGCATCACCGGCTTTCGTGGCCACGTGGAGCACACGGCGTACGGTCCGCCGGATGCCGCGTCCCTCTCGCTGCCCGAACTGCGCGCCGTGCGCCGAGCTATCACCAGGTCGGTCTCGCCGCAGGAGCGGCTGCGCGCGGTCTTCCTCCCGGCGTCGCTTCTTGCCATGGTGCGGTTCGACCCCGACGCGTAGCCGAGCCCGCCGCCCTTCAGGGGCGCGCGACCGCGAGGAGGGGCCGCCCCGTGAGCGGGTTGGTCATCCAGCGCGCCTCGATGCCATAGACCTCGCGGATGAGCGTGGGGGTCAGCGTCTCGATGGTGGGGCCAGCGGCGGCCACGCGTCCGTGTGAGAGCACGACCACGGCATCCGCGTGAGCTGCGGCCGAGCTCAGGTCGTGAAGTGCCGCGACCACGGTCGTTCCCGCGGATGCGAGCTGCCGCAGCACGGCGAGCACGTCAAGCTGAGCGCCGACGTCGAGGTGGTTGGTCGGCTCGTCCAGCAGCAGCAGGCGCGGCTGCTGGGCGAGGGCGCGGGCCAGCATGACGCGCTGCCGCTCGCCTCCCGAGAGGCTCGGCAGCTCGCGGTCGGCAAATGCGGCGACGCCGGCGGTGAGCATCGCGTCGTCGACGATGCCTGCTGCATCCGGATCCCGGCCCCCGAACGCTGCCTCGAAGGGCGTGCGGCCGAGGCCCACGACCGCCCGCACCGTGAGTGGCAGCTCGGTCGACGCCTCCTGCTCGACGAAGGCGACCCGGCGGGCGCGCTCGCGACGAGGCAGTGCCAGCAGGTCATCCCCCTCGAAGTGCACACTTCCGGATGCCGGCCGTTCCACCCCCGCGATCGCCCGCAGCAGCGTCGACTTGCCTGCTCCGTTCGGGCCGAGCAGGGCGGTCACGGCTCCGGCGGGAGCGCTGAAACTCGCGCCGTCGACCAGCGTCGTGACGCCGGCGCGCACCGTGACGCCGCTGATTTCGAGGCCGGTCATGCCTCGCTCCGCCGGCGCGCGAGCAGGACGGCGAACACCGGCGCACCGATCAGGGCGGTCACGATGCCGACCGGCAGCTCGCGCGGGTCGAACACCGTGCGGGCCAGCGTGTCTGCCCAGACCAGGAAGATCCCTCCGACGAGCGCCGAGAGCGGAAGCAGCGACCGGTTGCTCGGCCCCACCATCAAGCGCACCGCGTGCGGGAGCACCAGGCCTACGAATCCGATCGAGCCGCTCACCGACACCAGGGCACCGGTCAGCAGAGCGCTCGCACCCAGCAGACCCCAGCGCACTCGGGTCACCGAGAAGCCCAGCGACGCGGCGGTGGTGTCGCCGAACGCGAATGCGTCGAGCACACGTCCGGTGAACGACAGCGGGATGCCGATGACGAGCATCGCGCCGGCCGCGATTGCCACCTGTGGCCAGCGTGCTCCGGCGAGAGAGCCGAGCAGCCAGTTGAGCACGTCGCGATAGGAGTCGCCGGTGGCCGCCCAGAAGATGATGAAACTGGTGATGGCGGCGGCAAGCGACGAGACTGCGACACCGGCGAGCACCGTGCGCGTCGGCGTGATGCGGCCGAGCGAGCTGGCGAGGGCCAGCGTCGCGATCAGGGCCAGGATCGCGCCGCCGAATGCGGCGACAGGCAGCAGCAGGGTCACGCCGAGCAGCAGCACGCTGACCGCGCCGAGCGATGCGCCCGACGATAAGCCAAGCAGATACGGATCGGCGAGCTGGTTGCGGGTCAGCGCCTGCATGACCCCGCCGACCAGAGCCAGCCCGGCCCCGACCAGGGCCGCGGTGAGCACCCGGGGGAGTCGCAGCTGCCAGACGATGCCGTCGTGCAGGGGGTCGCCGATCGGGCCGACGATGCCCAGGTGCGAGAGCACCACGATGACGACGTCGTGAACGGACAGCGGCGCCGGGCCGATCGCCGTGGCCGCGGCGATCGAGAGCAGGAGGGCGGCGAGCAGCACCAGGCCGACAGTCCACGCTCGAGCGCGCGAACGGCGAGTCGCCATCGTGCCCGAGGTCACGGCAGATGCAGAGCCGTCAGTTGCTTCGACACCGAGACCGCAGCATCCACTGTTCGAACGCCCGCCTCGCTCGCCGGGAACGGCAGCGTGATGTACCGGTGGTTCTTGACCGCGCTGAGGTTCGCGGTGGCCGGGTTGCGCTCGAGGTTCTGGATCTTGCTTGCCGCCGTGTTCCAGCTGGCGTCGATCAGGATGATGACGTCGGGGTCATCGGCGACGATCGATTCCCAGCCGAGCGATGACCAGGTCTGTTCCACATCGCCCGCGACGTTCTTCAGCCCGACCGTGTGCATCACCAGCTCGGGAGCGCCCGTGCCCGCGCCGACGTACGGAGTGTCGGTGCCAGACGAGTACCAGAGCGCGCTCAGACCGCTGGTGTTCTTGGTCACCGTCGCCAGCTCGGCCTTCTGGTGCGCCACCAGCTTCGTCGCGGCGGCATTCGCCCGGAAGATGGCTCCGACCTGCTTCAGTTCGCCGAAGATGTCTGAGAACGCCAGTTTGGCCGGGGCTCCCGTGGTGCGGCAGGCGGCGGGCTGAACGTAGGTGCCGACGCCGAGCCCGGCGAGTTCGGAGCGCGTCCCGGCTTGATCTGCCGCGAATGCCGACTCCCAACCCGAGTAGACCAGGTCGGGGTGCAGGGAGAGGAGTGCCTCCTCGCCCGGCATGAAGTCCGAGATCTTGTGCAGGCTCGCGGCCTCGGTCGACCACTTGGCAGGGACCGGGCCGTCCTGGAACGCCGTGCCGACGATCCGGTCGCCCAGCCCGAGCGCCAGCAGGATCTCGGTCGAGGTCGACTTGATGCTCACGACGCGCTGGGGCGCCGAGGCGAAGGTGACCTTCGTGTCGCAGTTCTGGATGACGACCGGCCCGTCGGCGGTGGGCGCGCTCGACGCGACCGGTGTTGCGGTCGCAGCGCCGCATCCGGTGAGCAGGAGCGAGGCGATGGCGATGGTGATCGCCGCGGAATGGATGCGGGGCATGGTTCTCCTGGTGCACGACGGGCGGATTCGGCGAGCAACCTGCGGCTCATCCCGGCCGAGCCGCCCAAGGAGGAGCGACGCACGCGGGCAATGCTGCCCGGAGGACCTGACAGCGTCGAGTGTATCGACGCAGCAGACTGGTCGCATGCGTTGGACGGTCGTGATCCCGGTCAAGCCGTCGGCGATCGGCAAGTCGAGGCTGGGTCTCGGGCCCGAACTCGCGCGGGCTATCGCGCTGGATACCGTGGCCGCGGCGGTGGCGTGCGATGCTGTCGAGCGCGTGATCGTCGTGACGGCGGATGCGACGTTCCGTCCACCTCGTGCCGAGGTGCTGCCCGAGTTCGCGCCGGCCGGCATCGACGCAGCGGTCGCCGCCGGAGCGGCTCACGCCGGGCTCGTGGGGGCCCGAGCCGCGCTGCTCGGCGACCTGCCGACGTTGGTTCCGACCGAACTCGCCGCGGCACTCGACCTCGCTGCCCTCGAGCCGCGCGCCTTCGTGCCCGACCACGACGGCACCGGCACCACGCTGGTGACCGCGATGCCCGGCATCGAGCTGCTGACCGTGTTCGGTCCCGACTCAGCCGCCCGCCACCGCGCGCTCGGTCTGGTCGAGCTCGAACTGCCGCATACCAGCTCCGTCCGTTTCGACGTGGACACGCCTGAGCAGCTGGATGCGGCGCTGGCCGCCCTGAAGCGTCAGGGACCGCCCACGTGAGTCGTCTCAGCCGCGACGAACCGCGTCGGCCAGCTCAAGCACCTCGCCGGCGATCGCGGCGCTGAGATCTTCGTCGGTCATCCACAGCGGGACCGCCCGCGCCTCGATGCGGTCGAGAGCCAGGCCCGCGACCGAGCCTGCGTCGACGGTGTCGACTAGCCAGCCGTCGAGCAGCCCGCCGGCAGCGCGGCTCGCGTAGTGCCGGGCGACGGCATCGGCATCGGTTTCAACCCCGATCGCGGTCAAGCAGGCGTCGGCCATGCCGCGCACGACGGCGCCGCCGATGATCGGCGAGACTCCGATCACGGGGGCCGGCGTCGCCAGCACGGCGTCGCGGATACCCGGGATGCCGAGAATGGTCCCGATCGACACCACCGGATTCGACGGCCCGAGCACCACAACGTCGGCCGTAGCGATCGCCTCAAGCACCCCGGGTGCTGCCACAGCGGAGTCGATGCCGCGCTGCGGAAACGCGAGTGCCGGCAGCGATGCCCGGTATCGGGTCCACCATTCCTGAAAGTGCAATTCGAGCCGCTGACCCGGGCGCTCCGGGTCGTCGACGCTGACGTGGGTCTCGACCTCGTCGTCCGTGGCGGGCAGCAGCCGCACGCCGATCTGCGGCCAGCGCGCCTGCAGCCGCTCCACGATGACATGCAGCGGCACGCCGTCGCGCAGCCACGCACTCCGGGCGATGGATGCCGACACATCGAGGTCGCCGAGCGTGAACCAGGGCCATCCAACACCCCATTCGCGCAGTTCGCCCGAGACCCGCTCGCTTTCACCGACCCGACCCCAGCCGCGCTCGGTGTCGTTGATGCCGGCCAACGTATACATGATCGTGTCGAGGTCTGGCGTGATGCGCAGTCCGGCGAGCCAGAGATCGTCGCCTGTGTTGACGATCGCCGTGAGCGCGGCATCGGGGTGCGCCTGCCGCAGCTGTGCACGCATTCCGGTCAAGAACCGGGACCCGCCGACCCCGCCTGCCAGCACGACGATGTTCACGCGCTCGCCGCTGCCGCCAGCGAAGCCCCCACTGCCGCAACGTCGTCGCGCACCATGCCGACCGTGACGCGCACGTATCCGCCGGGTTCGCCGAGTTGGAACGGCGCGCCAGGCGCAACCCGGATGCCGGCGGCCGCGAGCTGCACGATGGCCGAGCGTTCATCGTCGACTCGCAGCCACGCGTTGATACCGTCACCGGCGCGCAGGGTCACGCCCGCAGCCCGGACGGCGGCCGCGAGCTCCCGCTGCCGCTGGGCGTACCGCTCGCCCGCCGCAGCTACCTGGGCCACCGACTCCTGGTCGGTGAGCAGTTCGTAGAGCATGGCCTGCATCATGCGGGAGGTCCACCCCGGGCCGAGCAACCGCCTGGCCACTACTCGATCGACGAGGGCGCGCGGACCGCCGAGGGCGCCGATGCGCAGGTCGGGTCCGTGCGACTTCGAGAAGCTGCGCACGTGCAGCACCCGGTCGGGAAGCCAGCTCGCGATGGTGACATCCGGCGACGAGCTGATGGCGCCCGAGTGGTCATCCTCGAGCACGACGGCCCGGTCGGCAGCGCGGCTGCGGTGCAGCAGCGTTGCCAGCTCCTGTGCTCGATCACGCGTCATCGACGCCCCCGTTGGGTTGTGTGCGCGCGGCTGCAGCACCACCATCGTCGGACCGGCGCCCAACGCCGCTGCGAACTCGCGGGGGATCATTCCGTGCTCGTCCACCCCGACGGGCACGGGTTCGAGGCCGTACTGCTCGAGAAGATCCATGAACGGCGGAAAAGTCGGATTCTCGACAACAACCCGGTCGCCGAAGCGCGCGATGGTCGAGAGAACTCGGTCGATGGCATCCAGCGCGCCGTTGGTCACCGTGATCGATTCGACGGGCGACGGCCAGGTGGAGCGCAACAGGTCGTGCAGCTCAGGAATGTCGGGCAGCTGCTGGTAGCTGGCGGTATCGGCCCGCGCTGACACGCGCGAAAGGGCCGGGCCGAGCGCCGGTAGCAATTCGGGATCGGGGGTGCCGCGCGACAGGTCGAGGCGCGCCTCCTGGGCAGCGCCCAGGTCGCGGTAGCGGCGAGGCAGCCATTCGCGCGGCGCCGAGCGGACGAAGCTGCCGCTGCGGCCGCGGCTGGTGATCAGCCCAGCAGACGCGAGGGTCTGCCAGGCATGGCTGACGGTTGCCGGGCTAACGCCGAGATCCACGGCGAGGTCGCGCACAGTCGGCAGCCGGTCGCCGGGAGCGAGATCTCCTGTGGTGATCAGACGCGCGATCCCGGTGGCGATGCCACGCGGGGAGCGCTCCTCGATCGCGAGGGCTACCGACTTCATCCTGACCGCCGTACGTTTTACTCCAACGTCACCATGCGTAACGTCGATGAAATGTTTACGGCGAACAATAACAAAAAGCAAGTCGTTGAGGAGACCAGCATGACGATCGTGCGCGCCGCCATCACCCAGACCACGTGGACCGGCGACAAGGAGTCGATGCTCGACAAACATGAGCAGTTCGCTCGCGACGCTGCCAAAGACGGCGCCCAGATCATCTGCTTCCAGGAGCTCTTCTACGGCCCGTACTTCGGCATCACAGAAGACAAGAAGTACTACCGCTACGCCGAGCCCTCAGACGGCCCGATCGTGCAGCGCTTCGCCAAGCTGGCCAAAGAACTCAAGCTGGTCATGATCCTGCCCATCTACGAGGAGGACATCACCGGGGTCTACTACAACACGGCGGTCATCGTGGATGCCGACGGCACGATCCTGGGCCAGTACCGCAAGCACCACATTCCGAACCTCGATCGCTTCTGGGAGAAGTTCTACTTCCGCCCGGGCAACGGCGGCTACCCGGTCTTCGACACCTCGGTCGGCAAGGTCGGGCTCTACATCTGCTACGACCGGCACTTTCCCGAGGGATGGCGCGAACTCGGCCTCAACGGCGCGCACATGGTGTTCAACCCGAACGCCACCAAGCCCGGGCTGTCGAACCGTCTGTGGGAGGTCGAGGGGCCATGTGCCGCGGTGGCCAACGGATACTTCGTGCTGCAACCCAACCGGGTCGGCCGCGAAGACAACGAGTACGGCGAGCTCGCCGTCGACTTCTATGGCACCAGCCAGGTCATCGACCCACGCGGCAACTTCGTCGGGGAGCGTGGATCCGGCACCCACGAAGAGGTGCTGATCCGCGACCTCGACCTCGCCATGGTGCAGCAGATGCGCGACGACTGGCAGTTCTACCGCGACCGCCGGCCCGACTCCTACGCCGAGATCGTGGCGCCATGACCACCACCCTCATCACCGGCGGCACCGTCGTCTCGGCGACCGGTCGCGGGCCGGCCGACGTGCTCATCGACGGCGAGAAGATCGTCGGGGTGCTGACTCCCGGCTCCGTGCTGCTGGGCACCGACCTGGCCGAGTCGGCAGACACCGTGATCGATGCGACCGGCAAGTACGTCATCCCGGGCGGCATCGACGCACACACCCACTTCGAGTTGCCCTTCGGCGGCACCCAGGCCTCGGACACCTTCGAGACCGGCACCCGCGCCGCGGCGTGGGGTGGAACGACGACCGTCATCGACTTCGCCGTGCAGACCACCGGCACCCGGGTTCAAGACGGCCTCGCGACGTGGCACGCCAAGGCCGCCGGCAACTGCGCGATCGACTACGGCTTTCATCAGATCGTGGGCGGCGTCGACGATGACTCGCTGAAGGCGATGGCCGGCTTCGTCGATGAGGGCATCACCAGCTACAAGATGTTCATGGCCTACCCGGGTGTCTTCTACTCGGATGACGGGCAGATCCTGCGCGCCATGCAGAAGGCGGCAGACCTCGGCCTGCTCACGATGATGCACGCAGAGAACGGCCCTGCCATCGACGTGCTTGCCGCCCAGCTCGTCGAGGCGGGAAAGGCCACGCCGTACTTCCATGGCGTCGCGCGTGCCTGGCAGATGGAAGAAGAGGCGACGCATCGCGCGATCATGCTTGCCCAGCTCACCAACGCCCCGCTCTACGTCGTGCACGTCAGCGCGAAGCAGGCCGTTCAGCAGCTGGCCTGGGCGCGCGACAACGGGCAGAACGTGTTCGGCGAGACCTGTCCGCAGTACCTGCACTTGTCGCTCGAAGAGCAGCTCGGCGCGGTGACCGAGGAGTGGGGCGACTTCGAAGGGGCCAAATGGGTCTGCTCGACCCCGCTGCGCTCACGAGAAGAGGGCCACCAGGATCACATGTGGCAGGCGCTGCGCACCAACGACCTGCAGATGGTGAGCACCGATCACTGCCCGTTCTGCATGAAGGGTCAGAAGGATCTCGGCGTCGGCGACTTCCGCAAGATCCCGAACGGCATCGGCTCGGTCGAACACCGCATGGACCTGATGTACCAGGGCGTCGTCACCGGCGAACTGACCCTGGAGCGCTGGGTCGAACTCACCAGCACCACGCCGGCGCGCATGTTCGGCATGTACGGCCAGAAGGGTGTGATCACGCCGGGTGCAGACGCCGATGTCGTCGTGTACGACCCGAGTGGCCACACCTCGATCGGCATCGGCAAGACCCACCACATGAACATGGACTACAGCGCGTGGGAGGGCTTCGAGATCGACGGCCACGTCGACACGGTCATCAGCCGCGGCAAGGTCATCGTCGACAAGAACGCCTACCTGGGCGCCAAGGGCGACGGCAAGTTCATCAAGCGCGGCCTCTCGCAGTACCTGATCTGAGACTCGGAGCACACAGCACATGGACTTCGGGGTAGTACTCCAGACCAACCCGCCCGCGTCGCGCACGATCGCGCTCGCGAAACTGGCCGAACAGCAAGGCTTCAGCCACGTGTGGACGTTCGACAGCCACCTGCTCTGGCAGGAGCCCTACGTGATCTACAGCCAGATCCTCGCGGAGACGCGCAAGGTGAAGGTCGGCCCGTTCGTGACCAACCCGGCGACGCGCGACTGGACGGTCACGGCATCCGTGTTCGCGACCCTCAACGAGATGTACGGCAACCGCACCGTGGTCGGCATCGGGCGCGGCGACTCAGCCGTGCGCGTCACCAACGGCAAGCCGACGACGCTGGCCGAACTGCGTGAGGCGATCCACGTGATCCGCGAACTCGGCAACTCGCGCAGCGTCGAGTACAACGGGGCCGAGCTGCGCTTTCCGTGGAGCGTCGGCAGCGAGCTCGAGGTCTGGGTCGCGGCATACGGCCCCCTCGCGCTCAAGCTGACCGGCGAGGTGGGCGACGGGTTCATCCTGCAGCTTGCCGACGTCGACATCGCCAAGTGGATGATCAAGCACGTGCGCGACGCGGCAGAGGCCGCGGGCCGCGATCCCGACTCCATCACCTTCTGCGTCGCGGCTCCGTTCTACATCACCGACGGCACGGAGGCGGGCCTGCAGCACGCGCGCGAGCAGTGCCGCTGGTTCGGCGGCATGGTCGGCAACCACGTGGCCGACATCGTGGCCAAGTACGGGGCGACCTCCGACGGGTCGGCCGACTCGGTGCCCCAGGCGCTGACCGACTACATCGCGGGCCGCACCGGCTACGACTACAACTCGCATGGCAAGGCTGACAACGACCACGTCGACTTCGTGCCAGACGAGATCGTCGACCGGTTCTGCATCCTGGGGACGGCCGAGGAGCACATCGCCAAGCTCGAGCAGCTGAAGGCGATCGGCGTCGACCAATTCGCCGGCTACCTGCAGCACGACAACAAAGAAGAGTCCCTGCGCGTCTACGGCGAGACGGTCATCCCCGCACTCAGTGACCACCTCACGGCGAAGGCTTAGGAGCAGTCCCATGACCGACACCACTCTCGACCCGGCAGACGGCGCTCGCGCCCTCGAGCTCGATCGCGCGTACGTCTTCCACTCCTGGTCGGCGCAGGGCGCTCTGCAGCCGTTCGTCATCGCGGGGGCCCTGGGCTGTGAGGTCTGGGACTTCGACGGCAACCGCTACCTCGACTTCTCGAGCCAGCTCGTCAACACCAACATCGGGCACCGGCATCCCAAGGTCGTCGCGGCGATCCAGAAGCAGGCGGCGATTCTGCCGACCGTTGCGCCCGCACACGCGAACCTGACGCGCGGCGAGGCGGCCAAGCGCATCGTGTCGAAGGCGGGCGCTCCGTTCACGAAAGTGTTCTTCACCAACGGCGGCGCGGATGCCAATGAGAACGCCATGCGCATGGCCCGCCTGGTGACCGGCCGAGACAAGATCCTGAGCCAGTACCGCAGCTACCACGGCAACACCGGAGCCGCCATCGTTGCGACCGGCGACTGGCGCCGCGTGCCGAACGAGTTCGCGCGGGGGCACGTGCACTTCTTCGGTCCGTTTGCCTACCGCTCCGAGTTCTGGTCGACGTCGCCCGAGCAGGAATCGGAGCGCGCACTGCACAGCCTGGAGCGGACAATTCAGGCCGAGGGCGCGAACTCGTTCGCCGCGCTCATTGTGGAGGGCGTGCCCGGCACCGCGGGCGCGCTTGTGCCGCCGCCTGGCTACTTCGCAGGCCTGCGCGCGCTGGCCGACAAGTACGGATTCATGCTGATCGTCGACGAGGTGATGTCGGGGTTCGGCCGCACCGGTGACTGGTTCGCCTGGCAGAACGAGACCATCAATCCCGAGCGTGTCGTGCCGGATCTGATCACCTTCGCCAAGGGCGTCAACTCGGGCTACGTGCCGTCGGGAGGCGTGATCATCTCGGAGTCGATCTCGCACGAGTTCGACGACCAGGTCTTTCCTGGCGGACTGACCTACAGCGGGCATCCCCTGGCGATGGCCTCCATCGTCGCGTCGATCGACGCGATGGACGACGAGGGCATCGTCGAGAACGCCGCGAAGATCGGGCGCGAGGTGCTCGGTCCTGGCTTGCTCGAACTGGCGTCGCGGCATCCGATGATCGGAGAAGTGCGCGGCCTCGGCGTGTTCTGGGCGTTGGACCTGGTGATGGATGCCGCATCCCGAACGCCCGTCGCCCCCGCCACCGTTGGCCTGCTGAAGGCCGAGTTGCTCAAGCGCGGACTGCTGCCGTTCGTGTCGGACAACCGGATCCACGTCGTCCCGCCCTGCACGGTCACGGCCGAGCAGGTGGCGACCGCGCTCGCCATCTACGACGAGGCGTTCACTGCCGTCGAGGCTATCTAGGCTCGCGTCACGCGCCCCACGTCGATCGCCGAACACGATGTCGGGCGGAACGCGTCGTTATCGACGTCTCGTTGATGAGCGCGTCCTGCACCCGACACCGTGCTGTTGGGGCGGGGAGCAGGCCTGCGCAACGGGCCCGTGAGCGCGTAAACTCACCCCTCGTGCCATCCCACACCTCCCCCTTCGACCTCCCCGTCTACGACCTCATGCATCGGCCGGGCGAGATGCGGGAACGCACGGTCGAGTTCGACGTTCCTGAGCAGTTGGGTGCAGCCGTCGCGTACGTGCCTCAGGGCGCGGCGATGACGCTCGACGTGCGCCTGGAGGGGCTGCATGACGGCATCCTGGTGACCGCAGAGGTCGAGACCACCGCCGTGGGGGAGTGCGTGCGCTGCCTCGACCCGGTGTCGCTGCCCCTCGAAGTCGAAATCCAAGAGCTTTTCGCGTATTCTCCTGATGAAGCTTTCGACTTCGCGGTTCACGATGACTACGTAGATCTTGAACCCGTCGTGCGGGATGCGGTAGTGCTGGCACTGCCGTTCCAGCCGGTCTGCCG
>JBDSSQ010000001.1:0-18389 GCA_039928695.1 Pseudolysinimonas sp. | reverse complement strand
TTGTGCGTGATGCCCGTGTAGAACAAAATGCGCTCGGTCGTCGTCGTCTTGCCGGCATCGATGTGGGCCATGATGCCGAAGTTGCGGACCTTGGTGAGGTCGGTGAGCACGTCTTGTGCCACGGGGTTCTACTTCCTCTTGATTGCTGAAAAAACTGCAGAGCGAAATGCTCCCGGGGCCGAGACGGCCCCGGCCATTTGCCGGGAGGCCAGAAATGGCCTCCCGCTATCGGCTACCACCGATAGTGCGCAAATGCCTTGTTGCTCTCGGCCATCTTGTGGGTGTCTTCGCGGCGCTTGACCGCGGCACCCAGGCCGTTGCTGGCATCCAGGATCTCGTTGGTCAGGCGCTCGGTCATCGTCTTCTCACGACGCGACTTGGCGTAGCTGGTCAACCAGCGCAGCGCGAGTGTGTTCGCGCGGTGCGGCTTGACCTCGACGGGCACCTGGTACGTCGAGCCACCGACGCGGCGGCTCTTGACCTCGAGGGTCGGGCGCACGTTGTCGAGTGCCTTCTTGAGCACGACCACCGCATCCGTGCCGGACTTGGTGCCGACGCCGGCGAGCGCGTCATAGACGATGCGCTCGGCGAGGCCCTTCTTGCCATCCACGAGGATCTTGTTGACGAGTTGGCTCACGATAGGGGCGCCGTACACCGGATCGGCGACGACGGGGCGCTTCGGAGCTGGTCCTTTACGAGGCATTACTTCTTGTCCATCTTCGCGCCGTAGCGGCTTCGAGCCTGCTTGCGGTTCTTGACCGCCTGAGTGTCGAGGGCGCCGCGGATGATCTTGTAGCGAACGCCGGGGAGGTCTTTCACACGGCCGCCGCGCACGAGCACCATCGAGTGCTCTTGCAGGTTGTGACCCTCGCCGGGAATGTAGGCGGTGACCTCTGTGCCGTTGGAGAGCTTGACGCGCGCGACCTTGCGAAGGGCCGAGTTCGGCTTCTTCGGGGTGGTCGTGTACACGCGGGTGCACACACCGCGCTGCTGCGGGTTGGCCTTGAGGGCCGGCGCCTTGGTCTTGACGACCTTCGGCTTGCGGCCCTTGCGGACCAGCTGTTGAATCGTGGGCAAAATTGCTCCTAGCTATCGCTGCACGGTGACAGCGGGTTGATGGACTTCCATCGCAATCCGTCACCCGGGCCGGATTCGTTCCGGGACTGCTGGCGGATATGCCGTGGGGGCCGTTCGGCCCTTCCCGCACGAGAACTTCCCGGCCAATGGCGCACAAGGCACGCATGGTCGGTTGTTTTCGAGGCAGGGGAAGCGTGCGTGACGCGCACACACGTGGTCAAGTGTAGCCCGCGGGCGTAACCAGCCGCAATGTGAGAGGGGCCGCCCGTTCCGCTGTGCGCGGACGGGCGACCCCTCTCGTGTGGTAGCCGAAGCTACTACTAAGGCGTCGGGCTCGTCGTCGGAGTGGGCGTCGACGAGCCCGACGGGTTCGGAGTGACCGTCGACGAAGGTGTCGGGGTCGGGGTGGGAGTTGCGGATGCTGCAGCCTTCTCAGCTGCGGCCTCAGCGGCAGCAGCCTTCGGGTCGATCAGCGCGTAGATGTATCCGGTGATCGTGGTGGCCACGGTGCCGGATCCGTCGTTCCCTTGCTTGGTGGTGATTCCCGTGACCAGGAACAACCGCCCGCCAGTCTGGAGCCCCTTGATGAACGCCAGCCCCGCGTCGAACGTGCCAGAGACAGCGACCGTCACCGGGATGTCGACGAAGTTCGACGAGTTGACCAACGGGTCGGTCGTCGGAGTCCACCCTGATGCGGCAGGCGTCGTCGGCGAGGCAGACGGCGCAGGCGTCGGAGAGGCGGTGGATGCCGCCCCCGTCGAGTCAGCCGCCACGATCGGTGCGACTGAAACGTACGCCGCAGGATCGCCGACCTTGATCGACGTGATGGTCACGCCCGCAGCGCCCGCCAGCGCATTCAGGCCCCGGATATAATCGGCCCCGTCGATATTGGACGGAATCGACATCTGGAGCGCCTTCAACTGCTTCTTCAAACTGGGCAGCTTCTGCTGCTCGCTCTTCAAGGAAGTCAGGGCTGCCTGCGTCGACGCGATCTGCGACTGGGTGTCGACCAACTGTGCGCTGGCCGTACTCGCCGCGGCGAGTTGAGGTTGGGCTACGAGGAAATACCCCGCGGCCACCAGAACGATCATCACGAAGATCGTGAGGCCGCTGATAATGCGATGGGTCTGCATGTCAGTTCCCTCCGGTCGAAGCGGACGAGTCGGTGTTCGAGGTGCTCGCCGCCTTCTTGACGAATCGGTTGGCGAAGGCCTGGGTATTGATGTGCATGGTGACCGTTGCGGTGTACCCGCCCGCATCCGCCAGGCTCACGTCGCCGGGTGTTGCATCGGCGAAGCCAGGCAGTGTGGCGAGTCCATCGAGCCAGTCCGGGATCGAGGGCAGGATCGCGCTCGTCGCGGTGAACGTCAGAGTCGCGATGCGGTCGCCCTGGAGCGGCACCGTCGCCGGTGAGTAGACCTTGAGCGGTGTCGCCGAGTCGATGGTCACCGCCGTCAGCACGACGCCCGCGGGCAGCGTTCCCTGCAGCTTGGTCAGGTATGCCTGCCAGTCGATCTCGGTGGAATCGCCCACTTTCTGGCCGGCTTGCACCAGGGCGATGGAGCCCTTCGTCGTCGTGACATCGGCATACTTGCCCTGCTGCGCGACGAGCTGCTGCCGCTGGCTCTGAGCCGCGAGCAGGGCAGCTTGCGTCACGGATCCCGTCGCCCAGATCGCTCCGCATGCGACGACGACGATGAGGAAGACGGCTACCAGGCCGAGGCGGAGCTTGCGCCGGAACTGCAGTTGAGCCCGCTTGACCCGGATCTCGGGAGGCATGAGGTCGACGCGCGGCGAACCGCCGACGACACCGTTCCCTCCGTCCCCGCGGAGCTGCCCGGGCTTGGACGGTCGCTTGTTGTCGCCGCTCGGGCCCGACACGTCGCCGGAATCCTTGTTCTTCGAGCCGCCGATCGGCTTGCTCAGGAATGCGAGGCTCATGCGACGCTCCCCACCGCGAGCCCGATGGCAACCGGCGCTTTGCTGCGTGCGATGCGGAGACCGTCCGTGGCGATGGACTTGGCGACCGCGACGTGGGCGAACGGGTCCGCCTCCGCAACGGGCAACCGGGTCAACTCGGCGAAGGCCTCGCGGATCCCGGGCATGTCCGCACCGCCGCCGCTCAGCATCAGCTGAGTGACCGGCATATTGGGCCGACTGTTGACGAAGTAGCTGATCGTGTTTCGCACACTGCCGAGCAGTTCTCCCGTTGCACCGTGAATGGTGTCGATAACCGGGCGCTGCTCGGGCGTGACGACCTGCGGCGCAACGCCGAACTGCCGCTTGATCCGTTCAGCGTCATCGAAAGCGATGCCGTGCTTGGCCACGATGGCGTCACTGATCTCGCGACTCCCAGACGGCAGCACACGGACGAAGTGCGGAACTCCGCCGACTGCCAGGACCACGTTTGTCGTCGAAGCACCGATATCCACCAGTGCGGTCACGCCAGTTGAACTCGAAGAACCGAGCAGCAAGCGGGTCAACGCGAACGGGATCAAATCGACCTCGGCGACGTGCAGACCCGCCGCCTCGACGGCTTCGACGTTGCCGAGCACGGCCTCCTTGATTGCCGCGACGAGCAGACCGTTGATCATCGGACCCTGGTCGGTCATTTCGCGCGAGATCGGATAGAAGTCGAGCAGAGCATCTGCGACCGGCACCGGCAGGAGGTCCTGCACTTGAAAGGGCAGGGACTCGCGGATGCGGTCGAGCGACTGCGCCCGAACGCTGTAGTCGCGCGAGAGCACTCGCTGGTTGCCCATGCCGAGCACCACATCTTTGGTGCCGAACTTGGCGCGCGACCACATGACCTTCAGTGCTTGCGCGACCAGGGCGGGGTCGGTGACCTCGCCGCGGTTGACTGCCTCGATGGGCACCGACATCTCGTGATAGCGCAGCAGCGTTGGACGGGGCTTGGCCGGATTGGCCACCTCCGCCGCGCGCAGCACGCCATGCCCGATGTCGAGCCCGACAACTGATTTTGCCATGACCTTTCTTCTCCCCCACTCAGAGCAGGCCGACGATCGAGAGGTAGCCCCCCGCGATCGCTTGGCCCACGAAAATTCCTACCCACGCACCGAGGAGCATCCAGGGCCCGAACGGAATACCGCTCTTGCGCCCTGCACGCCTGGTGATGAGCAGGATGATGCTGAACAGTCCGCCGAGCACGAAAGCCGCGCCCGCCCCAACTGCCAGCTGACCCCAGCCCAATGAGCCGAGGAAGAGTCCGAGCACGCCGGCGAGCTTCACGTCGCCCATGCCCATGCCGCGCGGCGAGATCATCGCCAGCACGAAGTAGAAGGCGAAGAGGATGCCTGCGCCCGCCGCCATGCGGCCGAGACCCACGAAGTCGGCCTGCAGCAGGGCGGCTGTTCCCAGCAGCACGATCCCGACCGCGTACGCCGGAAGCACGATCACGTTCGGCAGCTTGTGCTTTTCGATGTCGATGATGGCCAGAGCCAGGCTGATCGCGGCCAGGTAGAGAAAGGCGATCAGGTGCAGAAGGGTGGCGGCGGTTGCGGGGCCTGTCGCGACGGCCGCGAACTGCGGCGCCGACCAGATCCCGACGATCACGAAGGCGGCGGCGCCAGCCAGCTCGACGAGCGGGTAGCGCTTCGAGATGGGCTGAGCGCACTCACTGCACTTACCGCGCAACGCCAGCCACGACACCACGGGCACGTTCTCGCGTGCGCTGATCTCGTGCCCGCAGTTCGGGCACGCCGAACGCGGGCGAACGACCGACATGCCGGCAGGCACGCGGTAGACCACCACGTTGAGGAATGACCCGATCGCGAGACCGGTCACTCCCACCAGGGCGACGAGGATGAGTGCGGCGGCGAACATCAGGGCACCGGGGTTCCGTCCGACTTGTACGCTGCCGAGACCTCGACCTGCTGGGAGATGCTGAACGCCGTGGTGACCGGCTGCAAGAACTTCGGCGGTGCCGCGTTCTTCAGCCGCTGGTCGTAGCCGTAGCTCTTGGTGAACCCGGTGGGACGGGTTGTGCCTACCGCACCGCGCCACTCCTGGGCGATCGAGCCGACGACGGTGAGAGTCCCGAGCGCCGCACCGTCCGCGTAGTTCTGAACGGTGAACGTCCCGCCGTTCGAGGCGATAGCCGCGTTGATGGTCACATTGGCACCACCGGAGTACCTGAGCAAGGTGCCGCTGGTGTTCATCGGGTTCCAGACGGCCACCTCCTGCTGACCGACAAGGCCCAGGATGTCGTTCGTCGAGTCGGCGTAGGTGATCGAGCCCACGACGTACAGGTTGTTTTGCGCGCCGATGGTCAGCGACCCGTGGAAGGTGCCGGACACGAAGGCATCCCCGTTGCGGCAGTAGTACGGCGAAGCCGTCGAGAGGTTGCCGACTGTGCCGACGTCCTCGGTCGGGCTCGGGTAGTTCTGCGTGAGAGGCGACAGCAGTCCGTTGCCGTAGGTCGTCGTGGTGACGCCTCTCGACGTGGTCGACTTCGAGCACACGATGGCGCCGCTCGCGGGAGTCGAGGGCTGAGAGCCCGCCGCCCAGTAGTTCGGGTCGTTGTACGTCGTCGTGCCCGGGACCGACTGCACGAAGATCAGGTTCGACGACAAGGTGACCCTGGCGCCGGTCGTGCTCCTGAGGCCCGACAACGAGCCACAGGCGGCCGCCATCGTGCCGCCGGTGTAGGTGATCCCGTCGCTGGCCATGGTGACCTGGGTCGCCTTCGACCACGGCGAAATGATCTGCATCGATCCGTCGCTGTTGAACGAGATCGAACTCGGGCCCGTGTAGAGGCAACCCGGGGCGGCGTTGATGTCAGATCGCGTCGCCTGAATCATGTTCTGGTTCGTCTGCGGCAGGATCAGCGTCCCGACGTGCGCCGGTTGTGGGCTGGTCGGCGACGCCTGACCGAAGGTCGGAGCACCACACCCGCCCGGCCTGTTGTAGACCCCGTCTGCCGCCGTTGACTGCACGGTCTGATTGAAGGTTGCGCCGCAGATCGTGAATTCGTCGTTGGTGCGAATCGGCCCTGCGAGAACGTCGCCCGCACGGAACTGCACGGGATCGCACGCGGTGCTCGTGGAGTATGAGGGGTCCGTCATGTGCACCGAGAGGCAGGACAGCCTGTTGTTTCCGTTCTGGGTCTCACCCGTGAGAGCCGGGTTCGACGACTCGTAGTCCGTGAAGTAGAGGTAGTCGATGAACCCGGTGCCGCGCACCGTGGCAACCAAGGATCTCGTCTGATTCCCCGAGCGACCGGTGACCCGGAGCTGCACGGCGCCGGTGGTGGCGAACTTCGAGTTGTTCACCTCGTAGCGGTAAGTCTCGAGGTTGTTCGACCCGTTGACCGTGGCCCACGTGCCGCCCACCGTGGTGCCGAACGCCGAGTTGGAACCCGTGCCCAGGGGGAACGCGCTTGTGCTGGTGAACGCGGTACTCGCGCCGTACTGCCAGTAGCTGTTGTTGTTGGTGAGACGGCTCTGATAGTCGGCAGCACCCGCGTACGCGGCCTGCATCGCATTCAGGCTGTTGCCATCCGTCAAGGTCTTGGTAGCACCGCTAGTCGAGATCGCGGCCCCCGTCAGCACCAGAAGGGTGATGACGGTCCCGATTCCGATGACAGCAGGTAGGGCGACGCCGTCATCGCGACGACGGAGAGCACGAAAGATCCGGGACACGATCATGAGGAGTCTCCTCCGAATTGGCCGATGTTCAGCAGCGCGACCGTGTTGGTGAGGTGGGTGTTGCCCGGGGCGCCCGGGGTCGCGGAGCCGTACTCCAGGTTGATCTGCACGGACTGCACCGCCGAGGCGACGGTGGTCTGCGCGCCGCCGGCATTCAGGTAGACGAAGAGAGGCGCGGGAGGCGTGTCAGACGTCGGGCTCGCCACCGGTCCCCCGAGGTTGATGGTCGTCGCTGTGGGCGAGAAGGTGCAGAACCCGGTCGTGACGCTGCAGGTCGAGCTGTAGAGCTGCTCCATGAGGTTCTTCGTGGTCGAATCGATGTAGTACCGCACCTTGACGGGCTGCGCGGCCGTGCTCACCAGGTTGACGTATGCGTAGAACGTGATGTCCGTCGCACCCATACCCGTGCTCGTGAAGGCCGGCAGCGTCCCCGCCGAAGTCGGGTAGGTGGTCGCGGCGTGCAAGTAGCGGCTCATCGCGTTCATGGCCGTCGTCGCGCCACGCGCGTTGATGTCCGAGAGCGCCTGGGTGTTCGATGCCCTGGTCGCCGAGATCAGAAGCGCTCCCGCAGTCACGAGGATGATCAGCCCGACCAGTGACGAGACGACCAACTCGACGAGGCCGAGACCCTCGTCACGACGGCGGAGGCGGCGCGCGATGGTGATGATCATGGGACCCTCGGGTCGATCAGGATCGCGTTGCCCGATACGACCGTGCCGCCGACTTGACCGGTCAGCAGGCCGGAGGAGAAGGCGGTCGTCGTCGAGCCCGACGACGTGCCGTAGTAGAGGTTCCAGGTGCCGTAGGGAAGGGCGAGCGTCGTGCTGCTGACGGTTCCCAGCACGGGGAACGACAGAGTCTGACCGGCATTGCATCCCGGGTCGCCGGCGGCCGGCGTCGATTTGGTCACCGCAGTGATGTACTTGCCCGACAGCGAGCTGATGCCGTTCAACGTGAGAGTCCCCAGGGGGACGGCGGTGGGGGCGGCTGTCGTTCCACCGCCAGCGATGACGGGCGTCGGGGCAACACCCAGAGCGCCGTCCGCGGCGCGGGGTGTCGTCCATGTCGCAGGGTTCGTGTCAAGGCAGCTAGACGTGCTCGACGTCGCCGTGTAGAAGTACTTGCCGCCGATGATCGTGTAGCCATCGCCCCAGGGGAACGCCTTCACTGTCGCCGGCGGCGTCGCGCTCAGGAACGGGGTCGTTCCCGGCGTCGGATGGTAGAACGAGATGGGCAGGTTGGTCGGGAGCGTGGCGCCGGCCGGATAGGTCAACGGGAAGGTCGCCGCCTGGTCGTAGGTGAAGTTGACGATCGTGTTCTGCCCCGCGGCGACGCTGATGGGCGAGGCGGTCGGCGTGGTCGCGACGGTCGTGATGATCGCCGTTGCGTTTTGATAGACGTCGATGTCGCCCGCAAGCGAGGCGGTCACGTTGTAGCTGCCCGGATCCACCAGGAGTCCGAACGAACATCCGGCGATATCGGTGTTCTGCGGCGGGTCGTTCAGCGCCGATCCGCCGCCGGTGGAAGTCGGGGTGATGGACACCGTGAGGCCGGGCACGGGCTGACCGCCGGCGCCCGTGACCGTGACGATGATGGTTCCGGTCGTATCGGAGTTGATGTTGCTAAGCGGCGCGATAGAGCTCGACATGGTGACGGACCGGGTTATCCCGTTGGTCGTGACCCAGGAGACGGTTTCAGAAACGTTCTTGTACTGCAGGGTGCCCGTGCCGGTGCCGCAAGCGCCGATCGTTCCCGTCGTGGTCTGCCAGGTCACCGTGCGACTCACACTGTATGTGGTGCCCGCGACCGTTTTGGGAATCGGGCTGGTCGTGGAGACCACGTCGAAGACGCCGCTATCGTCGACCGACGCAGCGATGCGCATCTTGTCGAGGTCGCTCGAGGCGATCGACATCGCCGTCGCGCTGGAGCGCGTGGACGAGGTGAGGGTGAGGGCGTTGAGGATGCCGTAAGCGGCCGTGGTCGCGATGATCGCGAAGACCATCATGGCGACAAGGATCTCGGTCATTCCGAGGCCGTCCTCGTTGCCGGCAAGGCGGCGACGCTGTGCGCGGCAGATGCGGCGGACCGACATGACGACCTCCCCCCGGGGTCTGAATGAGATGAGGGCCTTCCCTCAGCGGCTGACGAAGCGGGTTCCGTTCACCGGGAGAGCGGGGCGCCGCCAGGCGACGCCCCGCTCAGTGCATTGGCTGGATTAGCAGCCGGCGGCCGACTTCACAGCGCCACCGGTCTGGGTGGCCTTGAAGTACGTTCCGGTCGTGCTCATGCCCGAGACGCAGAAGTTGCCACCGGCTCCGGCGACGTACTTGAGGTCAACGGTGTTGGCACCAGCAGTCGCGCCGGCGCCATTCCAGTCCGGAGTGGTCCCCGACGGCACGGTGGTCGCCGTGGTACCCGTGATGGAGCCCTGCTCGAAGCTGGTCGGCAGCGTGCCCGAGTTGGCCGTCGAGAGGCTGACGACCGCGATCTTCAGGTTCGCGACGTCGGACTGAACCGAGGAGTCCTTGGCGTTGTTCTGAACACCGAGGTACACCGGGATGGCGATCGCGGCGAGGATGCCGATGATGATGACAACAACGAGGAGCTCGATGAGCGTGAAGCCCTTCTCCTCCTGCAGCTCGGAGCGGCGGGCCGCCAGAGCCTTCTGAATGCGGGTGATCATGTGGATTCCATTCGTTGAATGATTCGTGTGATTAGGAATCGAGCCGTCCCCCCCTACGGCGAAGGACCCGACATGGATGACGCTATGGGTCCCGGATGAAGGCGTGAATCCCGCATCCGGGGGGTTAAACCCCTGATCACGCCCCCAGTCAGGGGGTCGACAGAAAAGGGGACCAGTGGGGCCTAGGGGCAGGCGGCGGTGAGCGTAGTCTGCGAACTTGGCACGACGTTCTTGGCGTCGACGCTGACGAAGACCGTCCCGGTGACGCTCAGACCCGCGACACAGAATCCGGTCCCGGTGCCGGGCTTGTAGATGACGTTCGTCGTGAACTGACTCAAGGTCGCCCCCGCGTCAGTCCAGGTGGAGGTCAGCGCCGTGGTCGTCGCCGGCAGCGCTGTCGGCATCGAATCGTTCCTCAGGTCCAGACTGACGACAGCCGCCTTCAGGTTGGTGAGATCGGAAATCACCGCGGATTCCTTGGCATGCTGCTGCGCCACGAGGTACGCCGGGATCGCGATCGCCGCAAGGATGCCAATGACGATGACCACGACCAAAAGTTCAATCAGCGTGAAGCCGGCCTCACCCTCGGTGTGACGCGACCGTGCGCGAACAATGTTGTGAATCGACATATCCAGCCCCCCAGCTGTCGCACCGACCGATCGTTCTATCGGTCTCGTTGCCCCGCCAGGCTAGAAGCCAGGCGGCTGGTCGGATATCCCACGTCCGGGGGTGGAACAATTATCCAGCGCGGGCGCGCGAAATCGCCGCCGAGACAGAGCCTCGACGGCGACTCGCAGAGGTCAGTGAGCCCCGTTCACCGCCGAGGCGATGCTGAAGATCGGCATGTAGAGCGCGACGACCATGCCGCCGATCACGATGCCCAGGAAGGCGATCAGCAACGGCTCGATCATCGACGTGAGCGCCTTGGTGGATGCCTCGACCTCCGCATCGTAGAAGTCGGCCACCTTGTTGAGCATGATCTCGAGCGAGCCCGAGTCCTCACCGACGGCCATCATCTGCACGACCATCGGCGGGAAGACGGGCTCTTCGGCGAGAGGCTTCGCGATTGACTGACCGTTGCGCACCGAGTCTGCGATCCGTTTCGTCGCCTGTTCGATGGTGTAGTTGCCCGATGTCGACCCGACGATGTTCAGGGCCTGCAGGATGGGCACGCCGGCCCCGATCATGTTCGAGAAGTTGCGCGTGAAGCGCGCGATCGCGATCTTCTGCACGAGCTTGCCGAACACCGGTGCCTTCAACTTCATCGGGTCGACGACCTTGCGGAACCCTTCGCTGTTCTTGTTCCGGCGGTACCAGACCATGCCGACCACGATCAGAACCACCAGCGTCGGGATGATCCAGACCATGTTCTGCGAGATGGTCACCAGGATCTGGGTCGGGATCGGCAGCGAGCTGCCGAGTCCTTCGAACATCGTCTTGAAGATCGGCACGATGAAGGTCAGCATGATGATCACGGCGACAACCGCGATGAGGAGGACCATCATCGGGTAGGTCATCGCCGACTTGATCTCGGCGCGCAGTTTCGCATCCTTCTCGAAGTTGGTGGCCAGGCTGTCGAGTGCACCCTCGAGGAATCCGCCTGCCTCACCGGCACGGATCATGCTGATCATGATCGGCGGGAAGTCGAGCGGGTGCTTGGCCAGCGAGTCGGAGAACGAGCCTCCGGTTTCCACGTCGGTGGCGACCTGCGCCATGACCTCTTTGAGCTTCTTGTTCTCGGTCTGCTGACCCAAGATGTGCAGGGCACGCAGAAGAGCGAGACCCGAGCTGATCATCGTCGACAGTTGCCGGCTCATGACGGCGAGCGACTTGAGGTCGACGCCTTTCTCGAAGCCCTTCAGGCTGATGTCGGCGTTGAGTCCGCCCGACTTGCCTTCTGCAACGGTCAGCGGGCTCAGGCCCATGCTCTGGAGCCTGCCGAGAGCCTGGGCCTCGCTGGGTGCCTCTAGTTTGCCCTTGACGAGCTTGCCGGACTGATTGCGGCTGGTGTAAGTCCAACTCTTGACCGCCATCGACATCAGTGGCGTCCTTTCTCTGCTGAGGCGTACATCGCCTCGTCGTTGAATGTGACCGCCGGTGGAGCGGACGCCGACCGCGAGATCAGTCGCGTCAGTGTCTCGGGATCGTGCGCCTTCTCGAAGGCGGTGTCGCGGGCGATCAAACCCGCGTCGACCAACTCGGCGAGGTGCTGATCCATCGTGTGCATTCCCAGTTCCTTACCGGCCTGCATCGACGAGGTGATCTGGTAGCTCTTGCCCTCACGGACGAGGTTGGCGATGGCGGGTGTGATCACCATGACCTCGGTCGCGACGACACGGCCGTTCCCGCTTGCCTTCTTCACCAGCGTCTGACTGACGACGCCTTGCAGTGTCGCGCTGAGCTGGGTGCGAATCTGGTCCTGCTGGTGCGGCGGGTACACGTCGATGACACGGTCGATGGTGGATGCCGCGCTCTGCGTGTGCAGCGTGGCGAACACCAGGTGGCCGGTCTCAGCCGCGGTGAGTGCCACCGAGATGGTTTCGAGGTCTCGCATTTCGCCGACCAGGATGACGTCGGGGTCTTGCCGCAGTACGTGCTTGAGCGCGGCGGCGAAGCTGTGCGTGTCGTGGCCGACCTCGCGCTGGTTCACCAGGGAGCGCTTGTTGCCGTGCATAAACTCGATCGGGTCCTCGACGGTCACGATGTGGTCGGCACGCGAGCGGTTCACCAAGTCGATGAGCGCGGCGAGGGTCGTCGACTTGCCGGAACCGGTCGGGCCGGTCACCAGGACAAGACCACGGGGCAGCGTGGCGAAGCGGGCGACCGAGTCGGGAACACCCAGTTGCTCGAGCGTCTTGATGGTGGTCGGGATGAGACGGAAGGCCGCACCGATGGCGCCGCGCTGCTGGTACATGTTCACGCGGAATCGAGCGCTCGCCGACAGGGTGTACGCCAGGTCGAGCTCGAGGTGCTCCTCGAAGCGGGCGAGTTGATCGCTCGACAGCAGGGACACCAACGCGGCGCGCACTTTGTCGGCGTTCCACACCGAAGCGCCGGCGACCGGGCTCAGACCGCCGTCGACACGCAACATGGGCGCTGCGTTCGCGGTGATGTGAAGGTCGGAGGCGCCGGTGAACAGCACCTGCTGGAGCGCGGCGATGACATCCGGGTCCGCGTTGCGGTACTCGGCGCTGAGCGGGCCGAGCTCGGTGGCATCGACGACCGGAGCCGGCGCTGCGGGGGTGCCCGGCTGCGGCACCGCGTCGATGGCCGGAAGAGCCGGCGCTGCCGGCGGCTGAGGCGCCGGCTGGGACACGGCGGTCACCTCGACTACGGCCGGCGCTGCCGGTGCGACGGCAACGGGCACCGAGGCCTGTGCGGGAGGAACGGGAGGCTGACCGGGCGGCGGCCACGACTCCTGGCTGGCACGCGGAGCCGGCGCGCCACTGGCCTCCACGGGCAGCTCGTACGCCGGAATGGGCGCCTCGGAAGGCAACTCGTACGCTGGCGGCCCGGGAGCCGCCGGCGGTGGCGTCGCGGGAACTCCGGCGGCGGCTGCCGCCGCGAGGTTCGCGAGATTGTCGTCGGCGGAGATGGGGATCTCCCAGACCGGTTTGTTGGCGCTCATTGTTCCCCCTGGTGCTTTCTGTCCGTTGGTCTGCGCGTCATGCGACGACGCGCAGGACTTCTTCGATCGAGGTGTAGCCCAGGGCGACCTTCGCCCATCCGTCCTGCCGCAGAGTGAGCATGCCCGCCGCGATGGCGGCCCGGTTCAGTTCTGCGCTCGAGGCCCGCGCAACGGCGAGCTTCTCGATCTCTTCGTTCACGACCATCACCTCGTGCAAGGCGATACGACCGCGATACCCGGTGTTGCTGCAGGCAACGCACCCGACCGGGCGGAACAGCAGCGGGACGCCGCCGTCCGGAGCCATCGGGAACCCGAGACGCACGAGGTCGTTGCCGTCGTGCTGGTAGCCCTCTTTGCAGCGCTCGCAGAGCCGGCGCGCGAGGCGCTGGGCGACCACCGACTCGAGGGCGGATCCCACCAGGAAGGGCTCGATGTCCATCTCGGTGAGGCGGGTGATGGCGGCGGGTGCCGAGTTGGTGTGGAGGGTCGAGAGCACCAAGTGGCCGGTCAGCGAGGCTTCGATGGCGATCTGTGCGGTCTCTTGATCGCGGATCTCACCAATCAGCACGACATCCGGGTCCGATCGCAGAATCGACCGCAGCGCGCTGGCGAAGGTGAGGCCCGCCTTCGGGTTGACCTGCACCTGGTTGATGCCGGGCATCCGGGTCTCCACCGGGTCTTCGACGGTGATGACGTTGATCTCGCGCTTGGCGACCGCGTGCAGGGTCGTATAGAGGGTCGTCGACTTGCCGGAACCGGTCGGGCCGGTCACCAGGATCATTCCGTGCGGCTTCTTGTACGAGGCCTCGAACATCTTGAAGTTGTGCTCGAGCATGTTCAGGTCGCTGATATCGCGAGCCGACGAGGTGTTATCGAGGATACGCATGACGACCTTCTCGCCATGCACCGTCGGAAGCGTCGCGACACGGAGGTCGATGCGGTTGCCGCCATGGACGACCGACATGCGGCCATCCTGCGGCTTGCGCCGCTCGGCGATGTCGATGTCGCTCATGATCTTGAGGCGTGAGATCACGCCGTTCTGGATGCTCTTGGGCGCGCTCTGCATCTCGTGCAGCACACCGTCGATGCGGTACCTCACGTCGAGTTGGCGCTCGCCAGGCTCGATGTGGATGTCAGAAGCGTGGTCCTGGATGGCCTGGCTGATCAGCAGGTTGACGAAGCGCACAATGGGCGCGTCATCCTCTGCCTGATCGGTGACCGGAACGAGATCACTCGACGAGGTGTTCTCTTCGACCATCGCGACGGTGAGCTCGCTCAGCTCGCTGTCCGAACGGACGAAACGGTCGAGGGCTGCCATGAGGTCACCGCGTTCGGCGACGACCGGCCGGGCCTGCATCTTCACTGCGGCGCGGATGTCGTCGAGCGCGAGCACATCGCGCGGGTCTGCCATCGCCAAGAGCAGCCGATCGCCGTCACGTCCGATCGGCAGCACTTCGTGCCGACGCAGAAGGGCGACCGGAACGAGCGAGACGGCAGACTGGTCGATCGGGTAGTCCGTGAGGTCCACGAACGGGAGCCCGAGTTGCGCGGCGCGAGCGGATGCGACCTGGCTCTCGGTGACGACGCCGCCCTCGACCAGCTCGGCGACGTGAGCGTCATCTCTGGCAGGGTCGCCCGTCACCTGGTCCATGCTCGTAATCGGCATTAGACCACGAATGATCAGAATCTCAGACAGGGAGGCCACGGGCACCCCCCTCGGTGTCGCCGGACGTGCTGAGTTCCCCCCGGTTCTCAGCACGGTCTCGGGTGTCGCCGCAGATATGCGAACCCTGAGAGTGCCAGGTTAGGTGCGATCCGTGGACTCGGGCAGCCCCGCAATCGGGGGTGGTCTCACCCGAGCCCCTCAGCTCACCCGAGCCCCTCAGGCCGCTGGCGTGCTTCCGGCCCGCTCGTACTCGGCCTTCTTCTCCTCCTGCTCACGATCCCACTCCGTGCGAGTCTCGATGTTGCGCGCCTTCACACGGCGACCTCGGGCCGCGATGGCCAGGCCGATCCAGATGGATACCTCGCGAGCCACCAGCGCGGCAGCGATGATCAGGGGGTTCGTGGCCAATGCGCCGAACGCCGAATTCGCCTGTGCGGGCGTCTGACCGAACACATTGTTGATCAGGAGCAACAGCCCGATCGAGGCGAAATAGACGAAGACCGCAACGAGAAGGCTGCCGATCACGTGCGCCCACCAGCCTGCGCGGTTCAGGATCAGGGTCAGCAAGACGAATCCGAGCGCGAACATCATGACGGGGATCCAGAAGATCGCGTTCTGCACGAAGGCCGAGAATGCCGGGCTGAAACCCGCACCGTTGAACCGGATCGCAAGCGGGATCGCTGCAGCGGCGGCGTACACCAGCGCGAACACGACGGTGCCGAGCAGGGCAAGCAGCACTCCGACGACGCGGTTGCCGCGAACGCGAGGCGGGATGGGCGCCTGCACGTAGACGACCTGCTGGCCGGCGACGGCGGATTCTGCGGCAGCTGGCGTGACCTCGCCTGTCGCGGTCGCTGGCGCAGCCTCTTCGTTGGCTGTCGCGGGTTCGGCCTCGGCGCGAACCGCCGGGGCGCTCTCGTGGACCTCCGCGGGCGCGGCGGGCGCGGCGTCAGTCGTCGCGTCAGTCGCTGGGTCCGTCTCTGCCGGCCGCATCATCGGGGCCTTACGGGTCTTCGGGGCGGGGGTCTCGTCGGTCATTTGAGCTGCTCCTTCGATGGTGGCTGTCAGCCTAGCGAAGCACCGCCCATCCGCGAGGGCACGTCTTCACAGTCGGTTCGCTGCTGAGAGTCATGGCGGCTCGACCTGCAACTCCCCAATCCCCTTAGCTATTCGTGCGAAAACCGCGCTCAGCGAACGAGGAAGGCCCCCGCCGGCGAACCGGTGAGGGCCTTCCTGTGAGGTTTCGACACGCCGCCCGGAAGGGGCGGCTACTCAACCTGCCTCGGCTGGGGCGTCATCGACGCCCCAGCGAGAGTCAGTTGTACGTGCCGGGCGTGAAGTCGTCAGAGCTGAAGCTGTCGAAGTCGACGAAGCTCAGGTCTGACTCGCTGAACACCGAGTCGTCGGTGAAGATGCGGTTCGGGTAACGTTCCGCCTTCGCCTCCTCGGTGGCCTCGACGGTCACATTGCGGTACTTGCTCAAGCCCGTACCAGCCGGGATGAGCTGGCCGATGATCACGTTCTCTTTGAGGCCGACCAGTGGGTCCGACTTGCCCTCCATGGCGGCCTGCGTCAGAACGCGGGTCGTCTCTTGGAATGACGCGGCCGACAGCCACGACTCGGTCGCGAGGGATGCCTTGGTGATTCCCATGACCTCCTGGCGAGCCGATGCGGTCTTCTTGCCCTCGGTCAGCGTCGCACGGTTGATGTCGTTGTACTTCGACCGGTCGACCAGCTCGCCGGGGAGCAGGTCGGTGTCTCCGTGCTCGACGACGGTCACCTTGCGCAACATCTGCCGAACGATGACCTCGATGTGTTTGTCGTGGATCGGAACACCCTGGCTGCGGTACACGCCCTGCACACCGTCGACGAGGTGCAGCTGCACGGCGCGAACGCCCTGCACGCGCAGCACTTCCTTCGGGTCGAGGTTGCCGACCACGAACTGCTGGCCGAGCTCGACGTGCTGCCCATCCTCGATGAGGAGGGTTGCACGCTTGAGCACCGGGTACTTGTGCGGCTCGTCTCCGTTGTCCGGGGTGAGCACCACGTGTCGCGACCGGTCGGTGTCTTCGATGGTGACGCGCCCTGCCGCCTCGGCGATCGGGCTTGCGCCCTTCGGGGTGCGAGCCTCGAAGAGTTCCGTCACACGAGGAAGACCCTGCGTGATGTCGTCAGCCGATGCCGATCCACCGAAGTGGAAGGTGCGCATGGTGAGCTGCGTTCCGGGCTCGCCGATCGACTGGGCCGCGATGATGCCGACGGCCTCGCCGATGTCCACGAGCTTGCCGGTCGCGAGCGACCGTCCGTAGCAGGCAGCGCAGACGCCGACCGCCGACTCGCAGGTGAGCACCGAGCGGACCTTGACGGTCTCGACACCGGCAGCCATCAACTGGTCGATCGTCACGTCACCCGCGTCGGCGCCGGCAACGGCGACGACCTTGCCCTTGGCGTCGACCGCGTCTTCCGCCAGGCTCCGGGCGTACACCGAGTTCTCGACGTTCTCGTCGCGAACCAACGTGCCGTCAGCGAGCTTGACCGCGATCCGGAGCTCGAGGCCCTTTGTCGTGCCGCAGTCGTCTTCGCGGATGATGACGTCCTGAGAGACGTCGACGAGTCGACGAGTCAGGTAGCCAGAGTCGGCGGTACGAAGAGCGGTGTCGGCCAGGCCCTTGCGGGCGCCGTGAGTGGCGATGAAGTACTCGGCCACCGACAGACCCTCGCGGTACGACGAGATGATCGGACGCGGGATGGTCTCGCCCTTCGGGTTCGACACCAGCCCCCGGATGCCGGCGATGTTGCGCACCTGCAGCCAGTTGCCTCGAGCACCAGACGACACCATCCGGAAGATGTTGTTGTCTTTCGGGAAGTTCGCCTGCATCGAGGCGGCGACCTCGTTGGTGGCCTCCGTCCAGATGTCGATGAGCTCACGGCGGCGCGAGGCGTCGTCGATCAGACCCTTGTCGAACTCGCCCTGCACCTTGGCGGCACGCTTCTCGTGCTTGGCCACGATCTCGGGCTTGTCTTTCGGCGTCAGGATGTCGCTGAGCGCGACGGTGACTCCCGAACGGGTCGCCCAGTAGAAACCGGCGTCCTTGATGCGGTCGAGCGTTGCCGCGACCTCTACCTTGACGTACCGCTCGGCGAGATCGTTGACGATCGCCGAGAGGCGGCCCTTGTCGGCGACTGCCTCGATGTACGGGTAGTCGACCGGAAGCGCCTCGTTGAACAGGGCGCGACCAAGGGTCGTCTCCTGCAGCACGACATCGCCCTGCGTGAAGCCCTCGGGCGCCTCGCCCTCGGCGAAGTGCAGGTTCTCAAGACGGATGCGCACCTTGGCGTTGAGGTCGAGCGAGTGCTGGTCGAACGCGAGGATAGCCTCGGCGATCGACGAGAACGCACGGCCCTCACCGACAACATCGGTCTTCATCGTCGTCATGTGGTGCAGGCCGATGATCATGTCCTGGGTGGGCAGGGTCACCGGTCGACCGTCAGACGGCTTCAGGATGTTGTTGCTGGCGAGCATAAGCACGCGCGCCTCGGCCTGCGCCTCGACCGACAGCGGCAGGTGAACTGCCATCTGGTCACCGTCGAAGTCGGCGTTGAACGCGGCACACACGAGGGGGTGCAGCTGGATGGCCTTACCCTCCACGAGCTGGGGTTCGAACGCCT